>DASPLK010000005.1:0-154617 GCA_035627595.1 Minisyncoccota bacterium | reverse complement strand
AGGAGATGGTCATGCCGGGCGACACCGTGACCTTCAAGGTCAAGCTCACTGCGCCAATCGCGCTTGAGGACAACTTCCGCTTCTCGGTTCGCGAGGGTGGTAAGACTGTGGGCGCCGGCGTCGTGACGAAGATCGTCGCCTAACGTTCTAACTTCTTACTCGTATGGCTACCACAGCGAAGAAGGCGACGAAGAAGGAGGCCGCACCGGCCGGGGAGCCCAAGCTTCGCATCCGTGTGCGTGCCTACGAGCACAAGATCCTCGACCTCTCGGTCAAGCAGATCATGGACACGGCGAATCGCCTCGATGCGAAGGTCGTGGGTCCTGTCCCGCTTCCGACCGAGATCAAGCGTTGGACTGTGAACCGCTCAACGTTCGTCCACAAGGACGCCCGCGAGCAGTTCGAGATGCGCATCCACAAGCGCCTCATCGACATCCTTTCGCCAAGCCCAAAGGTTATCGAGGCTCTCACGAATCTCTCGATGCCGTCCGGCGTGACGATCGATGTGAAGATGATCTAAGGGATACTCCTTACCAAAACCGCTCCAGCAATGGAGCGGTTTTGCGTTATCCTCTGTTGACTTTAAGAACGGCAGGAATAGGATGCGAATAGACGCTATTCGTGCGTCTGGTTCTTGAAGAGGAGGAGGCTATGCATCCGACGGCACTGCTTGGACTCAATGAGTCTGCGCGTAAGTCGAGCCGCCAATTCCGCCGTTCGTTGTGGAGTTGGCTCGATCGTCCGGTCTGGGCAAAGCGCAAACGGCTCAGGGACAAGATCGAGCGTCTGCAGGTTCAGATCCGGGAGGTCGACCGGCAAATCGCCGACATCTATCACGAGGGCGAGGTGGTCCGGCTCGATCCCGCGGGCGTGCGACGGCTGTCCAGCTTGGACAGCAAGCGCGACAGGCTCAACGATCGGATCACCGCAGCTCAAGAAGCGCTCCATAAGCTCTAACATGGAGCGCAACAATGATTATGTGACCGGGCCCCGAAAGGGAGCCCGGTTTGCTTTTATACTTCCGTGCGCTATAACTCCTCGGTGGCACTGTCGTCATACATGCATCAGAAGGAAGTTCTTTTTGCGTAATTCCGTTTCAACGTTCCCTGACCTCCACATCTACGAGGAAGTCGCCCAATCTCTCTATGAGGACATCTGCAACCATGGGCCGCTTGCGGCTCAGCTGGACGATCTGGGTGTCGAAGGAGGGTTTGTCTGCGTCGCCAACCAGTTCGGCGAGGTCATCGCGCACGTTCGCTTCGGCGAAGAGCCGGTGATTGGCGACCCGGACGGTGCGCTCCTGGCTGCAGTCGCTGCGGCTACAGGACTATCCGTGGGATCGCTCAGCTCGCGTGCGAGCATGCTCGTTGGGGTGCGATACGAGCCGGGTGCGCTGCGCGGCTTCCATCACATCCTGTCCTGCCGATTTAGCGGCTTCGACTACGATTCGCTCACTCCCAAGGATCGGCAGATTCTGACGGACCTCAGCGAGCTGTTCGTGATTGCGTTTAGCCTCAAACTGAACCGCGACTGCCAGATCAAGGAGATGGTCCGCGATATGGCGGTCGGGATCCTGTTCCGGTACTGCTCCCCGCATGCCGAGCTCTTCGACCCGTTCCTTCAGGGGACCCGGCGCGTTCTGGCCTAACAGCTAGAATAATGAACGGCAGACCCCGCGTCTTTGGCGCGGGGTCTTTGCTATATAAAGGAATCAGGCGCGAGCTGGTGCTCGCGCCTGACCCACCCGGACTGGCGTGGGGACAGGGGAATTGCCTCGTCTCCCTCGCTCACAAAGTGGTTGGTTGGAGGCCTGCCCTCCGATGTACATGCCAGGCTCGCCGGAACCTGACTTTTAAAGCGTAGCATGCACTTATTTGCATAATAGAAACCCCTAGTGTAGAGTGCGCCTATCGCTACGTCCTCCCCTATGGGGCGGACCAATGGCCCGGGACCCGATTAGAGCCCGCGCTATTGCTAGCGCGCTTTATTTTTATGAAATTCATCCTTGCACGCAAAGAGCGCATGACCCAGATCTGGGGCGACGATGGCCGCGTGGCCGTCGGCACGGTCCTTAAGACCAGCCCCTTGGTCGTCACCCAGGTGAAGACCGCAGATACCAAAGATGGCTATGCAGCCGTTCAGGTGGGCTACGAAGA
This sequence comes from Minisyncoccota bacterium, assembly GCA_035627595.1. Taxonomy (GTDB): domain Bacteria; phylum Patescibacteriota; class Minisyncoccia; order Phycocordibacterales; family Phycocordibacteraceae; genus C7867-001. Next base: position 152,461 of record DASPLK010000005.1, on the reverse strand, counting down.
GCAGAAGACCTCCCGGGTCACCAAAGCAGAGCTTGGTCACACGAAGGGCAAGGCATTTAAGGTAGTTACAGAGTTTCGCACTGACAATGCGGGTGATTTTGCCGTTGGTTCTGAGATCGGCATCGATACGTTCGCAGTTGGCGACGACGTCGAGGTTGCCGGACTCACCAAGGGTAAGGGCTTCCAGGGTGTTGTGAAGCGTCACGGTTTCCACGGTGGACGCCGCACGCATGGTCAGAAGCACTCCGAGCGCGAGCCAGGCTCCATCGGTGGCGGCGGTCGCGCAGGTGGTCGTGTCATCAAGGGCATGCGCATGGCAGGCCGCATGGGTGGCACCCGCGTCACAGTGAAGGGCCTCAAAGTCCTCCATGTCGATGCAGCTCGTGGCGAAATTATCATCTCTGGTGCGGTCCCTGGTGCAAAGGGCACGCTTATTGAGGTCGTTTCTGCATAACCCTGACGTATATGGCAACCGCAAAAACACCAGCAAAGAAGACCGCAGCAACCAAAGCTCCTGCAAAGAAGGCAGCAGCTAAGGCTCCGGCTGCAAAGAAGGAAGTCGCTCCGAAGAAGGCACTCGGCACTCTTGAAGCAACCGTGTTCTCCATGGACGGCAAGGAGGCAGGAAACATCCAGCTCCCTGCAGAGCTCTTCGGAGCGGCATGGAATGCAGACCTCGTGCATCAGGTCGTCGTCGGTATGCAGGCAAATGCCCGTCCGACCGTAGCAAACACCAAGTTCCGTGGCGAAGTACGCGGCGGTGGTAAGAAGCCGTGGAAGCAGAAGGGTACGGGCCGCGCGCGTCACGGCTCCCGCCGTTCTCCGATCTGGGTAGGTGGAGGTGTTACGCACGGTCCGCGTGCAGAGCGCGACTACTCCGTGAAGATCAACAAGAAAATGCGTGTCGCAGCGCTTGCATCCGTCCTTTCTAAGAAGTGGAACGACGGCGAGGTGCTCTTCATAGAGAAGTTCACATTTGCAGAGCCGAAGACCAAGGACGCAAAGGCAGCGCTTGCTGCAGTTGCAAACGCATCCGGCAAGACCGAGCTCGTCACCAAGCGCAAGAACGCAGCCGTGATCGCTCTCTCCTCCAAGGACCGTGTTGCTGAGAAGTCACTTCAGAACCTCGGCAACTACATCAGCGAGGAAGTTCGCAACCTTAACCCGGTCGATCTCGTGACGAAGAAGTACCTCGTCATTGAGAATCCGACGGAGGCGTTCAAGGTATTGTCAGCCCGCCTCACTAAGTAACATTCGTATGGCACTCTTTTCACGTAAACCCAAGAAGGCCGCTCCGGGCAAGGCTACCATCACGGTAGAGCGCAAGGACGACGGTCGTCTTGCGAACGTCCTCAAGAAGCCCTGGCTCTCTGAGAAGGCCTTGATCGGTACGGAGGCAGGCTGCTACGTGTTTGCGATTCCCGCAGACGCGACCAAGCACGATGTCAAAGCAGCGATCGAGAAGTACTACAAAGTAACCCCGCGCCAGGTCCGCATCGCGAACCTCCCGGCGAAGAAGGTATCCCTTCGCACCCGTCGTGGTGTTGGTACGCGCGCTCGCCGTCACAAGGCGTACGTCTACCTCAAGAAGGGTGACACCATCCAGTTCGCATAACGCATATGAAGACCTACAAGCCAACATCCCCGAGTCGCCGCAACATGACTACGCTCCCGTACAAGGAGCTACTCTCCGGCGACAAGCCCACGAAGAGCCTCATGGTTTCTAAGAAGAACCAGGCAGGCCGCAACAACGCGGGTCGCATCACCACCCGTCACCAGGGCGGTGGCCACAAGCGCCGTCTTCGCAACGTCGACTTCACGTACGCGAAGAAGGATATTCCTGCGCGCGTCGAGACCATCGAGTACGATCCGTACCGCACCGGTTTTATCGCTCGTGTCGTGTTCGCTGATGGCGAGCGCCGCTATGTGCTCGCACCGAAGGACGTAAAGGTAGGCGATACGTTCATCGTCTCTGAGAAGGCACCGGTTAAGCCAGGCAATCGCATGCCGCTCGGCCGCATCCCATCTGGCACCTTCGTGTACAACATCGAGCTCAAGGTGGGTGCAGGCGCACGTCTCGCACGTTCCGCTGGTAACTACGCTGAGGTCGTTGCACACGACGCAGGCTACGCGCAGCTCAAGATGCCATCCTCGGAAATTCGCAAGGTATCTGATCTCTGCTGGGCATCGATCGGTTCAGTCTCTAACGAGAACAGCCGTCTCGTGAAGTACGGTAAGGCAGGCCGCTCCCGTTGGAAGGGTATCCGCCCGACCGTGCGTGGTACTGCCATGAACCCAGTAGATCACCCGCATGGTGGTGGTGAGGGTCGCCAGGGCCGCGGTCTCCGACGTGCCAAGAGCATGTGGGGCAAGCCGACCGGCAAGGGTCAGAAGACTCGTACGCCGAAGAAGTACTCGAACGTCTTCATCGTCTCGAGGCGCAAGGTTGGAAAGAAGCGCTAAGGAAAAAGAAAGAGCCCTCTACGAAGGGCTCTTTCTTTTAGAGAGCGTCGCGCATCTCTCTGGCAACGCGCCTCAATTCTTCGTCTGGACTCACGTCCCGCGCACCCGGTCTATAGATAAACTTCCTTGGCTCATACCCATGCACGCCAGTATCGCCTTCTCTTCTTGGCACGATGTGAAGATGGAAGTGGGGAACCGATTGGCCGCCCACCCGCTCCTCGTTCCAAGCCCAGTTGAATCCTTCTGCGCCGAACGACTTCACGAGTGCATGTTTAATAGATACGCGAAGGGACTCGATATCGCGCTGTTCGTGGGCTGTAAGCTCCTCATAGTAGCGAACATGACGCTTAGGACAGACAAGCGTGTGTCCGGACGTTATTGGGATATTTGTCGGAATCGCGAAAGCGGTCTCGTTCTCTGCAATAAGCCGTAGCGCAAGTGTATCTCTAGTGCAGAACGGACACGCATCCATACTATGGCTGGTATGTCGGGTTGAGTATGTCTGTAATCTCAGAAAGCGGTATCTCAACAAACTGCGGCCCAAGCGCATAGGGACCTACTTGGTATGGTGGGAAGAGAAGTATGAGCATGTCGTTCTGGAGTGCGAACCATTGGAAGTTCTCCGCCGTTGGCGTCGTGCCCGTCTCTATATATTCAAGGTCCGCCTCGACGCCTGATAGTGCGCTTATATTGCCCGGAAGCACCTGGCGGGATATTGCAGAGAGGCGAGAGAGGTAATCACCAGTAAAAATGTCAGAGAGACCGAGCTCTTTTCCGGTTGCCTTGTCGAAGGTGAAGGTGCGGTAGGTGCCATTAGGGTGTGCGCCCAGCGTATCTTCGTAGATGGTGTAGACGTACGTGAGAGTCTTCGGGCTTTCGCTGACATCGAAATCAAGCTCAAGCGCGTACTTCCGACCCTGATCGAAGCCGAGCATGGAAATATCCTCCTCGGTCATGGTCTCAAAGCCCGCACGTGCCTTGAAATCAGCTATCTGGGACGTTGCAAAGTCATTGAGGCGTGCAACTACCATTGCATTAGCCTCAGGGCCTGCAGACTCTCTGAGAGGGATATCAGACGGGTACGCTGCTACCGCGGTATGGTACCGACTCTCATCAGTGAGGATCTCCTTCTCATAGGCGCCTGGGGGCACGGGTGCTGCTGGGTATTCCCCAAGGGATACCTGCATTGGCGGGTTTGAGGCCATGTACCAGAGAGTGAGCCCGATGATGATAAATCCCAGTACCACAGCGCCGATGATTGCGTTTCGCTTCTCCGTCGTTTTCATACGAGGATTATACCGCTAATAAGGAAAGGGACCCGCGCGTAGCGGGCCCCTTCGTGTCTGGCGATAGAACTATGCGGTGGGTTCGAGCATGGATTGCGAAATGCCACTCATCACCACAGTGGCCAGGTCACCCTCGCCAAAGAGCTCCCTGGCGCCCTCCTCGAACTCCTCGTCGGTCAAGCCGCTTCCCGGAAAATAGCGATGGATACCGCTCTCTTCAAGGCTGCGACGCAGGACTTCCGAAGTGAGCCGATTCGGACGAAGGCCAGTGCTTGGATAGGCTTTGGTGAAGCCTCGCATAACGATGGCCTGCACCAGTATTCCCAGCTGCGCCTGGATAGGTCCTTCCTCGCGGAAGCCCTTGATCAAGCGCGGCTTTACAGCGTCAGATGTGGTCATTTTTCCCTCCTACTCTTGACCCATCGCGCACCTTATCACGCTGTTACGTATGAAGGTAGGTGGGTGTGGAAGGTCAAAAAGGAGGAATCGGACCATAAATTTGACACTTCCCCTGCTTTCATATAGATTCTACCTATCTCGCGCTTCGCGCGGGCTTTTAAATTCGCATGTCCCGATCACTCAAGAAAGGTCCCTACGTGGATGCCAAGCTCCTCAAGAAGGTAGCTGACAAGAAGCCGAGCTCAGCCGGCGTTATTAAGACGTGGGCTCGCGCGAGCCAGATTGCTCCCGAGTTCGTCGGCTTTACGTTCGGCGTTCACAACGGAAAGCAGCACGTCGATGTCCTCGTCACCGAGGAGATGGTCGGACACCGCTTGGGTGAGTTCTCACCGACGAAGAAGTTCGTCAGGCACGGCGGTAAGATGCAGAAGGAGCTCGAGCAGAAGCGCAAGGATGCTGAAATCCAGGCCGCTAAGGCCGCTAAGGCAGCTCCTGCAGCTACTAAAAAGAAGTAATAGCTTATGCGCGCAGAACTCAAAAGCCACAATCAGTCTCCTCGCAAGGTCCGTCTCGTGACGGATATGGTGAAGGGTAAGAAGGTAGTCGAGGCGGAGGCGGCACTTGCGTTCCTCCCGAAGCGCGCAGCGCTCCCGATCCTAAAGCTCATCCAGTCCGCCGTTGCAAACGCAAAGGCCAAGGGTGAGGACGCAGGCACGCTCGTTATCGAGAACATCGAGGTAAACAGTGCCGGTATGACCGTGCGCTACATGCCACGCGCCATGGGCCGTGCAGCACCTATCCGCCGCAGGAAGAGCAACGTTAAGGTGACCCTCAAGTCTTCGTAATTTATATGACACACACCGTACATCCATACGCACACAGGCTTGGCATCATCCGCGATTGGCGGAGCCGCTGGTTCGCAGCCGACAAGAAGACCTTCCGCGAGAACATCGTGGTAGACAACGCAGTCCGCACCTACCTCAAGAAGCGCCTCCGCGGCATGCATGTCGCTGAGATGGAAATCGAGCGCTCAGCTAACGAGATGCGCGTAATCGTGCACACCGCGCGTCCAGGCCTCGTCATCGGCCGCTCTGGCGATAATGCGACTAAGCTCCGTGCCGAGCTTAACAAGGTCGTGAAGAAGGTTGCTCCTTCACATAACCGCAAGGTGATGCTCGATATCATGGAGATCCGCCAGCCGGAGACCTCCGCAGCAGTCGTTGCTCAGATGGTCGCTGAGGGACTTGAGAAGCGTATGCCGTTTCGCCGCGTGTTGAAGTCCACGATTGAGAAGGTCATGGCCACTCGCGATGTCGCTGGTATTCGTATCGTCCTCTCTGGTCGCCTCGGTGGCGCAGAGATGGGTCGCGTGGAGCAGCTTAAGAAGGGCCGCATCCCGCTTCAGACTTTCCGTGCAAACATCGACTACTCGCATTTCGAGGCAAAGCTTCCGTACGGCGTTATCGGTATCAAGGTATGGATCTACCTCGGCGATACCTTCAATGAGAAGGATCGTGTGCAGGCCCCTAGCCGCTCATCTAAATAAGTATGTTGTTCCCTAAGAAGGTAAAGCACAGGAAGTGGCAGACCGGACGCAAGTCTCCGGCTAAGCTCGCGCGCCCTGATACGCGTGGTACTACTGTCGCGTTCGGCTCCTACGGCCTTAAGGCTACGAGCGCACATCGCATCACCTCTAACCAGATCGAGGCAGCCCGTAAGGTACTCACTCGCGTAACGGGTAAGGGTGGCAAGATGTGGATTCGCATCTTCCCAGACCGTCCGGTCACAGCAAAGCCTGCCGAGGTGGGCATGGGTAAGGGTAAGGGCGACCCGAAGCACTTCGTGTTTGAGGTTCGCCCGGGCCGTGTCATGTTCGAACTCGACGGCGTCGAAGAGGCAAAGGCGCGCGATGCGCTCCGCCGTGCTGGCGCTAAGCTCCCGGTGAAGACCACCGTCGTCACCCGCTAATATATGGCTAAGAAAGAATCACTCATCGAGAAGAAGGTTGACGAGCTCAAGGAGATGCTCGTAAAGAGCCGCGAGGAAATGAAAGACCTACGCTTTGCTGCTGCTGGTGCCCGCACCGCAAATGGCAGCGCATACAAGAACGCTCGAAAGCAGGTGGCCCGCATCCTGACCGAGCTTGGTAACCGCAAGCGCGCATAACAATTACTATGGAAAACACTAACCCCAAGCCCCAGACCCTCAATGGTGTCGTCGTAAAGACGGCCATGAAGGACACGGCTACCGTTGCGGTATCCCGCTACGTGAAGCATCCGAAGTACCAGAAGTACCAGGTGCGCACGAAGAAGTTCCTCGTACATGATGAGGGCAACACTGTGAAGGTTGGCGATAAGGTCACCATCGTGGCATGCCGCCCGGTTTCAAAGCTCAAGAGCTTTAAGATAGCGAAATAGCGTATGGTACAGCCCCAGACTATCGTCACCGTTGCAGATAACTCAGGCGCAAAGATTGCGCGCGTCTTCAAGGTGCTTGGCGGTTCTAAGCGCCGTTACGCAGAGCTTGGCGACGTCGTCGTCGTTTCCGTCCAGACCGCAGAGCCTCGCAAGGCCGTAAAGAAGAAGGACATCTACAAGGCCGTCGTTGTTCGCCAGAGGAAGCCGTTCCGCCGTTCTAACGGCTCCTACGTTCGCTTCGATGACAACGCCGTTGTTCTCATCGAGAAGCAGGGTAAGGAGATGGGCCCGAAGGGTAACCGCGTCTTTGGTCCTGTACCACGCGACATCGTCGACCGCGGTTGGCAGAACATCGCCTCCTTGGCGCCTGAGATCGTCTAATACTTTATATATGAAGATGAAACTCAAGAAAGGCGACAACGTGATAGTGGTATCCGGTAAGGACAAGGGTAAGACCGGCACCATTCTTGCGGTATTCCCGGACACCAACCAGGTCGTTATCGACGGCGTGGGTATGGTTAAGCGTCACATCCGCAAGTCCGGTCCGAAGCAGTCCGGTCGCATCGTCGAGCGTCCGAGGGCTATCGACGCATCCAACGTGATGTTCGTCGACCCGAAGGACAAGAAGCCGACCAGAATTGGCCGCAAAACAGAGGACGGCAAGATCGTCCGCGTTACCAAGAAGAGCGGAACTACCCTTAAGTAATACGCGTATGATGCTTTCAAAAGAAAAACAGCAGACCGCCTTTGAGGCTAACGCAGAGGCCTTCGGCTACAAGAACCGCATGGCGGCTCCACGCATCTTGAAGGTTGTCATCTCTTCCGGCGTCGGTAAGGCTGACAAGAACCGCAAGGCAGTCGTTGAGGACCGTCTCGCCCGCATCACGGGTCAGAAGCCTTCTCCGCGTGCTGCGCGCCAGTCCATCGCATCTTTCAAGCTTCGCGAGGGAGAGATCGTTGGCTTCCAGGTGACGCTTCGCGGCGAGCGCATGTACAACTTCCTAGACAAGTTGATCCACATCTCGCTTCCGCGTACCCGTGACTTCCGCGGCCTCAATACTTCCGCTATCGATGAGATGGGGAACATGACGCTCGGTATCAAGGAGCACACTATCTTCCCTGAGACCTCAGAGGAGGATGTAAAGGATGTGTTCGGCCTTGCGGTCACCATTGTGACCACCGCCAAGAGCAAAGCAGAGGCAGAGGCGTTCTTCCGCCACCTCGGCATGCCGCTCAAGACTGCGTAAGCCAAGAGAATACGTAAAAGACCCGCAGAAATGCGGGTCTTTTACTTTCCGCATCTTCGTTGTATAATGGTGCTCTGTTCAATTTGTCCTTTGGAGTCTGAAATGCAACAACAATCATCGGCCCGTATGGCCGAAGCAGGAGTGCGTGTCCGCCGAACGGGCGAGTCGCTTCTCGTGACGAGCACGGCTATCACCGCTCGCTCGGGGCAGCGCCTCTTCGCCAGTGCGGATTCGATCGCCCAAAAGAACGTGCAGCTGCGCACCTTCTATCGCCGAGACTTCGACGGCAGCAGGGCTATGGTCGGCATGATTCACCGCGTCAAGATCCTTGATTCAGGATCATTCGACGCAGCGTTTCGCGCGCTTCAAGAAGAAGGCGAGGTTCTGCTTGAACCGGACCTGATCGATGTGGCGATGCACATGCCGACCGCACACTTCGTGCTCGGCGGCTCGTTCTGCCTCCTGAAAGCGAATCCAGGGCCTAACTTGGCCGTTATTGGCGTGAAGGACGGCAAGACGAGCATCGGCTGGAGCACCGAGCAATTCAAGAACGTGCCGGCCGACACCGACTTCCTGATCTTCACAAGGCCGCATTAGGCCAATTCCGGGCCATGTTGACAACCCCCGTCGCAGACTATTGCGACGGGGGTTCCTTCATAGATTTGACACGGTATTTGCTACCTGATAGAGTACCTCCACGCTCCTCGGAGCTATTTTTCGTATGGCTAAAACCTCACAGCTCGCCCGCAACAACAAGCGCATTGCGCTTGTCGAGAAGTACGCAGATAAGCGTGCCGCTCTTAAGGCTGCCGGCGACTTTGAAGGCCTACAGAAGCTTCCGAGGAACTCCTCACCGACCCGCATTAAGAACCGCTGCGCGATCTCTGGTCGCGGCCGTGGCTACCTCCGCGCGTTCGGTCTTTCCCGTATTCAGTTCCGTGAGCTTGCCCGCGAAGGCAAGATCCCGGGCGTAAAGAAGGCATCATGGTAACCGACCGCGTAGGCGACTTCATCATTCGCTTGAAGAATGCCGGCATGATCGGCAACACGGAGGTGTCCGTACCTCACTCCAAGCACATCGAGGCAATTGCCTTCAAGCTTAAGGAGCTCGGTTACGTCGCTGACGTCGAGGTCTCTAAGAAGACCCCGAAGACCATTGAGGTAACGCTTGCATACGACGCGCAGGGAAACCACAAGATACGCGACGTGAAGCGCATTAGTAAGCCGGGACGCCGCCTCTATGTACCGGCTACTGAGGCGCACGAGGTCAAGAATGGCCTCGGTGCACGGATCCTCTCAACTCCTAAGGGCGTCCTTTCCGATAGGGAAGCGCGTAAAGTGCGAGTCGGCGGAGAAAACCTATTCGAGATCTGGTAACCAACATATGTCACGACTTGCAAAAAAGCCTATCGCCATCCCGGCAAAGGTAACTGTCAATACGGAAGACGGGGTACTCGTCGTAAAGGGCTCTAAGGAGACTCTTACGAAGGATATTCACTCTTCTATTTCTATCGACGTTACTCCCGAGGGTGTCCTCGTCACGCCAAAGAACAACTCTAAGCTTGCTCGCGCACTTACGGGAACCTACGCTGCTCATGTACGCGCTATGGTCCAGGGTGTCGAAACCCCGTTCAAGAAAGTCCTCATCATCAACGGTGTTGGATACAAGGTAGAGCTTAAGGGCACTGAGCTCGTGTTTGCTCTCGGATTCTCGCACCCTGTTGTTATTACGATCCCGGACGGCATCACCGTCACTGTCGTGAAGAACGTCATCACGCTCGAGAGTGCTGATAAGCAGAAGGTCGGTCAGTTCGCTGCTGAGATTCGCGACCTGAAGCGTCCTGAGCCGTATCTCGGAAAGGGTATCAAGTACGAGGACGAGGTTATTCGTCGTAAGCAGGGCAAGAAAGCCGTATAGCATATGCCACAACTTCCTAAAGTCGCCCTCAATAGCAATAAGGAGCTTCGCGCTCGTCGTCACAAGCGCGTTCGCGCAAAGATTAGCGGCACCGCCGAGCGCCCACGCCTCGCAGTCGCGAAGAGTAACCGCTTTATCTGGGTACAGCTCATCGACGACGTGGCAGGCAATACTATCGCTTCAGCACACGGTCGCGAGTTCTCCGGTTCCCTTGGTAAGCAGGCTATCGAGGTCGGCAAGGCTATCGCTGAACGCAGTAAGAAGGCCGGCGTGACTGCGGCAGTCTTTGACCGCGGCGGCTACGCATACAAGGCGCAGATCAAGGCGCTTGCAGATGCTGCCCGTGAGGGAGGCCTTACGTTCTAATACTTACTATGACCGAAACCACTACACCAACCCCAGAGACCGCAGCAGCACCTGCCGCTGACACCCAGGCTTCCCGCGGCCGCAACGAGCGTGGACGTGGTCGTCCAGGTGGCGATCGCGGACGCCGTCCGCAGCGTGACCGCGCACCGCGTGAGCGCAGCGAGTTCGATCAGGCAACGATCGACGTGCGCCGCGTGGCCCGTGTTATGGCCGGTGGTCGCCGCTTCTCCTTCTCCGTTACGGTCGTCATTGGTGACCGCAAGGGCAGGGTAGGAGTCGGCCTCGGCAAGGGTGCGGACACCGCGCTTGCAATTGATAAGGCGGTCCGTGACGCTAAGCGTCACCTCATTACTGTTCCTTTGACCAAGGACGGTTCCATCCCGCACGACGTTATGATCAAGTACGCATCCTCCACCGTTTCCATTATCCCGTCCCCAGGTCGCGGATTGGTTGCCGGTTCTGCAATGCGTACCGTGCTTGAGTACGCTGGCGTCACCAACGTCATTGCGAAGATCCTTACCCGTACCAAGAACAAGCTCACCATCGCTCGCGCTACGGTGAATGCGCTTAAGACCCTTTCTAAGTAATCTGGTATGCAGTCCAACACCCTTAAAGCAAAGACTCCGCGCATCACTTCGGCCCGTGTTGGTCGTGGCGGTAAGCGCGGCAAGACCTCCGGCCGTGGTACTAAGGGCCAGAAGGCTCGCTCTGGCCGCAAGCTCCGCCCGGAGATGCGTGACCTCATCAAGAAGCTTCCGAAGCGCCGTGGACACGGAAAGAACAGGAGCCGCACCGTTCGCGTTGATCAGAAGACATACAGCCCAGTAACACTTGCTGCACTTGAGAAGGCGTTCGAGGCAGGCGCAACCGTAACGCCGGCAACGCTTAATCGCGCAGGGCTCGTCGAATCTAAGGGCGGCCGCATCCTTCCGGTTAAGATTCTCAGCACCGGTTCTCTTACTAAGGCGCTCTCCGTCTCCAACTGCGCCGTATCCGCATCCGCCAAGGCAGCCATTGAGGCAGCAGGCGGCTCGGTACTCTAATTCACATGAACACCTGGATCAGGAAAGTAGGACTCATTCTTTCTGATACGACTCTTCGGAACCGTATCCTCTTCCTGCTGGGTGCGATCGTCGTTTTCCGCTTTCTCGCAGCTATACCGATTACGGGTGTTGACCGCGTACGCCTCGAGCAGTTCTTGGGCAGCAACCAGTTCTTCGGCCTCCTCTCGGTTTTCTCGGGCGGCGGCTTCTCGTCGTTGTCGATCGTGATGCTCGGTGTCGGACCGTATATTACGGCGTCCATCATCATGCAGCTCTCGACAGTCATCTTCCCGAACATAAAGCGCATGTATAGCGAAGAGGGTGAGGCAGGCCGAACCCAGTTCATTACTTGGGCGCGCATGCTCACTATTCCGCTTGCGATACTTCAGGGCGTCGCATTCCTCTCCCTTCTTGAGAGCCAGGGCATTCTTCTCCCGCTTGAGCCGTTTATGTTCGCAGTGAATGTGTTCCTCATCGCGGCAGGCTCTCTGCTCCTTATGTGGATCGGTGAGCTCATTACCGAGTACGGCATCGGCAACGGAGTCTCACTCCTCATCCTTGCAGGTATCCTCGCGGCTATCCCGGGCGGCGTTTCCCAGGCTCTCTTTACCGCAACGCCTGCGATGATCCCAGCCTTCATCGCCTTTGTCGCGCTTGGTATTGCGATCATCTGGTCGGTGGTCATGGTGGCTGAGTCAGAGCGCTCTGTGCCTATCGCGTACGCGCGTGCCTCTCGTGGCCAGATGATGGCAGCAGGTGCTACCACCTACCTACCGATCCGCCTTCTACAGGCAGGTGTGATGCCGATCATCTTCGCGCTCTCCCTGCTCCTTCTTCCGCAGATGGTGTTCACCGGCCTTTCTGCAGTGGGCGTCACTGGTGTGGCTGCGCTCAATACTTGGTTCACCGCATTCTCTGCGAATCCATGGGCATACGGTGCGGTCTACTTCGTATTGGTTGTCATGTTCACCTTCTTCTATACCTCAATTACCTTTGAGCCGAAGAAGATTTCAGACAACCTCCAGAAGTCAGGAGCCTTTATTCCAGGCGTGCGCCCAGGCCGCGAGACCGAGAGCTTTATCGGTAACGTAGTCGCGCGTGTGACCCTTCCAGGCGCCGTGTTCCTTGGTATTGTGGCGGTCATTCCGTTCATCATCCAGGGCATTACCGGCATCACTGCGATCCTCATCGGCGGTACGGCACTCCTCATTGCGGTGCAGGTTCTCGTGGACCTCATACGGAAAGTGGACGCCCAGACGTCTCTCAAGGAGTACTAGAGATGAGGCCGCCTCCGGGCGGCTTCCTCCTTGTGGTACAGTAGAAATTCCTCACGATATGCGCGGCAAGCTCATCCTCGTCATCGGCCCAATGGGTAGCGGCAAGTCTACTCTCATGCGCCATGCGATCGAGCGGTTTCCTGAGCTCAGAACACCGTATTCCTATACGACGCGCCCGAGGCGTCCGGACCCGGTCGAGAACGAGCACTACCAGTTCGTTTCGAGGGAGGAGTTCGAGGAGAAGATCAGGAATAATGAGTTTCTCGAGTGGGCGAAGTTCAGCGACAATTACTACGGCACGCTGAAGGAGTACGTGCTTGAGGGTATCGAAGAGGGGAAGGTGATGTTCAAGGAAATGGAGGTCCAGGGCGTACGCCAGGTGAAGGCCGCTATGGATCCTGCGGACCTCGTCACAGTCTTCATCGATGCGGGATCCTGGGAGACTCTGGTCGAGCGCGCTCTCGGGCGCTCGCCCATGTCCGAGGAAGAGCTCGCTCGCCGCAAAGCGCATTTTGAGGAAGAGCTCACCTTCATGCCAGACGCAGACGTTGTGATCCACAATAGGTCTGTCGAAGAGAAGGAGTCAGCTAAAGAAGCATTTGAACAGGTAATAAAAGACGCGCTCGACAGAGCACACCGCTAGTCATGCAAAATCCAATCGATACCGTACTTATCATCGGCCGCCCTGGTTCTGGGAAGGGCACTCAAGCCAAGCTCCTTTCAGAGAAGCTTGGCTGGATCCGTCTGTCCACCGGCGACCGCATTAAGGAGATACGCGACGGCTACGAGCCGTTCTCTCCGAGAGTGCGTGAGATGTACGACAAAGGAACTCTTCTTCCTGATTGGTTCGCAGACTACCTCCTTGAGAGCAGCCTTCTTGACCTCGATAACCATGTTGGCGTGGTTGCCGAAGGGTTCGGCCGCACTAAGAGCCAAGCAGAGCATTTCGTTGAGATCATCGACTGGCTCGGCCGCGACCTTATGGTCTTTAACCTAGAGGTATCCGAGGACGAGGCGCTCCGCCGCATGCTCGATCGAGCAAAGACACAGGACCGTCCTGATTCCAACGAAGAAGAGAAGGTTCGTGACCGTTTCCGCGCGTTTAACGCGTCAACCGGTCCCGCCCTTGAATATTTCCGCGAGAAGGGACTTGTTGTTGATATAGACGGAGAGCTTACTCCCGAAGGAGTCGCAGAGGCCATTGAAGAGGCTCTAAAGAAATAATGATTGTCCGCACCCCTCAAGAGCGTGTAGGTATTATTGAAGCGGGCCGTCGGCTCGGGGTGGTACTTGAGGAGGTGGCGAGCATGGTCGCGCCCGGCGTTTCAACCGAAGCGCTTGATGCGCGTGCTGAGGAGCTCATACGCGCCGGCGGCGATGTTCCTGCATTTAAGGGATATACCCCAGAAGGTGCGCGCCGGAAGTACCCGGCCACCATGTGTATTTCCATAAACGATGAGGTGGTGCACGGGGTCCCGAACGAGAATCCGCAGACCCTGAAGGAAGGTGATATTGTCGCGCTCGACCTCGGACTCGTGCATGACGGATTCTTCGTCGATTCCGCTGTCACAGTACCTGTAGGGAAGGTAGACAGGAAGTGCATGGAGCTCATAGCAGCGACGCGTGATGCCCTAGAGGAAGCAATAGCTGTAGCGCGTCCTGGCGCGCGCGTCGGTGATATATCCCACGCCACCGAAGCAGCGTTCAAGGGCACTGGCTTCTCCGTGGTGAAGCTCCTGGGCGGGCATGGAGTAGGACGCGCAGTCCACGAAGAGCCATTCATCGCAAATGCAGGCACGCCAGGCACAGGCCCTGAGATAAAGGCCGGTATGGTGCTTGCGCTTGAGCCTATCGCAAATATGGGCAAGGCAGCGGTTAATATAAGTAACGATGGATACACCTACCGCACGCGCGACGGACTGCCATCTGCGCATTTCGAGCACACCATTCTTGTTGAGGATGGGGAGACGCTCGTGGTAACCAGGCGTCCCAACGAGTAGCTAGATTTCGCCGCGCGTGTTTGCAAGCAGATCTTCGGAAGATGAGAGGCCGATGCCTTGTACCATCATCGGTTCGTAGTCAGACCAAGAGAAGAGCGTGACATGTGGCACAGGAAGTGTAAGGTTGGCCCCACTTAGCGCCACAATTCTTTCATAGAACATGGGCAGGTCAGGGAGCGTTACCATTTGTATGATAGTGCGGCGTATGTGCGCTGGGCGGTCGTGAGTTTCGCGGTACTGTCGCTCTTGAAGCAGATATATATCAAGCAGTTCATATTCCCACGGGAAGCTATTGAAAAGCGTGAGTATCTCGTTGGCGAGTGTATTTGCATCTTCGTTTGCGTAGACATGCTCCATAAGCGCTTTTGAATTGCTCGTAACGACAACGCTTATGTGCGTCTCCGGCTTAGGTAGGTATCCGAGCATGTCAGCCTTTTGGCGGATACGCTTGGGCACAATTGGTTGATCGATGCCAAGCTGGATAAAGTAGTTGTTTTTGTCGAAACGGTATTCAAGGGCTCGCGGCATAACTTTCAGTATAGCTCCTTCGATTTGTGGCAAAGGTTAGGCAAATCCTGTATAGTTCCTTCATACAAGCGCCACAGGCGATTTTTTAGTATCACAAACAGTTATGACTCCGCATCTAAGCAAAGAGCGCACACTCGTCATTGTGAAGCCAGACGGCGTCCAGCGCGGTCTCGTGGGGGAGGTTATCAAACGTTATGAGAAGGTGGGCCTTAAGCTCGTTGCTCTTAAGATGGGCGTGGCTAGCGAGGAGAAGGTTGAGCAGCACTATACGCTTGACCCTGAATGGCGCCGTATCACCGGTGAAAAGACCATTGAGAGCTACAAATCCAAGGGCATGCAGCCGCCTTCAGAGGATCCGCTTGAGATTACTGCAGTGATTCTTAAGAATCTCAAGACCTACATGAGTTCTGGCCCGGTCGTATTCATGGTCTGGCAGGGTGCCCATGCAGTGAAGATCGTTCGCAAGATTACTGGCGGCACGGAGCCCCTTTCTTCTGATGTTGGCACTATCCGCGGAGACTATGTCCTCGATTCGTACCAGATGGCAGACGTCGACAGCCGCGCTGTCCGCAACGTTATCCATGCATCTGGCTCACCGAGCGAAGCAGATGCCGAGATCGCGCACTGGTTTGGTAAGGATGAGATCATCGATTACCGCCTCGTTGGTGAGCAGATTATCTACGATGTGAACCTAGACGGCATCTTCGAATAACTCTAATAGTATGAGCGTAAGAGCCCGGGATAACCCCGGGTTTTTGCGTTTAGATGAAGAGGAGTATACTTTTCACAGAGCCGCTCCCATAAACGCAACTTGCTCAATTTTAGGGAGTCTTATATCCACGTGCCATGCGGAACTTTCGTTCCAAAAGGTGCGATGCGGACACCCACGTGGCACATAAAAGTTGCCACACGGGGGCGGCTCTACAAAAGACCGGAGGCAACTCCGGTCTTTTGCGTGCTAGAGTATTTCTCATGCGTCTCATATGGCTTATCGGTGCTCTCATACTCTCGGCAGGGCTTGCCGTGCTCCACTACAACGCACTTACAGAGTACCTGTACTGGCAGTATGTCTGGCTTGATGTGCCGGTCCATTTCCTTGGAGGCCTCGCGCTTGCGATGCTTGCCATTGGACTATTAAAGAACTTCCATCCACGCTCGTTCCTCGTTCTTATGACAGGTGTCATTGTTGGCTGGGAGCTGTTCGAACTTATGATACAAACGAGCCGCGAGGCGAACTTCTTCTTCGATACCGCACTTGATCTTCTTATGGGCTCCCTAGGAGCTTTGAGCGCTTACGTACTCGCTCGTCTTACCCTATGGCGCTCCGCATAACCTTCCATGGCGGCGCGGAAAGCGTCACGGGCTCCAACTTTCTTATAGAAGGGGAGAAAGGCAAGATTCTTATCGACTGCGGCCTCGAGCAGGGGAGGGATGCCTCAATACGAGAGATGGCAGAGCCGTTTCCATTCGACGCGTCTACTATTGATGCGCTTGTGATTACGCATGCGCACCTAGACCACATCGGCCGAGCGCCTAAACTCATGCGGGAGGGCTTTAAGGGGAAGGTATACGCAACCCATCCGACCTTAGACCTTATGGATATCATGTTGCGTGACTCAGTGTCCCTTTTACGGGAGGACGCCGCACAGCACGGGATCCCACCGCTATATGACGAGCATGATGTCGATCAGATTATGGCGCGCGCGACCCCTATCGCACTTCATGAGGAGACTCCCGTTGCGCCGGGGCTTTCCATATACTTCCGTCAGACCGGGCATATCCTAGGCTCGGTATCGGTACGCGTGAAGGGAGAAGACGGCACAACTCTCGCGCTTACCGGAGATATCGGAAATACGCCGAATCCTTACCTGCCTGACGCAGAGCCTATCGAGGATGCAGATGCCATCGTTATGGAGAGCGTATATGGCGATAGGTTGCACGACCACAAAGGCGAAGCGCGCGAGAAGGCTTTGCGAGATGCGCTTGCGCGTGCGATTGCGCGCGGAGGTACCATCCTGATCCCTGCTTTCTCCATCGAGCGCACTCAGCTTATGCTCTATGAGATCTCGAACATGATGGATGCGGGGGAGTTGCCGCGTATCCCGGTGTTCCTCGACTCACCCTTGGCTATCAAGGTTACGGAAATGTACGAGCGCTGGAGCGGCACCTTCTTCAAAAAGGAGGTCCAGGAAGAGGTGAAGAAAGAGGGCAGCATCTTTCGCTTCAAGAGCTTCCAGGACACCCTGTCGCGGGAAGATTCCATGGACATTGACCACGTGCCTGGACCGAAGATCATCCTTGCAGGCGCCGGCATGAGCCACGGGGGCCGCATAGGCCGCCACGAGGCGCTCTATCTCCCAGACCCCAAGACCACTTTGTTTATCGTTGGATACCAGGCACCAGGCTCTCCAGGCCGCATGCTCCAAGACGGCGCACCCAAGGTGCAGGTGAATGGGCGTTGGATAAAGATGCGGGCGAAGGTCGAGCAGTTCTCCGGCTGGTCGGCGCATGCGGACCGTGACGGACTTTTGGAATTCGCACAGAAAGCATTGCCGCGCACGAAGATCTTTTTTGTTACCTTGGGCGAGCCTGCAAGCGCGCGCTTTCTTGCGCAGCGCGTACATGACTATCTTGGTGCTAAGGCGGTGGTGCCTACGGCAGGGGAGATGTGGGAAGTATCGAAGAACGATATTAGACGGGTATAGAAAAACTCCCCGGAATTCCGGGGAGTTTTTCGTTAGCCCTGTACCTGCTTGGCGATCCTCGTGAAGATCTCCGGCTCCTTCTGTGCGAACTCGGAGAGAACCTTGCGGTCGAGCTCGAAGCCCTTGCCCTTAAGCGCATTGATGAACGTGCTGTATGACTGGTAGCCGTTCTCGCGGATGGCTGCGTTTAGGCGGACGATCCAAAGCGAGCGGTAGTTGCTCTTGTTGTCCTTCCTGTGCGCAAACGCATTCTTTCCAGCGTGGACCAGGGACTCCTTGGCAAGCCTGACCTTAGTCGAGCGGCCGTGACGGTACCCCTTGGCGCGCTCAAGAATGTTCCTGCGGCGCTTTGCTGATGCGACTCCTCCTTTTACTCGTGGCATATGAAATAAGATTACTTACCGACTATTTTCCCGGAGAGGAACTTACGACGGATATCGTTTGAGACCTGGATGGTGCTCGCGCGGCCCTTGGCAAGCTTAGAGCTACCGCTCTCCTTGGCGTTGAAATGGTCCTGACCCGGCTTCCTGGTGATCAGTTTGCCGTTCTTGGATACGCGTATGCGCTTGGTGTATGACTTATTGGTTTTCATGGGTTTGTGATTCTGCTTTGGGCGCGCTACCAGCTGCCTTAACCGCCTTCATGTCCCGTTCGAGGATTGCGGCGAAGCCTTTTGGCGCTTTCGCGACCGGCTCGGCGATCTTGTATGCGTACGGGATGAGAAGGATGAACTTTTCGAGCCGGGTCTTCAGGAACTCCGCGTCCATCCCCTTGTAGCGGCCTTTCAGGAAGAGCTCCACACGCACCCGGTGCCCTTCTTCGAGCCACTGGGCGGCCTTATTGGCCTTAAGGCGCATGTCGTTCTCCCCGGTGCCCACCTTTATCTGGACTTCCTTGGTCTCAGAGACCTTGGCTTTAGCCCGGGCGGCACTTTCTCGCTTCTTCAGCTCGTACTGAAACTTACCATAATCCATCACTTTCGCAACCGGCGGCTGCGCGTTTGGAGAGATCTCGATGAGGTCCAGACCCGCATCCTGGGCCGCCCTTAGGGCTTCCTCAAAGGAAATGACCCCCAGGTTCTCTCCGGAGGCGCCGATGACGCGGAGTTCCCTCGCGCGTATCTCCTTATTGATGCGAATCTTGTCCGTGGTACTCAAAGCGTGTGCCCGCATCATACCATATATATGGCCTATATACAACGCGACGGCAGGGTGTTTGGCTCGGGCCGGATGTGCGCAGTGCAGAGAGTACGAATGAAACGACGCGCTCTATGAGGAAGATATGTTCCTGTACCTCTGCTCTGAACGGCAAAACGCCCCGCAGGTACCTACGGGGCGTTTTAAGCGTATCGTCTTTAGCGACGGGTGCTGGTCGCGGTTGTGGTTGCGACAAGTTCAACCTCTGCCTGAGGTGCCTCATTAAGACCTTCGGCAAAGTCCTCGAGCATGACCTCAAGGTCAGCGAGCTCTGCCTGACAGCGCGCACGGCTCTCGTCATCGGTTGCGGCGCAGGCCTCACGAATGACGTCCTTCTGTGCGGACAGGTTGCCGCTATCAAGGCGGGACACTGCGTCAATCCAGAGGAAAGTGACGATGATAAGGAGTCCGGCGAGCACGGCCGAAATGATCCAGGGAAGCTTATTTTGTATCATAGGTTTCAACTATACGGATGTAGCGTGTAAGCGGTATGAACCTTACCGTGTATGCGTGTAGACGGCAAGGAAGGGCACTTCTGACCGTTAATCTTATCCTCACGGCCCGCGTCCTACCATTTTAAGGTTACTCCTTACCGTAACGATTCATGGCAGATATCATAAACAATCCGGGCGATAACCGTGGCGGTATCGGCGGTCTAATCGCCGCTATCCTCGGCATTGTGCTTCTTATCCTGCTGGCACTCCTGTTCTTCCCGAACCTCTTTGGTCGGGAGACAGACACAGCCGGCACGGAGACGCAGGTGGAGAACACCGATACGGACACAGGTAGTGTCGTTATTCCACCTCCAACAGTCAATAACACCACCATAAACAGTACGTCGACTATAAATCTCGGCACAAGTACCGACGATACAGATGCGACGGAGTAAGTAATTGCTTAGAAAGGCAAAACACACGCCCCTCAGCGAGGGGCGTGTGTTTGGGTATAAGTGTCCCCAATATGCCGGTATACAGGTACCATATTAGGTATCCCAGTTACCAGCGGATTTTAACTATTTACTATGGATACCATTACCACCCCGACCAAGCACGAGAGGCTGCGCCTGCAGCTCTCGCGGAAGACCCTAATCGCAATAGGCAGCGTGGCAGGAATCGCTGTGCTTCTAGGCGTACTGCTACTTATCCCAGGAGTGCGCGAGCGCATCTCCGCGTGGTGGTTCGCAATGAGTGTTCCGGAAGAAGTGCGCTCCTTCACTCTTATCGAAGGCCAGTCACGGCACATTGGCGGTACGCTCGTACGCGTTGGTGGTACTGACTTCGAGCGCGAAGACATGGGAGAAACGCGCGTCATGGATTACGAGAAGGTTGGCGGCGTGGAGATTGCGATTGTCCGTAAGGGCAGCCTAGTCGAGGTGGTAACGCTTGGAGAGAGCGGTAGTACGCATGTAAGCGACACCGACCTTAAGTCGGGACTTTCGGTATCCGCAGATGGAATGCACGCACTCTACGCGCGACTGCCTAATAGTTATGTCGATGGGGATGTGGTCTACACGCCTGATTTGTCTATGTGGAAGGTAATGCTCCTTGATCTTGCGACCGGACAGGAGCGCGAGCTCGCAACTGGTGCAGCGCCGTCCTTCCTGAGTGCAGAGAATCAGAGCACGGTTCTCTTCGCTGGTCAGAGCGGCCTCATCCTTCTAGACCTTGCTACCGGAGTCCAGAATCCGACTAATATTCCAGTTGGCTCGGAGGGTACTGCATACGTGCTATCTGATGACGGACGGTATCTTGCGCTCTATAGCTCGCTGCTAGAGACCTATGGACTCTATGAGATCTACAGCACCGACCCATTTGCGATCCGTCCGATGCGCGAGCTCGGTGCGGGGTATGCGCAGATCGCATTCACGGGTGACACCATGTATGCAATCCGCATGACAAAGAATGGCGGATACGAGGTGGTTGCGCATGATATCGCAAGCGGTGCGGAGCGCCTCGAGAAGCTTGCGTCGTTCCCGGCAGGTATGTCGTTTATCGGATTTGAGACCAATTAGACCTATGACACGCATTAGCACTACCGTTCGCGCGCTCCTTCTTGTCCTACCGCTCGTTGCGCTTGGGACACCAGGAGCAGCGTCTGCTCAGAAGGCTTCAGTCTGCGGACCGGTGACGTATGACAAGGGCCTTTCAACAACACAAACTAAGTTCTCGACCGAAAGTCTCTCTTGGGGCTACGGGGCCTACGATCCGGGCAACCCATTCTTCTATCCTCCATCGAAGTGGTATGGCAGTGAGTCTCTCGCTGCGGAGTACGCAATCCCATTCGAAATCCTTGGTACCGGATTCCGGGATTCCAGCTACAACGAAGATACGGGCGAGATAACCATGGGCGGCTGCAATACGTACTGCGAAACAACGCAGGCCGATTTCTGCCTTTGGCGCGGGTTCTGGTCTCCTGCATCTAACCCAAGTCCGATGCACGCGTGTACGGCTCTCAAGATGGCGGACGGGTACTCAAAGAGCGCGATCCGGCATCCGAATTCTCCGGTAATCATCGGCATACCAGGCGGAGACGGACCCGGCATCGAGGAGTATAAGTTTGGCGGTAATGGATACTCGGTATGTCAGCCAGGTCAGATTAGCGGACCGACTGCGCAGATTGTCGCGGTTCCGTCTGCGGTCCAGTTCGGTCAATCCAGCTCGCTCCAGTACAAGTGCACCAAATCAACAAGCGCAAAAATCACAGCTGCGGGAGACAGCATAGGTTCAATCAGCCAGATGCAAGGCGCGCGTACGGTGACGCCGACTGCGGACACGACCTATACGCTTACCTGTACCGGCCCTGAAGGAACAGCGACTGCATCTACCCGAGTCTCAGTGTGGACGCTCCCGACGCAGAACATGAACCTGACTGCAATGATGGTGACGCCGCTAAACGGGGTCTTGGATTTCACCACATTGGGATTCAGTATTCCGCTTAACGTCGCGACGGTCTTTCAGTCACTTATCGTGACCCAGGGTGGGTATCAGGTCCCGGCAGGCGTCACGCACTCATTCGAGCGTAAAAACGCCACTAATAATCCAGTGGGTACGGATGTGACACCGAGTTTCGGTGGTGCGTACAACAGCTCACAAATCGAGTTCTCACACACCTTTACGAGTCCAGGCGTCTACTATCTCCGCGCATGTGCCGACTCTCTCAATAGGGTCGCTGAGGACCAAGAGGCAGACAACTGCGGTCCGTGGTCTGAGATGCGGGTTGGACTTGATGTGGATGGCGGTTCGGTATCCTGCGCAGTCTCTGATACCACCATTCTTCCGGGTGAGTCGGTCACCTACACCGCGACGCCTTCAGACGGTGCACGCGCGCCGTACTCTTGGCTTGCCGCAGACGGTGCAACCGGCTTTGGTACCGGCAAAACTGTCACAAGGACCCTAGCTTCAGCCGGTTCCTACGGTATGCAGGTCTCCGCGACAGGTGCGGTGGATGCGGCCAACTGTCCGGTCGTAACCGTCGCAACAGCACCGCCACCGGTATGTCCTGGCACTAGGGACGTAGAGATCTCTGCAGATCCACTGCGCGTCAGGTCGGGCCAAACCACAACCCTTACCTGGAGCGCAGATGCGATCAACACAGGCTGTACAATCACGGGTCCTGGATACTCACAGACGGTTTCTGCTAATTCTTGTACCGTACCCAATGGTACAGCGGTCCGCACAGTCAACTCCCAGAGCGAGTTCGTGATCTCTTGTGACAACGGCGCAGCCACTGATTCAGTGATCGTTAACGTTATTCCTGAATTCGAAGAGTTTTAGGAGAAAAAACTAAAACAAAAACACCGCGGTGTGTGCCGCGGTGTTTTTGTCTAGAGCTAGGGAACCAGTGTTCGGAGATACGCGCTGAAGTCCTGCGCTGGAGACGTTGCAAGCGCCTCAAGCTCCGCTTTGTGTTTGGTAATATCGTGCGCGGCCATCGTGTCCTCCACGGATCCCTTGGTAGGGATGAGGCCCACCTCCATGAGGTACTGGTCAGCGTAGCCGGTGAGGTACCAGGCGTGATGGAGCGGCAGGGTACCTGGGTAGTACCTGTTTACGATCTTTGCGAGCACGTTCGTACAGTTTGCGGACAGGGTGTTGTAGAAGCGAGGCTCCTCCGCGAGCTTGTTCGTCTCGGCTATGAGCGAGCGGAAGAGCGTCTGCGAAGCTGCAGGATCAAGATCAAGCGGGTAGAGACGCAGCGGGTGATCAAGGAAGAGGAGCCTGCGCGTAATGAAGTCGCGCTCCGTGCCCCACTGGTATGAGAGTTCGTACTCTCTAAAGGCGCCCTTGATAGCGGAATAAGTCTCATGTGTTTCCCGTCTCGCCTCTACAGAGAACGAGTACACTCTGCCATCAGCAAGCTCGAAGGAGAGAAAGGTGTGCCCGACCGCTTCCCAGTCAGAGAACGGCTCTATAAGGAACCAGACACGTACAATCTCCTTGGGATTAATGGTCGCGGTACTCCAGGTAGTGGAACGAGGAGTGGAGGTGCCGTAGGTCCAGTCGCGTACATTAAAGATCGTGATTAAGCTCCCGGTATCAAGCGCGTACGCAGTCTGTGACTGCTCGGGAAGCCAAGCGCGATCCGCTTCGGGCTTCTTGGTAAAGATGTACAGAAACTCAATAAGGGCTAAAAGGACGATAATAACCGCTAAGTAACAGAGGGCATGTCGCATGCAGGAATGATAGCAAGAAGCGCGGCTCCATCTCGGAGCCGCGCTTCTTGCTAGGAGACCTACTCTACTTCGGTATCAGTGCGAACGTCTGCTGAGAACCGTGCCATGAGGCTACTTATTGAGTCGAGGAAGTTGCTCGTCCCCGCGCGCGCGGACGCTTCGAACTCGTCAAAGCCAGCTTCGAGCTCCTGCCACTCGTCAGCAGTCGCGCCCTCAGCATTCTCATATGCGGCAGCAAGGCGTGCGCGCACCTGTGCGAACTCGTCCTGAAGCTCTTCGTATGTTTCGCCGGCCTCGGCGCGTACGCGAAGCGCATTGAGATCTGCAGCCGCTTCAGTGCGGACTGCCGCAGCATCGGCAGTCTCTTCGGTAGAGGTTTCTGCGTTCTCTACCATGTTCTCGGTTGTCGCAGGTCGCTGAAGTGCGAAGAATGCGAGGAGTGCAATGACGACAATGCCGATCACTACCCAAATGGTCATAGTCCTATCCATAGTCTGAATCTCTGTTAGTTGGTTACGGTAGCACCATACCGCGAGGATTCTGATGCGTTCATGAAGAAGATGCGCATGTTTGCGTCTGCCTCTTCAGATTGTCACGCCTTATGGCCCTGCTCAGGCTTCTGCGCGGCGGTAGAGAAGCGCAGCGCCTGCCCACAGAACCGCAAAGAAGGAGCTTACGGCAACGACTTTGATGAGGTTCTGGTCTATAGACGGCTGCCAGATAAAGAATGCGACAAGGGGGACAAGAAGCTGTGTAAGTGCGGCAGCGAATACTACGTACGACATGCCGCGCGCCCTAAACCATACGAGTATGGAACCTAGAAAAAGAACGGCTGGCACTGCACCGTAGAGGAGGTTCGCGGGATTGTCCTCGTTACCGATGAGTCCTACGGCGCCGTTTGCCCAGACAAGGAGGAGCGCAGTGAGGACTGTGAGGCCGGTCGCTGCCCGGTATATCGTGTTCTTGCTCCTGGACGCGATGAATACAAACGCTAGTCCTGCGCCTGAAAGTAGTACCCATGCGAAGACGAAGTCGAATGCGGTCCAATTAACCTCATTAGTAAATTGCATTGCGATAAGTGGAATGAGGAGGGGAAAGGCAGCAGCGAGACTGATGCCGGCGATAGTAGTTACTTTCATAGGACCCATGCATTCCATAACACCTCACGCTCGGTAAAGGTTGCATGAGATGTGAGTGGTACCATTTGGATATGGAACGACCAGGGGGCGTAAATGAGCGCCCACCAACCAACACCGAGAAGCTGCTTGAGTCGTGGAAGACAGGTCCTGTGATCCTGGCCTCCGGCTCTCGGCTGAAGCTCGAGAATCTGCGCGCGCTCGGAATACCTCAAGCCACCAGCACGTCCGTGCCTGAGGAGGTAGAGGAGCGGGTATTCGAAGCAGTCGAAGGACGAACAATGCATATGCATGAGATGGTCGCTGCTATGGTCGCACGAAACAAGGTCGACTATGTTATTGCGCAGGGAGTGCCTAACGATGCGCTCGTCTGCGCGTTCGATACAGTTGTTATGGAGACGACCGGGAGCCTCGAGAAGAAGCGGCGGCGGTACCTCCAGAAGCCGGAATCCATGGAAAAGGCAAAAGAGAATCTTACGAAGTACTTCTCAAATCTCATAGAAGGAAAGCTCTGGAAGGACGAGGTGACTGCGGACCTCATCGAGACCGCAGAGCGCATGGGCAAGCCCGAGGCGCTTGAGTCATTGCTTTCCGTCGGGTACCCGCAGGAGCTCATACATATCACAACCGGCATGGCCGTCCGCGCACCGGGGAAGGGGGAGGAAGTAGATATGATCCCCTCTACCATCCGATTGAAGCCGAATGCGCTCTATGCTCTGGCATCGCTCCCGCCGCTCGAGCGAAGGATTCGTGTATCGGAGATAGTGGACAAGACCCTTTCCGCCATGGACGAGAATGAGCGATGGCGTGCGGTGACGACCGGCATCGACTATTCCGACCCGCGTATCAAGGATCTACTCGGGCTTGAGGAAGCGAAGGTGTTCGCAGAGATGGATGACACGGAGGTAGGTGTCGTACAGGGCATGCCACAACAGGCATTCGACAGATATCTGAAAGCGCTTGCTAGAGAAGCGGCCGAAGGCAATTAATGAACGCTTCATGCGGTGCCGCATAGAATGCCGCCGTACCTAAGTTAACGAAAAGATATGGAAATACTCATTTGGGTGGTGTTTGGTGCTATTGCCGGCTGGATCGCATCTATGATCATGAAAACGAACGGCCAGCAGGGACTTCTCCTTGATATCGTCGTCGGTATCATCGGTGCCGTCCTCGGCGGCTGGATTATGAACATGTTCGGCCAGGAGGGCGTAAGCGGTTTCAACCTCTACAGCTTCATCGTAGCCATCCTCGGCGCGATTGTGCTTCTCGCAATCGTGAAGATGGTACGCCGCGCGTAGGGTTCCTGCGCACGGTACGCAAAAGACCGCCATGGTGGCGGTCTTTTGCTTGTATGTGGAGGTGGGGGGAATCGAACCCCCGTCCGAATCTCTCTTTAAGGACGAATCTACGACGCGTAGCCCACGTTCATTGTAAGGAGGGGCGTAGGAACGCGGACGAAACCGCTCCCTCCTGAGTCTCTAATACCGAGCCAAGAGCCGAGGCACTCTCCTTGCTGGTCCCATAGAAGATTCCGCCGTATTCGTCCGCTATGGGAACCGGGACGAATACAACGCCGCTATGCGGGGGCCGTTAGGCGCGCGCGAAAGCGAACGGAGTAAGATCGCTCATCTGGATAGGTGAGAGTACTCCGCGTGCAACAGTGTTGTTTGCGTTTGTTTTTGCCTGCGGGATTAAAGTGGTCAGCATGCTTCCACTACGTCGCACGTCTCTCAAAGATCAAGACCGTCAAAACCGGTCACCCCCTGTCTAGGCACCTTCCGAGAAGATGCGTACACAGCGACTACCGATCCTTTCCACGAAGCGCACGTCCGATCTCTATCTTCGCTTCGCGCGCTTTTATCGCCTCACGCTTGTCTGACTTTATTTTTCCACGACCGATTGCAAGTCGGAGCTTGATGAATCGACCCTTAGTATACACCGAAATAGGCACTATTGTCAAGCCTTTTTTGGCTTCTGCTTCGCTGAGTTCGAGTATTTCTTTCCTCGAAAGCAGTAGTCGACGCACGCGCGCAGGGTCATACTCTTCCGGTGCGTTCTGGATCTGTGCCGGCGGTATAGTCGCACCTACGAGGTACGCCTCACCGCCCCGCACAAGCACCCGGGACCCCTCCAGGGAGCCATTCTTTGCTCGCAAGGACTTTGTCTCAAGCCCCAGTAGCTCAAGTCCTGCTGAGAATTCCTCGAGGAACTCGTACTTCAGCCCTACCTTTTTGTTTTCGATAAGCGTCATTTTCCAAATAGTGCCTTTATCTCCTCACTCTTGGCAAGCAGGTCGGCCGTGCCCATGTTAAACGACTCCACGACCTTACGTTTCTCACGGGAATAAAGGAGGGTAGGGAGCGGGTAGGTTGGAGACACGTGCACCACCTCAAGTCCTTCCGGCCAGGTAATCGATTGGTCGGTCTCAAGGTCTTCTATGAGCGAGGTGCGGAGTCCCGGGCGCAACAGGGTGCCGTATAAGCGCAATATCCATTTGCCCATCTGGGTAGGAGTGTCGGTGTTCGTAATAAGAAGAATGCGACGGGCACCTGCGTCCATTGCCTTCTTGATGAGTGTCGCAACGCCTGTGGAGAAGTCGCCATCAAGGTAGCTGCGGCTGCCAAGTCGTACGTGACCGTTATAGAGAATTGGAATAGCGGTGGCGGCGCGCACTACCTCGTACGGGTTGAACCAGAGCTCGTTGCCGATGAAGCGAGTGTCGCCTGAATCCTGATCGGTCACCGGCACGAAGTAACGGGTGTGCGTCTGTTCAAGCTTCTCAAGATTAAGTGGGAGATACTCCTTCGCGATCGTGTCCACGAGGTAATTGATCTTCATCGCTGGGATGGGCGCGTAGCGAATGAAGTGCGGAGAGGGAAGGTATCGGGTCCATATTTTCTCGATGTCTTCGTACTGATGCGTGAGGTAATAGAACATGCTGCCGGTGCTTCCGGACGCAGCAACGAAGATATCCGGATTGGTAATTCCAAGCTCCTTAGCGAGTGCAACCAAAGCGCCTGCGCTGTACGCGCACTTCATGCCGCCGCCCGAGGTTATGATCGCTGTTGCGCCCTTCATCGATTCCATAGCAATAAGCTCTATTGTATAGTGACTTCACTATGGCGCCGAATATGAAAAAAACTCCCGTACGAAAAGGAAAGAAGGGCTCGCGAAAAAAGAGACCGCTTAATTACCTAAATCCCAAGGGTCCCGGATTCATCGGGAATCTTCTTACTACTATCCTCGTGTTCCTCCTCTTGATGAGTCTCTTCTCGTTCATTTCGGGAAGCTTGAAAAGCAAGGAGGAGGTGGCGCTCTCCCGTGTAGCAAACGACGTGAAAGCAGGGCTTGTGACCGACATCAAGATCGAAGGCAATGACCTGACGCTCACATATACCGATGGCATAGAGCGTAAATCAAAGAAGGATCCCACCACGTCGCTTCCCGAGACGCTCGCTGCGTACGGTGCAACACCGGAGCAGATCTCCGCGGTCGTCATAACAATCGCGACCGAGTCGGGACTCCGCTACTACCTCCTTACGTTCGGTCCGCTCCTCATCCCCGTATTCTTCCTCGTGTTTATCTTCTGGTTCCTCGCGCGCCAGGTGAAAGGTGCAGGCATGCAGGCGTTCTCCTTCGGGCAGTCCAAGGCGCGCATGATTGATCCGGCCGACACCTCTCAGCGCGTAACGTTCGCGGATGTTGCAGGTGCTAAGGAAGCTAAGGAAGAGCTCGTTGAGATCGTGGACTTCCTTAAGAACCCGAAGAAGTTCCTCGATATTGGTGCGCGCATCCCGAAGGGCATCCTCCTCATGGGTGCACCGGGAACGGGAAAGACCTTGCTCGCGCGTGCAGTTGCGGGAGAGGCTGGCGTGCCGTTCTTCTCCATCTCCGGCTCCGAGTTCGTCGAGATGTTCGTGGGCGTAGGCGCATCACGTGTACGTGATCTCTTCCAGCTCGCAAAGAAGACCGCGCCGTCTATCATCTTCGTGGACGAGATCGACGCCGTAGGCCGTGTGCGTGGCACGGGTGTTGGCGGCGGAAACGACGAACGCGAGCAGACCCTAAACCAGATCCTAGTCGAGATGGACGGTTTCGATCCTACCGAGAAGGTCATCGTCATGGCGGCAACCAATCGTCCAGACGTACTTGACCCTGCGCTCCTTCGTCCGGGCCGCTTTGACAGGCGTGTCATGATCGATCTTCCTGATAGGAAGGACCGACTTGAGATCCTCACGGTCCACGCGCGCAAGAAGCCGTTTGGTCCTGATGTGAACCTCGAGGTGATCGCAGAGCGCACGCCGGGCTTCTCAGGAGCAGAGCTCTACTCACTTATGAACGAAGCAGCCATTCTCGCTGCCCGTGAGAATCGCACCGAGATTACCCAGTACGACCTCGTTCGCTCCATCGAGAAAGTCATTCTCGGTCCCGAGAGGAAAAGTCATCTCATGAGCAAGAAGGAGAAGCGCCTTACCGCGTATCACGAGGCAGGTCACGCGCTCGTCTCTTCGGTCCTCCCGAATGCGGATCCGGTGCATAAGATATCCATCATCAGTAGAGGCCGCGCCGGCGGATACACGCTCAAGCTCCCATTCGAGGATCGCAAGATGCAGTCTCGAAAGGAGTTCAAGGATGATATTGCTGCAACGATGGGTGGCTACGTCGCTGAGGTCATGATCTATGACGACCTCACTACAGGTCCTTCTAATGATCTTTCGGTCGTCACGGATCTTGCACGCAACATGGTTGCGCGTTGGGGTATGAGCGATGCAGTCGGCCCGGTTGCGTTTGCCTCAGATCGCGGCGGACATGGTGAAGCGCCGTATTCTCAGGCGGTCGCGGCTCAAATGGACTCCGAGGTAAAGCGCATCATCGAAGAGGCGCGCGATAAGGCCGAACAGGTCCTCACCACCCATCGCGCTGCACTCGATGCGATTGCTGAGCGCTTGGTAGAAGTAGAAACCCTAGAGCGCGAGGAGTTCGAGAAGCTCCTCATTGCTAACGGCATCACGCCAAAGGCTAAGGAGGAAGAAGATCTAGTTGCTGAGATCGTCGCTGAATCGAAAGAGGCAGCATAGCAAAGACAGTAAAGAGACAGGGCGGCGAACCTTATCGGTTCGCCGCCCTTGTCCGTGTCGATTCAACTGTTGAAGTCCGTCATGACCTCGTTGCAGTCCGGACAGAATTGACCGTCCCGATCCCGGCTGTAGCGGGAGTGGTTGCACTCCTGGCTCTGCGAGAGCCCGGCGTGCCCGCTGTGCCTGAGATCCGTGTGCGGTGGCGGTGCATGTTCACTCGTAATCATTGAGCCCTCCAGATTACTCCATTCGACGATCGAAAGGATCTGAGGCGGAGTCTACAAGACATCCCTAATAAGACAAACGGCGGTCCCTTTCGGAACCGCCGTCTAAACGAGCGCAACAAGCGCTTACTCGCGTGCGTCCATTGCCATGCTGAGAATGACGCCGAACATCGCGACCAGGAAGCAACCCAGGCCGTAAAGACCGACAGTCCAGACTAGCAGCGCCGGGTTGCCGTGTACGGCGGCGTAGATGCCGTACGACAGCAGGCAGGCGAGAGCTACAAGGAAGCCGGCGAGCCATTGCCCGGGCCTCCAGTGCTTGAGCTCGCGCCGGCCGTCCCACACTGCCCGAAATGGGGCTGCGCCGAACGTGAAGAATAGATCGAAGAACATGCTGACGTTTCCGCCGAAGTTCCCGCTCGAACTGATCGCTTTCATGGGTCTACCTCCTTCTCCCTGTACGGTATATGCCCGCGCAGAACTCCTGTCAATTTGGTCCATCCTCCTGGACTCGAACCAGGGACCGCGGAGGTATAAGCTCCGTGCTCTAACCAACTGAGCTAAGGATGGTTCTCTTGAGCTTATCTCAAAAGAGGTGACGGTTCAATTTACCGCGGGAACATGTCTACCAAAAGTTCACTATTATAGAACTCAGCAGCAAGTCCGCCGAAACTGTATTGATTTCCTGCGATGGTAAGCCCTGCGCCGCCAACCTTCGGGTCTGCTTTTGGTACGGAGTGCCTGAAACCGATGTTGTAGAGGGTTGAGAGGATCTCTGGGCGATCGGTAATGGGGAAGCCTGCGCGCTCCCACTCGACCATGACCTGCTTGAGGTAAAGACCCGCATAGAGGTAGCTCCAGTAGTGATCATACTGATCGGTCATGCGCGTGAAGCGCTCCTGCTTCACATCGCCGGTACTAAAGTTGAGCTTGTGCTCATAAGATGCACCGAGATAGCGTGGGGAAGCGGGATTTACGAGGTTCTGTTCCACCTCTATAGCCGTATCCTCTTTCATGCCCATGACGCCCCAAGAGAACTGAGATTGCGGGCCGAGTATTTTCAAAGGATAGAACCACTTCTTGTACGCCTCGCGCTCCGTAAAGAAGAGGCGGAGCTGCTCAGCAACGAGGTTTGCGACAATAAGGCGCGCTGGAACGCCCGCGTCAGCTGCAGCACGGTTAATGACTGCTTCGTCGCGGCGGATAGCCGCTTCCATAACCTTCCATTCCTCAGAGCTCTGCCAAGGACCGGTATATGTCTCCTCAGCTGCCACGGGAGCGACACCCTCAAGGAATGATTCGCGCTGCTCGTCGATGACGCCGCGTTCGTTCGTGAGGCCGAACTTCACCGCAAAGTATCCCGCGACGAGGAAAAACCCGACCGCAGCGAATGCGTATATGAGTACGGTGAAGAGCTTCTTGATCATGCCGGTACGATACCGGAACGGATACGGCGTGTAAACAAAAACATGAATTTCCCCACCCTATACAGTCCATTACGCTTTATATTCGTATACTGCCTATATGATCACGCCTGAGGTTGTCCTCTTCATCAAGGGCCAAGATGCCAAGGGTGTATCCCGGGAGGCGACACGTGCTCTCCTGGCAAGCCAGGGCGGATGGAGTCAGGAGAACCTCGACGAGGCATTCGCTGCCGTCCCTTCCATATTCGCAGCGCCAACTGCTGCAACGCCAAACCCGCCGCCACCGGTTACTATCGCCGAGCCTGAAAAGCCTAAGAGCAATATTCTCGCTAGTATTGGAGCAACTGTTGCCGTACTTGGCGTCTTTGTGGCAAGTGCAGCAGCCGCATACTACTTCATACCGAGCATCCAGCAGGATATCGAGTTCATCTCAGGAGCGATGGGGGGCACCTAACTACTCGAAATGTATGCCCTCGGCACGCGCTCTGAGGTGCGTCCTGAAATAGGGAAGCGACTCCAGTTCCGGATCGCGGGCGACGAGTGCCTGTGCCTCCTTGCGTGCCGCTTCGACAAGCTTGATGTTTTTGATGGCCTCCATTGCGATATCCGACACGCCCCACTGCCTACTTCCAGAAAGTTCTCCCGCTCCACGAAGCGCCAGGTCGTACTCGGCAAGTTCAAAGCCGTTCTTGGCGGTTGTGAGCGCTTTCAGGCGCTCCTTGGTCGCTGGACCATAGGATTCAGGGAGCGCGAAGCAATATGCCTGATGGGTAGAGCGTATGACGCGGCCGCGTAGCTGATGCATTTGCGATAGACCGAAACGCTCGGCGCCTTCGATGAGTATGACGGTCGCATTCGGTACGTTCACGCCGACCTCCACAACTGAGGTGGCGACCAATATCTCAACCTCGCCGTTCGAGAAGCGACGCATGACGTCTTCTTTAGCCGCGGGCGTCATCTTGCTGTGGAGAATATCTATAGATGCCTCGGGAAATACATCACGCTTCAAGCGCTCCGCTTCCGCTTTTACTGACTTGGCCTGGACCGCGAGCTCCTTGGTCGGGTCGGGTTCATCGATACGGGGACATATGACATACGCCTGGCGCCCTGCGGCAAGTTCTGCACGTACGCGCTCGTATGCTGCTTCGCGCTTCTCGGGGCCGAGCACTTCTGTGATGATGGGCTTGCGGCCTGCGGGCATTTGATCAAGGAGCGAGATATCGAGATCACCGTATATGGTGAGCGCAAGCGTACGTGGGATGGGGGTCGCGGTCATGGAAAGGAGGTGCGGGGAGACGCCACCCTTTTTTGTAAGCTTTTGGCGGTGCGCCTTTCCGAAGCGGTGCTGCTCATCGATGATGGCGTATGCGAGGTTTTGGAACTCAAGTGACTTATATACGAGCGCGTGTGTACCGATCACAATCGGTATTTCGCCGTTTGCTACCCATTTAGCAAACTGTGCCCGTGAGACCTTTGCGGACTCCTGACCGCGCACCTTGGATGGGAACTTCCTGCACTCGCTGCCTGTAATGAGGCCGATCGGTATCGGATGGTCCTTAAAATACGAGACGAATGTTGAGAAGTGTTGCTTAGCAAGTATTTCTGTCGGGCACATGTATGCGACCTGAAGCGTGCCGGCGGAACGTCCCGGAGGACGGGAAGTTGCCACCATGTAGCTTGTTGCCGCAGCGACTGCAGTCTTGCCGCTACCGACATCTCCCTCAAGCAATCGGCGCATAGGATGTGGGAGCATGAAGTCCTCGACTATTTCATTGATAGCCCGGGTCTGCGCTTCGGTAGGTGGAAATGGAAAGGAGGCAACGAAATCGCTGAGCGATTTTTGGTCGGTCGATACTGGTAGTGACTTTTCCCGAAGGGAATCTGCACGCTCCTTCTGTCGGAGAAGTTGGATAGCGAATACCTCCTCGAATGCGAAGCGTTTCTTTGCAGCAAGTGCGTTCTCATTGGTCTTGGGTGCGTGTATCCAGACGAGCGCAGTAGAAAGTGGGGGAAGGTTGTAGCGTGCAAGTATTTCTTCCGGAATAGGGTCCGGAAGCGTCTCATGTACTTTTGCTTCAAATACGCGCTTGAGCGCATGCAAGAACCATAGTGATGAGATGCCCCTACTCTCGGGATATATCGCGTACAGCGTCTCCTCAAATGCACGCGGATCCTCCGCCTCCTTGAAGAGGGTGTCGTGTACATCGTCTGGCCGGATCGGTGTCTTATCTATCTCAGGATTGGCGACGTAGGGCTTTTCTGCCGTTCCTGCGACCCGGCCGGTTATTTTCACGACCATGCCGTCATTGAGCATCTTCGCGATATACGGCTGCGAGAACCACATGAGCTTGATGCGTCCTGACGCGTCTTCGAGCCACGCCTCGGCGATAGGTCGGCGGCTCTTCCAGGCTTTGCGTGTTTCAGGCTTGCGGATGGTGCCAAACAAAGTGACGTCTGCGCCTGGGGTAACTGCGGTGACGGTACCTGTCGGACCTGCCGCTTCATACCGAGCGGGGAAGTGGTAGAGAAGGTCGCGCACGGTGCGTATGCCGAGCTTTTCGAGCGCTTTCTTCTGATCGGCCCTGAGGCGCGGAAAGTATGACGAGAGCGGCGCGTCTTCCTTCATAGGGATGAGTATATCTCCGGCCGCGCATTCCCACACCTTTTTGTAATAGTTACGTCGTATCATTGTCCTATGAACATGCAGACCTTCACTCGCGTCGGTGCGCTTCTCCTAATTGCCACTTTTGCGCTTGCGCCGTCCCATACGCTTGCTGCAACAAAGAAGAGCAAGTCGTTTCCTGTGACGGCTTCTGCTACTGAACTCAGGGACGCATATGAAGATGAAGAGATCCGCATCCTTATTGTGCCGGGGCATGAGCCCGGGTACGGCGGCGCTGTCTTCATGGGTGTCTATGAACGCGAAATTGTCGTTGATATCGCAAATCAGCTTGCAGCCGAGCTTCGGAAGGACGGGAACATAGACGAGGTTATTGTTGCGCGCACCAATACAGCGTGGCACAAGGACCTGAAGCGCTATTTCGACAGGAACATGAAGAAGATTGAACGCTTCGTGGAGGATCATAAGAAAGAGATGCAGGAGAAGCTTGCAGCCGGTGCGGTGCGGCCCTTACAGGAAGGGAGCCAGGTGGAGCATGCGAAGGCGCCGACCGATGTTGCACTTCGTCTCTACGGCATAAACAAATGGGCGAACGAAAACAAGATAGACCTTGTTATCAATCTCCACATAAATGACGCGCCTGACCATGGTCCAACGACACCAGGCGCAAACTCTGGGTACGCCATTTACATTCCTGATCCGCAGTTCGGAAACGGAAAGGCATCGCGCCCAGTAGCCGAGGCGATCGCTGAGCGCCTGAACGATTTTTCTGCGACCTCTACACTTCGGATTGAGAACAAAGGTGTTGCCGAGGATCAGACACTGATTGCGGTCGGTTCGAACAATACGCTTGAGGTACCGACGGTGCTTATTGAATACGGATACATTACCGAGTCAAAGATGCTCGCACCGGTCCTCAGGAAGCCGCTTGCCACAGACTACGCGCATCAGACATACCTTGGTCTCGTCGACTTCCTCACGAGCAGGAAGCCTACTGACGACTCGACGAAGATACTTCCGTACTCCTGGAAGAAGGAGCTGCCGCTCGGCTCTACGAGCGTCGACGCGTACGCGCTCCAGGTCGCGCTTCGGACGATCGGGCTATATCCGCCCTCTGAGAGCGACCTCGTATCGTGCCCCATCTCGGGCATCATGAACGAGTGCACGCAGGTAGCTTTGAAGGCGTACCAGAAGAGGGAGGGGCTACGGGAAACGGGGATGCTTGATGCAAGGACGCGCTCCTCATTGAACGCGCGATTCGGGAAATAGGGTGTCCTCATGGAGGGACCAAAACACAGCATATAAATGGTATGGTACAAGGCGTACTAGTAGCCTTAGACTATGACCTATATCCGTACGTTCGCCATCGCGCTTCTGCTTGCGACAGCACTCTCGCTCCCAAGTTCCGCAAGCGCCGCATCCGTAAGCGACCTCATCGCGCAGCTTGAAGCTATCCAGGCGCAGCTTTCGCAGATGAAGGGACAGGTGCTCGGCGTCTCGGCATCCGCGGACGAGCCGCTCGTTCTTCCGGGGATGGAGACGACCTCGCCAACGACCGGGCAGACGACGCCTACCACGACCCCCGCGCCTACAACGACGAAGAATACGGAGGTCACGCCGGAAGTGCTTCCGGGCGTCTCCACCACGGACGCGGGGGTGATCTACATGGAGGTCGTCGAGGTAGAGGCGAACACGGAACAGGACAACACCTTGGGCGACTATACGATAACTGTGGAGGTGACCGCGGACGATAACGACGTGTACGTCCCGCTCTCTGGCGGTACGAACGCCCGGTCTGGCTTCGCCTTCGATATCCTCAGTTCGCCTAGGTGGAAGGGCACCGTCTCTTCGGCGGTAAGTGCGTACCGGGCCGTCGAGGTCGGCAGCTACGCGCGTATCGAAGAGGGCGAGACCGAGGTCCTCGAGCTTAACGTGTGGCTCGACCCGAACGAGGATGGCGAATACCGCGTCCGTCTCAGTTCCATCCAGTACACGGATACGCCGGGCGGGGCGCTCTCGGTATACCTGCTCAACAGCAGGGAGCGTAAGCAGACCACGACCGAGACCCTGCGCTTGCTCGGAGAGGCGGGTTCCGAACGTTCCACCATCATTGAGCCGGTCAGCACCGACGCGGACGTAACCTATACGGACATTCCGCAACACGGTACGTTCGAAATCGACTTCGATGTTACCGCGCTCGGCGGCGACGCATACATAAGCGCGACCGAGGGTGTCATATGGGGCGTTTTTGGACCCGGTATGCACATCCCGAAGAACGTAGCGCATACGCTCACCAGCACAGCGTCCAAGAGCGGGGGATTCTTCATCGTCGACGAGGAAGAGACCGAACGGTTCACGGTCACCGCATCAGCGGTCGCGGAGAAGACGGGACCGCACAAGCTCGAGCTCAAGGGACTTATCCATAAGGGGTCCGCTGACGGGAAGATCGACGTGTACAGCCTCGGCGGCCGCGATTTCACGACCAAGCCGCTCACGCTCATCGCGGGAACCACCACAGTAAAGGGCGCCTTCAACATAAAGACGCTCTCCGCGAAGAAGGAGAACCCGACCATCAAGGGCACGGCGTCGGGCACGAAGACGGTGGGCTTCAGCATCGGTAACGGCGACAAGGTATACGGCAGCGGCGACATCAGGGTGAAGAAGAACGGCAAATGGTCCCACAAGGTGCAGGAAGACCTCAGAGCCGGCACCTACACCATCACGCTCTACGCGAACAATGTGGAACTTGCCAAGGAGACGCTCACGGTGCGGCTCAAGGAGGAGGACGTCGCAAGTAAGATGGCGATCGTGGCGGGCATCTACGAGGGGTACTACCCCAATGGACGCGGGTTCCAGCAGCACACTGAAGGAACGGTGACTCTGAACATCAAGGCGGACAGCTCCTATCCGGCGCAGCCTTTGGTGCTAAGCTCGTACGAGTCGACCAACTGGATCATCAATAACCCGAACAGGGCGAAGATCTCGAAGATCATCGCGATCGGTCATTACAAGCAGCGCGTGACCGGTGTTCCTTCCGGCACTCCGATCGAGTACTACACGGTGCGCGAAGGCGACTCGGTGCCGGTCGTGACGAAGAAGGATGGCGAGCTCGTGAAGCTCGAGCAGTGGCTCCTTGACCGCGGTCTCTACTACAGCGGCGTCTACTTCGGCGGCACCAATGCGTCCTCGATAGATATCGAGTACGGCTACAAGGGATAGCGGCTCGCTCTCACAAAGGCGCTCCCGAACGGGAGCGCCTTTGTGCTATCGTAAGCCCATATCATAGCTATCGTTCCATGCCGTACATCGCACTTCTTATTTTGCTCCTTGTTCTTGCGCCCTCGTCAGCGCTCGCTGCGGACCTCTCCGTCAAAAGCCACGAAGGCCGCACGCTCATGGTCCGCTATGAGGACATGAAGGGCGCATCGCTCTCCGTCCTGTCTTCTTCTGGTGAGGTAGTGCGTTCAAGCAGGCTGCCTAAGGCGACCGGCGTAAAACGCGTGATGCTTCCGAAGAATCTCGAAGCAGGTACGTATACCATCCTCGCAAGCGACCGCGAAGGCGCAAAGTACGATTCCGAGACGTTCACCATCTCGTACCCGGCACCGACCTGCACCCTGAAGGCGTCTGAGAAGGCGCTTCATAAGGGCGACCTCCTGCGCATCCGCTGGAACAGCGATAACGCGACGTCAGCGGTGCTCTTTGGTCAGAAGAAGGTAGCGCTGAATGGTTCTGAGCGAATTTCGGTGCACCATCTAGGCCCGCATGGCTATGCGGTGAATTTGGTAGGTCCTGGAGGCGTCGGCAGTTGTGCTGTCGAGGTCAAGGTGGTCGAGTAAGAACCGAAGAGGTGCGGTACACTAGAGCGCTATAAGGCGCTTTAGTCATATATCCATGCTAGATCCAAAGAAGGTGCTCGCTGCGCATAAGGCGGTCGGGGGAAAGATAGAGACTCGCGGGAAGGTGAAACTTAAGAAGAAGGAAGACTTCTCGACGTTCTATACGCCAGGCGTCGGTCAGGTCTCCCTCCACCTTTCAAGGAAGCCTGAGGATGCGCGTGCATATTCTTTGAAGAAGAACAGCGTTGCCGTGGTGTCTGACGGCTCTGCGGTCTTGGGGCTCGGGAACATCGGTCCGTACGGCGCGCTGCCGGTCATGGAGGGCAAGGCGCTCATATTCCGCGAACTGGCGGGCATCGACGCGTGGCCGATCGTCCTTGATACGCAGGATCCCGAGAAGATAGTGGAGACCGTCCTTGCTATCGCGCCCGGGTTCGGCGGCATCAACCTCGAGGACATCAAGGCACCGGGCTGCTTCTGCGTGGAGGAGGAGCTCATCAAGCGTCTCTCCATTCCCGTCATGCACGACGACCAGCACGGTACCGCCATCATCGTCCTTGCGGGTCTCATAAACGCAGCTAAGGTGGTCGGGAAGCCAATCAAGAAGTTGAAGGTGACGATCGCAGGCGCAGGCGCCGCGGGCATTGCGGTCGCGAAGCTTCTTCTTGCCGCGGGCATTGCCGACATCGTGCTTGTCGATAGGGCAGGTGCGATCGAGAAAGGAAGGAAGGACCTCAACGACTCCAAGCGCGATATCGCTGTACGTACCAATCCACGCGGGGTCTCCGGTACGCTCGAGGACGCGCTGCAGGGTGCTGATGTATTCATTGGCGTTTCCGGCCCTGACCTCCTCACGAAAGACGACATACGTACGATGGCGCCCCGCGCGATCGTATTCGCGCTCTCGAATCCCGTGCCCGAGATCATGCCAGAAGAGGCAAAAGCGGGCGGCGCGATGGTGGTCGCGACCGGACGCTCCGATTTTCCAAATCAGATAAACAACGCGCTCGTATTCCCAGGCGTCTTTCGTGGCGCGCTTGATAAAGGTGTCGGCCAGATAACGGAGGCATCGAAGCTCCGCGCAGCAAAGGCGCTTGCAGCCCTTATAGATAAGCCGAGCGCGGGCAAGATAATCCCGGAGATACTCGACAAGCGGGTCGTGCCGGCGGTAGCCAAAGCAATCCGATAAGATCGTATGTTGCGACCGTACCTGCGCTTCTACTCCTTCTGGGTGACCCTCCCGAACCGGTGCTTTCCGTTTGCGGTATCGGTTGAAGGCAAGCGCATACGCGGGCGTGCTGCGTATGAGGCAATGTTAAGACGCGTGCAGGACGTACGCGGCCCGGGAAGTTACAGCTATGCACTCATTGCGTACCGGCAGGTGTTCCATGTTATTGGAGCTTTCTTGTTCATAGCCGCGGCGGCATTCATATCGAACCGACTGTTCGGAAGTGAAGTTGCCCTGTATGTCCTCCTTGTGAGCGCCGGAATGGTTATTACCGTTCAGGAGTTCTACTTCCACCCCCGCTACTACCAGCAGCATCTTCCCAAGAGCGTGAGCGACTGGCTCGCGTGGGTGGTGCCCATAGGCATGTACCTCTTCCTTATCTAGTCGCGCTGCACCGCCTCGCGCACGCGCTCGAACACACTGATGTACCAGGCGCGGTCCTTTGCGTCCTCTAGGCGTTCCGCGACTTCGCGGTACGGCACCCAGCATGCTTCAGCTATTTCCATGCTCGGAGAGAGTTCCGCGTACATGGGAGCCGCGAACAAGTACATGTGTATGTCCTTCAGTTCGTCCTCTCGGTACTCGCCGTCTGCGCCTATGCGCGGACGCGCGTAGGAACCGAGGTCAGCGATGTGTTCGAGGTCAGTGATCCCAGTCTCCTCAGCGATCTCACGGCGAGCCGCAGTCTCATCGTCCTCGCCTTCCTCGAGGCGCCCTTTAGGGAAGAACCATTTCGTATCAATGCGGTTCCTGACGAGCGCGATGTCGCCTGAGTTCCCGAGCACGATGCCGCCGGCGCTCCTAGTGACGCGCGACATAGGGCCGGTGCATGAAGGCAAGCGCAAGCGCAGCGAGCGCGATAGACACGTCACGGAAGAGGACGGGGAACTGGATGCCGTTCACCAGAACGATGGCTATGAGAAGCACAGCCGCAGCCACGCTCGGCCAGAGCACGTTCTTCCCGAAGAGAATCCAGAGCGCGATAACGCCTTCGATCGCACCGAACGTATGGAGAAGTGTCATGGGGTCGATGCCCGAAGACAAAACGAATCCCGGGAAATACCCGATCCAGGAATCCGGGTCAGACAATGCGTCGATAGGCGGATACAGGAACGAGAAGGCGACCGCGCCGCGTAGGAATAGCTCGGGAATGGGGAGCGTGAGCGGGTTCATACTACTCGCTCACGACAATGGTGCCGCCGTGCGATGCCTGCGCATGATTGTGGAAATCGAAGGAGCCGGCTTTCGTGAAAGTGAACTCCCAGAACTCGCCCGGTACGCCCTGGCGGCACATGTCGAACACGTCACCGGTAGCTGCGCCGTCTGCGCAGTGCTCGCGGGTGGAAGTGCCGTCGTACTCCGTATGCGTCGGGTGCTCATCGACGCCGACCCACATGCCGCGTGAGGAGTTATTGACGAAGCGCACGGTATCACCGACGCGCACCTGGGTCGTTGCAGGAGAGAATCCGCCGTCCGTATAGGTCACGAGTGCAGCGTACTCGGTGTCGCCGACCGGCTCCTCTTCCGTTGCTAATGGTTCGGTTACCTGCTCCTCAATAGGCGTAGGCGCCGCCGCACGGTTCGAGAGGAAGAAGTATCCGCCGATCGCAATGAGCGCGATGACGACAATGGTGATGAGGGTTCGGGTATTCATAGACGTATCGGTTATGCGTATGAATTTGATTATAGGCTATGCCAAAAGGCCTGTGTCCTCTATGAACGCGACGCGGTGCCGGTTTACGGCATTGTGCGCCTGGCGCGTGGGCTCGGGAAGCCGGTGCCTGAGGTTTGTCTTCATGACGAGCTCGATCGATTCTTCGAGCGTTATCAGGTGTCCCGGGGACACGAACACCGGCTTCACGTTCGGTTTCGTGCGTACGGCAGCTCCTACAACCTCGTTGTTGTGTGTGAGGTGGCTGTACGCACCGCGCTCGTTCGGCGGGTCCTCGTACGTCCCCACGAGCACGCTCTTCGCGCAGCCTATGGTCGGCAAGTTGAGGATCAGTCCCAGGTGTGATGCGATCCCAAACCGTCTGGGGTGCGCGATGCCGATGCCGTCGACCATAAGTACGTCGGGCTTGGTCGCTAGTCTCTCCCAGGCAGACAGGAGCATGGGTATCTCGCGGAAGGAGAGGAGACCAGGGATGTAGGGGAAGGGGATGTCGCTATGGGTAACGCTCTCGTCGACGAGAGAGAGTTCAGGGTAGGTGAGCGTGACGAAGCCACCGAACCCTTCCTTGGCGAATCTATTCATTGATACGTCAGCGCCACCAATTAGCGAGACTGGTTTAGTAAGTTGCGTAAGGCGTACCCGTTCGCAAAGTTCCTTCTGGAGGGCTATTGCTTCCTTGGGGGAGAGGGCAAGGTCCATATATATGAGGACGGGCAAGGGACACGGTTATGTAAAGGAAAGGGCCGCCGTTCGCATTATGCTACTAGGCGGCCCCGCTGCTTACATTACATGTACCAGCATAGTGTTCCTGTCGGTGTAGAGGAAATTTGGCTTGAAAACGAAGATCCAAACCCCCTTGGCCTGGGATGCACTTTCAACAAGTTCATGACCTTCGTTGTCGCGAAGCGGCCGGAAGGTGCGGTCAGGACATTCGACCGCTACCTCACGGCCATACGTGACCGCGTCGGCAAGTACATATCCAGCGAGCATGAGCGCTTGGCGGCGGTAATCGATGCTGAGCCTCGCGCATTTCCTGCTCTGCCTGTCGATGTGCCAGCGGCGGAAACCGCGGGCGTTTCCGAACTCATCCCATAGCTCTTGCGAGCGCCTCTCGTTAGCCTGCGCTTCAGTCGCAAGCTTGGTCAGCACACCGTCCGAGTCGTAGAGGCGGACGGTGGTCTTGATGCCGGTGCCGATATCAGAGCCAGCGAGCACAAGCTTCAAATTGTCGCTAGATCGCTTGGCGCACTCTCTGAAAAGCTCGTCGAGTGAGCTCGCGTTCTTGCCACCAACGTGGAAGAACTCGAGCTGTGCGATGTTGTCTTGCACGTTCTCTCTCCGTTGGTACATGCCTGCCATGTGCAGGTGCGCGCACTATGCCACATATGGGCGGCATAGGAAACTACGAGCGGAGACGGCGGGATTCGAACCCGCGAGGGGTTTTATCCCCTGCCTCGTTAGCAGTGAGGTGCTTTCGACCACTCAGCCACGTCTCCAGATAGCGCTAGGGTAGCATATTCGGCCGTTCTCCTCTAATGGCTGAGCGCTACCGCATGCACATGTAGGGCGCCGGTCTCAGTAAGCGCTCGGACCGCGTCATGAAGCGTGGCGCCGGTCGTGGTGACATCGTCGATGACCATATAAAGGTATGTGGGATCAGCTGCCTCTGCATAGAAGGCACCCGCCAAATTCTCCATGCGCGATCGCTTAGTAAGGGAGGTCTGGGCCTTCGTATGGCGTACGCGTTTCAAGGCGCGCGGCATTGTGCGCACGTCTGGCACCGATACCCGTTTCAGCACTTCTTCTACCTGGTTGTATCCTCGCTCCCTATATCGCTTCTTTGAAAGTGGAATGGGAACTAATACCACGACGCGCTCTTCATATGCGTGTTGATCACCAAGGTACTCAAGAAGGTACTCACTAAGCGTGACTGCAAGTAGTTCCCACGCACGTACGCTCCCGTTGAACTTTGCTTCGCGCACCAATGCGCCTATGGCTCGGACGCGATAGGGAAGGAGCGCAATGGCGCCATTTACGTTTGTCGGGTACAGGTGTTCGAGGATATCGTCGACTGAAAGGGTGCGTACGACGAGCGCATCACGCTTCGGCGGGAATATGATGTCGAGTATCTGCTGAATCATAAACATGTCTGCATGATACAATCGCGCCATGAGCTTCTTCTCCAAGCTGTTCCCGGCAAAGAAGAGCAAGAGCGTACTCGGCGTTGATGTCGGGTCCTCGTCCCTTAAGGTCGTGCAGCTCAGAAAGCACGGTCAGACCGCGGTACTTGAGACGTATGGCGAGCTTGCGCTCGGGCCGTACGCCGGAAGCGAGGTAGGGCAGGCGACGAATCTGCCGGCATCGAAAATCGCAGAGAACCTGAAGGATCTCATGCGCGAGTCGAACGTGACGACGCCTGAGGCAGGCGTCTCCATACCGTTTTCCCGTTCCTTGCTCACTCTTGTCGAGCTCCCGCGCAGGGACGACCCAGAAGAACAGAAAACCATCGTCGAGCTTGAGGCGAGAAAGTACATCCCCGTGCCTGTTACTGAGGTGCAGCTCGACTGGTTTATTGTGCCCGAACCAATGGGAGAGAATGCCGAGCCGTCATCCAAAGTGAAGGTGCTTATTGTGGCCGTGCATAACGACCAGATCGCATTACTGCAGAACGTGGTTACGACGGCCGCCCTGAGCACCTCTTTCTATGAGATCGAGATCTTCAGCACTATTCGCTCAGTAGTGGACGAGCCAGTGAAGCCGGTAATGGTGCTTGATATTGGCGCATCGGCGACCAAGGTGTATGTAGTTGAGCGTGGCGTGGTCGCCAAGAGCCATAACATTCCGCAGGGCGGCCAGGACGTAACACGTACTATCGCAAGTGCACACGGACACACCGTAGGGAAGGCCGAGTCGCTCAAGAAGGCGTACGGCGTAGTGGGTGCGGAGAGCGCATATGAAAAGAAGACCGTAGAGCTCATCTATACCCGCATCTTCCAGGAAGCGAAGCGCGTACTCGATCAGTATGAGCGCGTGCACAATAAGACAGTATCCAGCGTCGTCCTCACAGGCGGCGGAGGCGTGACAAAGGAGCTCGGCGGCTACGCGAAATCATTCTTTGCCGTCGAAGTGAAGATAGCCGACCCGTTTTCCAAGGTAGAAGCACCGGAGTTCATGCGTCCAGTCCTTAAGGAGATAGGTCCCGAGTTTGCGGTTGCGGTTGGGCTCGCGCTCCGGAAGCTCGAGGAACTCGGGTAGATGTGTGTATAAGGCATCGCGCAACGTTTCAGCGGCGCGTATACTGATACCGTGGCCGTATCTCCAACCATACCAACCTCGTTCGTTCCCAAGCAGCCCTTGGATGCGCCGCGTCGTAAGATGCAGCCGGGAGATAATATCTTCCTGCTCGTCTCGATCCTCATACTCAGTGTTTCTGTCGTAACCGCAGGCGCAGTGTTTGGCTACCAGAAGTACCTCGAAAGCGTCATCGAGG
This sequence comes from Minisyncoccota bacterium, assembly GCA_035627595.1. Lineage (GTDB taxonomy): Bacteria > Patescibacteriota > Minisyncoccia > Phycocordibacterales > Phycocordibacteraceae > C7867-001. The sequence goes on along the minus strand of DASPLK010000005.1, from coordinate 108,233 downwards.
TAAAGACCACAGCGCTCGATCAGGCACGAAGTCAGATAGATCGCGAGAAGGTAGAAAATTTCATACGTTTGCAGCAGCGCTTCGATTCGGGAAAGAGGCTTCTTGATAATCACGTTACTGCGTCGCGTTTCTTCACGCTTTTGGAAACCGTCACCCTGCAGAACGTTAGGTTCGAAGACCTGACGCTCACGGTCGCTGACGATCGCACTGCATCTGTCGAGCTTTCCGGTACAGCACGTAACTTTAATACGCTCGCGGCCCAGTCAAACGAGATAGCTACCAAGCGCGAGTTCAAGCGGGCCATCTTCTCTGATATCCGCATCAACACTAACGGAACGGTTGGCTTTACGCTTACGGCAGACCTCGACGCCGGACTTATGAGAATGAGGGTTGAGGGAGCTTTGGCAACCACAACGCCAGTCGTTCCTGAAGTTCCTGAAGTCGTTGAGGAACCTGTTGCTGCACCTGCGGCTACCACCACAGCCCCGGCAGGAACTACCACACCAAACATATGATGCAGCGCTTCCTTCCCGTCCTTCTCATAGTCGTCGCAGTAGGCATCTTCTTCGCCTACACGAATCCGACCTACACTGGCGCGGTCGCAGCGGCACGAACCGAAGTGCAGAGCCTTAATGGTGCGCTTGAAGCCGCTACGGCGTTCGAGTCGCGCGAGAGCGAGCTTGAAGAGCAGCAGCAAGCGCTCCCCGCCGACGGGCTCGCGCGACTTGTCGCATTCCTTCCTGATAACGTAAACAATATTCAGCTCATTCTTGATCTCGACGCGCTTGCAGCCCGATCGGGCGTACGCCTCTCCAATTTTAATGTTGGATCGACTGAGGAGGGAGGTGCTGAAGAGGGGGATGTCGATATGGGCGGCAGCCTCGCGCTTGAATCTACTGAGTCTATCGAGTCGCTTGATATCACCGTGACGGCAGAGGGAAGCTACACCTCGTTCCGTGCGTTTATCGAAGCGGCGGAGAAGAGTCTCCGTATACTTGATCTTGTCTCGATTAATGTAGAGAGCGCGACCACGGGTGTGTACTCATATGACATGACGTTCCGTATCTATTGGCTTAAATAGCGTATGAAACTTACCAAGACCACAACCATCCTTCTTCTCATCCTCGGCGCTGTCGCCGTGGTCTCGGGCGTGGTCATCTACAATGCGACCTCATCCGTCCCGAGCGATGAGGAAATACTCACCGAAGAGGTCGGGATGTCGAACGTCGATGAGGCGCTCTTTATGAACCTCGCGTCTCAAATCGATGCCATCAGGTTCGACGAAGCATTCTTCAGCGATCCGCGGTTCCTCACCTTGGTCGATATCCGCGTCGTGGTCGTCCCAGAGCAGGTCGGCCGCAAGGATCCGTTCGCAAACCTTTCGGGCATTGTCCCGACCCAGTAGGCCGCATGGACGTTCTCTCCATACTTAAAGAGCGGGAAATAATAAAGCCCGAAGACCTTGCTGCTATTGAGGGCGAGGTGAAAGGCGGTTCCGAGCTTGAGGCGGTCCTTGAGCGGCACGGCGTCACGGAAGAGGACATGATGAAGGCTCTTGGCGAGCATTACCGCATGCCGTACAGAATGCTGCCTGCAACCAGTCCAGTTGATAAAGAAGCAATACAGTTCATCCCGGAGGAATCTGCAAAGCACTACAAGTTCGTGCCAATTGCGGTGAAAGATGGCGCGCTAGAGGTTGGTGTCATTGACCCTGATAACATCGAGGCTCAAGATGCGCTCCAGTTCATTTCCTCGAGGGTTGGGATGCCGTACAAGCTCTTCCTCATCTCTCAAGCGGACTTGAAACGCGTTCTTGATGAATACGAGAGCTTTACCGGCGTCGTTGACGAAGCACTTTCCGAGCTTGATAAGTCAGCGGTCGGTGTTGCCGCGAAAGCAGAGGCAGAGAAAAGTGAGGACGGGGATTCTGCAACTACCATAAAGGCGGATGCGCCGGTGACGAAGATCGTTGCGACCGTGCTTCGGTACGCGGTCGAGGGCGGCGCATCCGATATTCATATCGAGCCGACACCTGAGAAGACCAAGGTCCGTTTCCGCATGGACGGCGATTTGCATACATCCTTGGAGCTGCCGGCTAAAGTGCATCAGGCAGTCGTCGCGCGTATCAAGATCCTCTCGAAGATACGTCTTGATGAAAAGCGAAAGCCACAAGACGGACGCTTCTCGGCGACCGTGGAAGGGAAGCGTATCGACTTCCGCGTTTCAACCTTTCCAACGCATAGTGGTGAAAAGGTTGTGATGCGTATTCTCGACCGTTCGCGCGCCATTGCCTCTTTGGAAACCATTGGCCTCGCTGAGCGAGATCTCGAACAGATCCGTGAGATCATCCGTCAGCCCTACGGCATCATTCTAATCTCAGGACCAACCGGTTCGGGTAAGTCGACGACACTGTTCTCGATGCTTTCTGAAGTAGACCGTGAGACCATGAACGTGGTCTCAGTCGAAGACCCGGTCGAGTACGAGATCCCGGGCGTCGCCCAGAGTCAGGTTTTCCCAGAGATTGGATATACGTTCGCCTCCGGTCTCCGCTCCATCCTCCGTCAGGACCCGGACGTCATCATGGTCGGTGAGATTCGCGATAAGGAGACCGCGCAGCTTGCTATTCAGGCAGCGCTTACCGGTCACCTCGTGTTCTCTACGATCCATACCAACACCGCAGCCGGTGTCATTCCGCGTCTCGTTGATATGGGTGTCGATCCGTACCTGATCGCCCCGACCTTGATTGCTGCGATCGGCCAGCGTCTTGTGAGGAAACTTTGCCCGGGCGCAGGTAGCCCTGAGCCAGTTTCCGAGAGTATTAGGGTATACCTTGAGAAAGAGTTCGCGGATCTTCCGGAAGAGCACCGGGGTAAATTGCCGCAGTTTGAGAAGGTGTATCACGCATCCTCAACGCCGGACTGTCCAAACGGCACACGCGGACGTCTTGGCGTTTTTGAAATCTTGCGTATTACGGACGAGCTTGAGCACGTCATACTTACTGAGCCGGTAGAGGAGAAAGTGTATGCAGCTGCGCGTGCACAGGGCATGCTCACCATGCGTGAGGATGCTATCATGAAAGCACTCGCTGGCGAGATCCCGTTTGAAGAGGTCCAGACGCTTGGTGGCGAGCTCCTCGAAGACGAGGAAGCAAGCGCGCCTATTGAAGAAACTGCATCATAGACCATGGCCACGTACCGCATCTATCTCATTGACGACGACCGGTTCCTTCTTGATATGTACGCGGTCAAATTCCGCACACAAGGACACGAAGTAACCGCATTCACCCAGGGCAAGGAGCTCCTTGCGGCGCTCAAGGAAAATCCAGCGCCTGACGCTATGCTGCTTGATATCGTCATGCCAGAGATGGACGGCTTTGAAATACTTGCCGAAGTGCGTAAGGAAAACCTCGCGCAGGGAACGAAAGTCATTATTCTCTCCAACCAGGGGCAGGAGAGTGATATAGAGCGCGCAAAGGAGCTCGGTGCCGCCGGTTACATAATAAAAGCATCCGCCATCCCCTCCGAGGTCTATTCGGAGACCATTTCTATAATTGAGAAGCCCGTATGAGCGCCACGCCCTCCATTACTGAGCTCTTGGACGTCGTTGTGAATGAGGGGGGATCCGATCTCCACATCTCTGTCGGGTCGCCGCCCATCATTCGCGTATCAGGCTCACTGGTCCCGTTGCTGCAGCACCCTGTGCTTACCCCTTCTGACACAGAGGCGATGCTTAAGCAAATGGCCCCAAAGGAGATCTGGGATTCATTCTCCATAAATCGTGCGATCGACTTTTCATTCGCGCACTCTGACAAGGCGCGCTTCCGCGTTAACGGATACCAGGTACAGGGCACGATTACAATCGCCCTGCGCCTCATTCCGCATGAGATTCGTACTTTCGCATCTCTAAACCTCCCGCCCATCCTCGAGGTCTTTTCTCAAAAGACACAGGGGTTCTTCCTCGTTGTGGGTCCGGTAGGGCAGGGGAAATCAACTACGCTTGCGGCTCTTATCGACCGCATCAATGAGACGCGTGCCGAGCACATCGTCACGATTGAGGACCCGGTGGAGTATCTGTTCGAGCAGAAGAAATCACTTATTCACCAGCGCGAGGTTCGTATAGATGCGCCTGATTTCCCACAAGCTTTGAAAGCCGCGTTCCGCGAGGATGTCAACGTCATCATGGTCGGCGAGATGCGCGATCAAGAAACTATCTCGTCAGCGGTGACTGCGGCTGAGACTGGCCACTTGGTTCTTTCTACGCTCCATACCAACAATGCAGCGCAGACCATCGACCGTATCATCGACATGTTCCCACCGAACCAGCAGGATCAGGTGCGCGTACAGTTGGCGGGCTCGCTTGCCGGCATTTTCTCACAGCGCCTGGTACCTAGAATCGCAGGCGGTCAGATTCCGGCGTACGAACTTCTCATAAATAACAGCGCTATCGCGAACCTCATCCGCGAAGGGCGCACGCATGAGATCACGACCGTGGTCCAGACGAGTTCACAGGACGGCATGATCGATATGGATCGCTCGCTTGCCGAGCTTGTCCGGCGCGGCGAGGTTACCATCGAGCATGCGTACGAGCGCGCATCAGATCCAAAGACCTTCGAACGCTACATCTAGCTTATGCTTTTCTCATACCGCGCACTGGATAGGGATGGACACGAGAAGCAAGGAACAATCGAGGCTCTCTCGATGGACGTTGCCGTCTCCACGCTCCAGCGCCGCAACCTTATCGTCTCGGCAATAGAACCTTTGAACAAGAAGTCGGTTCTCGAGGTCGATCTCGGCGTATTCAAGCGTGTATCCAACAAGGATGTGGTGATCCTCTCTCGACAGATCGCTACTTTGTTCGAGGCTCAGGTTTCGGCACTTCGCGTCTTCCGCCTTCTCGCAAGCGAGGTCGACAATAAGTACCTTTCCGAGATCATGACCCAGGTCGCCGATGACCTTCAGGGAGGAAGTCCGATCTCTAAAGCGCTCGCGCGACACCCGAAAGCCTTCAGCTCTTTCTATGTGAACATGGTGCAGGCGGGTGAGGAGTCCGGAAAGCTCTCGGAGACTTTCGGCTATCTAGCTGACTACCTCGACCGCACGTATGAGGTCGTCTCTAAGGCGAAGAACGCACTCATCTACCCAGCATTCGTCATCAGCGTGTTCGTAGTCGTCATGGCAATGATGCTCACGATGGTGATTCCAAAGATCTCCGCCATCCTCCTTGAGTCGGGGCAGGAGATTCCGATCTACACGAGGATTGTCATTGGACTTTCGCAATTCCTAGTTGAATACGGGTTCTTCATCTTGCTCGCGCTTATTATCGGCGGATTCCTTGCTTGGCGGCATGGCAGAACCAAGGGCGGTGCACTCTTCTTTGACACATTGCGGCTCCACATCCCGTACATGGGCAACCTGTACCAGAAGCTCTATCTCTCGCGCATCGCAGACAACTTCTCGACCATGCTTGTCTCAGGCGTCGCGGTCGTCGAGGCGATCGATATCACCGCAAATGTTGTGGGAAGTCCCGTGTACGAGAAGATCCTCATGGAGACGAGCGAGGCAGTGAAGGGAGGCAGCTCAATCTCAGAAGCGCTTGCGCTTCATCCTGAAATGCCGGGCATCATGATTGCCATGATCAGAGTGGGTGAGGAGACGGGAGAGCTAGGCAGCATTCTCTCGACGCTCGCGAAGTTCTATCAGCGCGAGGTGACGACAGCGGTGGACACCCTCGTGGATCTCATCGAACCACTCATGATCGTGCTTCTTGGTCTTGGAGTGGGCTCTCTTCTTGCGTCAGTGATGGTGCCTATCTACAACCTTGCAGGCGCCATCGGCTAGCGTTATCCACACAGGGATTAGGCCGTTAGCGTTTCTCTCGTACAATACGTAGAGCGGATATTACCCAAAAGCCGCCTTAACCAGACCTTCATTACTATGAATCTTGCACCTACACGCGGACATAGAGGCTTCACGCTCATCGAGCTCCTCGTTGTTATCGCTATTATCGGTATTCTTTCCGCAGTTGTTCTTGCGTCCCTTAACTCGGCGCGCACGAAGGGTGTTGATGCGGCAGTGAAGTCTAACCTTGCGACTATCCAGACGCAGGCTGAGCTCTACTACGACGACAACAACAACGCATACGGTACGACGGCGCACACCCTCACCAACTGTAACTTGTCGGCGACGGGCAACATGTTCGCAAATGCGACGATCAAGAGCGCGATCCAGAACGCAACGAGTACGCTTGGCGGTCCTTCCGTGTTCTGCCAGGTAACGACCGGCACCAACTCTGCCTTCATGGTCTACGCTCCGCTTAAGGACACGACTAACGGTCAGCGGTACTACTGTGTCGACAGCTTCGGCCGTGCGACCACAACTGCTACAGTTCCGACTGCAATCTCCGGCACAACAGGCGGTTGCCCGAGCTAGTCTCACATCTCTCCACTTCACAAAACGCGCGGGACCTCCCGCGCGTTTTGCTGTGAACAATGACGGGAGGAGCATCGATGCGTACCTGTTACAATAGCTCTATAGGGCTCAGGCCATTTTCATCTATGTACACTCCACAACGCGATACCCGTTACGGCTTCACGCTCATCGAGCTCCTCGTTGTTATCGCTATTATCGGCATACTCTCCGCAACGGTTCTCGTCGCGCTCAATTCTGCCCGTACCAAGGGAGCCGATGCCGACATCAAACGTTCTCTTGGGCAGATGAGACGTCAGGTTGAGCTTTATGTCGACGCGAACGGGGGAAGTTATACGAACGTCTGTCTTGATACGGTCGCCAACGGTACAAAGTCCATGTATGACATGGGCATCATACTCGCGCAGAAGCACGGCTACGTATACGACGCGGATTATACTGATGGGGGCGCAACGAACAAGGTCACCTGTCATTCAACGTCTGCAAAATGGGCAGTGCAGGCGCCCCTTAAGTCACCACCTCCCTCTGGAACTGCGCACTACTTCTGTATTGATTCAGACGGTGTGACAGTCACCGCGACACTCAACAAGCTTGCGGCAAGTGACGTGTCCTGCCAGTAGCGTTCATGGAGCTCGTCATCGCCATCTCGCTCGCATGTCTTGGGGCGATACTCGGCAGCTTTGTCGGCGTAGTTGCTGAACGTGCATATACCGGGCAGTCATTTTTAACTGGGCGCTCGCGCTGCAATTCCTGTGCGCGCTTCCTTACGCCTGCTGATCTCGTCCCCATTGTTTCGTACCTAGCTACGCGCGGCACCTGTAGGGGATGCGGCTCGCGGGTGCCAGCAGCGTATCTCTTTCTTGAGGGTACGCTCGCGCTAACATTTTTTGCGGCATATCTCGTGCTTGGGCTCACAATCGTGTTGCCGGTGTTCCTCATAGCGCTTGCCGTACTTGCATTCATTGTCGTGTACGATCTTCGGCACACGGTCGTGCCCACCATTGCATCGAATGCCCTGATGGCGCTTGGTGCATTGATTGCGGTGCTGCGCGCTGATTCCCTTGATGATCTTGGCATAACGGTCATGATCGCAGGACTCATCGGACTCGGATTCTTCCTGCTCTACGCACTCTCAAAGGGGCGGGCAATGGGTCTTGGAGACAGTCCGATTGCGCTTGCGCTGTCGCTTATGTGCGCGCCCTATGCGTATGGTGGGCTCCTGCTCTCGTTTTGGATAGGTGCGGTTATCGGCATCCTCATATTGGTATTGCGCCGTGGGGGGCCTAGAATGGGTATAGAGGTGCCGTTCGTACCGTTTCTCGCCATTGGCTACCTCCTCGCTTTCTTCTTTTCATGGAATCCCCTCGACATACTAATGCTGTAGCGCGCGGCTTCACGCTTGTGGAGCTTATCGTGGTTCTCGTGATCATCATCATAATCACGACCATTACGATAACGAGCCAAACGAACTACAATCGCTCCTTGATCATCACCAACACTGCATACACAGTGGCACTATCTATACGTGAGGCGCAATCACTCGGTCTATCAAGCCGAAACTTTAGCGGTGTTCAGAACGCCGGATACGGAATTAATTTTCAAGATACGCTCACTGCCCAGTACCGTATCTTCGCTGATATCCAATCAACGCCTGCCTATAGCGGATGTCCGACCGGTACCGTGAATACGCCTGAAGCCAAGCCAGGCAACTGTCTTTATGATAGTGTGTCGGAAATTCTCACTACCTTTAACCTCAACAAAGGATTCCGCATCCATGACTTTTGCGGGCTCCGTACCTCAAACAATTCGCGCGTTTGCGGTTCTCATTCATCTTGGACCTCCATGAACATAACGTTCTTGCGACCCAATACCGAGGCGATCATGACTATGATTACTACGACTAATGCCGCGGCGCCTCTTAAGTGTGCAGTCATATGGATAGCGCCCCCAAGCGGAACGGTCGCAAATATGAAATGTATTGTCGTATCGCAAGTGGGGCAGGTGTCCGTGCCGCAGACCTGTCCAGCGGCTAGCTTCACAACTTGTCCATGAGATACGAACCGACACATCGCGGATACTCGCTTCTTGAGATGATGGTCGCCATCGGCCTGTTCAGCCTCGTGATGTTACTTGCGACCGGTGCATTTCTTAAGTTCATGAGTCTGGAGCGTGTTGCACGCTATACCAATGACGTGACAACAAACCTTTCGTTCGCCATCGACAGTATGAGCCGCTCCATTCGCACCGGCACTGATTACATGTGCGGCGGAGATCTGGTGCAGGGAAATTGCTGGCCTAGCGGGCTTGATCGGTTTTCGTTTAGGGATGATCAGGGCCGACTTATCACGTATTTGCTGAAGGAGAATGGCTCGCTCGGAAGGTGTACGGTCGCGGAATGCAGTGACTCTCAAGCGATTGATCTCACTGATAAGCGCATCACCATACAAAACTTGAAGTTCTATGTGCAGGGCGTAGGCGCAGATGCTGGAGATCCGGAGGTTAATTTCGCGCAGCCGCAGGTTCTGATCAGCATCCAGGGCACTATGCGCCCCGAGCCGGACCAGCCGCCGGTATCGTTTACCATTCAGACTATGGCGACGCAGCGCCTGTTGGAGCTACCTTTATAAATGCGTATGACATCTACACCATCCGGCTTCACCCTCGTCGAAACACTAGTTGCAGTGCTTTTGCTGACGATGACAATCATCCTGCCGTACTACGCAATCCAACGCTCCCTTACGGCGACCTTTTCTGCGCGTGACGACCTCATTGCTTCAGCGCTTGCGCAGGAGGCGGTTGAGTATGTGCGCGGCGTGCGCGACAACAATTACCTTGCTGGCAGGACTGGTGCGAGCTGGCTCTACGGTCTTGATGGCGGCACAGGAGAACGCAACTGCATATCGGCGCCGTGTTCGGTTGATGTAACGCGGGGAAGTGAAGTAAACCTAGCGGTACAGCAATGTAACGGAAACCCGCCAAGCGGGCAGCCGCCGTGCTATGAGCGGCCCCTGTACCTTAGCTCATCAAATCTCTTTTATACGCACGTCGTAACTGGGACAAAGACTCCGTACGTGCGCTACATTCGCATCGAACCGGTCGCAGGCAGCGGGAATAATGCAGTCAAAATTACTGCAACTGTTACTTGGGTGTACCGCGGTACGCATAACGTTACGGTAACAGACGTACTAACTAACTGGATATGATGACCCCGACTCGTGGATTCGCGCTTCTAGTGTCCATCCTCCTTGCTACGGTGGCAGTGACGCTCGGAGTTTCGCTTATCGATATCGCGTATAAGCAGGTCGTCCTTTCCTCAACCGCTAAGCAATCGCAGTTCGGCTTTTACGCTGCAGACTCTGCGCTTGAGTGTGCGCTGTACTGGGACCAGAAGTACAACGCGTTCAGGTACACAAGCCCTATGTCATCCGGATCGCTTGCATGTAACGGCTATTCGCTCCTCTCATACTCATCAAGTATCGCAGGGTCTGGTTCAACCCAGCACCGCAGGACGCGGTTCAACGTCAGGTGCGCCTCAAGCGGTTCTCTGACCAATGCGCAGGTCACAGTCTATAAGTACCAGACCGGGTCGACCACCATATACGCCAATGGGTACAGTACCTGTAATGCTGCCGACCAGAGGCGCGTAGAGCGCGGCCTTAAGGTATTCTATTAGGGATGGCAGTCCCCAAGGAAAGCAAGGAGCGCGCGGCTAAATTGCGTGAGGCGATTAAGGAATATCGCGCCAAATACCATGCGGATGAGGATCCAGGCATATCATCCGAGGCCCTAGACTCCCTCAAGCATGAGCTTGCGGAGCTCGAGCGGGAGTTTCCAGAGCTGGTAACCGCAGATTCTCCGACGCAGACGGTCGTCGGACAGATACTGCCGGAACTTAAGAAAGTGCGACACCAGGTGCCGCAGTGGTCCCTAGACGATGCGTTTGACGAAGGCGATCTACGCGCGTTCCATGATCGCGTGGTGCGCGGACTTTCAAAAGCAGGGATATCGGATCGCCCGAGCTACGCGTGCGAGCTAAAGATCGACGGACTCCATATTGTGCTTACGTATGAGGGAGGTGAGCTCGTAACCGCGGCAACACGTGGCAATGGAGAGGTGGGCGAGGATGTCACGCACAACGTGCGCACGATACACAGCGTGCCAACATTTCTTCCGGAGCGTACAGATCTCATTGTTGAAGGCGAGGTGTACCTGACACGTTCAGGCTTTCTCGCCCTTAATAGGAAACGCGCAGCCGCGGGCGAGATGGTGTTTGCCAACCCGCGTAATGCGGCGGCAGGATCTATACGACAGCTCGACAGCCGTATTGCGGCCGAGCGACCTCTGGGCGTGTTCTTGTATGACATCGATGCCTACTCAAAGGAGATGCCGCCCTCACAAAAAGAGGAACTAGAGAGCATCAGAGCGCTTGGGCTTCCGGTAAACCCGGAGTTTCTCTGCACAGATTCGGTTGATGAAATACTGGCGTACTGGAAATCTTGGGAGAAGAAGAAAGACAAGCAGGACTATCAGATTGATGGAATCGTTGTAAAGGTGAATGATCGCGCTCATCAGGAGGCGCTCGGATACACCGGAAAGGGTCCGCGTTTTGCGATCGCGCTCAAGTTTCCGGCAGAGCAGGTTACGACCGTCATAGAGGATATCAGTCTCCAGGTGGGGCGTACGGGTGTCGTGACGCCGGTAGCGCACATGTCTCCGGTCTCGGTCGCCGGTACCGTTGTGGCGCGTGCCACACTCCACAATGAGGATTTCATACGAGAGAGGGATATACGTATAGGTGACACTGTTGTTCTGCAAAAAGCAGGCGACATTATCCCTGAGATCGTGCAGGTACTGAAGGAATTCAGGACCGGAAAAGAGAAAGTGTGGCGCTTTCCTAAGAAGTCTCCACTGTGTGGCGGCGACGGATCCATAGAGCGAGTGCCAGGCACTGCCGCACATCGTTGCGCAGTTCGAGGGTCGTTTGCGGAGCAGGAGCGCAAACTTGCGCACTTTGCGAGCCGGGGCGCTCTTGATATAGATGGCCTTGGCGGGAAGACCATAGCGCTACTTATGGAGCACGAGCTCGTGGGGACGTTTGACGATTTTTTTGACCTTACGCGAGATGAGCTTCTCGCACTCCCGGGATTCAAGGATAAGTCCGCAGACAACCTGCTCGCATCGCTCGAGAAAGCAAAGGATACTCCGCTTGATAGGCTGCTCGTAGGTCTGTCCATCGATCACGTTGGCGAGGAGACCGCACGAGTACTCGCTGCTGAGTTTAAAACTATAGATGCGCTCATGCATGCTTCGCGTGAGCAGCTACGTGAGGTTAAGGGCATCGGCGAAGTCGTCGCAGACTTTGTGTATGAGTGGTTTCAGGATGCGGAGAATCGAGTCCTTATGGAGCGGTTGCTCAAGCATGTGCGTGTACAGAAGGCAGAAGCGCTTCCGGTAACAGGTCCGTTTGAAGGTCTTTCAATCGTTGTCACCGGCACCCTCCCAACCTATTCAAGAGAGGAAGCGGAGGCACTCATACGTGGAGCAGGGGGTACGGCAGCGAGTTCTGTGTCTGGCAAGACTGCGTTCGTGCTTGCGGGCGAGAGTGCGGGATCGAAGCTGCAGAAAGCCGAGGAGCTTGGCGTCGCAATCATCGACGAAGCTGAGTTTAAGCGAAGGCTAGGGCTGTGATAGAGTTGCCACATGGCAACAACAGACGACGTCAAAAAGCTCGCAGAGCTTGCACGCATCGATGTACCGGAAGAACGCCTCGCCAAGTTTGCGACTGAGTTCGACCAGATACTCGCATACGTCGGACAGCTTGATGAGCTGTCGGTCCAGAAGGGCGAACCGCTTCTGCCGTACGAGAATATTATGCGCAAAGATGGTGAGCCTACCCCAAAGGGTACGTGGACCAAAAAGCTGGTAGAGCAGTTCCCGGACGCGGAAGGTGACTACTTGTCTGTGAAGCAAATCCTCTCCCATGAATAAGCCACTAAACGAACTGACGCTCACCGAAGCAGCGAACGGTCTCCGCGCAAAAGCGTTCTCTGTGCGAGAGCTCTGGGAAGCAACCCGTACCGCTGCTATAGAAAAGAATGCGGAACTAAACGCATATCTTGAACTATTTGATACAGACGAAGAAGCTATTCAGGCTGCCCAGGCGCGCATTGATACCGAAGGAGATGCTGCGCCACTTCTCTGCGGCATCCCGGTTGCGATGAAGGACAATATCCTTATTGAAGGAAGTGTAGCGAGTGCCGCTTCAAAGCTGCTCCAGAATTATGTAGCGGTATACGATTCGACGGTAACAAAGAAGCTTAAGGCTGCTGGCGCGCTCTTTGTCGGGCGCACGAATATGGATGAGTTTGCAATGGGAAGCTCCACTGAGAACTCTGCATACGGCCCTACAAAAAATCCAATTGATACAACGCGCGTACCAGGCGGCTCTTCTGGTGGCTCGGCGTCAGCAGTTGCCGCGCACTTGGCGATCATCGGACTTGGCACCGATACCGGCGGATCTATCCGTCAGCCTGCTGCACATACGGGCTTGGTCGGCCTAAAGCCTACGTATGGCGCGGTTTCCCGATACGGCATTATTGCGCTCGGCTCATCACTTGATCAGGTGGGTCCGCTTGCAAAATCAGTTGCAGATACAAAGGCGATACACGATACGCTTTCGGGCAACGACCCTATGGATGCAACCAGTATCCCGGCAGATTTTACGTATCCATTCCGTGAAGTAGGGGAGCGCATGGTCATCGGCGTCCCGTACCATCTACTTGAAGAGGGCATAGACGAAGATCTTAAAGCGCGCTTTATGGAGACACTCGAGACGCTTAAAGCCAAAGGGCACACCGTCGTCGATGTATCGCTACCGACGAGTAAGTATGCGCTCCCGGTCTACTACGTGATACAGCCCGCAGAAGCATCCGCGAATCTCGCGCGCTTCGATGGTGTGCGCTACGGCACGCACATAGAGGGGGAGGATCTTCTTGGTAGCTATGTCAATTCGCGGACCGAAGGGTTCGGCTCTGAGCCGACCCGCCGCATTCTTCTCGGCACATTCGTGCTCTCCTCAGGGTATATCGATGCGTACTATAGAAAGGCTGATGCAGCACGCGCGCTCCTTACAAAGGAATATGATGACGCATTTACAACCGTAGATGTCATCGCGTTTCCCACGACACCGTCGCCCGCGTTTAAGTTCGGTGAGAAGTCAGATCCAGTCTCCATGTATCTCGAAGATATCTTTACGGTGACTGCGGATCTCACCGGCATGCCCGCAATCTCAGTCCCAATGGGTATGGTTGAGCGCGATGGCGTAGCGCTTCCGACAGGTATTCACTTCACTGCACCTAAAGGCGCGGAAGAGCATCTGTTTAGAATCAGCGCAGACGTCACCGGCGAAGCGTTATACTAGGAGCAATGGATCCGGTCGGACCCGATATTCACTTCCTTAACGTCCAGTACTTCTTCAGGCTTCTCTACGAGCTGTTTCAAGGAGGTGCGGACCTATCGTCGCTTCAGATGCTTGCGGCGAATATCTGGCTCGTGGTCACCATTCTCGGGTACCTCCTAACTATCGTACTGATCGGCGCATTGATGCACTACACAACCCGCATCTACCAAGTGCGCGCGGCAGAAGCAGCACTCTATTCAACGACTACCCATGCACATCTTGATGACGTGACGGATAAGTCGCGTTGGAGGCATGTGCAGCAGCTCATTAATAGTGGCCATGAGAGCGACTGGCGTCAGGCAATCATCGAGGCGGACATCATGCTGGACGAGGTTCTTACCGAGCAGGGGTATGTGGGCGATTCGGTAGGCGATAAGCTGAAGCAGGTGAATCCTGCCAGGTTCGGCTCCCTTGAAAGCGCGTGGGAAGCTCATAAGGTACGAAACGACATCGCACACCAAGGATCTCAGTACCAGCTTACCGAGCACACCGCGCATCGCACCATCCGCCACTACGAAAACGTCTTCCGTGAGTTCGATCAAATCGATTAGCGGGCTTGCTTTTAGGCAAAAAAGCTATAGAATGGTGCAAATAGCGGGGTAGAGGAGAGGTACCTCGGGAGGCTCATAACCTCCAGACGCCGGTTCGATTCCGGCCCCCGCAACACGATTTAGTGCTCCAGTAGAACAAAGACCGCAGTATTGCGGTCTTTGTTCTTTCGTCCTTGCGGTCATTAAGACTTCCGCTATAGTCGTTCGGGGAACTAGTTCACATTCGGAGAAGCTCAGATGAACGCCACACAGGCGGCCCGACGTTTTCAGTTAGTCGAGTGGGCCGTCAGCGGCCTGCTCATCGCGTATGCCGTGGTTCTGGCGGCCGAGTCGTTCGTTGCGCATGGTTCGGAAGTATACCGAAATCTAATGTTCATCGAGACGGTGATCGCCACAATCCTCATCGTCGAGGTTATGGTGCGCGGCGTGTATGCCTCATGGCGTGCGCTCGCTGTCTTCAAGATTGAAGGCGAGAACGAGCTTAGATCCGCATGGTTCTGGTTCGACGTGGTCGCAACGGGTCTGGCATTCTTGCCTGGCTTTGAAGCGTTCCGGGGGCTGAGGCTCTTGCGGCTCATCGGCCGCTTCGAGTTCTTTCGGCATCCGGTCGAGCTTTTGCTGCGCGCACTCGCGCACAGCATTCCGCTCGCCGCACTCGCGCTCTTTCTTGTGTCGGTGAATGCGCTCATCGCCAATCGCGCCTACGGGAGCGACATGGCGGAGTTCGCGCGCTTCGATACTGCGGTATTCTCGTCGCTCTTCCTCGTTTTCTTTGATGACATGGGGACGCGGTATCTGGAGATGTACCAACACCATCCGCTAGCTATGATCACCCACCTCGTGCTTGCACTTGTGGTCGGCGTACTCGTGGTCGCGCTCTTCGTCTCTACAGTGCTTGAGGTTCGTGATGAACTAAAGGCCGAACGAGAAGAGGAGGAGCGTAAGCATACATCCTAGCGTCTACAGCCGCCCTCGGGCGGCTGTTTGCTTATGTAAGATAAGGGTACCCGCAACCGTCATAAGTACATACCTAACACGATATTCATGAAACGAACCTCCGTTATCCTTCCTGTACTTGTGGGCCTTATGTTCGCCCTTTTCGTTCCTGCCTTTGCTGCTGAGGATGCAGCTCCAGCCCGCGATCTATATGTCGGAGCTCGGGGCGCTGATGTGACATGGCTCCAGCATTTTCTTATTGAAATGGGTACCGGCAAAGCAGCAATCTCCCTTAAGGCAGCAGGAGCGACCGGATACTTCGGTCCATTGACACGTTCAGCGCTCGCGGAGTTCCAGTCGGCGCGACAAATAACTCCGGCTCAGGGATACTTCGGCTCAAAGACTCGCGCGGCAGTTTCAACCGTATCGATACATGCACCAATCTTCTCTGGAGAGATCGAAGCGGTCGATACCGGCTGCTTTGCAGATGGCATCTGCAGCGTAACGGTCGATGGAAAGGAGGTTATTCTCCTCGCAGGCCTTCGCATTGACCCGCCTCCGGTTGGAAGCTTGAAGGGCGTCGAGTCGATAGGTGATCTCGAGAGTATGATCGGGGCGACCGCACATGTATACGCAACCACCACCACCGAGTCAGACGCTGACTACACGCTTTATGGCAGTACTGACTACTACGTAGAAGTTGAGCCAAAAGTAGTTGGTGAATCAATCACCGTACGTGGCACCATCGGCTGTCTGCCGCCCAAGGATACCTCAAAGCCAGTCATCATGATGTGCGCATTTGGGCTCAAGACTGAAGACAAGGATACATACTACGCACTGAGAGACGACGACAATGAGATCACTACTCTCGAGGGGGATGTAACGGTCGAGATAACAGGAACTCTTGTTAAAGGCGAGCACGCAACTTGGAAGAGCATCGGCACCATACACGTAGAGGAAGTAGAGGTTGTCGACTAAGCACCTGGTGCAGCAACCGGTAAGTAAGATAGAACACAGGCAGCGCGTCTACTATAGATGCGCTGCTTTGCTACGCATCATGCTTCATGAAGGATTTTTTGTACCCCTCCATGAAGACGCGTATACTTTTTGTACGACGCGAGCACACTGCTCACATGACCACCCACGATCGTCACCCCGCGTCTCCTGCTAGTGCATTAACCCATCTCACAAATTTATGACTCTACGTAAGAACAACATCATCGCGATCGCGCTTCTCTGTGCCATCGCATTTACAGGCTACGCGCCTTCAGCACACGCGCAGGCGGCAAACGCTGGAACAATCGCTGCGCTCCAGGCACAGCTTGTTGCTCTCCAGGCACAGCTTGATGCTGCTAAGCGTTCTGTCGCAAATGCAACCGTCACTGCCGACAGCGAAGTTGAAATAGCGAAGATCACGACCTCCAAGAAGCCAACCATCTCCGGCACGGCAGATGATTTTAAGAAGATATACGTCACTGTCACCAAAGAGGGTGCTGATAAGCCGGCGTACAAGAAGAGCGTTCGCGTCTCCAATGATGCTTGGAAGACCAGGGTCTCAAAGAATCTTCCTGACGGCACATATGTCGTGAATGTATACGGGACTTCAAAGAGCGAAGACGTACTTGCGACAAAGACATTTACGGCCGGCAAGAGGTCAGGAAGCACAAGCGCTGCAAGTGCAGAAAGTGGCTCCTTCTCCGTTTCTCTGGTCCCGCTTCTCATGGGCGGCACGGCACGTGCTAATCAATCGGTCGCGATCTCATACATAAAGGTGGTCAACACAAGCAAGGAATCTCAGACCCTTACGGGCGTTACGCTTACCCAAAAGGGTACCGCGCCTGCAAGCGCCGTCTCATCGCTCACCATTAAGGATGATAAAGACGGATCACAGGGGCAAGTCGCGGTGACCGGAAACTCGACGACTGTACCGACCACCTCGGTGTTCGCTCCTGGCCAGATGAAACTGTTCACCATCAAGGCCGTACTTGCACCAACAGCGTCTGCTCAGCTTGGAAAGACCTTGCAGTATCAGGTGACGGGTGTCACGGGCGGCAAGGGCGCGTTCCCAATCGCAGGTACCACCTGGACCATCGGCCTCTAGAAGTCCACCTTTACGCACTTACGCCGTCTCTCGTAGGCGGCGTTGTGCTATACAATTACTGTATGGATACGTACGTCTCGGGCGCACACAATATGAAAGCGGAAGTCGCGAAGGAGCGCTTGAAGCTTGGTAAGCGCGCGCTTCTTGCGGCCCTCGTGTTCGTGGTCGCCGTGTTCGTGCTTAATCTCCCGCAGGCGTTCATGCTTGTAGTAGGTATACCGCTATTTATGGGCGTACGGCTCGTGCTTGAGGGGACATCTCGCTTCTCCGTCACCTATGGTTTGCACGGTCTCTATGACGAGGGGAAGGGGGTAAAGCACACCAAGGAAGATGAGGAGATACAACAAAAGGACCGCACCAAGGCGCAGTCCATTTTGTTCTTTTCGACGCTTGCTGGCGTCATGGGCGCACTGTTCTGTTACGTAGTCTTGGTGTAGTCCTTAATCTCGCGAATCGAACGGTTGCGGTGAATCAGCTCGTCGTTACGAATAGAGCGGAAGAGCTCGTACTCAGTGCGAACATTCCTGCCGTAGAATTCAAGGAACTCTGAGGTTACCAGCGTGTGCTTTAAGCGGTCACCCTCGCGCTCGAGGAACTCGCCATACTGCTCGTATGCATGCGCCTCAAAGAGGTAGTTAAGCTCGAGTGATGCCTTGCGGTTCACCATGTAGAGCACGAAAAGGGTCCAGAAGTAAAAGAGGGAGAAGACGATCGGGATGAGGATGTGGCGGAAGAAGCCCTGTTCGCCGCGCCGACAGACGATCTGGGAGATAACGACGACGTGGAGAGTCTCGTTGTCCTGAGCCATACGCGCGAACGCACCGGTCTTCGCCAGTTCGATAGCACGCTTCTCATCGCTATAAAGGGCTGTGAGGAGCGTGTAGCTGGCAACCTCCCATGACTGGTATGGAATACGAGCGATCACTTCGATCGCCTTGAATTTAGCATAGGAGGGATGTGTCCCATACACGAGGTCACCGGAACCGATGAGAAGCTTGCCGAGCATGCGGGCGACAAATCCCACTTTGTAATCGTTATAAGGCGCGGCATACTCTGCGCGCATTGCGTCGTCCTCGAGTGCCTTGTTTAAGGCCTCGTGCTCCAGATGATCTTCGTTCATACGCGTACTGTAGCATGAGGAACCTATGCGGAGTTTTGACGGTTGTAGTGGATACTAGAGCCATGATAGCGGTCATACTTGCAGCAGGAGAGGGGAGGCGCATGCTCCCGCTGACGCTCGAACGTCCGAAGCCTCTTATTGAGGTGAGTGGGAAGTCTATTCTCAGGTACATCCTCGATGCGCTCCCAGGAGAGGTATCTGAGGTCATACTCGTGGTCGGGTATAAGCGCGAGATGATCGAAAGCGCGTTTGGCAATGCGTATAGTGGCCGCCCAATCTCTTACGTCTATCAGGAAAGGCCAGAGGGCACCCTTAAAGCGCTTTCGCTTGCACGTCCGCACCTCTCGGGGAGATTCCTTCTTATGAATGCTGACGATATACATGGTCGAGAAGCGCTTGAAGAAGCGCTTAAGTATCCACTCTCCCTCATTGTCTCGCCGCATGCTGAGCCGCAGCATTTCGGGGTGGTAAGAGTAGGAGAGAATGGTTCCTTGGAGGAGATCGTAGAGAAACCAACTGCTCCTCCTACGAATCTAGTCTCTACGGGCGCTATGGTCCTTGATGAGCGCATCTTTGGCTATGACGTGCCTGTCTCTTCGTCAGGCGAATACTATCTCCCCGATGCTCTCCAGCACCTGTCTCAGGAAGCACCGGTCCATGTAGTCGTGCAAGAATTATGGCTTCCCGTAGGGCGCCCGGAGGACATCGCACGTACCGAGGCACGGCTCCGCGATATTGAAGGGAACGGCCAGGCATAGTATGGTGTCCATACTGCTGGTGTAGCTCAGGTAGTTAGAGCATAGGACTCATAAACCTAAGGTCGGAGGTGCAAGTCCTCCCACCAGCACACGCTTGTACAAAGCCCCTGGAAACGCTATATTCCAGAGGTTCGAGCAACCTGCAGCGGTAGCTCAACTGGTTAGAGCACCCGCCTGTCACGCGGGAGGTTGCGGGTTCAAGTCCCGTCCGCTGCGCCATGATACAAGAGGCCCCGAAAGGGGTCTTTTGTGTTGATACACTTAGCTCATGAACAACACTGATAAGAACCTGTCTATAGGGAAGTGGATGATTATCATTGGTGCCGGCCTCCACTTTATCCCTGGAATCTTGAGTTCATTCTTCGGCTTCTATCTAGGGCAGGCTATTAGTACGGGCCTTGAGATGCTCTCCTATGTCTCTATTCCGCTGTTCATACTTGGCCTCATCATTTTCTTCACCGGAAAAGCTAAAAAGCGGAAGCTGGCACAAGAGAGTGCTGCGGCTGGTGAGGTTGTAGCTCCTGTACAGCGGACGCGGAAGTCACTGATCGGTTGGAATATCCTCGCGGTTATCCTATCCCTCCCGGTTACGTTCGCCATAATCTTTGCCGGCGGTATGGCAGGTGCCCCTGGCCCCTCTGCGTACGCAGGTGCGTATACCATCATGGGATTTGGAGCGCTCTACTTCCTGTTCACGCTCTTCTGCATCTACATGTCACAGGCAAAGCGGTCTCTCAAGTGGACCGTATGGCCAATGATTTTCCCTGCAATCCTTATCGGGCTTTCGATGCTCGCGCCACTGATCATATTGCCTATCTTGTACTCGGCAGGTCTTCGCTAGAGGGGAGTCTGTAAGCAGTGCAGTTCGGGTCCTATCCACGTGCCGTGATGTCCGAGGACAGGGTTTTGCGTGCCATACTTTCCGTATGAAGAAGTGGTATGCGACAAAGCGGAATGGACGAGAGGTCCTCTCGGGACCCGGTTTCGCTGCCGTGCTCGCATGGCTCTTTCTCGGAGTGCCACTGCTGTCGATCTTCCTTCTGGTGTTCGTATTTAAGACGAGGACGCTTGAGAGCATCTATGGGGAACTCAAGACAGGCTGGGTGCCGCCTTTGGTCGCGGTCGCAGGCGCACTTGCTGCGGCCATAAACATGTATCAGCGGGAGCGCAGGCGTAAGCCGTAGGTATAAAGAAACAGGCCGCCCGAAGGCGGCCTGTTTCATACCACGCTACTGCGTCTCTCAAGCTCCTAGATGAAGTTGAGGAAGACGTTACCCGTCTGGAACTCGTCCAGGTCGAAGGTGTAGTAGTTAGCATTGCTGTTGTCGGTTGCCGTACCCCAGTTGATTGAGGTGAGCTCAACCTGTGCGAAGTGGTCAGCAGTTGCTGTTGCCACAACGTTCAAGCTGAAGCGACGGGTGTCACCGCTGTCTACCTCGAAGGTATTTGCAGTGTCCTCGTTGTCATTCGAGCTTGCTGAGAGGTTACAGACGGTCGCGTTGCTGCCGCTGTTGGTGATGGTGTACTCGACACCCTGACCAGCAGCATTCACGTCGTTGTCCTCCTCACACGAGCGGTCGATGCGGATGTCATCGTCACCTGCAGTCACGTCAAACGTGATGGTGAATGCACCCTGGTCGCCCTCGCCCGTGTCATCAGCGGAGAAGCTGACATCTTCAGAAGCAGAGACGAACTCTATCTCGATACCAGTGCCGGAGAGCGAGTGCGGACCACCCGTTGCAGTACCGGTGATGTCGCTGTCGCTGACATCGTCACCAGCCTCGTCCTCAGCATCGAAGGATGCAGAATCGGTCTCGGTTTCGCCAATGGTTGCCTCAATGGTGTCGCCCTCAGCGAGCGTACCGGAGAGGTCATTGATGGTTACGGAGACTACAAACTCGTACTCTTCGCCTGCATCAAGGGTGAGGTCAAGGTCATCAAAGACAACCGTATTCTCGCCGTTGGTGGTGTTCTCAGATGCGATCTCATCGCCGTCCACCGAAAGCATCACCTCAGATACTGCGTCCTCAAGGTCGCCTGCAGTACCGTCAACGGTGAACTCGACTGGAAGGGAATCAAGCGTGATATCTGAATCACCCTCTATCTCCATTAGGAAGGAGAGTACATCTACGTTCTCGGTGTCATCCTCGTCGTCGACGGTGATAACCTGAGAGTCGTTGATTTCCTCATCGCCCTCGCTAATGTCGATGCCAATGCCTGCCGCTGCTGCGAACTCCTCGAAGGAGAACGTGCGGGTGTCGGTGCTCGGGTTCTCCGAGATTACCGCGCCATCAGCGTCGCGGAAGCGAACCTGCTCGAAGTCTACCGTCCAGGTCTCGCCCTCGTCATTTGAATCGAGGTTCGAAAGGCCAGATACAGCGACCGTTAGTTCGCCCGTCTCACCTGCGCGGATGATTGCACCGCCATCAAGTGAGATGTTGGAAGACCAGTCGTTGTCCTCGTCGAACTCATCTGCGTCGACACGAGCGACCTCTTCTCCATCAAACCAGATGGAGACCTCAGATGCGTAGTCCTCGAAGTCCTGATCTGCTGTACCCTCATTGAAGGTGAGGCGAACAGCAGTTAGCTCAACATCAGAGCCGTCATCGACTTCGATTTCAAGACCTGCGACTTCAACGTCCTCCTCGTCTTCGCCGACCTCCTCGCCGCTCAAGCCAGAGAGAAGTTCGAAGCTGTCGATGGAGCCTGCACCTCCCTCGAGCTCGCCATCGTTATCGTCATCATCGTCCGGTGTGGTCGGTGGGGTGACGATTACTACGGACGCGTTCACCTTTGCACGAGTGATCGGACCGAAGTAGCCGGCTGCCGGGGTAATGCCGTTAGCGCGCTGGTATGCGGCAAGCGCAGACTGGGTCTGTGCGCCGAAGTAGCCCGTTGCGCCAGCCGGAATCGTGTGGCCGCGCGCGATCAACCACTGCTGGAGCGCCGTAACATCAGCACCTGTCGCGCCGATGGTGAGGTCGCGTGTGAACTGCACCGATACGGCCGCACCACCCTGAAGGGCAGCGATCTGCGCCATAAGGGCTGCGATCTGTGCCTGTAGGGCCGCGATCGTCGTTGCGTTAGCGGTCTGTGCCTGAGCATGCGGCGCTACGCCAGTGAAGGCGAATGCGACCACAAGCACTGCAACTGCTGAGCGCTTTAGGAAAGAATGGATAAATGCTGACATATTTGTTTAACTAAGTTAGCGGCATGTGTTATCGGGCAAAGGCCCCTATCTGGCATGCCATCCAGAATGAGGCATATGTATAGGACAAGCGTGAACGTAGAATCTTACCGGGAGGCTCTGCCTGTCATATTTGGCGTTCCCGGCTGTCTCATATGAAGCGGATAGATGAAGAATCCTTCATTTCCGCATATGACGACTACGCTGATGCTCTCTTTCGGTACGCATATTTCCGAGTCTACGACCGGGAACGTGCGAAAGAGATCATGCAGGAGGCCTTTTTAAAGACGTGGGAATACCTTGCGTCCGGTAAGAAGATCACCAATGTCCGAGCTTTCTTGTACCGTACCGTACATAATCTTTCGGTGAACGAAGCTGTGCGGCACAAGGCGTACTCCCTTGAGGAGATGCAAGAAGTGGCAGGCTTTGATCCGGCAGAGACGAAGGAAGCAACACCGGAGGAGGCGGCGGAGTACCAGCTCGTTCTTGCAGCACTTGAAAAGCTTGAGGAGGCGGAGCGGGACGTCATCGTGATGCGGTATGTGGACGGACTTCCGGTACAGGAAATCGCTCATATACTTAAAGAGGCGCCAAATACGGTCTCTGTGCGTATACATCGCGCGCTACAGAAGGTACGCGACCAGTTGCAACCATGAATCCAGAAAACAAACTTATTTCCATACAGAAGCGCGTCGCGCTTACTGATACCGAGAAGGCCGAGGGACGCGGTCGGCTCTTGGCGCACATGGCACTCACGAAGCGTAAGGCCGAGCCATCGCCACTTTCATTCATGGCTGTTATGCAGGTACGCTACGGTGCCGCATTCCTTGCACTCCTACTACTAAGCGGTGGAGGAGTACTCGCTGCGAGCGAGGACGCGACGCCGGGCGATACGCTCTACGGCGTGAAGCTCACGGTCACAGAACCGACTCTCGTTGCGCTTACCTTTAATAGGAAAGAAAAGGCGGCGCTCGAGGTTGAGTACGCTGAGCGCAGGCTCAAAGAGCTCACTGTCGCCTCAAAAGCAAAGACCCTTGATGAGGGCACGACCCGACTCATTGCAGCCTCCCTTGAAAATCGCATTGAGGGAGCAGAGGAAGAGATAAGCGAGCTCGTTCGGGAAGGTGAGGGTGGCGATGCGTACCATGCGAACTCCGAGCTGCGCGGCGTTCTTTCCACGCACGCGAAGATCCTAAAGAAGGTGGCAGGAGAGGATCCAACGCTTGCAGCGATCAGTCTGCAGATAGAAGCATCGGCAACCGCATCAGTAGCAGCCGAGCCTGAGCTTACAGCGGCACTTGATTCCCAAGAGAGTCGCGGCGTATTGCGCGAGTCGGTGGAAGAAAGTCAGGAGGAGGTAGTCGCGATCCTCGAAGATCTACGTATAGACATGGAGAGTGCAAGCACTACGCTTGATCAGGACGATCACGTAACGCTTACCGACTCTCTCTCTGAGGTCACCGGCATCCTTGAGGCTGCTACACGGGAGAAAGATGAAGGAAGCGCAAAGGAAGCCCTAAAGCTCTACAGTTCTGCTGACTCTATGCTTGGCGAATTGAAGACGCTCATAGAGGCAGAGCAGGAGCTCGGCCTGGATCTCATCGGCGGGGAGGAATAGATTTGAAAAGTTTGGACAAATGCCGTACTCTCCTTAGGACCCTTTCGGGGGTCCTAGGCCGATGTAGCTCAGGGGTAGAGCAACTCCATGGTAAGGAGTAGGTCGGCAGTTCAATTCTGCCCATCGGCTCCAGAAATAGAAGAAGGCGGTCCCTGAGGGCCGCCTTCGGTCTTTCTGATGGTTCTCAGGTGTTCGCCTGTTGTTCCATCAGCTCTCTTCCGTGCGCTTCAAGTGCGCGCATTTCGGCGTTGACGACATCTGGGTCGTCCAAATCCGCCGAATCGAGCTTATTTGGATCGTACCGGTAAGTGAATACCAGCGACCCATCGATGCAGTACATGCCGGTTCGCACGCGCCACATCGCATTCGCCGGCGGCATCTTCCCAACTCTAGGGAAGAGGCCGTCGGTTCGCACGCACAGGTTTTCACCCCGACGCTTGGCGCAGATATGTGCCGCCTTACGCAGGTGATGAAACCAGAGGTACGCATGCAACCACAGCGCGCCCAGGCCCAAGATGCCTACGACAGTCACGATGATAATCGCTTTCATTGCGCATCTCCTTTCTCCGTCGGCACAGTACCCTGACCCTACGAATCCGACAAGGTATGTGCTAGAATCCTGCTCGTACCGCCACCGTAGCTCAGTTGGTAGAGCATCTCACTCGTAACGAGAAGGTCGCCAGTTCAATCCTGGCCGGTGGCTCCGTAACGCAAAAGCGCTCCATAGGGGAGCGCTTTTGCTATACTCGCCTCAATGAGTGATACCGACGCGCGCCTAGCAGAGATCGAAGCCCTCATGGCAACGCCTGACTTTTGGGCGGATAAGGACAATGCGCAGCGCCTAGTGCGCGAGTATCAACTGCTTAAGGAGGGCGGAGATGAGGAGGGGCATGATGGAGGTCCTGCAACTCTTGCGGTGCTGGCGGGCGCTGGCGGAGATGACGCGGAAGATTTCGCACGCATGCTCCGTCGCATGTATGAAGGGTATGCGGAGAGCAAGGGATGGAGCGTACGCGAGCTCCATGTGCACGAGACTGATCACGGCGGTCTCAGGAATGTGCTTCTTGAGATAACCGGAAAGGGCGCATATGGAAGGTTGAAGCACGAAGCCGGCGTGCATCGCTTGGTCCGCATCTCTCCCTTTAATGCGAATGCAAAGCGGCAGACATCGTTTGCGATGGTGGAGGTGCTTCCAAAGGTTGGAAAGGCGGAGCAGGAAGAGCTCAAGAGCGATGATCTAGATATACAATTCGCGCGTTCAGGCGGCGCCGGCGGTCAAAACGTGAACAAGCGCGAGACCGCGGTTCGTATCACGCATACGCCCTCAGGTGTATCCGTGCACGTATCAAGCGAGCGCAGTCAGCAGGCTAATCGCGAGAAGGCGATGGAGTTGGTCGCTGCTAAGCTTTTCAAAATTGCCAAAGATAAGGAAGAGGCAGAAGCGCGCGGCCGTTCCATTTCAACCTCAACTGCAAACGAGTGGGGCAGCCAGAGACGTTCTTATGTACTGCATCCATACAAATTAGTGAAAGACCATGAATCGGGACATGAATCGCACGATCCTGAGCGCGTACTTGAAGGAGATTTGGACGCATTTATAGACGCTTCAGCAGGGGATGGGGTATAATACTCCGGTCATGATCTATTTCGACAAGGTGAGCAAGTTGTACCGCGATGGTACACCAGCACTTGAAGACATCACCCTCTCGATCTCTCCAAAGGAGTTCGTGTCGGTCGTCGGCCACTCCGGTGCCGGCAAGACCACCCTCCTCAAAATGCTCCTCGCCCAAGAGCAGCCAAGCAGCGGCTCTGTCTTTTTTGAGTCTGTTGACGTCCACACGCTCCCGAAGTCCTCGCTCCACCACTATCGTCGTAAGATTGGCATGATCTTCCAGGACTATCGTTTGATACCGAACAAGACTGCATACGAGAACATTGCGTTTGCTATGGAGGCCGCTGGCCGTCCGGACGATGAGATTGCAACCGACGTGCCCTACATCCTCGATCTCGTTGGTTTAGGGAACAAGGCGCACCACTTTCCGCACCAGCTCTCCGGAGGAGAGCAGCAGCGCGTTGCTATCGGCCGCGCCATCATCAATCAGCCGGATGTCATCGTTGCCGACGAGCCGACTGGCAACCTTGATCCGGTCAACACGTTTGAGATCATTGAGATTTTGAAGAAGATCAACGAGCTCGGCACCACCGTTCTTATCACGACCCATAACAAGGGCGTGGTGGATTCGATGGGCAGGCGCGTCATTACTATGGATAGTGGCCGCGTCGTGCGCGACGATGCGCAAGGCCACTATATTCTCTAGATCTATATGTGGATGATGCTACGTAGGATATTCAGTGCAGGTGCCAAGTCCTTCATCCGAAGCGGCTCGGTCTCGTTCGCTACCGTCCTTATCATGACGGTGACTCTCGCCATCATCGGGTTCCTCGTCTTCCTATCCGCCGTGCTTTCCACGACTCTCTCAGGTATCCGCGACAAAGTGGACGTGAACGTCTATTTCCTTACGACCGCATCTGAGTCGGACATCATGAATCTTAGGACTGAACTCGAGGAGCTCCCTGAGGTCGCAAGTGCCACCTACACCTCAGCCGAGCAGGCCCTTGCTGAGTTCCGCGAGCGTCATGCAGACGATGAGCTTACGCTCCGCGCCCTGGATGAGCTTGGTGAGAACCCGCTTGGCGCGTCGCTCTCCGTTAAGGCTACCGATCCATCCCAGTACGAGGGCATTGTGAACTATCTTGAAGAGGGAGGTCCCATGATTATCGATCGTGTGAACTACTTCCAGAACAAGACGGTTATTGAACGACTTACGAGCGCCATTAATGCGACCGCGCGCGCAGGTTCCGTGATCGTCTTCCTCTTTGCACTTGCGTCGACCATCATTGCACTCGCGACCATCCGCCTTGCGATCTACAGCTCGCGCGATGAGATTGCTGTCATGCGTCTTGTGGGCGCAAGCAACATGTATATCCGTGGCCCATTCATCGTTGCCGGTACTCTCTCGGGAGTGTTTGCAGCGCTCATTACGCTCCTTCTGTTCTATCCGGCTGCTTGGTACGTAGGAAAGGCGACTGCGGTCTGGCTTGGCGGTTTCAACGTCTTTACCTACTACGTGGATAACTTCCCGATGTTCTTCCTAGTGTTGGTCGGCGCGGGCGTGTTCCTTGGCGGTTTCGCAAGTTTCCTCGGTGTGAGACGGTATCTCAAGATCTAATAACAAATATATGGCGCAGGGACACAAGTACGTATTCGTGATGGGCGGAGTCATGTCCGGTGTAGGCAAGGGCATCGCCTCCTCGTCGATGGGCCTCATTCTTCAAGAGCGCGGATATCCCGTGAACCTCGTTAAGGCCGATCCGTATCTGAACGTCGATGCCGGCACCATGAACCCGACCGAGCATGGTGAGGTGTTCGTTCTCAATTCAGGTCTTGAAACCGATCAGGACATGGGCAACTACGAGCGTTTCCTTAACCGCGACCTCGGTCCTGAGGATTACATGACCAGCGGCATGGTGTACCAGTCGGTTATCGATCAGGAGCGCGCGCTTGCGTATGGCGGCCGCTGCGTTGAGACAATCCCGCATGTACGTGATGAGATTCTGCGTCGCATCGAGGCCTCTGCTGCGCACTCTGGCAGCAAGATCACAGTTATTGAGATCGGTGGCACCGTGGGCGATTTCCAGAACGCACTCTTTATCGAGGCAGCTCGTGTCTTGAAGCTCAAGCACCCAGAGGATGTGGTGTTCGTCATGGTGACATACCTCCCGGTTCCAGGAACTCTTGGTGAGATGAAGACTAAGCCGACGCAGACGGCGGTCAGAGAGTTGAACTCGTACGGCGTGCAGCCTGACTTCATCGTCGCAAGGAGCACGATGGCTATGGACGAGAAGCGCAAAGAGAAGCTCGCTATCTGGTGCAACGTCCGCGCGGACCGCATCATCTCTGCGCCTGACGTCGATTCTATCTATGACGTACCTCTTAACTTTGAGGAAGATAAGCTAGGCGACAGCTTGCTCGATGCGCTCAATCTTTCTAAGGACAAGCCTGCTGATTTCACCGCATGGCGTGATTTCGTGAAGCGCACGAAGGTGGAGAGTCCGGAGGTGAAGATCGGTATCGTCGGCAAGTACTTTGATACAGGCGACTTCGTACTTTCTGATGCGTATCTTTCTGTCATCGAGGCGCTTAAGTTCTCTGCTGCTGAGGTAGAGGCGAAGCTGAAGATCACCTGGATTAACGCAAAGGATTTCGAGAAGGGAGAGAAGGAGGTTGAGATGCTGCGGGAGTTCGATGGCGTGCTCGTGCCAGGCGGCTTTGGTGAGACTGGTATTGAGGGCAAGATCGCTGCGATTAAGTTTGCGCGCGAGAACAAGATCCCATACTTCGGTCTCTGCTACGGGATGCAGCTTATGGTCATTGAGCATGCGCGCAACGTGCTTGGTATTAAGGATGCGCACACGGTGGAGATCAATCCTTCTACCGCACATCCAGTAGTTGATGTCATGGATACCCAAAAGGACGTCATCGCAAGCGGCAACTATGGCGGCACCATGCGTCTTGGCGTGTACCCGGCAGCGCTTAAGGAGGGCACCATCGCGCGTGAGGCATATGGCGCAGCGCAGGTTGATGAACGCCATCGCCACCGCTACGAGATCAACAACCTATACGTAAAGGAGATAGAGAAGGGCGGCCTCGTGTTCTCCGGCACTTCTCCTGATGGCGTGCTCATGGAGATTGCAGAGCTCC
The DNA here is from genome assembly GCA_035627595.1 of Minisyncoccota bacterium. GTDB lineage: Bacteria > Patescibacteriota > Minisyncoccia > Phycocordibacterales > Phycocordibacteraceae > C7867-001. The sequence continues at coordinate 79,316 of DASPLK010000005.1, read as the reverse complement.
CTAGGGACGTGCATCCATTTATGCTCGGCACCCAGTTCCATCCCGAACTTATGGCGCGTCCGCTTTCTCCACATCCGCTTTTCACCGCGTTCCTCAAGAAATCATTAAAGAAATAAGAAAAAGGCCCGGACTTCCGGGCCTTTTTCTTAGAGCGCAACTATATCTTCCCAGGGTCTTCCTTCCACGCCGAAGTGTCCGTACGCAGCTGTGTCCCTGAACTGGGCCTTTCTGAGTGAGAGACGCTCTTCGATTGCGCGGGGGCGGAAGTCGAAGTGCTTGTTCACAATATCCGAGAGGTTCTTTCCAGACTCATCGAACGCTTCTACCATCACCGGCTCCACGCGGCCGATGGCGTATGCGACCGAGACGAGCACCTTGGTGCCGTATCCATTTGCGACTAGGTTCTTGGCAACGAAGCGGCACATGTATGCAGCTGAGCGATCCACCTTTGTGGAGTCCTTTCCACTGAATGCGCCGCCGCCATGCGGCAGGAGACCTCCGTATGTATCCACCATGATCTTGCGGCCCGTGAGACCAGCGTCCGCCTCAAAGCCTCCCTGGACGAAGCGTCCGGTCGGATTAACGAGGAGCTCTATCTCAGATGTATCACCAAGCACCGGCGCAAAGAGGTGTTCCTTGAGATCTTTTCGAATGGACTCAAGCTCCGCTTCCTCTGTGTGCTGGGTCGATGTGAGAGCGGTGAGGAGTTTTCCGTTACGAATGGTCACCTGCGTTTTGCCGTCTGGTCTTAGGTAGGGGAGAGTGCCGCTCGTACGCAGGTCTTCAATCTTCCTGGCAAGCGCGTGCGAGAGGACTACGCCCTGAGGAAGGTACTCTTCAGTCTCGTTGGTCGCGTAGCCGTACATGATGCCTTGGTCGCCCGCTCCACCTGTGTTGACACCCTGCGCGATATCACCTGACTGGGTGACGACACGGGAGAGGATGTCCAGGGGCTCCGTGTATCCGATATCCTCGTATACCTTCCGCGCTATGTCCGCATAGTCTACCGATGCGCGAGTTGTGATCTCGCCTCCGATCATAAGCGTTCCGTGGCTGCCAAACGCCTCCACCGCCACGCGGCTAGCGGGATCCTGCTCTAGGCAGGCGTCGAGAATGGCGTCTGAAATCTGGTCGCACACCTTATCAGGATGGCCTCTGGTAACGCTTTCGGTAGTGTAGTGGGTAAGCAGGTGGAACATGAGACTAGGACTAAATGAAATAATCTCCCGACCAAGGAGACGTGAGACATTACTGCATCGCTCCCCATGGGTTGGGGCTGGAAGCACCGGTTCCGTTTGGAATGGTTGCTGGCGGTTCAAAGGCCCAGATGCCTCGCCGCGCTCTTGATACGTATTCAGTTGTCCCGAAACTATAGCATGAGCCGCAGGCTTTTCTCCGAGCCTATTTTCGTGTATCTTCTAGCTAGCAGAGCGGCTCCTGCCGCTTTGCTGATTGCGGGATCGTCTAATGGTAGGACAGCGCTCTCTGGAGGCGTTTATCTAGGTTCGAGTCCTAGTCCCGCAGCAAAGTCGAAAAGTCAGCGTTTTTAGGGGTCAGTGCAAGTAGTTGATACGGACTTTTGTATTGTATCTGCGCCACTTTTCCGTTTTCGATAGTAGCGTTCGAAAGTAGTTTTTGGAGCATCTCTCGCTTTTCCGTATCATCGGCGAGCAAATACTTTTCTGCGGCTCTACTGCCTTCTATAAACACGTTTTGTATCTGTTCGAAAGTCACAGATGATACTCCGTTCTTTGATTCAGTATCTTCAATCTGCTGCTCTAGTTCTGCGCGTTTGTTAGCGACTTCTCTCATCTTCTCTTGGCAGAGTTCTTTGCGAATTAGGCCGGAAGAGAAGCCGTCAGTGAGACGGGACTCAATCTCCGGAAGGGAAGGGATACTTAGTCTCGAGCGTCCTGGACGCGTTACCTGTTTTGACGAGGTTGTTCATGCGCGGTATACTACGGCTGTTATCAGTAATTGTCTTTGTGGCGCTCGCGCGTCGTCGAGGCACAAAATTACCTATGGATATCTCTACTTAACTTCTTTGCCGGTCGCTTCTGCGGCTCGGCCTTTGTGCTTTACAAATGTGCTCATAACCGTCTTTGTGGCGCTCACGCGTCGTCGAGGCATAAAACAAATATGCAGAACGAAAAGTTCAATCAGGCGAATACGCCAAACGCAGGGAAGCTAATGGCTTCTCTTCGGTACAGTGGTTACGAGAATAAGGTCGCAATCTCCGACATCGTCGATAATTCACTCGATGCAGACGCATCGGTCGTCGAAGTGCTGATTTCTGGGGATCAGAAGGCGGGGAAGGCGACCATAGTCGTGTGCGATAACGGTGCGGGAATGGATGAGAAGGTCTTGGAACAGGCCCTTCGTCTCGGATCACTCACCGAACGCAATGTGGACTCAGATCTCGGTCGTTTTGGCATGGGTCTTGTGACTGGCTCAATCTCAATTGCAAAGCGTGTTGAGGTCTACACCCGGACGGAAGGGTCACCAGTTCTTGTCGGAATTATGGATTTGGATGTGATGGAAGAATCGAATTCTTTCGATATTCATCGCGGTGTGGCTACATCCGAGCAGGAGAAAATCGCACAAGGTTACGGACTGGGGGCGCACGGGACCGTTGTTGTTCTTAAGAACTGCGACCAGCTTGAACGTGTCGAGATTGAGGAATTTGAGAATGGTTTGCGCCACCATCTCGGCGAAATCTACCGCTACTTCATTCGTGCTGGGAAGAAGATTGTCGTAAACGGCAAGGAAGCATCAATCATTGACCCTATGTGGCTCGATGGTCGTTATGTCGAGGAATCAGGTTATTCCTCGGACCTGGAGTTCAATAAGACATTCGAAATCAAGCTTGGATCCGGAGTTTCTGAGCAGTTCACAGTGAAGGTCTTTCGTTTGCCTGACGAACTTCCAGCAAAGGGAAAGAAGAAGACTGTTGGACAGGATACGCAAGGTTTCTATGTGCTGCGCAATTATCGTCAGGTCGCCTCAGCGGACGACCTTAACGGGTTGTGGGTGCGCCATAACAGCCTGAACCGTGTGCGTGCTGAAATTCTCGTGTCAGGTCGGCTTGATGCGGTAATGGGAATCAACTACACAAAGCACAATGTGAACCCGTCCCAAGCATTCCTCGACAAGATTGCCAAGGAAGTAATGCCAGAAGTTGACCGGCTGCGCGCAAAGTACTCCTCTCGAAGGAAGACTCCTGTGGCGTCTACCGAGCTCGACTTCTCTGAAGCAGAAGGGTCAATTGCCCAGAAGACGAAGTTGCTGGACCGAGCACCGTCTATTGAGGCCGCGAACCCGCCTTCATCAAAACGCAGGTCCCCAAGGGGGGTAGTGGAGGTGTCTGCTTACCAAGTCGGTGCGCATCAGCGTGGTGCTGGCACTCTTAGTGGCACAGCTCGCTTCGAGAATGCTGCCCTTGGCGCACATGGACATATATTCACAGCAGAGAAAGAAGGTGGCATGACAGTCATCACCTGGAATAATGAACATCCCTTCTTCCAGAAGGTTGTGTTTGCTCAGCGTGACGAGCAGGAGCTCGTGAACGCAGTGTCCTTCCTAGCCTACGCTCTTGGGGAAGCGAAGCTGAAGTACAGCACGGCGGAGACTACCGCACTTCTTGATGCGGTGCTGGAAACCATGTCCAAGAATCTCAAGGTCCTTCTGGACTAAATTACTCATCATTTGAAGAGCCCCGATCCACAATCGGGGCTCTTCTGTATTAATACGTCCTACGTGAAAATGAGAGCAAATTGGGTTGCTATAAGTTACTCTGGGCAGGATACACGTACAAGCTTATCCTGTATGCATGAATAGACTCGAATCGAGAAGAGCCTATATTCGCGACGGAAGATCTCCAATTCCGAAAGAAGGGAAGACCTCTAATGTTATGAGTGCGAATAAAGGTTCGAATACAAAGCCTGAGATAGCGTTGCGGAAAGCACTCTTTAGTCTAGGGGCCAGGGGTTATCGGCTACATCTCAAGACAGAACACGGGAGGCCTGATTTGGTATTCAAAGGTAAGAAGGTAGCTGTATTCGTGCATGGATGTTACTGGCATAGATGCACTCACTGTAAGCTACCTATACCAAAATCGAATCAGGGATTCTGGAAGGAGAAGTTCAAGAGGAATAAAGAGCGTGACTCACGAAAAGAGTCGGGACTAAGAAAGGATGGATGGAAGGTCGTTGTCGTATGGGAATGCGAGATCAAGAAGAATCCTTCTTTGGCTGCGAAGCGTGTGCGGTCCGCAATTAAATCTTAGATGTGTGGAGCTTTACTAGGGCTTTGCCTAGTCCATCTATTACACCAACGACAAGAGCATTGCCCATAAAGAAAGCACGCCTCGCATCAGGGTGGCCCTGTGTGTGATTGTCAGGGAACATGCAAAGCCGTTCCAATTCGATAGGGGTTAGACGTCGATAACCCTTCTTTGTCTTAACGACGTGCTTGAAACGGGAAGGTGTCTTACCGCCTTCAGCGGTGATGATAGTCCTCGAGGCCTTTGTTGGGGAATCCGGGAATGACATCGCGCCCTCTTTGTATGTGAACTCGAACCCATCAGAACCCTTCCTAGGTTCATTCTTCGCTCCCTTTAGGTATACCCAGCGGGGAAGATCTTCCTTATCAATGTAGTATTCCTTCGGAACCTCGGATTCTGGAAGAAGTACATCACCAAGAGTTGCGTATTTTCCCTTATAGTTCGGAGTTACTCGGGCGGTATAGACCCTTCCATCGACCATGACACCAGTATTAGCGAATGGGGAGGTCTGGGGCTTCTCAAGGTTGAACTCCTTAGAAACAATGACGGGATCAGAGTCTATCGTGAATGTTCGGATATCTCCGTCTAAGACAGCAGGGAATGATTGCTGTACGACGCCATCCTTTATGAGCCACTTCTCAGGGTCGTTAAGTTTTCGGAACCTCTTTTCTATAGGTGAACCTTTTTTGTATCCCAGTATGAATGTCCGCTTCCTTCTTTGTGGAAATCCGTACTCAGCAGCATTGATAACACGCCACTCGATCACATAGCCGAGCTTAATAAGCGAAGAAAGGATAATCGCAAAATCCTTGCCTCGACGACTAGCAGGGGAGACAAGTAGACGGTCTACATTCTCAAGCATCAAATAGTTAGGTGCCTTGGAACCCTTTATATTCAAGATCTCGTGGATTGACCACCAAAGCACACCTTTCTTTCCTTCAAGGCCTGCAGAAGAAGAGAGGTTCCTGGCCACTGAATAGTCCTGGCAAGGAAAGCCACCTACTAGGAGATCGTGGTCAGGAACCTGACCAGTCACTTTCGCGATGTCCTCATTGGTGTATTCATCGATATGACCAAAATTCCTAGCGTAGGTCTCATGTGCGTGCTGTCGTTTGGTGGAGGGTTCCCATTGGTTGAACCATACGGTCTCAAAGTGGGAATGATGCGGTTTACGGTTACCCTTTGATCCTTCGAGCCCTAATCTGAACCCGCCAACTCCAGCGAATAGCTCGACCACTCTTATCTTATCGCCGCCTGATTTCATGATTTGCCCATTCTATCAGCTGGATAAAACTTGATCAAGTCGGCCATTTACACGGTAATAATCTTGCGGCGATATTCAGGGTGTTACACTTTCTGTATATAGCCCGCATTGACCTGAGCAGCATAAAGACCGTCCAGGAACTCGAGGAGATTGCTCGTCGAGATCTTGAGGGTAAGACCTTGAGGGAGATAATGCCCTCTATAGTTGACAGTGATGAGGCTACTCGTGTCAGCACGAAAGCCTTTGTCGGTTATGTGATTGAAGAGGGATATTTTGGCATAGGGAAGAACAACACAGCTGCAGCTGACATAGAGCACTTGGATGTTGAGCTTAAGACAAGCCCTTTGAAGCTACTTAAGAATGGCCAGCTTAGCGTAAAGGAGCCGCTATCTCTAAACATCATTAATTACAATTCGGAGTACAAGAATGCGGACATACGCGAATCTTCTTTGTATAAGAAGAACAAGTACGTGCTGTTCGTATGGTATGTAGATGACCCAAGTATTCCGAGATCAGAGTACTTAATCAAATACGTGTTCCTTTGGAGAATGGACGATGAGGTCTTGAGTGAACTGTCGGATGATTACCATAGGATATTGGGGCACATAAAATCAGGAGAGGCGCATCATATACATCAGCATCAACATGACTATCTGACGCTCTGTCCCAAACATTCGGGCACCTTTAAGGACCCCGATTGTCATAAATCGAAAACCACTCAGCCCTTCAGTGACGTTCCAGCGGAAGTCAGGGCTTTTCGTTTAAAGAATCGATATATGGCAAAAGTCATAAGGCGCTATCTCTTAGCTAATCACCCTGACCAATTAGATGGCTTCAAGGAACCAAAAGCGTTTAAGAGCAGGACGTCAGCTCACGTATAGGTAAAGCGTCAAAGGTAGCATTATCTACATATTGAGGTTCGAATATCGTCCCAGACGGTCAGCTCGTCATTCTCGTGCCATAATTTTTTTATGGCTAGTACCTATATCGAGCGTGTCCGTGCCCTTGGCTTGCCGGAGGGGCATTACATGGTGTGCGGAAGTGCGATCCTGGAACTATTCGGAATCCGTCAGGCCGGCGATATTGATCTCCTCGTATCGCCTGATCTTTTCTCAAGACTTGAAAGCGAATACGGGTGGATTCGGAATGAAAAGTATTCGACTACGCTCGATACTCCTGATCACTCAGCAGGTGCAAAGCAAAGCCTAGACTTTATGAAGGAGAATCCTACCCTTGAAGAAATGCTACCTGGAGCTTACCTCCAAGAAGGGATTCCTTTCATGAGTCTTGATCAGCTTAAGGATGCAAAGCTACAGCTAAAACGCGAGAAGGATCTTCGAGATCTGCAACTTATTGATGAGTATTGTTCAAAAAAGTTCAAATAACGTCCCAGACGGTCAGCTAATTCGTGCGAAATTATCCCACATGAGACGCGTCGCTTAGCAAAACCTGCGATAGCGATACAATGGAGTAATGGAGAAACGCTACAAGCTAGTGGTATACGTTCCCGAAGACCATGCTGATAAGCTGCGCGAGGCTATAGGCAATGCTGGTGCTGGGAAGATAGGGAATTACTCGCACTGCACTTTTACAATAAAAGGAATTGGCCGGTTCAAGCCTGAAGCGGGCGCAAATCCAACTATCGGCTCTATTGGGAAGCTTGAAGAGGTGCACGAGGACCGCATCGAAACGGTATGTACCGGAGATACGCTGCAAGCGGTGCTTAAGGCTATTAAGGAGGTCCACCCATACGAAGAGCCTGCGACGGACGTATACCCAATTGAGGTCGTATAAGTGTAAGCTTGAAAGAAGAACGCTACATGACCCCCGACCCCCATCGCCCTGATGTTATTGTCATAGGAGGAGGCGCTGCAGGACTCATGGCAGCAGGCCGGGCAGCGGAGCGTGGTAAGCGGGTTCTATTGTTCGAGAAGAACGAAAGGCTTGGGAAAAAGCTCCGCATCACCGGTGGCGGACGCTGCAATATTACGAACGCAGAGGAGGATATTAAAACGCTCCTTAAGCACTACGGATCTGCTGAGCAATTCCTTTATTCGCCGTTCTCAGAATTTGGCATGGAAGATACATTCACATTCTTCGAGTCTCGCGGCTTGCCGCTCATGGTGGAGGCACGTAAGCGCGCTTTTCCCAAAAGCGAGAACGCACAGGATGTGGTGCGTACGCTTGCCGCATACGTAGAGCGGGGCAAGGTTGATGTGCGCCTTGGTACGCCGGTGCGCAAAGTCGTTGTCGCTGACGGAAAGATAGCGAAGATAGTAGCAAGCGGGGGAGAGTATGTTGCTGACTCATATATATTTGCAACGGGCGGCGTATCGCATCCGGAGACCGGTTCGACGGGCGACGGCTTCGCGTGGCTTCGAGAGCTCGGCCATAGCGTAGAAGATCCGACACCGACCATCGTACCGCTCAAAGCTAAGGACGCCTGGATACAAGCTCTTGTAGGCAAGACGTTTCCGCAAGCGAAGATAACGTTCTATACAAAGAGGGAGAAGAAATTCAGCGCTACCGGCAATATTCTCCTCACCCATTTCGGTCTGTCTGGTCCAACCATACTCAATAGCGCAGGCAAGGTGGCGGATCTGCTCCATGAGGGCCCTGTGACCGCGACGATAGACCTCTTCCCCACATTTAACATTGGCGAACTGGATACAAAGCTGCGAGAGCACTTTGATGCGAACAAGAACAAGCTTCTTAAAAATGTCGCGCCTGAGTTTCTCCCTCCGGGTACCACCGACGGACTGCTCGCACTTGTCCCTGTTGATCCTGAAAAGAAGGTGCATAGCGTAACCAAGGAAGAGCGTCGGGCGCTCGTTGATACGTTCAAAGCACTTCCAGTCACGATCTCGGGGCTTATGGGGTACGACCGCGCTGTAGTTGCAGACGGCGGCGTTCGGCTGACAGAAATGGATATGCGCACCATGCGCTCGCTTCGGTCCCCGAACCTATTTGTTATCGGCGACCTACTCCACATCACCAGACCATCTGGCGGATACTCCCTTCAACTGTGCTGGACCACCGGATATATAGCGGGGAATAGCGCATAGCTCGACTAGGTTAACCTCCCGTTCACCCAAGCTTGATAAGGTAGAGCTAATGGAGCAACTCCGCGTGGTAGACCTCAAGAGCCTTAAAATAGGTGCGGTACTCAATACCGCAAGCGGTAGCTGTAGTAATGAATCCGTAGCTGAAATGGAGGCAATCCTTCAGGAGTATGAGCTGACTCCTGTCCGTATTTGGTGCAGCGCTTCTGATGAGTTACACCTGGCGTTCGCAGAAGTTGCCAAGCGCGATCTCGATGTCCTTATCGTCCTAGGCGGAGACGGCACCATACGTAGCGCTGCCGAGCTTTGTACCCCAGAGGGACCGCTTCTCATACCGCTTCCCGGCGGAACTATGAACGTCCTCCCAAAAGCGCTCTACGGGACAGGCTCGTGGCAGGAGATTCTACGGTCTGTACTTATGGCTCCTACGGTAAAGCGGATCTCAGGCGGCGAGGTCGCCGGACATCGCTTCTTCATTGCGGCCGTGTGTGGCGCACCAGCGCTCTGGACCCACGTTCGCGAAGCACTGCGCGCCAGGAATATCGGAGAAATGATTGAGCACGGGAAGGTCGCTCTCAGTCACATGTTTGCGGATAAGATCCACTACCAGTTCAATGAAATGCACGAGGGCGACACTGAGGCACTTACGGTAACGTGTCCATTGGTATCAAGTTCGCTTGAGAGCGACCGTGACGTTTTTGAAGCGGCAGTCATAGATGTGAACGATGCTGGAGAAGTGCTCGCGCTTGCAACTGCTGCTGCATTCGGGCAGTGGCGTGAAGCTAAGCAGGTCGCCATAGTGCGTACCCGGAGCGTTACCGTATCTTCGCGTGAAAATATACCAATTATCCTGGACGGTGAGACTGTAGATGTCGGCACCGAAGTCAGTATTCAATTCCTTAAGGAGGCATTTGATGTGCTAGTTCCGCACAATGAGGTACTTTCTTGATTTTGACCGCACCGTGTTCGACACCGATGCCTTTAAACGGAGTATGTCCAAGCGCCCTACGCTCCTTGAGCTGTTGCGCCAGTTCGATGCTGCCGCGGTTGAGTTTCTGCGGCATGACCCAAATCACACGCGGCGGCGGAAGTTTCTTCGCACATGGGGGACATTCCTTAGTCATGGCAGGTTTACTTTCACTCCAGACGAGCTCAGGCACTTCCTGTATTCGGATGTAGAGCCATTCCTTCATAGCCACACCTGCACCATTGTCACGTACGGGGTGCGCGCGTTCATCACCGCAAAAGTGACCGCGGCGCTCTCCGGGCTACCCGTTACGGATGTTGTCTATACAAGTCGCAAGAAGGGCCGTACCATCGCCAGACTGTGCGCGGCAGAGGAAGGACCCTGTACGTTTGTGGATGATATGCATTTCCAGCTAGAGTCGGTGTCAGCTTGGTGCCCAAATGTGCACGTTATAGAAATACGGAGGAACAAAGATGCGGGTGACGGCCGCTGGCCAGTCATCCACTCGCTGGACGAACTAGATCAACAGACACGCTACAATAATAGCCACTAACACTTATACCTATGGCTACACAACTCATCCCATACTTCGGGTTCGATGGCACCACCGCTGATGCGATGCGCTACTACCAGTCGATCTTTGGCGGCAAGCTTGAGATGCAGACGTTTGCTGAGGCGAACATGGCCGATACAGAAGCGATACAGGATCGCGTGGTGCACGCGCAGCTAACGGCCGAGGATTTCATACTCATGGCAAGCGATGCGCATCCAGATCATTCTCCAGAAGTAGTCTTTGGTAATAGCGTAAGCCTAAGTTTTGTGGGGGCGGATAAGGCGCAGCTAACCGAATACTTCAACAAGCTCTGTGAAGATGGAAAAGTAGAGATGCCGCTTGAGAAGCAGTTCTGGGGAGATGTATTCGGTGCTTGCGAGGACAAGTTCGGCGTTCACTGGATGGTGAATATCACAGAGCAGGAGGGCTAGACTCTACTTGTTTACTGTCCCTCGATAAGACTAAACATAAGGCCGAGGAACATAAAGCTGACGAGGTTGTCGGTAAGCACGCCAATAATCAGTCCGAGCGTCAGTCCAATGGCGCTGCTTGAGCCGCGCGCAGGTACTTCATAGAATTAGGGAGGTGAAAAGGGTGAGACGACACAGAGCTACGAGAAGCATTAGCGATAAACCCTCCCCAGCGCACTTTTGACGCACTGCGTCACCGTGCTTGAATAAGTCTATTCCTAGTCGTAACGACCTATATGAGAAACATCCTTATTGCGACCGTGATAGCCATTGCCTTTATCGCCGGCGGCTACTACCTCTCGAGCCAGAAGTCAGCAGAAGAAACCACAGCTTCTGACCTCCTGATGTCCGCGTCATTTGCCTGTGCTGATGGCACGAACTTCGTTGCCGAGTTTCTTAGCCAAAATTCAGTCCGGATCTTGGTTGATGGGAACACTGTGCGCACCCTGCCAAAGGTGGAGGGAGACGGACAGCGTTATGAGGACGGCATGTATGCATACGTGTTCGCCGGTGAAGGTGCTGCGGTTACTGATAACGCTTCAGGAGTAATGACGACATGCGAGCAGCCGTTTGATCCCAATAATGCGCCGGTCAATTTCGGCGATGTGGCTGAGGGCGCCGGTATGCAAAGCGACCCGAGTCTCGCGGTGCGTGAGAACATCATTGGCTCGTGGCAGAGCACAGAAGATCCAAGTTTTACGCGCATCTTTAACACAGATGGTACGATCCGCGACCTATATGATGGCGAGCCGGTTTCTGACGGCGTGTGGCGATCCTTCACCGCAGAGACCGCTGGCGAAGTCGCCTTTACGCCAGAAGCAGGCCAGACGTACGTCTCTTTCGAAGAGGAAGGGGTTGAGCCACTGTATTTCAAGGTTGATGCGCTCACGCCTGAACGGCTTGAACTTACGTATATGGGCCGGGGCGGCGTGCTTATCTTTACTCGCACACAGTAGCCTATGACAAAGCATTCTTCAGAGACACTTAGTCCGATAGCCATAGCCGTTGGCCTTGCCGCACTTGCGGTTGTCGTTGGCTGGGGCCTTACGCAAGGAAAGCCAGAACGAACACTTGAGGGCTTGCCGCAGGTTGAGGAAGCTCCGGAAGCAATCAATCTCGTGTCCCGCACTATTACGCTCTCAGACGGTACTGAGGCTGCGTTCCGCATCGCTGAGCCGTTTGAAGCGACTATCGCGGCCGATGGGCTCGGTAAAGCACGCTTCATGACCATGAGTCCAGATGGCCGCCTATTCGTGCCAGATCTCGTTAATATGAACCTCTCGCGCGAAGGAAAGATATACGTGCTCGAGGACTTTAACGAAGAGACGATGCGCTTTGAGAAGAAGAGCACGTTCCTCTCAGACCTGCGCGGTCCTAACTCAGTTGCGTTCTATACGGATGCCGAGGGTGTCACCTGGATCTACTACACCCTTACCGACCGTCTCGTACGTCATCGCTATGAGGCAGGGGACACGGCACCGCGCGGTACGGGCGAAGTTATAGCGACTTTTGAGGACTGGCAGAGTCCAGAGGCAGACGGTATTGTCTGGCATATTACGCGTACGCTCTTGTTTGTTGATGACACGCTGTATGTCTCAGTTGGTAGTGGTTGCAATGCGTGCGAGCAGCCTGAGAGTGAGATGCGTGCCATGATCCTTGCCATGGATCCAGACGGCGAGAATATCCGCGTTTATGCAAAAGGCACAAAGAACATGGTAGGGCTTGAGTGGGCTCGCGGAGCACTCTACGCGACAGAGAACGGCGTTGATCATCTGGGCGTTGATGACCCGGACGACACCATGTATCTCATTGAGGAGGGAAAGCACTACGGCTGGCCGTACTGCTACGAGTCCCGCGGCGAGAAGCTTGATGAGACTATCCAAGAGTGGGAAAGGAAGGACATCGACTGTCAGACGGATGTGCCACGCTCATTCGCGGCGTTCGGTTCGCACACGGCGCCCCTTGGCCTCAAGTACTTTGACGCCAGTGCGCATTCGGTGCTGCGCAATTCATTCCTCGTCGCCCTCCACGGCTCTTTCCGCGAGGAGATAGGGCATGGGTATCGCATCATGCGCGTCTTACCTGACGGAATACAGGAAGTCTTTATGGATGGATTCCTCGATGCAGACGGCAAGCGTGTTGCGCGTCCGGTCGACATTCTTCAGCACGACGAAGATTCATTCTTCGTCACAGATGACCACGGCGGACAGGTATTCTTCGTGTACGCCAAATAGCTAGAGGCTTGCAGGATCGACGCGGATGATGCGATCGTCCGCGTCGTCTGCATTTCCGCGACCGTCACGATTGCTTGTGGTGATATAGAGGTAACCATCCGGCGAAAGGCGCACGGTGCGTATGCGGCCATAGGTTTCCGCAAAGTGCTCTTTCACTTCCGTAACGCGCGTGCCGTCGAGCACTGCTTCATATAGAGCTTCGCCGCGAAGACCGCCAAAGTATAGGGAACCCTTATGGTACACGAGGCTTGCAGGAGCCCAGGTGTCACGAGTGCCTGAGTGGCGTGCCGGCGTACGCATGCCTTCTTCCTCGGCGTCTCCTTCGATAGTAGGCCATCCGTAGTTTGCACCCGCCTCAATTAGATTTATCTCATCAAGCCCTGACTGCACGCCTGACCTGCCGTGCTCTGTACTCCAAAGGCGCCCTGCTGCGTCCCAGGCGAGGCCCTGAGGGTTGCGATGTCCATAGGAATAGATGAGCGAATCATACGGGTTACCCGGAGCCGGTGCGCCGTCATCGGTCATGCGCAGGATCTTTCCACCGAGCGAAGAGAGGTCTTGAGCAATGGACGGTTCGGTCGCGTCGCCTGTGGTGACATAGAGATAGCCATCAGGACCAAACTCCATTCTGCCGCCATCATGGTAAATAGCGCCCGGGATGCCCTCAAGTATGACGCGATCTTCCGTAAGAGCCTCGTCCTCATAGCGATACCGAACGATGCGGTTGGTGGTGCCATCCTGTGCTGGGGAGGACATGTAAAGATACACGTAGCCGGTACGCTTAAAATCTGGATGGAGGGTGAGGCCCAAGAGACCACCCTCGCCCCGATCGTGCACGCCTTCTATAGGTATCTCCTTTCGGCTTCCATCAGCACGTATGAGTTCCACGTTCCCGGTGCGTTCAGATACGAGCAGGCCGTCATCAATAAATGCAATATCCCAAGGTATTTCAAGATTGCCCGCAATCTCGGTGAGCGCTTCCTTTGGTAAGGATGCATCAAGCGTACGCGCAGGCATCCTTTCCTCTTTGCCAAGTGTTATATAAAGAGCCGTGCCCGCTACCAGGACTACGGCAATGACAAGGAGCGCACGGGCTACATTCGGTATTCTTTGCATGTGTTCGGTATACTACGTTCCTAACTTCCTTTCACGTTACCAAGTTCACCACTAATTTCCATGAACACTGTGAAAATCGTTATCGGTGCCCTCATCGCAGCAGCTGTCCTTGGCGGCATTTACGCCTTTTCTCGTACAACTCCTGAAGCGCCTATCGTTGAATCAGAGCTTAGATACGAGAACCAGACATACGGTTACTCGTTTACGTATCCGGAGGGACTTACCACTAACGAGTATACGCCGGAGAATATTTCAGTTGGAACACGAGAAGGGGAGTCGTTCACTTCGGTCGTGGACGTATCCTTTCAGGAGAGCTTTGGCGAGTACGAGAGCTTCGAGGCTTTTGCAATTGAACGGGCGAAAACTCTTTGTGCTGCAGATGGACCAGACCAAACGCTCAACTGTACGGATGTTGTAGATCAAACTGCATTCACTACCGTTTCTGGCGACACTGGCCTTGAGCTCTATCTAACGCTTGCTGAGACGACGTTCTCCACCGGGGAGACCGATACCTACGCATTTGGCCCTGTGTATGCCTTCCCCTATGAGAAAGATGGATCAGAGACTGCTGTTCTTCTCATATACCAGCCGCTTCCGACCTATATGGAGACTTCACGCGCAGATGCGGTCAGCGAAGTCGCGAGCACGCTCTCCATTGATTAGGGAGTGAGGACCACTTTCACACACCGATCCTCTTTCTTTTTGAAGATCTCATAGCCGTGTGGCGCTTCATCAAGTGACAGTCGGTGCGTTACCACAAAAGACGGATCGAATTCTCCCGTGACGATCTTCTCTAAAAGGAGCGGTACGTACTGCTGCACGTGTGTCTGACCCATCTTAAGCGTTAGGCCCTTATTGAATGCCATGCCGATAGGGAACTTGTCGACGAGCCCACCGTATACGCCTGGAATAGAGACGGTCGAACCCTTCTTCGCACAGTAGAGCACCTGGCGAAGGGCGGTGGGGCGATCGCTTTCCAGCATCACTGCTTGTTTAGCCTTATCATAGGCATCCATAAGGCCCCCAAGTGCGCCTGCACCGTGTGCTTCCATGCCTACCGCATCAATACTAGAGTCAGGGCCCTTACCGTTTGTTAACTCCTTCAACGCCTCAGAGACTTTGGCATCGTCTTCATAGTCAATTGTCTCCGCGCCGCCTGCGCGCGCCATTTCCAATCGTTCTGGAAATCGATCGATGGCTATGACACGGCTCGCGCCGAGCATGAAGGCTGAGCGTATTGCAAATTGTCCGACTGGACCTGCGCCCCAAACCGCAACAACGCCGCCAGGAGGGATGTCCGCATTCTCTGCTGCCATGTATCCGGTCGGGAATATATCTGTGAGGAAGAGCAGCTTTTCATCCGGAAGGTCTTTGGGCACCTTAAAGACGCTCGTCTCAGCAAAGGGTACGCGGGCATACTCCGCCTGTCCGCCGCAGTATCCGCCGAACATATGAGAGTATCCGTAGAAGCCAGCAGGAGAGTACCCGTACACCTTCTCAGCCATCTCCTTGTTCGGATTAGTGTTGTCGCATAGGGACCAGAAACCGCGTGTGCAAAACTCACATATACCGCACGTAATGATGAAAGGGACAATGATGCGATCGCCAATCTGGAGTCGCGTAATGTCAGAGCCAATCTCGACGACCTCACCCATAAACTCATGGCCAAATATGTCGCCGTGTTCTACGGTCGGTATAAATCCGTCATAGAGGTGCAGGTCGGAGCCGCATATGGCCGTTGAACTTATTTTAATGATGACATCTTTAGGATCTTTGATAATCGGGTCTGGAACAGTATCGATGCGTATCGAGTTGCGCCCGTGAAATACGACAGCTTTCATATGTCGCAACTATCCGGAACGGGCAGTGAATGGGGTGTGAACGCGGTGCTATACTCCTCGCATATGACCGACCCGAATATTTTCTTTGGTGTGATTGGCCTTGTCGAACTTCAGTTCCTCGGTGGTCTTGTCCTCTCGATTGCGCTTGGATATGCGATCGGCGCCGAGCGTGAGAGCCGCGGCAAGGATGCGGGTATCAGTACGCACATCCTCGTTATTGCAGGCGCCATGCTCTTTACGACGCTCTCCATGCTCGTTGACCCCATGTCGACTTCCCGTATCGCAGCACAGATCGTCTCGGGTATCGGCTTTCTAGGAGCTGGTCTAATTCTTAAGGAAGGGGCGAGCGTAAAGAACCTCACCACTGCAGCGAGCCTGTGGTATGCAGGCGCCATTGGTATGGCCATAGGTTTCGGGTACTTCTTTATCGCTGCCGTTGCCGGCATAGCTTCACTTGTCGTGCCGCGCATACCGCACGTAAAGGCCCAGCCGAAGCACAAGGATCTGCCTGAGTCCTAGGCATTAAGGGGTGTATACTTTTGATATGCACTTCGCGCACCTCACCAAGTATCAGAAGATAAGCCTGAGCGCTGCGCTACTCATCCTCCTTGTGGCCGGTATTTCAGGACTAGCCATACGCAAGGCAGCAGGCGTCGACTATTCCGCGGACGTGGCTCAAGCGGTCCAGCTCTTTGGCGAAGCACTACAGAATGTGTCACTCACCGCAGAAGGGGATGTACTTTCTGAGCAACTGGATGCTGCTTACACCAACTTGGTGACACCAGAGCTGCTGGCTGTGTGGAAGGCAGATCCTATGCTTGCCTTCGGTCGCGCCACCTCATCACCTTGGCCTGAGCGCATTGATATCGGCACAATCAACAGAAACATAGACGAGACATACACGGTGCTCGGTACCGTCATAGAAGTTACGAGCGCAAGCGACGCGCCTGTTGCGGTATATCCGGTCGCACTCACACTCGTAATGCGCAACGGCGATTGGCTCATACAAGACGCAACCAAGGGCAGCTACACTGCCGTCCCCGAGCGCCGTACCGTAACGGGCACGTACGTATGCCTTCCAAGAGTTGATACCGTAGAGTCCGAGGAGTGTGCGCTTGGCCTCCAGGCATTAGACGGCAGGCACTACGCACTCGATTTCACCGTCCTTCAATCAAGCGATATTATGTCGCGATTGGTCACGGGAGAGGAGGTGCATATTGAGGGAACCTTTGTGCCGGCAGAGCATCTGGCACCCATGGACTATTGGCTTTCGTACAACATTGACGCTGTCGTTCGCGTTACCTCGCTTTCGGAGCTCTAGCTACTTCATGAAGGTTCACTGAAAGAGCGTGCCCACGCGCACGTCTATTTGAGTACGGTAGCACTCTAGTCATCTAGTCATACGTACTCACTATGATATTCAAACAAATCAGCCTGGGGCTGATGTTTATTGGTGCGCTCTTTGTTAGCACGCCCATTGATGCGCACGCAGCAACGCGTACGACATCGTACGGGTCATATACAGAAATTATCAGTCATACGCAGCGCAGCGATCGTTCGCGGTACTCAAGTGCCGTTGAGCGCGCCATACGGAAGCTCGACGATGATGTAGTTAAGAATCTCCCGATTCCAGTACTCCTTGGCGTATCTCCCGCACAGCTGGCGCGCAATTTCGGTGACGTGCGCGGGGGTGGAACTCGTACGCATGAAGGGCTCGATATTATGGCCCCCAAGGGTGCGTTCGTAGCATCGCCGACTGATGCGGTGGTGACGCGTACCGGCACAGGTGAAAGTGCGGGTATATATGTATATACCGCAAATCCGGGAGGCGAGACGTTCGCGTACATGCACCTTGATGCGATCGCTGAGGGCGTAAAGCCTGGCACGGTCCTTAAAGCGGGCGACCTCATTGGCTATGTTGGAAATACGGGTAACGCGTCTGGCGGCGCTCCGCACCTGCACTTTGAGATCAGGGACAATGGCAAGGTCATTGACCCGTACCTACGATTAACGAAGGAATTTAGTGCCGGGCAGCGCATAGCGGTTCTGAAGGACATCCTGGCAGCCTTGCAGAAGGAGCTTTCTCGTCGTACCTAGTTCGCTGAGAAATCCCCACCTCGACAGTTCATGAAGGGGTACACTAGAGGGGTATTACGAACTCAACGTGTAGACACATGAAGCAAATTCTTAACTGTGCTTGTAGCAAAAAGTTCGCCGACCTCGCGCCACTTCTATTGCGGGTTGTTGTCGGTGCGATCTTCCTCGTCCACGGATGGGAGAAGTTTGTCGGTGGTGTTCCGGGCATCGAGGCATTCCTTGCTGGTATGAACTTCCCGGTACCAGGTCTTCTTGCCGTACTTCTTATAGCAGCGGAGATCGGCGGCGGTATCCTTCTCATCCTCGGCGCATTCACACACTGGGTGGCAAAGGTGCTTGCGTTCGTCGCGCTTGTCGCGCTTGTCGCTGTTCATCTGCCTAACGGATTCACGGGCCCTGGCGGCTACGAGTTTATCTTGCTCATCCTCGTATCATGTATCTCGATCGTGATAACGGGTCCGGGCAAAATATCAGTTGATGCGCGAATGAAGCGCAAGTAACTAGGGTCATATAGTTATCGACAGAACCCCGCTTAGGCGGGGTTCTGTCGTTTATCATTAAGGTATAGCCGTAACCATAACGTATGGAACTAACCACTCTGCTCTCCCAGGTATTCGGTATCTACCTGATCGTGGGTGGCATCGCTATCTGGACGCGCCAGCGTTTCTTCGTCCCGATCCTCGGTGCTTTTGCAAAGGATCCGCTACAGCGGCTTATCGTTGGCACGCTCGAGCTCGTAGCCGGTCTGTTCATTGTGCTCACGCACAATGTTTGGACCTCAGCCGCGGCATCTCTGGTGTCCCTGTTTGGGTGGATGCTGGTACTTGAAGGAGCGTTCTATATGATCGCGTCAGATAGGACAGTTGCGAAGATGTACAAGGCGCTCGATTTCAAGGCCTGGTTCACCTTCGGAGGCATCTTTGCGCTCATCGTCGGTGTTTACCTAACCGCGATTGGGTTCGGTCTTCTCTAGGGCGATTAACCTCGCGTTCATACGCACATGAGTACGGTTACGGATATACCCGTAACCGTACTCTTTGCATATGAAGCAGATGACCATCGGACTCTTTAGTGATCGCGGCAACGCAGAGGCTGCTATTAACCGTCTCCATAATGAGCTCAAGGTGCCAACAGACGACATTTCCTATATCTACCGTAATACTGAGGGCGAAGTGCAGGAAGTGGATGCAGGCGATATCGCAAGTAAGACGCCCGTCGAAGGTGCTGGGAAAGGGGCGATGGTAGGCGGAACAATCGGCGCTATTGCTGGTCTTGCAACCGTCGCAGGTATTCTGCCTGTCATAGGTCCTTTGTTTGCTGCAGGGCCGCTTGCAACCATGCTCGGGCTTACGGGCGCCGTGGGGACTACAGCAGCAGGTGCTGCAACAGGAGCCGCTGCCGGCGGAGTCATTGGCGCGCTCGCTAATTTAGGCATTGGCACTGAAAAAGCCCAGCACTATGCGGACCGCGTTGGCGAGGGTGATATCCTCGTCGCTGCTCATACCGAGCATGATGCGCGGCAGGTGCTTGAGGAGTGCGGTGCGGTCGACACCGATGTCTACACCCTAGCGGTCTAGCCAGTAGTGCTAGGCTTAGGCTATGGCTATAACCGTACACCGCGCACACACACGAGGGGGAGCAGATTATGACTGGCTTACCACTCGCCACAGCTTCAGTTTTGCCCACTGGCACGACCCTAAACGTATGGGGTTCGGTGCTCTGCGTGTCCTGAACGATGATGTGGTTGCTCCCAAGAGAGGATTCGACATGCATGCGCATGCTGACTTTGAAATTGTCACGATTGTGGAAGAGGGCGCAGTAACGCACGAAGACAGCATGGGTACGAATGCGCGTGTGGGAGCTGGGGAAGTGCAGGTAATGTCGGCTGGAACTGGCGTGGTCCATGGCGAGTTCAATCGCGAGGACGAGGCGCTTAAGCTTTTCCAGATTTGGATCGAACCTCAAACTCGAGGAGTTGCCCCGCGGTATGATCAAAAATCATTCGGTACCGAACAGACACTCACTCTCTTAGTCTCGGGTGATGGGAGGGACGGATCGCTCATGATTCATCAGGACGCGTTGCTCTATCGCGGAAACCTAACCGCAGGCATGTCGCTCGTGCATGAAGTAGGTGAGGGTAGGGGCACGTACCTGTTCGTCATTGATGGGAGCGTTACTGTAAACGGTGTCGCGCTTGAAGCACGCGACGCAATAGCGGTCGAAGAGGAAGATCTGGCGCTAGTCGCACCTGCCTCTGCATCGTTCCTGCTTATTGAGGTGCCGCTCATGTAGCGCATGGATGTGATGAAATCGCTCCTACCAGAGAACTGGCGTAACTGGTCATTCCTGCTGCTCTCGCTACTCGTGCTCTCGCTAGTGCCGGCCATTATCGGCGCTGTTATGGCGGAGAATTGGCAGTCTGCGTTTCTGGCAGCGGTAACGGTCGTGTTCATTCTTCTACCACTACCGCTTCAGGCAAAGACGGGCGTGTACGTGCCGCGCATCTTTTCGATTGCGCTCGCCCTGTTCGTATACGCGACCTTGTTTCTTGGAGAAGCAAACCGCTTCTACTACGACGTGTGGTGGTGGGATGTGATGCTTCACTCGGGCTCAGCCTTCGCGTTCGGGCTCCTAGGTCTCATTGTGCTCATGCTGTCTGTCTCAAAACAGACCATACGCGCCAAGCCGATCGTACTATCGCTGTTTGCGTTCTCATTCTCACTCATGATCGGAGTACTCTGGGAGGTATTCGAGTTTACGGGTGATCAGCTGTTTAACATGGACATGCAGAAGGACGGCTTGAACGATACGATGTGGGATTTCATCGTTAATACGATAGGTGCGCTCGTCGCAGCTGTCATTGGCTACTTCTACCTTACGCCGCATACGCCTAATACACCGCTTGATCCGGTGCTTGAGAAGGTTGTAGAGGAGAACAAGTAAGAACCTCTGCTATAGAGCAGCACCCTTGCCCTCGAACTGCGCCTTAACGCGCTTGCCTGGCCAGCGGTGGTAGAGGACTGGAATCACCACAAGTGTGAGGATCATGGAGAACGCAAGGCCGAACATGATAGAGAACGCTAGAGGCCCCCAGAGCGCTGAGACGAATGATAGTGGAATCATACCAACCACGGTCGTCACGGTTGTGAGAACGATCGGGCGCAGGCGCGATGCCGATGCTTCGATGACAACGTCGGTAAGCGTCCTGCCTTCGCTTGCGCGTCCGATGCGGGCGACTGAATCCATGAGAATGATGGCATGGTTGATGATGACGCCGGCAAGCGCGATGACACCGAGCATTGATGGGAAGGAGAGCGGTGATCGCGTGATAGCTAGACCTGCCATGACCCCTATGAGGGATAGCGGAATGATGAGAAGCAGGTAGAGCGACTGGCGGAAGGAATTGAATTCAAGGACAAGGATGGCAAGCATGAGTGCTGCACCAGCGAGGAGCGCGACTGCCATTTCAATGAATGACTTATTTACATCCTCTGTCTCGCCTCCGACTTTCATCTCTACGCTCGGCGGAAGCGAAGTCTCTTCCATGCGATTCAAGAACGTCTGCATAACCTGGAGCGCGTTTGCTCCTGGTGCAACATCAGCCTCAAGTGTTGCGGTCCGCATACCGCCCTCGTGTCGAATGGCAGTATTTGCCTGCTCGTAAGAGATAGTAGCGAATGCTGAAAGTGGTACCGGACCGCGCGTGCCTTGCACGGTTAGCTCGCGAACGGCCTCAATGGTGGTTTCGTTGGTCTCCTCAGGCTGCTGGTATGCCGGATTGAGATTAAGTTTTACACGTACCTCGATATCTTCAGTTTCAGTTCGAATGTCGGTCGCTTTTGCGCCAAAGAGCGCGGTGCGCAGCGTATCTGCTGCGGCAGCAGGAGAGACGCCGAGCTCGGTCGCCTTTGCAGAATCGATCTCGATCTTGAACTCGGCGCTGTCGTCGCGCGCGCTCGTCTGAATGTTGGTCGCGCCGGGTATTTCAGATAGGGTCTGCGCCGCAGCCTCAACGGTTTGAGTGAGCTCACCGATATCATCGCCTGCAAATGTAACAGAGATTGGTTTACCTGTTGGCGGGCCGCCGGTAGGGGAGGACACGGTAACGGCGGCAGAGGTGACTGCCGAGAGCTTCTCACGGATATCTTGCATCACTTCATCACTCGATTCCTTGCGCTCACTCTCATCCACAAGATTAATGGTGACGTTCGCTAGCTTCGCCCCGCTTGCAGCACCGGTACCTGTGAAGGAGCTGCCCGAGCCAACCTCAGTTACAAACGATGCAATGCGCTGATCCTGATAGAGGATTTCCTCGACCTCGCGCGCACTAATGTCGGTGTCTGAAAGCTCGGTACCTTGAGGTTTCTCGATAGATGCGTAAAGAAGGCCGTAGTCGTCTGAAGGGAAGAACACTACTTTTACTACGCCAATTGCAGGAAGCATGAGCGCAACTACAAAGAGCACGCCGATGATGAGAAGAAAGCGATTCTCGCGCTTACGATCCCCAAGAAGACCGCGAAGATAATTCTCATACCATGCGCGCGCCCGTTCGTTGTACTCCTCTTGGCGCTTCTCCGTCGCAGAGAGCGTGTTGCGGACGAAGTAGATCGCAAGCAGCGGTACAAGGCCAAGCGCAACGAAGATAGATGCCAGGAGCACAAAGATAACGGTATAGGGAATGGACGCGATAAACTTGCCGACAATACCGGAGAGGAAGAATAGCGGCACGAATACTGCAATCGTAGTAAACGTGCCGGCTATAAGCGGCCATGCGTACTCTTTAATCGCCGCAAGAGCCGCCTGATACTTATTGCCGTATTTTACAAGGCGAGTATGAAACGCCTCCACAACGACAATGCCCGAGTCCACCAAAATACCGATCGCAAGGATGAGGGAGAAGAGAGAAATGAAGTTGATGGTGTTTCCACTGGCCCACAACCCGATAAATGCGATGAGGAATGATAGCGGAACAGAGACCGCGGCAACGAGGGACTCGCGCCAGCCGAGTGTAAGAAAAAGGACGAGCATGACAAGCACCATTGTTTCCATGCCGACCCTCGTAAGCTCAGTGAGGTCATGTTCGACATCTTTGGATGCATCGTATGAAATAACGGTCTTCGTGCCTGCTAGGGTCGTTTGCTCGAGTTCTGCAAGGCGATCCTTAATGGCGTGGCCAGTGTCAACGATGTTACCGCCGCGGCTTTTGAATATAGAAAGGGTAAGGGCGGGCTGCGAAGGGTTGCCTTCCACTGAAACTCGAGAAAACGTGCGCGGATCCTCAAGACCGTTCACCACGTTGGCAACATCACGAACACGAAGCGCCGTGCTGCCTGGACCCGTCAATGCTACGTTTGCGATGTCCTCAGCCTCGGTTGCGCCCGCCTCAAGACGCACTGCATATTCCACGCCAGATACACGAATCGAACCCAAAGGCGTTGCAATACCCGAGGTGCGGATTGCGGTCGTGACATCAGAAAGTGAGAGGCCGTACTGGCGAAGCTTTGCCTGTTCGACAATTACCTGCACCTGACGCTCACGAACACCAGTAAGAGCGACAGAAGAGACACCAGGCACGCGTTCAATCTCGTCCTTCACGGCGTTGCCAAGCGCAGTAAGCTCAGCTGGCGCGAGATCGCCAGAGATGGAGGCTATAAGAATAGGCTGGTCAGCAAAGTTAACATCGGTGACCATCGGGTCCTCAGCCTCAGCTGGAAGCTCTGCCTCCGCCTTATCTACTTCATCCTTTAGGAGCTGGATGGACGATTCGATATTTGCACTAGCATCGAACTCGACGGTGATTGAGGAGACTCCGTCACCAGAAGTTGAAGTGACGCGAGAGACGCGCTCGAGGCCAATGATGCGGTCCTCAAGCTTGTTTGTGATCAGCTCCTCAACATCCTCCGCAGAGGCGCCAGGAAGCACGGTTGTAACGATACCCATTGGAATCTGGACCTCCGGGGACGATTCCTTCGGGATCATGATGGCAGCAAAGATACCGCCCATTACAAGGACGGCCATAAGAAGCATCGTGAAGTGATGCTTGTTGAGGAAAAACTGCCAAAGGGGGATCATACTTTAGTCTGCGACATTGACCTGCTGTCCCTCGGCAAGACCGCGAGCATCAGTCACGATGCGCACCTCAAGCGGAAGCGGGGAGAGTATCTCGATGCGGTCGCCCCGCACCTCGCCGATTTCAACTTGTACGGCAACCAGGCGACCTGCGTCATCTACTGTGTAGACTACGCGGTCGTCCGTACGAAGCTTCACTGCAGCCAAGGGAAGCAGAACTGGGCCTTGGGTAGGCGCTTCACTTGCTACCACGTTCCTAAACGCAATACGTACGCTCTGGCCATTGACGAGACCCTCGCCACCGGTAACAGCAATGCGAACCTCGATGCGCTTGGTGGTCGGATCAAGAGCAGGGGCGATGGAGGTGATAACGCCTTGATGGTCATCCTCAACAGTCACCTTCTCGCCGACGGAAATAAGCTCACGGTCACCCTCCGAAACATACGCGACGACCTCAAGAGATCCATTGTTTGCAACTGTCGCGACATGCTGGAATGAGGTTGCATAGTCTCCTACGCGAATAGGCAAGAAGTTCACCGTGCCCGCGATAGGTGCACGGACAATGGTCTTCTCGAGGTTCGCCTGTGCAAGGCGGAGTGAACCAAGGGCCTGCTTTACGGAAGCGTCTGCACCTGCGGTCCGTGAATCTGTAGAAGTTGTTTGGCGGTCAGCGACGTCTGCCGCAGTTTGAGCTGCGCGAAGAGCATCGCGCTGGGTAGAAAGAGTCGCTAGGACGCTGTCGATACTCGTGCGCGCGGTCGCAACACCGGAGCGCTGGGTCGCGGTTGCGTCTGAGTTGTTTGAGTTCACAGCACGTGCGAGTTCGCCAAGGAATTCAGTGACTGCACGGGACGCTTCTTCAGCTCGTGCGAGAAGAACTTCTGGGCTCTCGGACTCGGCGCGCTCAAGCGAGTAGCGCCATTGGTTCATCAAGTTGCGAATTTCCGCACGCTGCTCCGTTAGATCCGCGCCAACAGTTGAAACGCGATCAACGCCCGACATGAGAGGATCGACATAATTCTCAAGCGCATTATCAACGGTGGTATAGACGCTGCGGTATGTGTTGCGAACTGAGCGCTCGGTCTCGGAAAGGGAAGCACTGGTGTTGTCTGCCTGGAGGAGAGTTATGGAACGGGAAGCGAGTGCTGCTTCGTACGCACCCTGTGCTTGAAGAACGACCGCTCGCTCGCTCGCATTCTCAAGCTCTGCGATCACGAAGCCTGCCGGAACACGTGATCCAATTTGTGTATGCACCCTGCGAACCGTGCCGCCAGATTGCGCGAGTACCTGCGCTTCGGACACGGACCGGACAGTTCCGATGACAGAAACGGAACTGCCGTTACCTGAGAGGGCGCCAACACTCTCCAGAGTTACCGTGCGAAGTGAATTGGTTGCTGACTGCGGCTTGCTTCCGCCAAGTAGCATGAAAAGCGCGACGAGAAGGACAGCAAGAAGTACCGCGATGGCTACCTGCCAGCGCTTAGAAAGGCCCCTGTAGCGTCTCCAGACACCATTAGTGACGCCAATAATACGAGAGGAAGTCCGAGATGCCCCGGACTTAACTATTGAAACGAATTGCATGAAAATACTATGCTCGATTTTTATAAAAATGTCAATGTATACGCCATATTCTTCGTTTGGTCGATGGTACACTCTCACCAATGAGCGTTCCTACTCTACGGCGCCGATTTACCCCACGGCGCATTGCGTTCGGCTTTCTAGCGTTCCTCTTCGTGGCGCTCTTGGGATACGCATATCTATTTGGCCCGGTCGATGACTCAGCGCTCTCTCAGGAATTTTTAGTAGCGCCGGGAACGAGCGTAAGTGACGTTGCTAATCGTCTTGAAGACGAAGGATTCATTCGCAGTTCGTTTGCATTTAATGCTGCATACCGCGGAGGGGGTAATGAGAGGATACGGCCGGGTGGATATCGTATATCACGAGCTATGGATACGCTTGCGATCGCCGACATGCTTGCGCGCACCCCTTCAATTGCATGGGTCACGGTAACCCCAGGTATGCGTAAGGAAGAGATTGCGGAGCTGCTTGGGGAGCACCTTACGTGGACTGAGGAAGAGAAGAGGGAATGGATAGACGTGCATACCGCACCCTCCCCGTCGTTTGTTGAGGGCGTCTACTATCCCGATACATACCTCATACCAACCGATCAATCGCCTAAGGAAGTTGCTGAGCGAATGCGCAAGAGATTCCAGGAAGTTTTTGCACCATACGCAAATGAAGCGGCGGAAAAGGGAATGGACTGGACTGATGTTGTGAACCTTGCGTCACTTGTTCAACGGGAAGCGGCGAAGAACGACAAGGCACTCGTTGCAGCGATACTCTGGAATCGCATCGACCGTGACATGCTCCTACAAGTGGATGCGACGCTGCAGTATGTACGGGGCAACAAAGAGAAATGGTGGCCGGTGCCTCAGTCCGAAGACAAATACTTGGAGTCTCCCTTTAATACTTATCAGAACACGGGGCTTCCGCCGCACCCGATCGCCAACCCGAGTCTCGATTCCATCCGCGCTGTATTGAACCCTGATCAGACCGATTGTCTCTACTATCTGCATGATTACGATGGACAGATACACTGCTCCACAAACTACGCGCAGCATAAGGCGAATGTCGAAACCTATCTAAGATAAGCAGAAAGGGCCCCGCCAAAGCGGAGCCCTTTTGACTACAGGGAATAGTTGAGATCCCTGAGTCGCGGCACGAGATGACCAACCGATGGAATCATGTGGTCGGGGTCAAAGTCCTTGTGATCGAAGAACGCGTATGGGCCGGTGCGTACGATAAATGTCGTCACACCGCGTGCCCGCCCTGCATCGATGTCGACGAACGTATCGCCGATAAAGACACATTCATCCTCACGGACGCCGCGTCTTCCGAGGAGCTCCATCGTACAGTCGAACGACCGCGGATGGGGCTTATGGAACTCTGTGTCGCACGTTGTAACGATGTGCGCGAAGTGTTCCTTTATGCCCTCAGCATCGATCGAATGCGCAAGCGCCCAGCTGGGGCGCGAGGTAAGGATGGTGTTGACCAGTCCTCGCTCGCGCAGATCCTGCAAGGTTTCCCGCGCCATCGGCACGAGCCCGCACGGAGTCAGTTTCTCAGCTTCCGACCACTCACGATAGAGCACCGTGCCCTCATCGAGAGATATGCCGAACGCTTTGGCGATGAGCTCGTTGCCCTTCAGCCCCCAGGTGCGGATGAGCCGTTTCGCGATGCGGGGCGTGAACGCCAGGCCCCGCTTGCGCGCGAGTGTGGCAAGCATACGCAGGCCGTGGTTGAAGGAATTGCTCAGTGGCCCGTCGTAGTCGAAGATGACTGCGCGGACCCGTTTTGGCTGGATGCGCATAGCACCCTCCATCTCTCGGTTACGGACCCACGGTATAGATCCGAAGGAGTTATAGCATGGCTTCATTGACGCTCCTATATATATAGAGGTATTGTGTCGGTAACAGGCCCCAGGCCTCTTTTATTTTATGGAGATACGAAACATCGCAATTATCGCCCACGTGGATCATGGCAAGACCACGCTTACCGACGCACTGCTACGCCAGACGGGCGCCGCGCATGAGGGCGTATCTATGGATTCCAATACCTTGGAGCGCGAGCGCGGCATTACCATTTACTCCAAGAACGCCTCCGTTACCTACAAGGATACGAAGATCAACATTGTAGACACGCCAGGACACGCAGACTTCGGTAGCGAGGTCGAGCGCGTTTTGCGCTCTATCGACTCGGTCCTTCTGGTTGTGGATGCTCAGGAAGGCCCAATGCCGCAGACTCGTTTCGTGCTTAAGAAGTCCCTTGAACTCGGCATCAAGCCTATCCTCGTACTTAATAAGATAGACAAGCCAGCTGCAGATCCTGCGCGCGCTGAAGAACAGGTACTGGAACTCTTCCTTGAGCTTGGCGCTTCTGATGAGCAGGCTAACTTCAAGACCGTCTACGCAATTGGCCGCGAGGGCGTTGCTATGAAGGAGCTTGCTGACGAGCGTAAAGATCTCACCCCGCTTCTCGATACTATTCTTGAACTCGTGCCGCCGGCTTCCACACCCGAGATGCTTGAGAAGCCGCTACGCCTCCAGGCGTTCAATCTCGCGTACGATAACTTCCTTGGACGTCTTGCAATCGCGCGCGTGTACGAAGGTTCTATTCGCGCTACCGATAATGTGACCGTGAAGAAGCCAACGGGCGAAGCGCGTACGGGAAAGCTCACAAAGCTCTTCACTTTCAACGGTCTTGAGCGTGTCGAGGCAACAGAAGCACAGGCGGGTGACATCGTCATGATTGCCGGACTTTCCGACATCTTTATCGGCGAGACCGTGACCACAGATACAGCCGCAGAGCCTTTGCCTGCTATTGCAGTCGATGAACCCACCATTACCCTCAACTTCCTCGTTAATAACTCTCCATTTGCGGGCAAGGAAGGGAAGTACGTTACGAGCCGTCAGCTTCGCGAATATCTTGAGCGCGAGCTTGAGGTGAACGTGGGACTTAAGATTGATTTCGTCTCGCCTGACTCCTTTAAGGTATCTGGTCGCGGTGAGCTCCACGTCGCCATTCTCTTGGAGAACATGCGCCGTGCAGGCTACGAAATGCAGGTCTCCCAGCCTCAGGTCATCATCCGCGAGGAGGAAGGACAGAAGCTTGAACCGTTCGAAGAGGTCATTATCGACATCCCGAGCGAGTATCAGGGAGCTATTATTGAGCGCCTGGGCACCCGTGCCTTCATCCTCCAGAATCTCACGCAGCACGATGACTCCGTTCGTCTCACGCTCCTAGGACCGACGCGCGGCCTCCTCGGCTATCGCAACCAGTTCGTTATCGATACGAAGGGCGAAGGCATTATCTCCTCGCGCGTGGTTGGCTTCCAGCCGTACGCCGGCGAGATCAAGAAGCGCCAGGTCGGCTCCATGGTCTCCATGGCCCCAGGCAAGGCACTTGGCTATGCGCTATGGGGTCTTCAAGAGCGTGGCCTTCTTTACATTGGTCCTGCAACCGAGGTGTACGAGGGTATGGTCATTGGAAACACTTCTAAGGGCGAAGAGATGCTCGTGAATCCGACTAAGGGTAAGAACCTCACCAACGTCCGTTCCTCCGGTAACGATGAGGCAATCAATCTCGTGCCTCCGTTTGATCTTACGATCGAGCGCGGTCTTGAGGTGATGGCGAGCGACGAATACCTTGAGATTACGCCCAAGAGCGTACGCTTGAGGAAGCAGGAACTGACTGAGTCTGCTCGTGCTAAAGCGAGGCGCTAGATTGCTTCATAAAGTACTCATGAAAAGACGGCTTAGGTAAGCCGTTTTTTCGTAAGAACCGGTAATACCCAGCGTCTTAACTTTTGTATTCCGTAGGCCATCGCTTGCGGAAGGATTATCCGGATAAGAAATCGCTATGCTAGCAACCATTGCAATTCTATTGCTTGTTCTCTGGGCCATTGGCCTCGTGACGAGCTACACCCTCGGCGGATTCATCCACCTCCTCCTCGTGGTAGCCGTCATTATGTTCCTCGTTCGCCTCATCCAGGGCAGGAACCCGGTAGCCTAACGTCCTATGCCCCGTGGCGACAAATCAGCCTACACCGATAAGCAAAAGCGCCAGGCTGAGCATATCGAAGAAGGCTACGAGAAGCGCGGCGTGCCCGAAAAAGAAGCAGAGGCACGCGCGTGGGCTACGGTAAACAAACAGGACAAAGGCGGAAAGAAGAGCGGCTCCGGCCGCGGACAGAAAAAGGACACATCCCCATCCAAGAAGGGCGGAGTAAAGGGAGGCAAGGCATCAGCAGCACGACCCAAAGCAGCACGGAAAGCCTCCGCACAGAAAGCGGCCAAGACAAGAAAGAGAAACTCCTAAGCTCCGCATCAGACGACAGCAATGAACCCCGCGATGCGGGGTTCATTGCTACTTGCGCATATATAAGGTTTGTGCTATATTTTAGCTACCACAGTCCTCCAAAAGTTTGCCGTCTTGAGAGTATCTCGGGACCGAACGCAGAAAGTGTTCTAGAGGAAATGTTCGAAACTCTCGAGACTGGGGAATTACATCATACGATCGCGCCCCTCTGCGGACGTTTCAACGAAAGAATCAATATGGCTATAACATATATCCGACGTACGGACGCACGTCCGCCTCGTCACTACAAGGGTCCTCTTCCTGAGGGCCAGCGCCGCCGCAAGGGCGGAGGCAGCTCCTCTCCTCGCCGTTCAGGCGGAGGAGGCGCACCTCGCTCGGGAGGCAACTCTCGTGGCAAGCGCAACTATCAGGAAATGAACGTCGATATTTCGATGCTCATTAACAAGGCTCAGCCTCAGCAGGAGGTGGAGGTGTACGCTCCGGTGCACACCTTTGCTGACTTCAAGATCGACAGCCAGCTGAAGGAGAACATACTCGGCAAGGGATACATGACCCCGACTCCGATCCAGGACCAGTCTATTCCGGAGGTGCTCCAGGGTAAGGATGTCGTCGGTATCGCAAACACCGGTACCGGAAAGACCGCGTCCTTCCTTATTCCGCTCATCGACAAGGTATTGAAGATGCGCGCGCTTGGGAAGGATGAGCGTATCCTTATCATGGCACCGACCCGCGAGCTCGCTATCCAGATCGAGGCCGAGTTCTACGGATTCGCTAAGCGTCTCGGTATCTCCGCAGTCGTCTGTGTGGGTGGCGCAGGCCTTGAGCCGCAGATCCGCCAGCTACGTCGCAAGCCTGCATTTGTCATCGGTACGCCGGGACGTTTGAAGGACCTTGAGGAGCGTCGCGAGCTCAACTTTGCAGACTTCGAGACACTCGTTCTCGATGAGGCAGACCGCATGCTCGATATGGGATTCATCCCAGACATGCGCTTCATCGTCGGCAAGATGTCCAAGGATCGCCAGACGCTCTTCTTCACCGCGACCATGTCGCGCGATATCGAGCGCCTCATCGGCGACTTCCTTAAGGACCCAGTCCGCATCATGGTTAAGACCCGGGAGACCGCGGCAACCATCGATCAGGACGTCGTCTACTGTAACGGCTCTGAGCAGAAGTTCACGACTCTCGTGGACCTTCTGAAGAACCCTGAGTTCGATAAGGTGCTTGTCTTCGGACGCACCAAGCATGGCGTCGAGCGTCTCACTAAGGACCTCATGCGTGCAGGTGTGAAGGCAGAAAGCATCCATGGCGATAAGACCCATGGTAAGCGCCAGAAGGCACTTAGCCTCTTCAAGGCTGACCATGTCCAGGTGCTGGTTGCGACCGATGTCGCGGCTCGCGGCCTCGACATCTCGGGCGTATCCCACGTGATCAACTTCGATCTCCCGGGTACGTACGAGGACTATACCCACCGCATCGGCCGTACCGGCCGCGCGGGCAAGACCGGCAAGGCGCTCACGTTCATCGAGAAGCGTTAAGCCTAAAACAAAAGAGCGCTCCAACACGGAGCGCTCTTTTGCTATTCATGCGTGCTACAGCTCTTTCAGCCGATACTGCGAACATTAGCCGGCAGACATGGACGCATTTCTACAGATGGACATCTTCTTTATCGTGACGACTATCGTGGTCATCGTCATTGGCGCACTTATTGCGCTCGTGCTCTTTTACGTCGTGCGGCTCCTGAGAACTCTCGAACGAATTGCGCGCGACGTGGAGGGTGAGGCCAAGGCGATTATCAGCGACATCGATGATGTGCGCGCGAAGGCGCGGATAGAAGGGTTCAAAGTGGGAAATCTTCTTTCGCTCGTAACAAAGGCAGGAAGGCGTCTGATCACGAATCTGCGGTAGCGAGTAAAACGTAATACTTATGGCAACAAAGAAAGGAAGTACAAAGAACAAAGATGCGATTATTGCCGCAGAAATAGGAGCGGGAATAGTTGCTGCTGGTGCCGCCGCAGCGGCGACATACTACTTCTATGGTGCAAAGGATGCGAAGAAACATCGCGCTGCCGCTGCCAAGTGGGCGCGGGGCATGAAGGCAGATGTGCTAAAGGAGACAAAAAAGCTCAAGAAGCTGGATAAGCACTCAGTTGCTGCGATCGTAGACACTGCCGCAGCCGCTTATGTCGGCGCAAGAAACGTGGATGCCCAGGAACTTAAGGCTGCCGCGAAAGAATTAAAGAAGAACTGGCAGGAGCTTGGACGAGAGCTGGATTCGGCAGGGAGCACCGCAAAGAAAGCCGTTAAGAAATCTGCAAAGAAAGCGACCAAAACCACAAAGAAAGCCGCATAGTCCCCGCTTTGGGAACGGGCGGCAAGGGGGTATCCTAGTAGGGTTGCTACTAAGTATCTACGCATTTACGTATGACCGAGAAGGGAACTAGTTTCTGGGAGAAATATTCAATGCAGCTTTCCATTGTCGTAGGCGCGCTCATCCTAGGCGGAGCGTTCTACTTCGGTGGTAATGGTGCACCACGTACAGCAGATCTCGGCGGCGAGGCGCCGCAGCAGATGGAGGTTGATATTAAAAATGTAACGACCGCAGGGTCGCCATACATCGGTAGCCCGACCGCGCCTGTAACTATGGCGGTCTGGTACGACTACCAGTGCCCATTCTGCAAGTCGTTTGAGACCGAAACCCTATCGCAGGTTAAGCGCGATTACGTTGACACGGGCAAGGTCCGTATCGTCCTCAAGGACTTCCAGTTCCAGGGCCCGGACTCAACTAATACGGCACTCTTCGGTCGCGCTATGTGGGAGGCATATCCTGAGCACTTCAATGCGTGGCACACGGCAGTCGCGGGTATCACTGACGAGACGCTTCCAAACGTAAAGGCTCTCGCAGCTGCTATTGAAGGCGTGGATGCTGATCGCGTCGAGCGCTTGATGAACGATAAGAAGGCCGAGTACCAGGCTGCTATCGACGCAGACTATGAGGAGGGTGTGAGGCTTGGTATCCAGGGCACTCCTGGCTCCATTCTGGGTACTACCTTCATCAACGGCGCACAGCCTTATGATGTAGTGAAGGCCGCTATTGAAGCAGAGCTCTAGTTAAAGTTCACTGGTTCTGCAAAAGCGCCCCAACTGGGGCGCTTTTGTTATGCACACTTAGTCTTCATTACGCACGTGGTATTAAAAGACCTTAACTATACACATATGCGTACATTTCTAGTTTTTTCCGGAAGCCTACGTAAGGACTCATACAACACCGCACTTGCTCGCGCGTTTGTTGACCGCGCACCCGAAGATACAACACTTGTGTTGGGAGATATCCAATTTCCGCTCTACAACCAAGACCTTGAGGTCTCATTCCCTGAGGAGGTGTCTCGCGTGAAGGCTGATATTCGTAATGCAGACGGAGTCATCCTGGTGACACCTGAGCACAATCGCTCAACGACGGCAGCGTTGAAGAACTTTATAGACTGGACAAGCCGCCCTTATGGCGACAATGCCTGGGTCGGGAAGCCTGTCTTTATCGCCGGCGCGTCTGTCGGAAACATTTCCACCGCACTTGCGCAGTATGAGCTTAAGAAGATTCTTCTCTACCTCGATGCGCGCGTACTAGGCCAACCTGAGTTCTATGTCGGGTTTGCACAAGATAAGGTTCAGGACGGCAGGTTCGTAGATGAAGACACGCTCGCGCATATCGACAAAGCGCTTGCTGCGTTCACGACATTCGCTTCCTAAAGCGTAGGGGGTTCCGCAGGGTCCTTCTTCGTAACTGCTCGCAAGAAGAAGTATCCGCCTACCGACATACAGAGAATGGCGACTACAGGAACAATAAGGAAGTGTGCTGCAGAGTCCCCGTCGCCAAAGGATGCGCCAAGGAGTACAAGCACAGTAGAAACAACCGCAGATAGCGGTGCGATGATACTGATGAATATAGGATAGGGAAGCTTTGAAAGACCGGCGCCATAAGAAAGGAGGTCCGGTACGAACCCAAGCGAGATGCATGCTTGAAAGAATCCGGCAGGCGTGCCCACGTGCTTAACGATCTTTGGTAGAAGACTGCGCTCGTTACTCTCGATGAACTTGCGTACGACCGGGTAGCCGAGCTTACGGCTGATGAAGAAGGCGATGGTATAGCCGATAAAGTCACCAATGATGGCGTATACAAGGCCGGGCCCAAACCCGAAGAATGCGCCGATAAGAGGGTATAGAGGTCCGCCAGACAACGGCGCAACCACAACCGTCGATGCCTTGAGAAGGATAAATAGGAGTGGCGCCCAAACACCTGCTTTTGCAATCTGATCGCGGAGCGCTTCGAGGTCAAAGAAAACCGTAATGATGATGAGAACGCCAAGTGTTATGGCGATGCCGCCAAACTTCGCGAACCGTGCTGCTTTGATACGCATCCGCCAAGTATAAACCATGCGTGGACGAGAATGGCGAAACGGGGAATAATCGCGTGTATGGATAGCGAAGCCTTTAGCAAGCTTGCATATGAGATGTGGGACAACGTCCCATCCCCTTACAAAGAGCGGATTGTGAATGTGGCGCTTCTTGTTGAAGATGCGCCGACTGACGCAGAGCTCGTAGAGGAGGGTGTCGAAGAAGGAACGCTCTTAGGCATATACCGCGGTATACCAAACACTGAGCGCGGGGAGGGATACGGGATCGGCATGACCCTGCCGGATACCATAACGCTTTATCGTCTCCCCATTCTTGATGAGGCGCGGGAGGATCTGCATGGCGAAGAGACATTTGACGAGGCGATACGCCGAGTAACCGCAGAGACGCTCTGGCATGAGGTCGGCCACTATTTTGGGCTTACAGAGGAAGAGATACATCAGCGGGAAAAGGAGGGAACCAACGCATTTAAAGGAGGCCAGGGCTCTTCATCTGGCATTTAGCGACGCTGCCTATACTTAGCTCCGGAGCATTCCTTAGAAAGTAACGGATACCCTCTGTATGGCTAAAACGCTCGCAATTGTATTTGGTGCCATGTTCGTACTTGTCGGCCTCCTTGGCTTCGTGCCAAACCCGCTCGTAGGCCCTGAAGGTGCCTTGTTCGAGACCGACCTCATGCACAATCTCGTGCACCTATTGTTCGGTGTGATTCTCCTTGTGGTCGCATTCAAAAATGAAGCAGCCTCGGCGCTGTGGCTCATGATACTCGGTATCGTGTATCTCGTGCTGGCGGTGCTCGGCTTCCTCATGATTCCGGAAGAGGGAGAACTCCTGGGCATCGTTCATATGAATCATGCAGACCACTGGCTCCATGTCGGTCTTGCCGTTCTTCTCATCGGCAGCAGCTTCCTGGCAAAGAAGCAGGACTAGTGCTTAATGGAAACGGGCCGGACAATTGTGTCCGGCCCGTTTGCTATTCGCGTATCTGCGGTGCGCGCGGCAGTACCAGAGGGCTCTCGTTATCGACCCTTACTTGCCCGACACTAGCAGCGAGCTCTGTGGCAGCTGTAGCACTGGTCTGCGCGCCTCGCAGAAAAAGAATGGCAGTGGCTTCTATTTCGGAAAAGAGCACGGGGGTAAGAAGCTTCAAGACGATGATTGCAACCCCGAGCCCGAGTGCCTGAAAGAATGGCATGGGTGGATAATCGGGGAGGGCGTTATACGCGCGGGACCAGCGCGCGCAAAGACGCTCATCGTCTTGCTTCCTCCCCCCATACGGGCAGGAGATACCTGCCGATATGGGGAGAGGTGTCCGGCAGGCTGTCAAAGAGGAAGGCGCTCTACCCCCTATAACCTTCTGGGAGATATACTGGTTACATGCAGGAAGAAGCGGTATTTGCAGCAGGGTGTTTCTGGGGAGTGGAGGCGGCTTTTCGCAGTGTCCCTGGCGTAATCGATGTAGAGTCCGGGTATACGGGCGGAAGACGCGAGAACCCTTCATACGAGCAGGTGTGCACCGGTGCGACCGGACACGCCGAGGCGGTACATGTGCTCTTCGATTCTTCCATCGTTCCGTACGAGTCGCTCGTGCAGAGATTCTTTGAGATACATGACCCGACGCAGGTAAATAGACAGGGGCCCGATGTCGGCACCCAATACCGCTCAGCTATTTTTTATACGAGCGAGAATCAAAGAGAGGTTGCAGAGCGCGTCGCACAAGAAGTTGCGCCTAAGTACCAGGCGCCCATCGCCACAGAGGTAACACCCGCGGTTGCGTTTTGGCGAGCTGAGGAATACCACCAGCGGTATGCAGAAAAGCATCCCGAAGCAGCGTGTCACATATGAGAAAGGGAATCGATCACATTGGTATTACCGTTACGTACCTCTGCCATGACGGCGAAGGCAACTATCTTCTTCAAAAGCGAAGCACGAACTGTCGTGATGAACACGGTGCCTGGGACGGCGGGGCTGGCGCGGTCGAGCTTCACGACTCCGTTGAGAACACCCTTCGTAAGGAGATACGGGAGGAGCTTTGCACGGACGTGCTTGAGTACGAGTTTCTCGGGTACCGCGATGTGCATCGCGAACACGCGGGAGAGAAAACACACTGGATAGCGCTTGATTTTAAGGTGCGTATAGATCGCGCTCAGGTACAAAATGGCGAACCGCATAAGTTTGATGACATCCAATGGTTTGCGCTTGACGCACTTCCTGAACCCCTGCACTCGCAGCTCCCGAGCGCACTTCGTCTGTACGGACATCGCCTATGACCTTTTTCAAGGAGCACGCAGTCTCCATACTTGCCGTTCCATTAGTCTCTGTACTCCTTGCATCTCTGTTCTTCATGTTCCCGATTGCGGAGCATTCTGATGTGTCGGTCGCCAGTGCAGAACCCGCGGAAGAGCAGGTCGCTACCTTCGTGTTCGTAGGCGACATTATGCTCGACAGGTACATACGCCAAGTGCTGCAGACCAAAGGGTCTATGCATGTTTTTGGGGGTGTTCGAGATCTCCTTGAACAGGCGGATGTGACTGCGGGCAATCTTGAAGGACCTATCACAGACAGTGCCTCAGTATCAGGGGGTACAAAAGTAGGGGATCTGAATAATATGCGCTTCACGTTCCCCGTGACCTCAGCAAGCATGCTTTCGTCGCTCGGATTTGATCTCGTCTCGATTGGAAACAATCATATGCGAGATTTCGGCGCATCAGGCGTAGAAAGCACAAAGCGCCATCTGACAAATGCAGGTATCGCCTACATAGGTGACCCAAACGGAGCAGACATTGCACCCGTTGTACGTGAGGTGAACGGTATAAAGGCGGCATTCGTCGGGTATAACGAATTCCTCGGATGGCAAGAGGAGTGGACGATGCAAGGAATACGAGACGCCAGACGCAGCGGCGCGGATCTAATAGTCGTTATGGCGCACTGGGGTGAGGAGTACACAACGGAGCCTGCGCCGCGCATAGATGCACTTCTTACGCGGCTTAAGGATGCGGGCGCTAACCTAGTCATTGGAACGCATCCACATGTAATTGGCTCTGTGAAGGATATGGATACGTTGCGCGCATACTATTCGCTCGGCAATTTTGTATTTGACCAGTACTGGAATGAAGAGGTGAGTTGCGGACTTGTAGTGACCGTTACTGCAACGAAAGTACGTGACGATACGACACTCTCATACAAAGAGACTCGGGTGAAGATGGAACGCGACGGTAGAACCGTTATTGGGTGCGAGACTCCTTCTCAAACTCAAGACTCACCGAGTTGATGCAATAGCGCTTGCCGCCCGCTTCTTTCGGCCCGTCATAGAATAGGTGTCCGAGGTGCCCACCGCAGTTCTTACAAAAGACCTCTGTGCGTTGCATGCCGTAGCTGGCGTCCTCGCGCAGGCCGACATTTTCCGCGACCGCAGGATCAGTGAAGGAAGGCCAGCCGCTCCCAGACTCAAACTTTGCATCAGAGGAGAAAAGAGCGGTGCCACAAGCCTTGCAGCGGTACATGCCCGATTCGTGATTATCTAAATGCGCACCCGAGAAAGGTGCCTCGGTCCCGTGTTCTCTAAGAATGCGATACTCCTCCTCGCTCAGCCTCTCTTTCCAAGCCTTTTCATCAGTAGAATCCATATATGTTCCATACTATTCCATAGGGGAAGCGGCCGTGAAGGTCTGGGTAGACCTCGAGATCATGCGTGATACCATATATGCATATGATGCGCGGTTTCCTACTGATGGCCGTCATCCTCCTAACGCCGGGGCTCGTACTCGGTGCTACGCTCGAGGGCGAGCGCGACCTCATACTTTCCGAGGTCCCGGCAGGGAATACCTATCTGGCAGGCTCGAGCGTTACCGTTCGAGCACCTGTTCCTGCTGATCTATCCGCAGTCGGAGCAAACATTGTTATCGAAGCGCCAGTAGCAGGCGATGTCCTACTTGCTGGCGGTACGCTTGATATCGATGCCGCTGTCGAAGGAGACGCGCGCGCAGCTGGCGCGCGCGTCATCATCAGCGCTCCGGTAGCAGGCGATGTCGCAGCACTTGGCGGCGTGGTCCTCGTAAGTGCCCCCGCGCGCGATATACAGGTCATGGGCGGAACGGTGCGCATCACGCAAGGTGCGACGGGGAACGTCACCGTATACGGAAGCGATGTGTTTATCGCTGGAGAGTTCTCAGGAAATATTTCCGTCTCAGCAAGTGACCGCGTTACGGTCGCGGATGGCACGCGCATTAAAGGCGCATTCCGCTACAACGCGCCGCAAGAGGCGACCATAGCACAGGGAGCGGTCATAGAGGGTGGTGCGGTATACACGGGAGCCGCGACATATCTACCATCACAGGAGGAAGCTGCGCGCTATGCGCTTGCTGGTGCTGGCGTGTTCTTCCTCGTGAAAGCGCTCGCGGCATTGGTCGCCGCAGGGCTTGTGGTTGGTCTCTTCCCGCGTCTCTCGGAGCGCATGATTGCCATGACGCTCATCAGGGAGCCTCGCCGTCTCCTGATGCTCGCGCTTCTTGGGTTCGCGCTCTTTGTTGCAACCCCAGTACTTCTCATCCTCCTCATGGTTTCTTTCGTTGGTATTGGAGTCGCGCTGATACTCCTCGCGCTCTATCTTCTCCTTATCATGCTCGCATACGTGTACGCCGCACTCCTAGCCGGCTCTGCACTTCTTAAGGTGGCGACGAACCGCACCCAGACAACATGGAAGGCTGCGGTCCTCGGTATGTTCCTCCTCTATCTTCTTACCCTCATACCTGTCGTTGGCGGACTAGTGGTGTTCCTATTTATGATCGTTTGTGCCGGCGCGCTTGCTAAGATCGCGTACCGCTTCGCGTGGAGGCGCGACGAATAGGTATGATTCCAACCGTAGATACAGCCGCTCCCGATTTTGCACTTCCAGACCAGGATGGAGTTATACACGCACTTCGCCAGTACCGCGGAAAGTGGGTGCTGGTCTATTTCTATCCGAAAGACGATACGCCTGGTTGCACCAAAGAAGCGTGCGCTATCCGAGACGCGGACCCAGATCTCTCCTCTTTGGGTGCGGTGGTGCTCGGCATATCCGCTGATAGCGTCAAAAGCCATAAGAAGTTTGCTCAAAAGTACGAGCTCGCATTCCCGCTTTTGGCGGACGAGGAGAGGGTCGCAATTGATGCGTACGGCGTGTGGGGAGATAAGAAATTTATGGGGAGGGAATACGAAGGCATTCTGCGCACTTCATTTTTAGTTGATCCTCAAGGCGTCATACGAAAGGTGTATGAGAATGTGAAGCCAGAAGGGCATGCTGCAGAGGTACTCGAGGACCTTAAGAGCATGTCCGTTGCATGAGTCCGGAGAAGTTTAAGGAGCGCAAGGCGCGCTTGAAGAGGATGCTTACTTATTTAAAGAAGGCACATCCAGATCCCAAGACCGAGCTCACCTATAAGACGCCATTTCAATTGGTTGCAAGCGTCATACTTTCTGCGCAGTGTACGGATAAGAAAGTGAATGCCGTTACGAAAGACCTCTGGAAGAAGTACAAGACAGTGAGCGATTTTGCGGAGGCGGACGTGGAAACCTTCAGCAAGGAGACCTCCTCTATTACTTTCCACAGGACCAAGGCGAAGCATATTGTCGCTGCGGCGAGGATGGTGCGCGACGAGTTTAAGGGAAAGGTTCCAAAAACGGAGAAGGAGCTAGTACGACTGCCGGGTGTAGCGTACAAGACCGCGCACGTCATTCTTGGCGAGCTCTACGACATTTGGGAGGGTATTCCTACTGATACGCATGTAAGGCGCTTTGCGCTCCGCTTTGACCTTACTGATAACACCGACCTCACGAAGATTTCTAAGGACCTGGAACAGCTCGCTCCCAAGGATGACTGGAAATATGTAAATAACGGACTTGTCCTCTACGGTAGGTACGTATGCTCCGCACTTCCGCACGACTGTGCCGCGCATCCCCTGACTAAGCTGTATCCGGAAGCGGCACTCAAGTGGCCGAAAGCTAAATAGGAAAGGCCGCCGTCCTTTTGGGGAACGGCGGCCTCGGCTCCCGCGCCTACTCGGCGCGGGGTTGAACAGGATGCTGTAACAGGAAGTCGGCGAACCGGCCCATCTTCCGTTGGCGGCGGTCCTCGATAGAACCGCCCAGCCCCGCGACGTGTTCGAACAGCTCGTACGGCAGGCCGACGATCGACTCGGTGTCGTTGAAGCCTAGCTCATACTCGAACTCGAGCTCGCGGTCGAGACCTTCGTCGTCGTCCAGGGCCTCCACCATCAGCTGCGTGTCCGACTTGTTGTCGTCGGCCGGCACAGGATGGTCTTCGTAGAAGGCGATCACCAGATTGGTGAGCCGCTCCTGCTCTTCTTTCCCGCCCTTCATCTTGAAGGCGGGGATGCAGGGCCGCGGATCGCTGGCGTCGTCGCAGAAGTCCGGCTTGATCACCGAGGCGATGAAGCCGTGGCGAGCGAGCGCTTGGACA
Source organism: Minisyncoccota bacterium (assembly GCA_035627595.1). Taxonomy (GTDB): domain Bacteria; phylum Patescibacteriota; class Minisyncoccia; order Phycocordibacterales; family Phycocordibacteraceae; genus C7867-001. The sequence goes on along the minus strand of DASPLK010000005.1, from coordinate 38,620 downwards.
AGCCGGTCGGCCTGGTCCACGTTGGCGGCTTCCAGTTGCGGAATAACTGTTTGCATTTCTATAACCCTCCCAGGAACAATCTCCCGTACCCACCCTACGCCCGCCCTTGGCCAAAGTCAAAGTGGACATTTATGATGCGGTACCATATACGTAATGGCTCAATCTGTCGCCGCGTTCGATATAGATGGGACCCTATCCCGCTCCTTTCTCCTCGGAGAGCTTGTCGAGGAGCTTGTTAGAAGGGGCGTGCTGCCACCTTTGGCAGCTAGGCATTATGCGTCCGCAAAGCAGAAGTACGAGCAGTCTGGCTCCGGCATCGATGCGTACATAGACAAGACCGTAGAGGCTTTCGCAAAGTACGGAAAGGGCGTTCCGTACGGGGAGGTGGCGGACATCGCCGGAGAGATCATCGAAGCGAAGAAGGATCACGTGTTCCGCTATACGCGGGATCTGGTGCGTGAGCTGAAAGACGAAGGGTACTTCCTCCTTGCCGTCTCACGATCCCCGAAGTTTATCGTCGATGGATTCGGGTACGAGCTCGGGTTCGATAAGAGCTACGGCATATTCTTTGAGACTGGGGCATCAGGCCGCTTCACGGGCAATATCGTCGACGAGCACATCATATTCAATAAAGGATCGGTACTGCAGCGGGCGGTGAAGAAGGAGAAGCTCTCCTTCACGAACTCGATCGCGGTAGGCGACAGCGAGAGCGACATTTCCATGCTCGAGCTCGTGGACGAGGCGATTGCGTTCAATCCGACCAAGCGTCTCTTGAAACATGCACGTCAGCACGACTGGAAGGTAGTGGTAGAGGTCAAGGACGCGGTCTTGGAAGCCTGATTTGGTATACTGGGCTGATGAAGAAACTCTACAGAAGCAGGGAGAACAGAATATTCGCAGGCGTCCTTGGCGGACTGGGCGAGTATTTTAATATCGACCCGGTCATCCTGCGCCTCGCGTATCTCCTCATCATTATCTTCTCTGCGATTATTCCGGGTGTTATCGTCTATATCATCGCGGCTATCATCATCCCTGAGGCTTCAACGATCACTCACGTCGAGTCGGTCGCAAATGACGCCGAGGAAGCTTAGGACACTCGTCCTTTCCTACTATAAAGAATACGGACGCCATACGCTTCCGTGGCGTAAGACGCGCGACCCGTACAAGATTCTTATCTCCGAGGTGATGCTACAGCAGACACAGGTCGAGCGTGTCATTCCATACTACGGGAAGTTTCTCAAGCGTTTCCCAAGCGTCCAGACGCTTTCAGATGCGCCACTCTCGGATGTACTACGAGTGTGGCAGGGACTTGGGTATAACCGCAGAGCAAAGATGCTCCATGAGGCTGCGCGGACAGTTGTCACAGAATATGGTGGCAGTTTCCCAAAGACGGCAGTGGCACTCGAGCGCTTGCCTGGCGTAGGCCCGTATACCGCGGGTGCTGTGGCCGCATTTGCATATAACGAAGACACGCTACTTTTAGAGACGAACATCCGCACTGTTATCGTGCATCACTGCTTCCAAGACCAGGAGTCGGTTGCGGATAGCGAGATACGCACAGTGCTTGAGAAAGCGCAGCCTAAGGGCATGGCTCGAGAATGGCAGTGGGCGCTCATGGACTACGGCAGTCACTTGAAGCGAAACGGGGTACGCACGAACCACAAAGTTCGAGGGTATGTAAAACAAACCGCATTCAAGGGTTCTAGCCGTGAAGCTCGAGGTGCCATACTGCGCACGTTAGCGGCAGGCACTAAGCGCTCCCTCAGCACCATACTAGGCGAAGAGCGGAAAGAGCAGGTATCAGCGGAACTTCTGAAACTTGTTCGTGAGGGTCTCGTAGAAAAACGTAATGGCGTCTATTGCCTCAAGGACTAGCGTACATCCTTAATGGAGAGGGCTCCCGCAACGCCAAAGACAATGATGCCTAGGCCAACCACGAAAAACATAATGTTGAAGCTTGAGACGCTCAAGAAGACACTCGCGGTAAGAGGTGCAGCAACAGCGCCCATGGGACGCATCATGCGGAATACCCCAACCGAGTTTGCATCGCGTTCGGATACGCGTCTGAAGAAGTGCGTCTCGCACATGGCTTCGGCGAGCGCCGCGCCGATGCGAGATACAAAAAGTACAGCGCCAATGGCAAGAATGGGTGTTGCGGCCGTTGTGAACGCGATCGCTGCAGTCGCTGCGCCCATGACAAGAAAGCCTATCGCCATAAGCTCCTGATCGCCCAATACCTTATCGGCAAGCCAGCCTGCAGGGTATTCAAGCAGAAGAAACGGTATGACGATAACGGCAAATATCCATCCAAGCTCGCTCCAGGGGATGCCGAGGACCGTGTGGAGGTAGAGTGGTATGAAATACGGGACAAGGTTAAAGAAGAACTGGAGCGTGAGATATGCGACACCTACCGCCTTGTAATCTCTATCCTTGATGAGGCAATGCGCTACCTCAAGGATGTGCGCGAACCGTGGCGGATCACCGTCAGGCACATGCGCGAACCGAAGCATCAGAAGGAATGGTATGAGTGCGACCGCGGCAATATAGAAGATATTCGCGTACGTGTCTCCACTGCCTAGCAGGAGTCCTATACCTAGCGCGCAGCTTAAGTACCCGAGATTACCAAAGGTAATGAAAAGCGTACGAACGCGCCCGGTTTCGCCGGCGCCTTTTGTAGCTGCCTCGAGTAACAGGTCGAGAAAATAAGCATTGATAGGGGTAAGCGCAAAAAATAACGCATACGCAAAGACTACCGCAAGGGGCGGCAGGTTAAGTGCAAGAGAAAGTACGAAACAGGCACTGAGACCTATGCTCCACAACGCTAGGCGCCTCGCGCCTAGGTTGCGCACGAGGCGCGGCACAAATGGAAATGCACAAAGCGAGAAGAGTGCGCCTAGAGATAGAACAAGGCCAATGAAATTCTCAGGCATCACGGTAGCCAGAAAGGGCGTCGTGATATAGAGCATCAGCGCATGGTGTACGCAGACGAAGAAATTGCCGAGAGAAAGAGCGAAGCGCGGACGCATCAGGAGCAGTGTAGCACCCGCAATAGCAAAAGCGCCGCCATGAAGGCGGCGCTTTGTGCGTATGTGTGGCGTTAGACGCCAATCAGGACCGGAATCACCATCGGTGCCTTGTTGGTCCTCGAGAAGAGGAAGCCGGCAACCGTATCGGAGAGCTGGTTCTTCACGTAGTCGAGGTCGACCGGGTTCATGCCCTTTGTCGAATCCTCAACCGTCTTCTTGATGAGAAGACGCGCCTCGTTCAGCATGTCCTGCGATTCCCTGAGATATACGAAACCGCGGGAAATGATGTCGGGGGACTTGCGAAGCTTTCCTGTCTTTAGGTTAACCGTCGCGATGATGACGAACATACCATCCTTAGCAAGCATCTGGCGATCGCGGATGACTACTTCCTGCATGTCGCCGATTGCGAAGCCGTCCACAATTAGGGGAGCGGACGGGACCTTGTCCTTATGAACTTCGTATCGCTCGCCGTCGATGATATCAATGACCATGCCGTTCTCAGCAAGGATGATTGATTCTCGTGGCCTGCCTGCTTGCTCGACTGCCTTAGCATGCGATGCGGTCATCGAGTAGTAGCCGTACGCCGGCATGAAGAACGCCGAGTTCACCTGCTGATTGATCCAGACGAGCTCGCCTGCGCGGCCGTGGCCGCCGGAGTGCACGTCACTGGTGCGGTAATGAATGAGAGTCGCCTTGCTGCGGAAGAGGTTGTCTTTCAGCTTCTGGACCGATAGCTCATTGCCCGGAATAACCGAGGAGGAGAGCACTACCGTATCACGCTCATTAAGCGTGATGTGTTTGTGCTGCTTCGTCGACATGCGCATGAGCGCAGCAAACTCCTCACCCTGCGCACCGGTCGCGAGGATGACAATCTTATCGGGAGAGTAGTCGCCGATTTCCTGCGCGCTGATGAAGGTTTCCTTCTTAACGGTAAGGAGGCCGGTTTTCTGCGCGATCTCAAGGTTAGTCTTGATAGACCGTCCCTCCATGATGATCTTCTTGCCATGGTGCTCGGCCATCTCGATGATCTTGATCATGCGCTCGAACTGCGATGCGAAGGTGCCGATGATGAGGCGTCCCTTCACCGTCTTCAAAATCTCTTCAAGCGTCTCGTGGACTTTGCGCTCCGGGACGGAGAATCCGGCGATCTCAGCGTTGGTGGAGTCGGCAATAAAGAGAAGGTTCTTCTGCTTGCCGAGCTCGCCCCACTTCTTTACCTCTGCAGGGGTGATGACCTCATCATGGTGGTCGACCTTGAGGTCGCCCGTTGCGATGACGTTGCCGTATGGCGTCTCGACAGCGATACCCATCGAGTCTGGAATCGAATGCGTCACGGGGAAGAAGTGAACCCTCGTGCTGCCGATGGTGTGGGTCGAACCTGGTTCGACCACGACAAGGTTTGGCTTAGGCATATCCGGGTACTCCTCCTGACGCTTAGCGATCATGACCGCAGAAAGATTCTGCGTGTAGATAGGGGGATTGCCGAAGCGGTTCATAAGGAAGGGAATGCCGCCGATATGGTCCAGGTGACCGTGCGTGATGAACACGGCACGCACCCGGTGCTGGTTCATCTCGAGGTACTTGGTATTCGGGAGGACATAGTCGACTCCCGGGGTCTCATCCTCGCTCGTGAACTGGAAGCCCACGTCAAAGACGAAGATGTCGCCGTTGGTATCGACGCAAAACATGTTGCGTCCCACTTCCTCAACGCCGCCTAGAGGAACGATGCGGACAACGTTAGCGCCCGGATCTGCCGGGTTGTAGTCGGCCGCGCGCTTCTGTCCGGTCATCTGAGAAGGGCCGCCTGGGCGGTGCATAGGCCGGCGCATTTGACGGCTTCCACGTCCACCGCGCGGATTGGGCCCGCTGCGTCGTTCGCCGCTGCGAGCACGACCTCCACGGGAGCGAGGCTTGCCCTCAGGGCGTGGATTTGAGGAATGGGGAGCGGGGGAGTTCTGTGGCGCCGGTGCCGGCGCAGGTGCTGCTGACATAGTTAGAGTAGGTTACGTAGATAACGATTTAAATTTGATTAAAGCATGGATGCGTATGCATCGTGCTATGAAAATTACTGACGCTTCGCGAAGATGGGCCACACTTCCTGTGTATTGCGATACCAGGAGGCCGCTGTCGCGAATCGGTCAGAAGGTGCACCTATCTGCGGAAGCTCGATACCCTTCATTCCTCTAGGCGCTGCGTACACGAAGGTAGGCGCGTGCGTAAAGGCTGCTGGGTAGTCGCTTGCAATTGCGGTTTCGATCGCTTGCAGAGCTTCACTGCGTACCGCAGGGTCGCTCTGGGTTCGCAGACGCTCAAGCAATGCGTCCACTTCAGTATTGCTGTAGAGCGCAATGTTAAGGCCTGGATCAGAGCGCTCCTGGGTGTGCCAGAACGCATAGAGATCACGGTCACGCCCAACGATCATACCGAACAGAAGGGCATCGTAGTTTCTCGGACGAATGACGTTCTGCGTGAGATCCGACGGCTCAAAAAGTTCAAGCGAAGTCGGTACCCCAAGTGCAGCCCAATCTGCCTGGATCTGCTGGCCGATGGTCTTTAGCTCCGGTACGTTTGAGGTCCGCAGCGTGACGCGCAGTTCTGCCTCAACGTCCGGATTGTCCCAAAGGCGCGCCTCGTCGTCGTACGTCCATCCGGCTTCCTCCAGGATGTCTGCGGCCGCACGGATGCGGTTCTCCGCAGTCGGTATCGGCGTAAGCTCGATACCGCTACCTGGTGGCACGGGTCCTGCAATTGGGGTCGCGTAGCCGCCAAGTATCACATTGGTGATGGCCTCGCGGTTTATTGCAAGCGAAAGCGCACGGCGCACATCAGCATCAGCGAAGACCGGGTTGGCGTTCTCGTTGAAGAACGTTCCGAACACGCGGGCGTACGGAGCCTCAAGCGCGCCCTCGCGTGCGACACCGTACGCGCTGTCGATTCTTCCGTTCCTGAGCGCAAATGAGAGAGCGTCCTCTTCATCGAAGAACGCAAACGAAATGCGATCGAGATACGGACGACCGAGCGCGTATTCGCCAAAAGCAGAGAGGGTATAGCCTGTGATAAAGCCCTCCTTGTTCTGACGAACATTCTCGACTTTGAAGGGGCCGGCACCCACCGGACGCACCATTAAAGGAGAGAACGGGAACTGTGAGTTCGATACATCTCGCCATAGGCTCGAAGGCAGGATGCCCAGGGTGGTCTTCTCAAGAAACGGCGCGTATGCCCTCGGGAGGGTAAAGCGCACCGTACGTGAGTCGACAGCTTCTGCGCGTATGCCCGACCAATTGGCGAGCTCAGGGCTCTTCAGCCCCGGGTCCTGCGCCTTCTGAACGGTGAACACGACATCTTCTGCGGTTACGGGCGTTCCGTCATGGAACTGGGCATCCGCACGAAGTGTGAACGTATACACGAGTCCGGTATCCGCGACCGTGTAGCTTTCTGCAAGCACTGGAACGAGAGTACCGTCGCCACTGGTGCCCATGAGTCCTGCGTACGTCAGACGCGCGAGGTCGCGATCGGTATCAGTAAGCGCAAGAAGCGGATTAATGAATCGAGGCGTCCCGACGAGCCCCTCGGTGAAGCTGCCGCCATAGGCAGGCTCTTCGATGAGGAACGAACGCTGAAGGGCAAAGAGGCCGACGAGTACGGAAAGGCCTGCAAGGCCTGTGAGCACGTATGCGATTAGCCGGTCGCTCGGCGGGAGGCTACGAATATACAAAACCGCGTCCTCTATAAGAGGAAAGCGAGTACGTTGTTCGTGTCGGTCCGTGAGCTGTCTCCAGCTATAGCGCATGTAGGGTTTCCTATCAGATGAGGAACCCGGCGATCGCCGATGCGACGAAAAGGACCGCAATAACGATTGTGGCGTTGAAAAGGAATTTCTCCGCCCCGCGGCGCTTGTAGAACGTCGATGCGAAATTGTCACCGCCAAACGCTCCTCCGAGGCCGGCACCGCGCTGTTGAAGCACGATCCCTATAATAAGGAGAAGGGAGAGGGTGATTTCTATGTACGGCAGTATCGCCTTGAGTGTCTCCATCTGTAGGAAAGAGCCTATCATGAAGGGGTATAGGGGGGCAAGGGTATGCAAAACGCCCCCAGAACGGTGATCCGGGGGCGGTGTCTGATGTCAGTTGCGGTACTGGCGGGCCGTGTACTCGTCTTCTTCCAGCTCCTCAATCATCTCGCTGGTAATACGGCCGAACTTCCTGAGGAAGTTGAGCGATATTCCAAGTGCGCAGGCGTAGAACCAGATCGGATCAAGCTTGAAGCTCTGAAGCAGCGCGGCCGCAGAAACGATGAACGAAACATAGATCGGAAAGTAGGGTAGCGACAGCCTTTGTAGCTGCAGCCTAAACTTTTCCCCACTCCGCAGATATTCCTGCGAGGATGCGGGAAGTCTTTCCAGCCATGCGGGATTCAGTCGCACCTCCATATCCCGCACTCGAAGGTATTGGCGTATGGTCGCCAGGGCAGCCAGGAAGCTAGTGGATACGACCATAGCCATAAAGAACTCGCGCATTCCTAATCTCCAATTGAGTCGCGTTGAATTTATATTGCATAATAAATGGACAAATGTCAAGTATCGCATCTTGACCCAACTATCGCTCTTCATATACTTATAGCTACCGCTAGCGCATACTGCGTTGGCATGGGTGACTTCAAACCCAAAGCTTTTATCAAAAGCTAGCTTTTTCATTGCTATGGCAAAACAGAATGTTCCGATTTCGCCGCTTGGCGATCGTGTGGTTGTAAGGCCTGCAGACAAGAGTGAGGAGAAGCAGCTGGCTTCCGGCATTATCATTCCGGAAACCGTCGACAAGGAGCGCCCTTCTAAGGGTGTCGTAGTCGCTGTGGGTCCTGGTAAGTATGATGATGGTGTTCTGGTCCCAATGACCGTTAAGATCGGTGACACCGTGCTCTTCTCCAAGTACGGATTCGATGAAGTGAAGATTGATGGCACCGAGTACTACATCCTCTCAGAAGGGAGCGTACTCGCGACCCTTACTAGCTAATCTTTCTTACGGATATGGCAAAACAGATTCTATTTGGTGAAGATGCACGTAAGCAGATACACCAGGGCCTCCAGAAGGCCGCGCACGCGGTAAAGGTGACGCTTGGCCCCCGAGGCCGAAACGTAGTTCTTGAGAAGAGCTATGGCGGCCCGCGCATCACCAACGACGGCGTCAGCATCGCGAAGGAGATCTCTTTCAAGGATAAGTTCGAGAACATGGGTGCGGAGATCGTGAAGGAGGTTGCATCTAAGACCAACGACGGCGCAGGTGATGGTACGACGACAACAGTCGTCTTGCTCGAGGCGCTGGTCGATGAGGGTCTCGGTTCTCTCGTAAAGGGCGCGAACGCAATGGGTATCCGCTCTGGTATGGAGATCGCGCGTGATGCAGCTGTTTCTGAGCTGCGCGCTATGGCAAAGCCGGTCTCAGGCAAGAACGATGTTAAACAGGTCGCATCCATCTCTGCCGAGAGCGAGGACCTTGGCAGTATCATCGCCGAGACTGTCGAAAAGGTCGGCAAGAATGGTGTCGTGACCGTCGAGGAATCTCAGGGCATGGAGCTCTCATACGAGGTAGTCGAGGGACTCCAGATCGACAAGGGCTACGTGTCCGCATACATGGTCACGAACCCTGAGCGCATGGAGGCTGAGGTAAAAGATGCGCTCATTCTTATCACCGATAAGAAGATCGGTAACATCCAGGAGATCCTCCCAATCGTCGAGAAGGTCGCACAGTCGGGCAAGAAAGAGCTCGTGATTGTCGCGGATGATGTGGAAGGCGACGCGCTTACCACTTTCGTCCTTAACAAGCTTCGCGGTACGTTCTCCGTGCTTGCAGTAAAGGCGCCTGGCTTTGGCGACCGCAAGAAGGAGATGCTCGCGGATATAGCCGCAGTGGTGGGAGGTCAGGTGATTTCCTCGGATACCGGTCTCACGTTCGAGAACGCAACTCTCACGATGCTCGGAAAAAGCGCTCGCGTAGTCGCGACTAAGGACACGACCGTGTTCGTGGGTGGCAAGGGTAAAAAGGTAGATATTGAAGCGCGCGTAAAGCAGCTCCAGGCGCTTATCGAGAACACCAGCTCCAAGTTCGACAAAGAGAAGCTTGAGGAGCGCATCGCGAAGCTTTCCGGCGGTGTTGCGGTCATTCGCGTAGGTGCCGCCACCGAAACGGAGATGAAGTACCTCAAGGACAAGATCGATGATGCGGTAAAGGCGACGAAGGCTTCTATTGAGGAAGGTATCGTTCCTGGCGGCGGTACGGCGCTCGCAAAGGTCGCAAAGACGCTTGCAGACAAGACGCCGAAGATGACCGCTGATGAGAAGAGTGGATATGACATCGTCGTACGCGCCTTGCAGGTGCCGCTACGTCAAATCGCCCTTAATGCAGGTAAAGACGATGCGTCCACTATTGTTCGCGACGTGCAGCAGGCAGCAGGTTTTGCAGGCTATGATGCGCTGAACGACAAAATGATCGATGACATGGTTAAGGCCGGTATTATCGATCCTGTGAAGGTGACTCGTGGCGCGGTAGAGAATGCTGTTTCAGCAGCAGCTATCCTCCTAACGACCGAAGCCGCGGTCGCAGAGATTCCTGAGCCAAAGCCTGAGAATCCCGGTATGGGAGACATGGGTGGAATGGGCTTCTAATGTAAGAACATCGGGTAACACAAGAGCCGCCTATAGGCGGCTCTTGTGTTTATGTTGAGACTTCATACACTATAGGTATATGACCATCCTATACATCGTCCTCGGCATCCTCGCCGTACTCGTGTTCTGGGTAATCTTTAGCTACAATCACTTTGTTGCGCTCATTAATCGCGCCAAAGAAGCATGGTCCGATATCGAGGTGCAGATGAAGCGCCGCTACGACCTCATCCCGAATCTCGTGGAGACTGTGAAGGGCTACGCAACGCATGAGAGCCAGGCATTTGAGAACGTCACCAAGGCACGCGCTGCCGCTATGGGCGCGCAGTCGGTAGACGAACATGCGGAAGCCGAGAACATGCTCACGGGCGCCTTGAAGAGTATCTTCGCGGTCGCCGAGGCGTACCCGGACCTTAAGGCCAATGCGAACTTCCTCGAGCTTCAGAAGGAGCTTGCGAACACCGAGGACAAGATCCAGGCAGCCCGCCGCTTCTACAACCAGAACGTCATGGCGCTTAATACGGGCCTAGAGCAGTTCCCAGGCAACATCGTGGGCGGTATGTTCTCCTTCAAGCAGATGGATCTCTTCGAGCTTACAGAGGCAGAAGCTGCAGCACGCGAGCCGGTGAAGGTCGCGTTCTAACTCCATGCTAAAAGACGCGCAGAAAGAGATAGACTCCTGGGTTCAGGAGTACAAGGTCCCGTATTGGTCGCCTCTGTCACAGTTTGCGCGGCTCGCGGAAGAGGTGGGTGAGCTCGGTCGCCTCTTAAACCATCTTTACGGCGATAAGCCGAAGAAGGAGGAGGAAGCGCGGCAAGAGCTCGGCAAAGAGCTCATGGACGTCATCTTTACGGCAATGTGTCTTGCAAATGCACAAGGCATCGATCTAGATGAAGAATTCAAGACGGTGATGGAGAAATGTCGCACTCGCGACAAAGATCGGTTCGAAAAGAAGGAAAGTGCGTAGTAACTCGTCTATATAAGATATGGCAACGCTCTACCAAGAACGCTCAGAGAATGTGTGGAAGACCTGGGGCCTTATGCTCGGGTTCTTCCTCCTGGTTATCGCGATCGGTTGGGGAATCTCCTGGTATTACGACAGTCCCATTATCCTTTATGTTGCGGTTGGCATCTCCATCCTGATGAACTTCTGGGCGTACTGGTTCAGCGATAAGGTCGTGCTTTCGATGACCAAGGCGAAGCCCGCGACCCGCGAGGAATACTTTGATCTCTACACGGTTACGGAGAACCTCTCTATTGCCTCAGGTCTTCCAATGCCCAAGCTCTACGTTATCGACGACCCAGCACCGAACGCGTTTGCGACCGGCCGTAACGAGAAACATGCGGTTGTCGCCGCGACTACAGGCCTTCTTGCCATGATGAACCGCCAGGAATTGGAGGGTGTCATTGCACATGAACTCTCCCACATCAAGAATCGCGACATGCTCGTCATGACGGTCGCCGTGGTGCTTGCGGGCTTCATCGCAATTGTCGCTGACATCTTCCTGCGCATGTCGCTATTTGGGGGTGGCAATCGTGACAACGGAAAAGGCAACGTGCTCTTCCTTATCCTTGCGGTAGTCGGCATCATTCTTGCGCCTATTGCAGCCCAGTTGATACAGCTTGCGGTTTCCAGGCGCCGCGAATTCCTCGCAGATGCCTCAGGTGCGCTTTTGACTCGGTACCCAGAAGGCCTTGCTTCTGCACTTCAAAAGATCGCGGGATACAACCGGCCCATGCAAAGCGCGAATCATGCGACCGCGCACCTCTTCATTGCCAATCCGTTTGGAGCTACAGCAGGGAAGTTCGTGAATAGACTATTTGCGACACATCCTCCGGTGGAAGAGCGCGTAGCCGCACTACTTGGGCGCTAACTTGTAAACTTTCATTACCGTGTTATAATCTCCCCCTGGCATTTCCGCCAGGGGGAGCTTGTACATGACTGATACGACGTTTCGTTCCAACTCCGCGTCCTCTCCCATGTTCCAGGGATTGAGCGGCAGAAGGCTGCATGCAGCCTGGACTCTGCTGGACCGCGAGCGACAGTTCGATCGTCTGAAAGCGTGCGGCCAGTCCATGCGGCAGGCCTGCGCGCCAACGATGAGTACGCTTCCTCGCAAGAGAAAGCATAAAGGCTCGGGAATCTGGTAGGACCAGATTCGGCGAAACGGAAGGGCGGCGCTCATGCGTCGCTCTTTTCCATTTGGTTGTGGTATAACAATCCCTACGGAGACGTCGCATAGTGGTCGAGTGCGCCCGCTTGGAAAGCGGGTAGGGGGTAAAACCCCTCGCGAGTTCGAATCTCGCCGTCTCCGCTCGATCCGAAAGGTATACTCAAATGTATGACCTTTTTTAAGAAAAATCCCTTCCTTATATTCGGTTTCGCATTTCTCGTGCTCGGCGGCATTTTAGTCAGCGCTGCGCACCTGTTGAGTGTGTCCAATAGAGCAGATGTCGTGTCCGATATGGATGTCACATACGCCCATGAGGGTGATATTAAATTCGAGATAGCGGATACGTTCGAGAAGCGACAGCAGGGACTCTCAGGTAGAACCGAGATTCCGGACGACTACGGTATGCTTTTTGTGTTTGAAGCAACTGATATGCATGGCTTCTGGATGAAGGACATGCATATTTCTATAGACATTATCTGGCTATCAGACACAGGAGAGATCCTGGGTATCGAGCACGGAGTTTCCCCCGATACGTATCCAAATGTCTTTTATCCACCGCAGCCTGTATCGCGTGTCCTTGAAACGCGCGCGGGGTATGCGCGCGAGCGCGGATGGGACGTGGGCGCCGTGATCTACTTGCCGAATCCCTAATACGTTTTCGAGTGCGATGTCCCCACGACACCCCAGATGAACAGGGGTACAATTCTCCTACGTCGGTTCCTCCATGTTCACTTCAGGTCCTGACGCCTATTATCACGTCACGCATTTCTCTATGGCAAAATCCGCAAAGACATCCGCTCGCACCGTTACCAAGAAGGCAGCTCCTGTAGTTGCGGAAGTTGTTGAAAGTAAGGAGACGAAGCGGTATCGCGACCTCATCCCGCAGGTTGAGAAGCGTGATGGCAGGATCGCACCATTCTCATTTGAGAAAATTGTTGCTGCAATCCACAAGGCGATGATCGCTGCAGGCGAAGGTGGCGCAGAAGACGCTACTTTGGTCGCGCATCAAGTCGCAGGCGAAATCGCCCGCTTCGGAAAGAAGTACAAGAACTTCCTTCCGACCGTCGAGGGACTCCAGGATGCCATTGAGAAGCAGCTCATGTTGAACGACTTCACAGCGACGGCAAAGGCGTACATTTTGTACCGTGATAAGCGCGCGCAGATGCGCGATGAGCAGGTCGAGGTTCCCGAGCGTGTCCGTGCACTCTCTGAGGAGAGCAAGAAGTACTTTAAGAACAATGCGCTTGGCGAGTTCGTATACCTCCGTACATACGCAAAGTGGAAAGATGACGAAGGCCGCCGTGAGACCTGGGTAGAAACCGTGGATCGCTATCTCGACTTCATGCGCGAGAACATTGGCGACAAGCTCACGACGAAGGAGTACAACGAACTTCGCGAAGCTATTTTGAACCAGGAGATCATGCCATCGATGCGCCTCATGCAGTTCGCAGGCACCGCAGCACGCCGCTGCAACGTCGCGGCATACAACTGCTCCTACATCGCCCCATCTCAGCTCGGAGACTTTGCTGAGATCATGTACATCTCCATGTGCGGTACCGGCGTCGGCTACTCGGTTGAGAGCGCGAACATCCAGGCACTACCGCAGATTGCATACCAGTCTGGCGAGAAGCTCCCGACCCATGTCGTCGCTGACTCCAAGGAAGGTTGGTGTGATGCGCTTACGCTCGGCCTCAAGACCTGGTTCGATGGAAAGGACATCGACTTTGATTTCTCTCAGGTCCGCCCAGCAGGCGCACGTCTCAACACGATGGGCGGCAAAGCATCTGGTCCTGAGCCACTTCGTAACCTTCTTGCGTTCTCCCGCGAGCGTATCCTTTCCCGCCAGGGCCGCCGTCTCCGCAACATTGATGCGCATGACGTGATCTGCAAGATCGGCGAGTGTGTGGTTGCCGGTGGTGTCCGTCGCTCTGCAATGATCTCCTTGTCGGACCTTGACGACGAGCTCGTACGTGACGCGAAGAAGGGCCAGTTCTACATGACCGATCCACATCGTGCAATTGCAAACAATTCTGCGGTCTATCACTACAAGCCGACGAACGCAGAGTTCATGGACGAGTGGGTTGCGCTCATGAAGAGCGGGACCGGCGAGCGCGGCATCTTCAATCGTGGCGGCCTTATGGGTCAGCTTCCGGAGCGCCGGAAGGAGTTCTGGAGCAAGAGCGGGTACATCAAGAATGACCGCGTCATCGGTCCTGCAGGTACCAACCCGTGCGGCGAGATCATCCTCAAGTCTAAGCAGTTCTGCAACCTTACCGAGGTCGTGGCGCGCGCAGGCGATACGCAGGAGACACTCATCCGCAAAGCACGTCTTGCAACTATCCTCGGCACCTACCAGTCGACCCTCGTGAACCTCCAGTACCTTTCTAAGGAGTGGACTGACAACTGTAAGGCAGAGCGCCTTCTCGGTGTATCTATCACCGGTCAGTGGGATTGTGCGACCGTGCGTGACGCGAAGGTCCTCGACGCAATGAAGAAGGAGACCATCAAGGTCAACAAGAAGTACGCAGAGCGTTTCGGCATTAATCAGTCGACTTCTATCACTTGTGTGAAGCCGTCTGGCACCGTCTCTCAGACCTTGGGTGTTGCATCCGGTATGCACCCGCGCCACGCGCCGTACTACATCCGCCGCATCCGCATCAGCGCTACCGACTCACTCTTCAAGATGCTCAAGGACCAGGGCGTTCCGTACTACCCGGAAGTCGGCCAGCAGGAAGAGACCGCGAACACGTACGTGCTTGAGTTCCCGGTAAAGAGCCCAGACGGCGCTATCTCCAAGGACGACATCACCGCACTCGATCAGCTTGAGCACTGGAAGCTCGTGAAGGAGAACTACACCGAGCACAACCCATCAGTTACGATCTCGGTCGGTGATGATGAGTGGATCAGTGTCGCCAACTGGGTATACGAGAACTGGGACATCGTCGGTGGCCTCTCGTTCCTTCCTCGAAGCAACCACGTCTACCGCCTCGCGCCGTACGAGCCGATTTCCAAGGAAACGTACGAGGATATGGTCAAGCGCTACAAGCACATCGACTACGGAAAGCTCTACGCATACGAGCGCCAGGACGAGACTGAGATGAAGAGGGAGCTCGCGTGTGTGTCGGGAGTCTGCGAGATCTAATTCAAGGTCTGTGCCAGAGAAAGAGCTGCGTTGGCAGCTCTTTCTCATTATGGTATAATGCATATACCGGTCCAGACGACCGCTGGCTACTTGTTAGCTAGAGGAAAGTCCGAACACAGGCTTGGAAACAAGCAGCAGGGTAGCGGGTAACCCCCGCACGGAGCGATCCGCGAGGTGCGAGCAGAAACGCCGGAGGCGAAAGCCAAAGGCATCCCCTTGGGATGAGGCCTGCTGGAAGGCAGGAATGAAACGGCTAAATCCTTACCTCTGTGCAAGGCCGTGCCCTCTTTTGAGGGAGCGCCGCTTGAGGCCTCGGGTAACCGGGGTCCCAGATAGATGGTCGTCACTCCGCAAGGAGTACAGAATTCGGCTTATCGGACCGGTCTCGAACATGAAAACACCCGCCTTTTTAAGGCGGGTGTTTTCGTATCCACCGGGGAAAACTTCATAAAACTGCCATGCGCTATACTGATAGACATTAACAAGGGCATTCATATATACGTATGTACGATCAAACACACGCGGCAGGTGCGCCTTCAAAGCGCTTCTCGTTCGATACCGCATCCATCTGGGTGCTCGCGGTGACGGGCCTTCTCGCAACAGTGGCGTTTATGCCATTCGGCGCATTTCCGTTCCTTTATACGAAAGTTTCCATTCTTGCGGCAGGCGGTCTTGTCGCTCTCATGCTCTTCATTCTCGCGCGGCTCACTCGCGGTAATGTCATCGTCCCACCTATCACGCTTGTAGGTGCTATGTGGCTTGTGCCGCTCGCGTACGCTATCTCGACGCTGTTCTCAAGCGCCGGGGTCATGCACTCATTCTTCGGGAGTCAGCTTGAAGCGGATACGTTCGGCTTCATGTTGATCCTTGCCTCGCTTGGAACTCTTGCAGCGCTCGTACTGCGTAGAGTGGACCAGTACCAATCCTTCTTCAAAATCGCGCTCATAACATTCGCGATCGTACTCGTATCCGAAGTCGTCATACTTTTCCTTGCGAAGGTATCACCGACCACAATTAGTGCGACCTCAAATATCGTCGGCTCATTCTCGGATCTCGGCATGATGGCAGGCCTTGGTATCATCACCTCGCTTCTCGCTATCCGCTTCCTTGCCCTTGGGAAGCGCATGCGCATCTTCCTCTGGATTCTCATCGCCGTAGGCCTCTTTGCAGTTGCTGTCGTGAACGCAGTATTCGTGTGGGCCCTTATCGCCCTCACGGCGCTTGGACTTTTCATTGAGGCGATTATGCGCCGCGGCCCAGTCTCCGATGAGGCCGATCTTGAAGGTGTCACAACGCTTGATGCTGATTTCGAGCCGGTCTCTGGCAACTTGGACGGCAAGTCACTGGTCGCGCCTTTGGTGACGCTCGTTATCGCGCTCTTCTTCCTTATCGGCAGTGCAACGATCGGTAGCGCTCTGTCTACCGCGATGGGCGCGAACTATCTTGATGTACGTCCGTCATGGCAGTCGACGTTTGATGTTGGCAGCCACACGTATGCTTCGTCCCCAATCTTCGGTTCAGGTCCTGCAACCTTTAGCACGCAGTGGCTCAAGTTCCGTGACCGCGCACTTAATGAGACCGTATTCTGGAATGTCGACTTCGTATCTGGTATCGGTCTTATTCCGACGTCGTTCGTAACAACAGGAGCCTTGGGCGCGCTCGCATGGCTCTCCTTCATCGGCCTTTTCCTCTGGATCGGCCTCCGCTCGTTGCTCTTTAGGGCTCCGGAAGATTCGTTTGCGCGCTTCGTATCCATCGCTTCATTTACCGGCGCGCTGTACGTATTCGTCCTCATGACATTCTCGGTCCCCGGTCCGGCTGTCCTTGCCGCTGGGTTCCTCATGGTCGGTGTTTTCATCTCATCGCTTAGGCATGGGAAGGGAAGGCACGAATGGGGCATTATCTTCTCGCGTAATCCGCGGGTCGGGTTCGTGGTGGTGTTTGCGCTTACCCTCCTCCTTCTTGCGTCTGTGGTCGCCGCATACGCGGTCGTGAACCGCTACCTTGCTGAGATCGCATACGTAGAAGGTGCGCAGGCGTTGTCCGCAAACAACCTTGAGGCAGCTGAGCAGGCAACTGAACGCGCGCTCCTATTTGCACCATCTGATCGTGCGTACCAGCTCCTCGCAACGGTTGGGATGGCACGTATGAACCAGGTCGCAAACGATACGTCGCTCCCAGCTGCAGAGCGCCAGCAGCGCTTCCAGACTGCGCTTTCTAGCAGTATCGATGCTGCGATCACCGCAACCCGCCTCCGCGCAGACAGCTACCAGAACTGGACCCTGCTCGGCAATGTGTACCAGGCGGTCGTGCCGCTTGATATCGATGGGGCATATGAGAACGCGAAGACTGCGTACCTCCGTGCATTGGAACTCAATCCGACCAATCCGACCCTACCGTATATTCTCGCGCAGCTTGAGATAGCGAATGAGCAGCCAGCAGCCGCTGAGGAGTACCTCATGCAGGCGATCGCGCTCAAGCAGGACTACACCCAGGCCATCTTCCTCCTCTCGCAGCTTCAGGTTGCGCAGGGTAAGGCATCTGAGGCCCTTCAGGCCGCAGAATCAGCAGCATTCTTCGCACCGAACGATCCGGTGGTGCTCTTCCAGCTCGGTATCCTCCGCTCAGGTACCGGTGATACGCAGGGCGCTATCGCCGCACTTGCGCGCGCAGTCGAGCTCAACCCACAGTACGCAAACGCCCGCTTCTTCCTCGGAGTCGCATACGCGCTTGCGGGACAGTTCCCTGCAGCCGTAGAGCAACTTGAAACGGTAGCTTCGCTGTCGCCAGAGAATGCACAGGCGGTCGCAGAGGACCTCGCTATGCTCCGTCAGAACAGGAACCCGTATCCAGCATCTCGACTAGGCGCACTCGGTATTCCGCAGGTTCCGGTGACGGATACCACGACGCAGCCGCAGGGCGCACGTACTCAGCCCTCTACGCAGTCCACCACCACGCCGGCAACCCGGTAACTGAGGGATGGTTCGCAAGATATTTGGACGACTAACAGCACCGGTACGCGGCCTACATCAGGCCGCGTACTTGCTTGCTGCGCTCACGCTTGCATCCCAGCTGCTTGCGCTGTTGAGGGATCGTATCTTCGCGCACACGTTTGGCGCATCTGAGACGCTCGACCTCTACTACGCAGCGTTCAAGATTCCGGATCTTGTGTTTGCACTCGTCGCCTCCCTGGTGTCTGCATACGTGCTCATTCCGCGTATTGCCTCATCAGGGAAGAAAGACGCACGGGTGCTCATATCCGAGACAGCATCGTTCCTACTTATAGGCGGGGGCGTGCTGTGTCTCGTGCTTGCAGTGTTTGCCCGAGATATTGCGTTCACGTTCTTCCCAGACTTCGCATCCTCAAGCGAGGCTGACCAGTTCGTGCTGCTCATACGGCTTCTTCTGGTACAGCCGCTCTTGCTTGGGCTTTCGGGCATCCTCACGTCCGTAACGCAGATTGAGCGCAAGTTCTTCTTGTTCGCGCTTTCGCCGGTGCTGTACAACCTTGGCATTATCGCGGGAACCGTGTTCCTTTACCCGATCTACGGGCTTATCGGTATCGGTTGGGGTGTCATCGCAGGCGCGGTGCTCCATGTATCCATACACCTACCGGTCGTATGGAAGGCGGGATTGACCCCGCGTCTGTGCCTGCCGCGGTTCTCGCTCCTTAAGGATGTCGTGGCGGATTCCGCGCCGCGTTCACTTGCCCTTGCGATGAGTGCGGTCACCATGCTCCTTCTTACAGTGCTCGCAGCAGGAGTCGGAGAGGGAAGCGTCGCCGTGTTCACATTTGCCGCGAACCTAGAGGCAGTGCCGCTCGCGCTCATCGGCGCATCCTACGCGACCGCGGCCTTTCCCGTGCTTGCCGAGCAGGTGGGGCAGAAGAAATTCGAAGAGTTCAGGGCAACTCTTACTGCCGCAGCGCGCCACCTCATCTTCTGGTCGTCCGCAGCGCTTGTCCTGTTCATTGTCCTGAGGGCGCATCTCGTGCGCATCATCCTCGGATCGGGTGCATTTGACTGGGATGCGACGAGACTCACTGCAGCGGTGCTCGCCATACTTGTCATGGCACTCGTGGCGCAAGGATTCGTTCTGCTCGCTTCGCGTGCATTTTACGCGTCTGGGCGTTCCTGGAATCCGTTCCTTATTCAACTTGGCGGCGCGCTTATCTCAGGGGCATGCGCCTGGGGCTTCTTGGCTCTTGCGCGCGCTGAGCCCCTAGTCCGATATTTCGTGGAAGGACTCTTTAGAGTAGAGGACGTGCCGGGAAGCGAGATTCTCTTGATCGCGCTTGGTGCCTTGGTCGGCCAGCTCGTGATGGGCGTAATAGCATTTGCGACTCTTAAGGATGTAGCCCCCGGAGTAGGCAAAGATCTCATCCGTCCGCTGTTTGAGGGCATGGGCGCCGCAATCCTTGGCGGATCTGCCGCTTATGGCGCGCTGTCCTTCATGGGCAACATCGCGCCGTTGTCGAATCTCTTCCTGGTCTTCACGCAGGGCGCAGTCGCTGGTATGGTGGGTCTAGTCGTTTCTGCAGCGGTTCTCGTCCTTCTGGAGAACAGAGAGTTCCGGGACCTCTACCAGACGCTACGCAGGCTCACCTCGACTCGAGCTCTACCGCCGTCCGGTTCCATACTCGGCGGTCCGAACCAATGACCAATCGCATCCGCAACTTTTCCATCATCGCGCACATTGACCACGGCAAGTCTACACTTGCCGATAGGCTCCTTGAGCGTACCGGCACCATAGAGGCTCGAAAGATGCGCGACCAGGTCTTGGACAAGATGGACCTTGAGCGCGAGCGCGGAATCACCATCAAAATGCAGCCGGCCAGGATGAAGTACCGTGCTAAGGACGGCGAGGAATATATTTTGAACCTCATCGATACCCCGGGCCATATCGACTTTGCGTACGAAGTTTCGCGCGCATTGTCCGCAGTCGAGGGCGTCGTCTTGCTTGTAGATTCTACCCAGGGCGTGCAGGCACAGACCCTGACCACGCTTCAAATGGCCAAGGACGCGGGCTGTACCATCATCCCTGTGCTCTCAAAGATCGATGCGCCTGCATCTCGCGTGGATGATGTCTCTATTGAGCTTGCTGAGCTGCTGTCAGTAGATCCTGAGACCGTGCTTGCTGTCTCTGGAAAGACCGGCGAGGGCGTCGAGGCTCTTCTGGAAGCGATTATCGCTCGAGTGCCTGCTCCACGAGAAGGTAGCGGCGATACGCGCGCGCTCATTTTTGATTTCTCATACTCGACCCATCGCGGCATCGCTGTCTTCGCGCGCGTCTTTGACGGCACTTTGAAAAAGGGAGACGTACTCAAATTCGCTGCTGCTAACCAGCGCTTCACCGCACTTGAGACAGGTATTTTCATGCCCGACGAACTTCCGACCGAGCAACTTGCTGCTGGTGAGATTGGATACATCGTGACTGGAGTGAAGGAGGCGGGCGTCGTTGCGGTGGGTGATACCGTCCTATCCGACAGAGCCGTTACCCCGCCTCTGGAGGGCTTCGCGCGCCCACGTCCGGTCGTGTGGGCCTCGGTATATCCTGAAAGTCAGGATGATCTTTCTGAGCTGCGACTCGCACTTGAGCGCCTCAGGCTCTCCGATTCTTCGCTCTCGTTTGAGGAAGAGTCCTCGGGCGTCCTTGGTCGTGGTTTCCGCTGCGGTTTCCTGGGCATGCTCCATCTTGAGATTGTTACCGAGCGCTTGAAGCGTGAATTTAACCTGACGCTTATCGTTACAATCCCAACAATCGCGTACATTGTTACAAATAAGAATGGGAAGCGTGAGACTATTTACACGCCTTCAAAGTTCCCGCCGTTTGGTGATATCACCGCAATTGAAGAGCCGTGGGTGAAAGTCGTGCTTATCACGCCGCCCGAATCTTTGTCCGGCATGATCCAGCTCTTCCATGACCACGAGGGTGCGGTAATGAGCAGCCAAGCGCACTTGGATGGACGCATGGAGCTTGTCGCAGAGATGCCGCTCCGCGAGCTTATGCGCGGTTTCTTTGACCGTGTGAAGAACGTCTCTTCTGGATACGCATCGCTTTCGTACGAGTTCCTTGATGAGCGACCAGCAGACGTCGTGAAGCTTGATATACATGTCGCGGAGGAGACTGTGCCAGCATTTGCGCGCGTGGTTGCCCGACGCAGGGTCCAAGAGGAAGGGGAGCGCATGGTGGAGAAGCTCAACAATATTTTGCCGCGCCAGCAGTTCGTGACAAAGATCCAGGCGTTCGCTATGGGACGCATCATCGCTTCCAAGTCCCTATCCGCCTTTCGCAAGGATGTCACCGGCTATCTGTATGGCGGCGACATCACCCGTAAGATGAAGCTCCTCGAGAAGCAGAAGAAGGGAAAGAAGCGCCGTGGCGAACATGCAAAGATGGACATTCCCCAGGACGTCTTTATGAAGATGGTCCAGGATAGCGAGCGCTAGCTTGCTATACTTGGGGCTATGCCCCGTAAGACACATAAGACACGTGCGCGCGAATACCTCATCGCGGGCATACTCGCACTTGTCATCGTGTGGCTTCTTTTCATGGTGTTTGGCATCTTCAGGAAGGAAGAGGTAGCCCGACATGCGGCAGCAGAGACTCAGGAGCAGCTACGCATCCTTCGAGAGCGCGAAGCAACCTTGGAGGGGAACCTTGAGGAGCTCAGTACCGAACGTGGACATGAGGCGACCTTGCGGGAGACGTATGGAGTTGCGCGTCCCGGAGAGGAGGTTATCATCGTGGTGCCCCCTAAAGAGGCAACCACAACTCCTACGCTGCCCTGGTGGAAAAAGACTTTGGGATGGTTCGGGATCTGGTAGAAAGCGGAATTAGTTTAGTGGTAGAACGGATGCTTCCCAAGCATCAGGTACGAGTTCGATTCTCGTATTCCGCACTGGCATAAGTGATACCATAGAGTCATGGCAGACATCTTCCAAATGGAGCGCGAGCGTGATCGGTTGCAATCAGAAATTGCACGTGAGGAGCGCGAACTAGCTACCCTTCAGGATGAGCTTCGGCGTACGGAGTCTGAGAAGCGTCAAGCAGAGACCGATTTGCACCGGGCTTCTGCAGCGGTGCATGATGCAGGGAGCACGGACGAGGAAGCGGAGAAGCTTGCGCGCGAGGCGGAGTACCGTCTTCGGGAGGCTACACGGCTTGAATCTGAAGCACGACACGCGCTTGACGAAGCGCAGCGTAAACGCGAAGAGGCCGAGCGTATGAAGCGTGAGGCGGAGGGGGTGGAGCGGCGCATGGAACATGCGCAGCGCACAGGTAGTGCAAAAGAGCGCGAAGCGCAGACGAGAATGGAGAAAATGCGAGCGCGTATCCGCGAAATCACTTCCCGTATACCGACGCTGAAGCGCAAGCTTGATCAAGACAAGATAAAACTTGCTGAACAAAACCGTCAGGTATCGCGCACGGCCGCACTAGGGCGTCTAAATCACGAGGATAATATTGGGCGCAACAGACGCTAAGTTATCCCCAGGGCCCATATGCTATACTGCCCCTACTAAACACTTTGTATGGATAAGAACGTCACAATTTACAGCACCCCAACCTGCCATTTTTGCCAGATGACCAAGGAGTTCCTTGCTGGTAAGGGCATTAGCTACACTGAGCACAACGTTGCAGCAGACCTTGATAAGCGTCAGGAGATGATTCAGAAGAGCGGCCAGATGGGCGTTCCGGTCATCCTAGTGGACGAGGAAGTCATCGTTGGCTTCGATAAGCCGAAGCTCGAATCCCTTTTTGGCGCAGCTGCCTAGGGGCGTTATAAGGAGCCATAGAGCCGCGCGAAGAG
The DNA here is from genome assembly GCA_035627595.1 of Minisyncoccota bacterium. Lineage (GTDB taxonomy): Bacteria > Patescibacteriota > Minisyncoccia > Phycocordibacterales > Phycocordibacteraceae > C7867-001. The sequence continues at coordinate 15,811 of DASPLK010000005.1, read as the reverse complement.
CGCGGTTTTGTGTTAGTCTTCGGACGTCGCCCCTGTAGTTCAATGGATAGAACTTCGCACTCCTAACGCGATGATCTAGGTTCGATTCCTAGCGGGGGCACCCGTAGACCGGACAGAAAGCTCTGCCGTACCCGTCTTAATTTTTAAAGGTGAAAGGCATATGAACCGCCCGTATATCATCCTGTTTGTCTCCATAGCAGCTATTGCCCTAGGAGCGGTCGCCTACGCGGCATACGATTATGCACGGCCCGAGTCACCGCTTGGGGTTGCTACCACAACCGAAGGGGCCCCTCAGGTGCGCCAGTACGGCGAAGTGACGCTCGCGCTCGGGGAGTCCGCTCTCTTTGAGAATCTGCGGGTCACGCCGCTCTCTATCATTGAAGACAGTCGGTGCCCGACTGACGTACAGTGTATTCAGGCGGGAACCGTCCGTGCAGATGTTGAGATAGTATCTGGCATGGGTACAAGCACTAATACCATTACGCTTGGAAACAGCGTCACCACTGAGGCGGAGGAAGTCCTTTTTGCGAGCGTAGCGCCTGAGACGCGCTCGGGACAAGATATAGCTGAAGGGGACTACCGCCTTACATTTTTCATAGAAGAGCGTGACATAGCCACGCCCACGCCTACACCCGCTCCCACAACGTGTTATGTCGGCGGCTGCTCTATGCATCTGTGTAGCGACAGGCCAGACATTGTCTCTACCTGCGAATATCGGGAATCATACGCCTGCTACAGGGGCGCTACCTGTGAGCGCCAGCCTAGCGGTGAGTGCGGTTGGACGGAGACAAATGAGCTAAAAGCCTGTCTTTTAAAGGCAGAATAGTCCCCTAGTGCTATACTCATCGGACACGCACTTCATGCAGCCAGCCATACGTCGGGTGAGCAAAATATTCTATAACCGCTCTGCGGGTCTTTTGCTCGTGCGTGTCGCAGCCGGCTCCATATTTCTCTCTCATGGGTATCAGAAAATCGCTGATATGAGCGCAACCATTATGCTCTTTGATACTCTCGGGTTTTCGCCCCTGATTGCTATATTCATCGCCTGGCTTGAGATATTGGGTGGTGTCGCGCTCATACTTGGTATCGCGCCACGCGTTTTTGCCGGCGTCCTCGGCATTGAAATGATAATAGCCGCACTACTCATTAGCGGCGGCTCTATGTTTGCGGCGGCCGAGTTCGAGCTGCTCTTGGCTGCCACCATGATTGGGGTTGTACTTATCGGTTCTGGTCGATACGCGCTCTACACAATGGAGTGTGATAAGTGTAGCGGCCTCTTTTGTATAAAGAAGAACGGCGTGTGTGTCGTTTCTGCGTAACTATGAACAAAGAACACGATTCACTTGAGGCGCTTCTTAAAGAGAACATTGCGGTTACCCGTGAGAATAACGAGATGCTCCATCAGATGCGGCGCATCGGCCGCATCGCATTCTGGACCAAGGTAGTGATCTGGACCGTAGTCATCATCCTACCGCTTCTACTCATCGGTCCTATCCTCGACTCCCTTACTAAAGGGGCCGGTGCGAGCGTTATGGGGCTTCCTTCAGCCGATATGATCGAGGAGGCATACCGCCTGTATACAGGCAGGGAGTAGGGTGAAAAACAGGATGCCGTATGGTAGGATGCCTCTACTGCTTGGGTAGCTCAGTTGGTTAGAGCATTCGCCTGAAGAGCGAAGGGTCGGCGGTTCGAATCCGCCCCCAAGCACCAATGAATCAAGCCCTTCTAGCGTGGGCGAAACGAAACGAACGCTGGCTCTCGTCCGTATTTTTTCTTGCCGGGTTTATAGGCGACATTGCCGCGTTCACGCTCCTTGAGGTTAGTATCGTAAACCTCATCTTTACGGTGTATTTGATTTTTGGAGGCACAGCGATCCTCCTTGCGCACTACCTCGCTTCACATAGAAGGGAGCGTCCCGGGCGCATCAGCCAAACACTCCTCGTTCTCTTGCCCCTCTTTATTCAGTATGAGATTGGCGCCATCCTTTCCGGCTCACTGATTTTCTACACTAAGGGAGCCGTACTCGGCGTCTCCTGGCCATTCCTGCTGCTTCTGGCAGTCGTATTTTTTGGAAACGAGATCTTCCGCTCATATCGAGACCACCTGGCATTCCAGACAACGCTCTTCTTCTTTGGTTTCTATGCGTACGTGATATTCGCGCTTCCGCTTTTCATCGGGAAGCTTGGCCCATGGGTGTTTGGACTTAGTAGCGCCATCGCACTCTCGGCATTCCTCATCTTCCTCTTAGTGCTGTACCGTGTGGGCGAGAGCCGATTCAGAAAGGGATTCCGTCAGATAATCCTAAGTAGTGTTGCCATAGTCGTACTGATGAATGGCGCGTATTTTACGGGCCTTATTCCACCTCTACCGCTTGGCCTTAAAGACGTTCGGATATACCACCTGGTTGAGAAGGTGCCGGACGGATACCGTGTCCTTGCCGAACCGGAGCGTCCCTGGTGGGAGTTCTATAGGCCTGTCACCGTGCACCACGTCCCTGGCGCGCCCCTTTACGCATATAGCGCGGTCTTCGCTCCCATACGCTTTTCTGCGACCGTGGTGCACCAATGGGAGCATCTCCGCGACGGGAAGTGGCAGACAGTAAATCGTGTGTCGTTTCCGGTTTCCGGCGGCAGGGCAGAGGGATACCGTGGGTACAGCGTTAAGACAAACCCGGAGCCTGGCCGTTGGCGCGTATCCATAAAGACAGCCGAGGGTCAGACCATCGGAAGGCACGAGTTTACGGTAGAAGAGGTATACGTACCACCATCCCTGAGCGAGATCATGCGTTAAGCAAAACGGCCCCGAGGGGACCGTTTTGCTATCCTGCTTTGACGCGCAACTTAGTCTGCCGTGCCTTATCCAGCTTCGGCAATACCAAGGTGAGAAGTCCATCCTTTGCGCCTGCGGTAGCGCCATCTACATCTACTTCCTGGGGAAGAAGGATCGTACGGGCAAACGAGCCCCAGAAGAGCTCCTGGTGGAAATAGTCCGAATCAGAGACGCTCTCCGCCGTCGCGCGTGAACCTTCAAGCACCACCATGTCGCGACTTATAGATACGTTAATCTCGTCAGGCCTAACACCCGCGATGAACGTGCGAATAACTATCTCGTTGGGTGTCTGGTACATATCAACCGGGAGCTGGCCGCTCTCAACCGGCTCCTCTTCAAATTGTTCCTGTATGGCAGGACGAGCGGGAGCGCTGGCGCTCGGCGCCATACGACGTACCGGCGCGGGTGCCTGATACTCGTCGTCGAATGAGTCGTAGTCATCAGCGGCCGAGACGGTGCCGGAAAGACGTTCGAAGATGGAGCGCTTTTTCATAAGACGATCAGCAAGTGTTCTTTGGTAAGTGGCGATACCGGAAATATTTCAGTATCTCGAACAGTGCGAAAAACACGATGGCACCCGTCCAGACGAGGAAGAACGCTGTAAGCGTTTGCGAGCCATCTGGTGCGATTATAAGGAAATTAAACAAGGCATGCAATGCAATCGCAAGGATAAGTCCGACTGAAACAAAAAGAAGACGTACGCTGCGACCGCGAACGTATGCTGCTGCAAGTGCGAAACCGATCATCGCAGACGCAACTACGTGCAATAGTGTTGCACCGACAAAGCGCAAATTGTTGAGCGCAAGTCCATCGAGAATGCGACCCTCTGCAAACGGACCAAGCAAGAAAAGTGTATTTTCCAGAGCCGCGAATCCGAGTGCAACCGTAATCATGTAGATGACGAGGTCTACAGTCTCGTTGACTGCGCGTCGCCACAGTACCAGTAGCGCCGCCAAAAGATACTTCATGGACTCCTCAATTGCTGACCAGGCAATGATGATGGCGAGGCTACCGCTTGGAAGGAATGAGGCGACCCAGGTCTCAAGCGGGAGCGATGCGACGACAGAGAGCATGCCGGCGACGAAGGCGACAATAATCATGGAGCGCGGCTCCGGACAGCGCGCATCCTCCTTCAGAAGAAAGTGGAGCCAGAGCCAAACGGGAAGCACGCCTCCGAGGAAGGCGAATCCTATGGTTTCTAGTGGAATAGACTCGATCACCCCTCTATTCTAGCAGGCCAGCGGGTGACCATGAGCGGGGTAGAAGGGTCGATGCTCTTCCAGATCTCCTCGGTGACAAATGGCATGAACGGGTGAAGAAGCTTCAAGAGGTCCGTAAGGATGGAGAGCAGCACCGCCTTGCGGGATGCCTTCGCTGCTTCGTCTGTGCCTTGGAAAATACTCTTAGATTCCTCGATCAACTCTGCAGCTAGCCGGTCCCAGGCGTAGTGATAGAGCTTTTCTGCGGCCAGGTAGATGCGGTACGCCTCAAGGTCCTGCGTAACTTCCGTTGCGAGCGTATCCAATTCTGCACGGAGTGCAGTATCTGTCTCAGTGAGCGGAGCAGCTACATCTGCGTCCTCTGTGTTCTCGAAGATAAAGCGCGCGATGTTCCAGAGCTTGTTTGCAAAGTGCTTGTAGCCCTTGATCTTGTCCTCGCTGATGCGCATGTCGGTGCCTGGCGTGTTGCCGACGATAAGTGCCATGCGTGCGGCATCTGCACCGTACTTCGCGGTCACCTCAAGAGGATCCATGTTGTTGCCCAGAGACTTGCTCATCTTGCGTCCCTGAGCGTCGCGCACGAGGCCGTGCAGGTATACACGCTTGAAGGGAAGTTCACCAAGCGCAAACCCGGTCATGAGAATCATGCGCGCTACCCAGAAGAACAAGATGTCGTATCCGGTCTCAAGGACGTCGGTGGGTCGCCAGATAGCTAGGTCCGAACCCTGCTCTGCTTCACCTGTCTGGTCGTTCCATGCTTTTGGCCAGCCCATGGTGGAGAAGGTCCAAAGACCTGAGGAGAACCAGGTGTCGAGCGTGTCTGAATCCTGCTCCCATCCTTCACCCTCTGGCGCTTCAACACCAACGTACATCTCTTCGCCTCGGTACCAAACAGGAATGCGATGCCCGTACCAGATCTGTCGGCTGATGCACCAATCACGCAGATTCTCGACCCAGTGGAAATAGGTCTTCTCCGCGTGCTCTGGCATCACAGTGATGCCTTCAGGGGAGACTGCTTTGTGCATGATGTCGCGTAGCGAAGTATCCTCCCCAGCCTGTATACCCGGGATCTTGGAGTGTCGGAGCGCAAACGGCTTATTGACCGCGATAAACCACTGCAATTTAGGCAGGGGTTCAATAATGCCGCCGGTCCTCTCAGCGGTAGAGATATTTTGGGATATCTCTTCTTCTTTCTCAAGAAGACCTTCTTCCGCAAGCCACTCAACGACCATGTCGCGCGCTTCGGTGGTCTTCTTGTTGTTAAGGCGACCTTCCACGGTCATTTTCGCGTATTCATTAATGACCTGGGGGCGGGGTAGGTCGTGACGATCAGCAATCTCCCAGTCAGTCTGAGAGTGTGCGGGTGTGACGCCAAGCGCACCAGTACCAAACGCAGGATCCACTTCTGGATCTGCGACAATCTTTACGGATACTGGCACGTCACAGAATGTGAACGAATATTCTTCGCCCACATACTCCTTGTATCGCGGATCGTCCGGATGCACCGCGACTGCGGTATCGCCGACCTTGGTCTCTGGGCGCGTGGTGGAGATGGCAATAGGGAAATCCTTTGCATATCTAAAGGTGTAGAGCTTTGCCTTGCGCTCTTCGTGAACGATTTCATCATCTGAAATAGTGGTCTGACCCTTTGGATCCCAGTTCACAATGCGATGACCGCGGTAGATAAGCCCTGCCTCATACATATTCTTGAACATGGTACGCACTGCATAACTGCGCTCTTCGTCGAGAGTGAATACCTCGCGGGACCAGTCGAGGGAGGCGCCCATGGTCTTCACCTGGTTGACGATAGTGTCATGGCTCTCCTTCGCAAACTCTCCGATGCGCTTCAAAAGTTCTTCGCGCCCGAGATCATGGCGGGACTTGCCCTCGGCCTTCTGTATCTGCTTTTCAACCACCGACTGGGTAGCGATTGCGGCGTGGTCGGTGCCCGGAAGCCAGAGGGTGCGGAGGCCCTGCATGCGCTTGTAGCGGATCAGGGTATCCTCAATGGCGAGCATGAGTGCATGTCCCATATGGAGGCGTCCGGTGACGTTCGGGGGCGGAAGGATGATGGAATACGGGGCAGCGTCCGGGGCGGTGTGACCTCCTTCGACACAGGTATCCGGATTAAAAAAGCCACTTTTCTCCCATTCAGAATAGATGCGGGGCTCGGTCGACTGAGGGTCGTACGGCTTGAGGAATTTCTCGTCCATATCTATGGAATATAGCAGAAGTGGGCCATATATGCTTTTAGTTGAGATTTCTATCCCCGTATGGGATGGTTACCTTCAGAAAGGAGGGCTAAGCCCATGCACACCAAACGACGGATCAACGTAGTCGGTCCATTCTACCCAATGCGGCAATTCGCGCATGCGTACGGCTATCATCTGACGCGCTCGTTCTATCCGCTTCAGTACCTGAAATGGAAGCCGGAAGCACATATCATGACGCCGGAATTTCGTCGTCTGATCTTTCCGCTTTTGTCAGCGATTGAGCGTGAGGGGGTGGGACACCACACCGTGTACACGGTCGTGCGGAAGGAACCGTTCATCCGGTTCCAAGAACTGCTCAACAAGCCGGACGCACAGTGCGATCCGCGGCACATCATCCACATGCTGGAGCGCCAGGTCAACGAACGAGTCGGATATTTCTCCGACGAATTCGTTAACTTCGCTCGGGTCGGTCCGACGCTCTGGATCCGCATACGGCTCGTGTGTGTCCGCCGTCGCAGGTGGGAGCTCCACGCGTTCGATACCGCGGATTTCGCGTTTCAACAACGGAGCGGAGAACTCAAACTGTACCCCGGCATGCGTCTCATCTCGAGGAGAGCGGCCATATGAGGCCCGAGCTTCGGCTCGGGCCTTTCCCTATGTACTAGCTAAGAGAAAGATTCCCATCCGCGCGCAATGTTTCAATTTCCATGTACGTCTTTTCACGCGCGCGATAGTAGCCGGCGACGGCGATCATGATGGCGTTGTCGCCGGTAAGCGAACGGTGGGGAAGGCTGTAGTCAATTCCAAGCTCTTTTGCATTCTCAGCAAACATCTGTCGCAGGTTATGGTTTGCGGAGACGCCTCCACCAATAAGAAGCGAGCGGGCAGCAGTCTTTGCGAGTGCCTTCTCGGTCTTCTTCCAAAGAACATCTGCAACTGCTGTCTCAAACTCACGTGCGATCATGCGCTTGTCGTCTTCGGATAACTCACCCTTTTCCTTTATTAGGTATAGCACTGCAGTCTTGAGACCGGAGAATGAGAAATCGAGGTTATCCGCGTCGATCATCGGGCGTGGAAGCGAGAAGTCAGGGATAAGTCCAGCTTCGCGCGCCTCCTCAGCAAGACGTGAGACCTCCGGGCCGCCCGGATAGAGAAGGCCCATCATGCGAGCAACTTTATCGTACGCCTCGCCCACAGCATCGTCCCGGGTTTCGCCTATCTTTTTGTACGCAAGGCGCGCAGTGCCTGCAGACCATTCGGTTGTGACGACAAGTTCCGTGTGTCCGCCCGAGATAACGAGAGAAACAAGCGGTAGGGAGGGCGGCGTAAGTGTGAATGTACGCTCTTCGCCGACGAGTAGCGAGGAAAGGATGTGGCCCTCAAGATGATTCACGCCCACGATGGGCTTATTCCATGCGACCGAAAGAGCGCGCGCAAGGTTAACGCCTACCCAGAGCGCAGGCTCAAGTCCCGGTCCGTATGTAACGGCGATTGCATCGATGTCCGGAACTTCTGCTTCCGTGATGAACGCGAAGAGCGCGTCTGCTAGTTCAGGCTCGCGGACTAGCATCTCGCCAATGCGCGTGCGCATCTCTTCGGATAGTGCCTGCGTGTCTTCACGAAGGAGCTCCGCCTCCTCAAGTGATGCCGCCAAGAGCGGAACGAGGTTCTCTGCATGTGCACGCTTGGCTAGTGCCGGGAAAACACCACCGTACTCCTTATGTATATCTATCTGAGAAAGAAGTGCGTTGCCGAGTATGGTGAACGCGGTATGGCCGTCCTTTTCAATGCCCTCAAGTATCGAGACCGCAGTCTCATCGCACGATGTCTCAATCGCGAGTATCTTCATCATCTTCTATAAGCGTCCACGGCAGGGGACCATTAGCAGGTATAAGGAAGCCAGCAGAGCTCTTGTGTCCGTTGCCCCCGTACTTTTGCGCTATTTGGGACACGTCAATTGATCCATTGCCCCGGATCGAAACACCAAACCCTTCTGGATGTGCAGCCACAACAAGAGCAAATGGCGGATGCGCCTTTGCGAGAAGATTGCCGACCAGCGACTTCATCGGCTTATAGGGGTGTGCTGTCGCGAACATGACTTCGTAGCCTTCAAATAGCACAGGATGTGCCTTGTCTGCAGCAAGCTGTGCAAGTTTCTCGAAGTACTCGCCGTATGCGCGCATAGTGCCGATGAGAATCTCGCCCTCAACAGGATCGTCGAGTTTCTGTGCGGTCTCATCCCAGAACTCGAACGTAAACGGGCTCACGCCAAGGTATGCGAGAACACTGCGCGTGTCGGGAAGCGTAAAGAGGAAGAGATCATCGTCCTGTATGAATTGGAGAAGTTTAGGCGTAGGTATGCCTGGATGGAAGTAGTCCCACGCGATAGTCGCCCCGGATCGATCGTTATCGAATACGTGGTGTACCAAGCTCTCAGTAACTTCACGCACACCCTCGTGGTGATCAAGCGCAGTAAGTGAGGCGGCTGATGTCTGAAGACGCTCCATGATCTCTTTATCGTAAACAAAATCGATGAAGTAGGTGTGTGCGCCAGAAACGTCCGGGATCTCCTCGCCTCGGTGTAGTCCAATATACTCAGCCGTATCGCCAAGTTTCTTCCATGCCGCATAGGCACCCCCGAAACCATCCGGGCAGCCGCCGTGATAAAAGACAATTGTGCGCTCCATACACTCGTTATAGCGCACCTATGGCGCGGGGTCTATGAAGATGCTTTGCGCATCTGGCGAACCGACGACCAAGCTGCAAGCCCGACGAACACGAGACCCACAAGGCCGGTGATGGCTTCAGGTACATGATAGAAGAGCGAAACGAGCATCGCACCGGCAAGACCGAGGATTGCCCAGTGCGCGCCATGCTCAAGGTATACGAGTGTATCCAGAGTTTTTTGGCGCACAAAATAGATAGTAAGTGAACGGACGTAGTACGCGCCGATGCCAAGGCCAGCAACAATGACCGGTAGTGAGCTCGTGATTGCGAATGCGCCGATGACACCGTCCAAGGAGAATGCGGCATCAAGCACGTTTAGATAGAGGAAGAGCGCCGCGCTTCCCGCCACGACTGCTTTCTCAGCTTCGAAGGAAAAAGAGTTCGCAATGCCCTGCATGAGGATAAAGAGAACAATACCAATCGTTCCGGCTGAGAGAATAGTTCCTGCATTGCCTGCAAAGAATGAGATGCCGAGGAGGAGGAGAAGTGCAAGACCTATTTCAATAGCCTCAATACGGCCCCAGCGCGCAAGGTGTCGTTCTACCGAGCGAATCCAGTGCACGCTCTTGGCATCGTCGAAGAAGTACTTAAGCGCCACCATGAGAAGGAACGTACCGCCGAATGCTGCGATAGCAACATGCGCACCCTCCAAGAGATGTCCGTATGTTTCTGGATCAAATGCGGCAAGTTTAGCGATAGCCCATGGACTCATCGCGACAGACGCAGCAACAATGAGTATAGGAAGGACGAGACGAGTACCGAAGACGGCTACAAGTATGCCCCACGTAAGGAAGCGCTTTTGCCACTTCTCGTCCATCTGCTTCAGTATCTTCGCGTTAATGACCGCGTTATCGAACGAGAGCGTGACCTCAAGGATGGTGAGAAGCACTGCAAGCGCGAATGCGCCCCAGCCGCCCCAAAAGAATATACCGATGAGGACTGCAAACGATATGAGAGTCGGGACGAGGAAGGTCTTAATGAGTTGTGACATGAAGCATACTCTAGCGTATTCACGTATGAACCTCCAACTGTAGATAGTTGCTTCTGAAGTAATGAGGAAGATCTCCCATAGGTAGAAGGCCTTTCTAGCTGGTGCGCGATACAGGACTCGAACCTGTGACCCTTCCCACGTCAAGGGAATGCTCTACCAACTGAGCTAACCGCGCCTGAACGTATCGACAATACCGTGTTTTTGCGTAGTATTCAACTGCTATGGAGATATTTCGCCTGACCGAAGAAACTCTTGATGAGGCCGCCCAAAAAGCGGCCAGTGTTCTTAGTGGTGGCGGAGTGGTGCTCTATCCGACCGATACTCTGTATGGCCTTGCGGTCGACGCTCTGAATAAAGAGGCCATACAGCGCCTCAAGACGCTCAAGGCTCGAGAAACGAAAAAGCCGATTGCCGTCGTCGTGCCACATCATGATGCATTAGAAGAGTATGCGCAGTTAAACGACACCGCCCGTGCGCTTGCGCGGCGGCATCTGCCGGGCGCTCTTACAATTGTTCTTCCCGGTAGCGGCAAGCTGCCCGAGGACATTCTCCTTAACGGCACTCTGGGAATCCGGATTCCAAACGATCCGTTCTCACTCGCACTTGCACACTTGATCGGCACCCCCTATACCGCAACTTCAGCCAACATGTCTGGACTTCCAACGCCTCCCACGGTTGGAGACATCCTCGTGCAGTTTGGACCTAACATCAGGCATATTGATCTTGTCGTTGACGCAGGACCAAGAGGTGACAGCAAAGCCTCCACGGTCGTGTCTATAGTTGGTGACCAGGTGTACATACTGCGAGAAGGTGCGATTCCGCGAGAAGAACTGGGACTGTAGGTATGGGGATAAGTAGAGCGCGGTATCATACCTCTCTACTAACTTTCAAAACATAATGAAGTATATCGATCTCTACCTATTGCCAGTTCCCGAAGCAAACATTCCCGCATACAAGAAGGTAGCGGCGAAGTTCGGCAAGATCGCCAAAGAGCACGGCATGCTTTCGTATAACGAGTTCATGGGTAACGACCTTGAGGCCAAAGAGGGATTGCAGTCCTTTGTAAAAGCTGCAAAGCCTAAGGACGGCGAGACGGTAGTAGTCGCCGTCGCAGAGTTCAAGAGCCGTGCGCATCGCGATCAGGTCATGAAAAAGCTTATGGCCGATCCGCGCATGGCGGAGATTGAACCGGAGACGCCGCTCTTTAGCATGAAGAAGATGCACTACGGCGGGTTCTCAGGAATCGTTAGCGCATAAGAAAAGAGCCCCAGACGGGGCTCTTTTCTTATGCTGGCTCCTGGTACCTCTCTGAAAGTAATCGGTATGGGCGAGAGGCAAACGCTAGAATCGTTGCTATAAGGCCGATGAAACCGGTAACGGTGAACACGAGCGCGATGCCGCGCGCCATACCGGTTCCAAACCAGGGGCCAAGCACCTCTGCTCCAACGCCTACCGTCATAAATGGAATAAACACGAACTGGGTAAGTGGAGCGATGAGGAACGCGGTTAAAGGAGACGCCGCCTGTTCAACGCTCTGTGCGAATCCGAATACGCGGCCCTGGCGCTCAAAGGGCACTACTTTCTGTATTAACGTATGCTCCGATGCCTCGATAAAAGGCATGGTGAACATCCATACGAACATTCCGGCGATAAGGAGCCAGAGAAGAGGTTGAATGGTGAACAGGATACATGCAATCCAGATGATCACGTTGGCAGTGAGCATGGTGCGCAATGGGTTCTTGCCGAGGCCCCATTTTGCGATCGCCATACCGCCGAAGACAAACGAGAAGCTGAGTGCTCCGAGAATGAAGCCCCAAAGCTCTACTGAGACCATTGAAAGTCCGTATGGATCAAGGAGCGCCATGAACGAACCCCCGAGGAAGTTGTTGAAAGTCGCAAAAAGGATGAGCGCAGCGAGTCCCGGTACCGCAACGACAAGCGCATACGTACCCTTCAAATCGAGCTTTTTTGGGCGGTCGTCTAGATGAATGATGTTTTCTTCGGGAACGCGGACAAATAAGAGATGCACGATCGCGATGAGGGTGAAGACGAGCGTAAATAGGAGTACGCCCTCCATTCCCGTGTGCGCAATCATGAGTCCACTGATAACTGATACGGTACCAAACGAAAGACCTGTGATCATGCCCACGAGCCCATTCGCCTTATCTCGACGGTCCTCAGGTACGAGAAGCGTAACCAATGTCGGAAAGGCTATGGTGCGCAGGTTTCCTGCAATAACACCAATCATAAGTAGGAGCACAAACGACCAAAGCCAGGCATTTGAGACGTCACCGAACGCCTCCCGTGGTGCCATAAAGAATATGCCCGTCGCCGCTATATAGAGGAAGAACGAGACGAGGCTTGAGACCATCATTACGGTGCGCTTCTTGTTGTGGTCAACGATGCCGCCGAACCATATTCCGCTAGCTGCAGTGAAGACGAGGTAAATGCCGGCAATAATGCCGTTTGCGAACACCGATTCAGTCTCGAGGAATACGAAGAAGGTGATAGCGAACCAGACGGTAAAGTTCACGACCGCCGCGATCGCGTTGTTTGCGAGCAGGGTATAGAAGGTTTTCATGTAGATGCTCAACAGCCTAGCACAAACTAGGAAAGTGGCTTTTCGAAATGCTGGTAGTCACGCACGGAGGTCCAATCGCCGCCCCAGTCCCAGCCGTGCCGGTTGAATAACGCCACTACCGGACCCGTCGCAGTGATCGCGCCGTGTGCATCTGGGTCGTATACCGCTCCCGCAGGGTATACCTTTCCATCGCGCGCATGATAGGGATTTGTTCGCGGGTTTATATCTATCGCGCGCCCGTAGCTATGGTTGGAAAGCCTGTCCGTAGCTATGATCAAGCGATAATTAAATGCGGACGTGTTGTTGTCCTCCATAGAGCGGTCGTCTGACCATCCATACTTATGTAACGGCACTATGCGCTCGATGGGAAAGCGAAGCGCATAAAGCTCGGCGAATATCACGCGTACCTCTTCGGCAAGATCCGCATGCACTACGAGGGTGCCCGTCCTGTTCTCACCAGAGAAGGAGTAATAGGGAACTGTGACCACAGCCAGCGAACTGCGGATGTTTTCCGGCACATCGATTCCATGGAGCAGTTCATCGAGTGTCATTATGCTAGCGTACCAAAGGATGGTCCCGTTTAATACATAGGTAAAGAAAGTGCTCCACCATAGCAGGTGGGGCAGTCTCAAGGCCGAAGGCGGCCCTTAGAAGGCCGTGCCGGCTTGATCGCCGCAGCGAACGCCGTTCGAGAACACGCCGGCGCCCATCAGATTGCCGTCATGGAAGCAGCGATGTTTTTCGCCGCTCGGCAGATGGACAGTGAACCAGGTGCCCGAGCCCGTCGGCACGCAGTTCGTGATCTGGATGGATGCCGGATTGACGCCGAAGCGGGCAGCCGCTGCGTCGACCAGACGGTCCTCGGACCAGAGGGCGCCGGTGGCGGTCGCACATCCCGCGAGACTGGCCGAGGCCAGGATCAGGGCCGCAACGACGGTACGATGCAAGTAACGCATAACGATTCTCCTTCAACGCTGGCGCGTGCTGCGTCAGCAATCTAGATCCGGACGCACGTTTTCGGGGGTCGCCGTACATTTTATTTGCTAAATCGTCAACCGTAACGTCTAAATTGAGAGTACGCTTCCGCTGTCTAAATACAGGAACCATTTCTAAGTGCTATCATCATGATATGGAACAACTTCCGCAGCCTTACTTTACGGAAGAACATAATCTCTTTTATCTCTGGCGGCCAGAACCGCGCAGCAACAAGACCCAGCTAGAGGGCGAGTTCAAATCAGAAGAAATATTACAGGCTCGAAGCCTGGAGCTTTTTGGGGCACAAGCTAGCTGGAAGGCTGTCGATTAAACGAGAATGATAGCAAGAGGTTTGGAGCCAGTTGGAAAACAAACGCTTACGGCATGAATCAGTCATCATAATGACGATTCGACTATATTGGTGACCCAGGTTAGAGAGAATTGGAACCAGATGTTCCTAGAACTCAATAGCTGGCTGGTATTTGGAAAGGCTACAGAAACAACTTCGCCCCCAGACCGGATTGTCTGGGGGCGGAAGATCGATGAAAGCTCAGTCTAGGTCTCGAGCGTCGGGATCCATGCTGCCGAGCATCATAAAGATGATGATGACTGTCAGTATCGCGACTAGTCCCAGCTGCATTGGTAGGTTTCGAATCAGGTGGTAGAAGCCGAAGCTCGCCCCACTAAAAAGAATTGGAACACATACGCAGGTTGATAGGATTACAGACCTACGTCCCGAAGTACTCAGAACATTCCAGCGTGTTGACCGCTCGAGGTAGTTCTGGAGTGTCTCGTTGGTAACTCCAAGAAAGAGGGTAAAGAAACCCAGAAGCAACCCTACGATTCCGAAGAGGAGCCCCACGTTTCCGTTTGAGCCGAAAGCGCTTTCAAAGCTGGGCATTTGAACTTCCCACAAATTTGCCAGGTCGAGACTGGCTGGGTGAAAGACCGCGACAGACAGGCTGTCTTACATGCATTTAGCACCTAAAATTATTAAAAGTCAATTTGTGACCCACGTTAGTGAGAATTGGAACCAGCTAGTGAGAGAGCTTAATACTTGGCTTGTATTTGGGCGGTCACTTGAGAGGGAAGCAGTGTTGGCTTGAATACTCCCAACAGGGATTAGAAACGAGCAATTTGATATGCTGACCGGATGGCTACAGCAAATACCAACGTACTCCTCGAGGGTCCAATTATGCGATCGCTCGTAACGCTCGCCGCTCCTATAATGCTCGCCAACATTCTCCAGGCAGGCTATTCGCTCACAGATGCCTTCTGGGTGGGTCGCTTAGGCGGCTCTGCTGTCGCAGCTGTTTCCGTCTCCTTCCCGGTGATGTTCCTCTCAATCGCCGTTGGAGCAGGTCTTGCTATCGCGGGCTCTACACTCATAGCTCAATACTTTGGAGCCAAGAATCAGGACATGGTGAATCATGTCGCGTCCCAAACGCTCCTGATGATCATGGTCGCTTCGCTTGTGCTTGGTGCAATTGGATATGCAGTCTCGCCAGTTCTTCTTGGACTTATGGGAGTAGCTCCCGATGTCTATTCAGCAGCGCTCGGATTCATGCGCATCTCTTTCATCGGACTCATATTCAACTTTACCTTCTTCATGTTCCAGTCGCTTATGAGAGGAGTGGGGGAGGCGAAGCTCCCGGTGTATATCGTTTTCGGTACCGTTCTTCTGAACTTCGTTCTCGATCCTCTCTTTATCTTTGGCTGGGGACCCATTCCAGCCTTGGGTGTCATGGGTGCAGCGGTCGCCACTATCGGCACGCAGAGCATTGCTGCGATCGTCGGTCTAGGTGTTTTGTTCAGTGGGAAGTACGGCATCCGCCTTTCCTGGATGGATTTCATCCCTGACTTCTCGTATATCAAGCGAGCCTTCTTCTTGGGCTTTCCAGCCTCAATCGAGCAGTCAGCTCGCGCGCTTGGCCTGACCGTCATGACGTTTCTTATCGCGAGCTTCGGCACGCTTACGGTCGCAGCGTATGGCGTTGGCAGTAACGTACTTCAGGTGGCCATGATTCCTGCCATGGGTCTTTCTATGGCTATCTCCACGCTCGTAGGTCAGAACATTGGGGCGGGAAATGTAGAGCGCGCGGCACGTATCGGTAAGCTCGGGGCAGGGCTTTCATTCCTGATTCTCACCGTTCTTGGCGGCATCGTTTTTCTTATCGCACCGTATCTCACCGCCTTCTTCGTCCCAAATGATTCCGCAGTGATTGCTGAAGGAGCGGTCTTCCTGCGCACTATGGCTCTCGCCTGGGGCTTTATG
>DASPLK010000004.1:0-40361 GCA_035627595.1 Minisyncoccota bacterium | reverse complement strand
GCTCGCTTTGCGGAGTATCGACCCTCTGCGAGGCTAAGCTAACGCGGTAAGCGAGCCGCCTGGGTAGTACGAGCGCAAGCTTAAAACTCAAAGGAATAGACGGGGACTCGCACAAGTGGTGGATCATGTGGCTTAATTCGTAGCTAAGCGAAGAACCTTACCAGGGCTAGAAACCAAGCTGCACGCCTCCAGAAACGGAGGAAGCCTTCGAGGGTGCTTGGCAGGTGATGCATGGTTGTCGTCAGTTCGTGGCTTGAGCTGTTCCCTTCAGTGGGGTAACGAACGCAACCCTCGTTGTCTGTTACTTATGTCAGGCGAGACTGCCCCCTCACGGGGGAGGAAGGTGAGGATGACGCCAAATCAGCATGTCCCTTGATGCCCTGGGCTGCACACGTGATACAATGGTCGGTACAGAAGGAAGCAATACCGCAAGGTGGAGCAAATCCCAAAAACCGACCCCAGTACGGATAGAGGTCTGCAACCGACCTCTTGAAGCCGGAATCACTAGTAATCGTAGGTCAGCCATACTACGGTGAATACGTTCTCGAGTCTTGTACTCACCGCCCGTCAACTCAAGGAAGTTGGAGGTGCCCGACATCTTGGCTTGTCCAGGACTACGGCAAATTCAATGACAGGGAGTAAGTCGTAACAAGGCACGGCTAGCGGAAGCTGGTCGTGGAACATATCCAATCGGAACGAGATGTCAGGAATGACACTCACGTCGATCTAGGTGGCTGCATGTTGGGAGTTATTTTCAGAAGGACTTGTCTTTCTATTGATAGCTCCCGACATGCAGCTACCTAGGGGAAATGGTACTAATCCCTAAATGGTACCCGGACGCCGGAAAAACGAACCGGTAGGATACTGGGAAGTCTCAATTGAACTTCTCAGTCCTGAATAGGCGGAACACAAGAGCACTCAACACTCCTTCTAGAATCGAACTATTTAGTGAAAAGACACAACAGCCCCACCCGGGGCTGTTGTGCGTTTTAGGCATTTGAGGCCTATACTATAGATATGAAAGAGCATCCACGTCTTGTTGCTGCTTCACTTGCCGGCACCGTGCTTTTGATAACGCTGGCGTTTATATATACGCAGACCCCGCGCCCGGAGGTCATAGCGCCTGTAGTAGAGGCGCCTTCGCAGGAAGCGGAGGTTGTGGGACAGAGTGCGCAGGGAACTATCTATTCTGGCTCGCGCGGATTGGATGCTGAGGTAAACGGAAGAACCGTGACTATAACGGGTCCTGCGCCCGTTCTTGAGAAGATCGATTCCTGCGTCATCTCGGTCGGCTGGTTTGGACCCGGCGGCAATGGCCTCTCCGTAGAGTGGGGAGACGGAACAACAGAACCGCTGTTTGAGGCGGAATCAGAGGGAGAAAGTTGCTCCCAGAGCGTCAAAACGCACACGTACAAGGAGCCAGGCGCATACACAATTATTGTCACTCTCTGGCATCCTGGACCCGCGGATGAGCCAATTACAGACTGGGAGGATAGTGTTGTCGTTACAGTGGACTAGACTTCATAATACTTTACTGTTATAATTGATAAGTCGCGCTCCGCGCATTCCTGTCATTTCTGAGCAAAGGGTAGTGCATGACAATGAGTTCTTTGAATGTCGGCTCGAACGCCGGACGTACTGCGATGCCTTCTGCGTTCACGCGCTGGTGGCACTCCGGTTACAACGGTTACTGGTATCGAGTCAAGCGCGGCAAGCGAAAGATGTGGGTTCAGGAGCACAAGCTTCTTCCCACTGACGAACGCATCAGCAAATGGCGCTACTATGAATCGCCGCCATATCCGTTGAGCTGACCAAGCGCACCTCGTGTGCGTCTCGAGCGCCCTGGCTTTGCTGGGGCGCTTTGTCTTTACGCTGGCACGGCCTGCGTATCTATTTTCTTCACGCACCGGCGCCAAATGCGCATCTTATTGCGATGCCGACGGTATTTATCATCGATAGTGGAGTCCCTCCGAAGCCGGAGGCCTTTGGATTCCCGGGTTGTACCGCGGTGTATCATCCTTCCCATTACTATAGATGAGACGCTGGAAAAGCCCAGGTCTTTCTGTTAGTATCCATGAGTCTAAGGACAGGCAAGTGTAGCTCAGTTGGTAGAGCACTCGACTGATACTCGAGCGGTCGTAGGTTCGAATCCTACCACTTGCACCATATACGGCAGCCTGGCTGTCACTGTGTACTAATAACACTACATTGGCGCCGACCGCGTATACTAGTACGCATGAAGGATACGCTCTTTATCGGTGGCTTGTGCGCGGTCATCGTACTCGTAGGTGCTGCACTTTACTTTATCGAACCTAGTCAACAGTCGGCCAGTAGTACCGGTACGGTGATGTTCGAGCGTTACGCTGCTGGGCAGTATGCGCTAAATGTCGATACGCAGCGCAACTACCTCATACAGAGCCAGGAGGAGCTCGAGAGCGCGTTGACCCTCATACATGGAAATGAGCGCCCATCGCTTCCACCAGTCGACTTCGAAAAGAACGAAGTGCTCGCCGTATTCGACGGCACTCACTCGACCGGGGGGTATGACATCCAGGTCGCCGAGATCGTTGATTCGCAGCTTACGCGCACGGTACATATTAAGCATCTACACCCAGACGAAAATTGCTCGGTTCCAAGCGTCATAACAAGTCCGTACGAGCTCGTTATAGTACCGAAGATGCGCGATACGCTTCACCTAACCCATACAGACGGGGTAGGGGTTGCACCGTGCCGGTAGGCTAAAAGTGCGCTAGGATGGCGGCAATGGATCATACGACCCTCCTTCAAGGGAAGCGCATAACCGTCATGGGGCTCGGGCTTCTTGGGCGCGGAGTTGGGGACGCTGAGTTCCTTGCCGAGCAAGGTGCCGAACTTATCGTTACTGACCTTAAAAGCGCCGAGGAGCTTGCTCCTTCAGTCGAGCGACTTTCGAAGTTTTCGAACATCACCTTAGTCCTTGGCGAGCATCGCACTGAGGACTTCTTAAATCGCGACTATATTTTGAAGGCAGCGGGAGTGCCTCTCGATTCTCCGTACATACAAACTGCAGGGAAAGCGGGTATCCCGATCAAAATGAGCGCCTCGTGGTTCGCGGAGCTCTCGAAGCTTCCTATCATTGGCATCACCGGCACACGTGGAAAGTCGACGACTACTTACATGCTGAACGCTATCCTCGAGAAGGCGGGGAAGAAGGTGCTGCTCGGAGGAAACGTTCGTGGCGTCTCTACGCTCGCGCTCCTAAAAGAGGTAACACCAGAGCATATTGCGCTCTTCGAGCTCGATTCTTGGCAGCTCCAGGGCTTTGGAGATGCGCGTATGAGCCCCACACTCTCCCTGTTCACGACCTTCTATCCCGACCATTTTTCGTATTATCGAAATGATATCGATCTCTATCTCGCGGATAAGGCGAACATATTTTTGTACCAGAAGCCCGGCGACACTCTTATTCTTGGTGAGCAAATGGCACTTACCGTTATAGAGAAGTATGGCGAGGATATTCCGGGACGGGTGCAGGTAGCGGGACAGAATCTTCTTCCAAGCGAGTGGCAGCTTCTGGTACCCGGCGAGCATAACCGCTACGACGCAGCGCTCGCGCTTGCTGCTGCGCGCGTGCTTTCCATACCGGATGAAATAAGTCGCAATGCACTCGAGTCCTTCCTCGGCGTACCGGGTCGCCTTGAACTGGTTGCGCTCAAGAATGGCATCTCGTTCTATAACGATACAAACTCCACGACACCGGAAGCAACTATCGTTGCCCTCCATGCGCTCGGGAATGAGTATGGCAAGCGCGTCATCCTTATCATGGGCGGACATGATAAGGGGCTTGAAATGAAGAACTTGCTCTCGCTTATCCCAGACGTAGCGAAGCGGGTCGTGCTTTTGTCTGGAACTGGTACCGACCGAGTGAGGGAAGAGCTTCCGGATGCGTCTGTATTCGATACACTTAAGGAAGCATTCGATGATGCAGTCTCAAATGCTGAAGCGGGGGATATTGTGCTTCTCTCGCCAGCGTTCGCGTCTTTCGGAATGTTTACGAACGAGTACGATCGTGGCGATCAGTTCAATGCGCTCGTTTCTACATTATGATGAGCCGGTTTCAGCATAGCGTAGACAGTCCTTTCCACATCTCTGTTGGTGCGGTTCTCGTAAATGGTGAAGGAAAGGTTTGCGTGCACAAGCGCACGCGAGAGAACATACCGTCTGAACTCCATGACAAGCTCGGCGGTCTTGAGGAGGTATTCATTCTTATGCGTGAATCCTTAGAAGACGGGGAGTCGCTTGAATACGCTGTACATCGAGGGTTGATGGAAGAGTTTGGTGCTGAAGGCGAGCTAGGAAGATATCTCGGTTCCATCCAGACGCGCATAACGCCGGGCACATCGTACGAGACGGAGAAGACAACGCTATACTTTGCAGCACGGCTCACGAAACTTGGTGAGCGTCCCGAGGACGAAGAGTCAGATTCGGACCTTGAGTGGCATGAACCGGTTTATCTTATCGACCGAATGCGTGATCAGGGTCTACAAACCAATCGCGGTGATCTCGACGAATCGAAAATTCTTGAAGCATATGTCCACTACCGCTAACACACGCACCATTTTCTTCTCCGGCATCGGCGGGATCGGTATGTCCGCACTCGCGCAGCTCATGAAAGAAAAGGGAGACCGAGTCTCCGGTTCTGATAGAAGCGACAGCCCAGTCGCTGAACTCCTGCGCGAGAAGGGGATAGATGTTGTCATAGGACAGGAGGCGAAAAATATAACGGAAGACACCAATCTCCTCGTCTATAGCGCGGCGGTACCGGAGGACAATCCAGAGCGCGTGCGTGCACAGGAGCTCGGAATACCAGAACTTTCATACTTTGCAGCGCTTGGGCAGATTTCCGGCGAGTATCGCACCGTCGCGGTCGCAGGCACCCACGGCAAGACCACTACGACCGGCATGCTCGCGGCAATACTAAAGGATGCAGGTGCATCTCCAACCGCGGTCGTTGGCTCCATCGTGCAGGACTTCGGTAGTAATTACCTTGGCGGCACTTCCGATCTTTTCATTGTTGAGGCATGCGAGTACCAACGGCATTTTCTAGAGCTTTCGCCAGAAGTGCTTGTCATTACGAATCTTGAGTTCGACCACTCTGACTACTATCAGGATCTTGCCGATGTGCAGGACGCATTTCGCGCCCTAATTGAGAAGGTACCTGCGCATGGTGCTGTTATTACGGATGCAGAGCATCCGAGCATAGCGCCTTTACTTGAAAACATTGCCCCTCGCGTTATTGATTACACCAAGGAGCCGGAGTACCCGTTGATGCTCCCAGGAGAGTTCAATGCGCATAACGCAAAGGCTGCTGCTGCTGCTTCGAGGGTCGTCATGCCCGAGTTGCACACCGCACTCATTAACCGCTCGCTTGAATCGTTTCGAGGAACGTGGCGAAGGTTTGAGTACAAGGGCACACATAATGGTGCAACGGTGTATGACGATTATGCGCACCATCCAACTGCGATAAAGGAGACCCTTCGTGCGCTTAGGGAGAAGACTGAGGGCCGTATCTTCGTCGCGTTTCATCCGCATCTTTTCAGCCGTACCCGCGATCTTCTGGACGGTTTCGCGCGCGCGTTCGCTGATGCTGACGAAGTCTTGATAGCGCCAATATTTGCAGCACGAGAAGTAAACGATGGAACTGTCTCAAGTGAGCTCGTGGCCGAGCGAGTGCGCGCTGAGGGCGTATCGGCCAGAGCTCTTACGTTTGAATCTATCGAAGATGTGCTCCGGACAGAGCCTAAAGAAGGAGACGTCATTATGACTATGGGCGCAGGGGACATTTACAAGGTAGCTAACGCGCTCGTCGCCTAGAGGTATGGGAACGCTCTCTGTCGTTGCGACCCCTATTGGAAACCTAGGAGATATTACGTTACGCGCACTCCAGACCCTGAAGGAGGCCGATGCAATCGCTTGCGAAGATACCCGCGTGACTGCAAAGCTTCTAGCACGTTATGACATTCAGAAGCCGCTTCTGGTGTACCACGCGCAAAGCGGACGTCTTGCCGCCACGAGAGTACTCTCGCAGCTTGGAGAGGGGAAGCGTATTGCGCTCGTTACCGATGCAGGCACGCCGGGCATCTCGGACCCTGGAAGCGAGCTCGTGCGGCTCGCGCGCGACACGTTCGGGAGCGAGGTTCGTATTGAGACCATTCCAGGCCCTTCAGCGCTCACAGCAGCGCTTTCCATAGCGGGTGTTCCCACAAATGAATTCACATTTCTCGGCTTTTTGCCGCATAAGAAGGGGAGGCAAACTCTCTTTAAGGAGATCGCGGACATGAGGCGTACGGTCGTGTTTTATGAGTCACCGCACCGAATTGAGAAGGCACTCACTTCTTTGGTGGAGGTGCTTGATGAGGACAGAAAGGTAGTGGTCATGCGGGAACTATCGAAAATTCATGAACAGGTGGTGGAGGGAAGCGCGGGCGAGGTAACCCTTCATTTCAAGGAACATCCGGGAGAGGTGCGGGGAGAGTTTGTGGTCATAGTCTCTGGTTGATACACTTCTAGGTAATGACACGTGAAAGCCTGCTCATCGCCCTCGGTATACTTCTCGCGATCACTCCGTTCCTCGGACTCCCGTACTCATGGATCATGGTCATTATTCCCGTGCTCTCTGCAGGAGTGGTCGTGATCGGTGTAACGCTCCGTAAGAAGCGTTCCGCAGAATCGTCTCGCGTGGAGCCTGTGGCACCGCCCCCATATGAAGCGCCAGAAGCATAAGGGCGAGCCAAAGGTTTCGAAGGATATCATTATCGGATTCGCGACGCTCTTCCTCCTGCTTGCACTGGGACTCGTAGTGATTCCGCACGTGTTTGCGACATCCTACGAGCGTGGTGCGCCCGTTGCAACCTCTACCGGTCTTTTTGCAAAGAAAGAAGAGCCGCCCAAGTTCGATTCGGCACTCTATGATCGGAAGATGCTTGAGATGGCGAACCTTGCAACATCGACCTCTTCTACATCTCCGAGTCTGTGGCCGGTAAAGACCGCATATCCATTGCCGGGCGCCATTCTTCCGTTCAAGCGCATCATCGCGTACTACGGCAACTTCTACTCGACTAAAATGGGTGTCCTTGGCGAGTACCCTGAAGCGCAAATGCTGCAGATGCTCAAGGGCGAACAGCAGAAGTGGGAGGCGGCCGATCCCTCAACACCCACCGTCCCAGCGATTAACTACATCGCCATCACTGCGCAAGAGCTGCCCGGACGAGAAGGGAACTACATGCTTCGCATGCCGGACTCCGAGATTGATAAAGCAGTTGAGATTGCAAAGAAGATAGATGCAATCGTGATTCTTGATATTCAAATCGGCTTCTCGACCCTGGAAAAGGAATTGCCGCTTTTGGATAAATACTGGGCGATGCCGAACGTACATCTCGGGCTCGATCCTGAGTTCCATATGATTGGCGAAGATCCGCCGGGTCATGTGATTGGGTCCTACGATGCACGGCATATTAACTATGCTGCCGACTACCTCGCGAAGTTCGTGCGGGAGCACAACTTGCCCCCAAAGGTCATTGTTGTCCATAGATTCACCCAGCGCATGGTCACCAACTATCAGGACATAAAGCCACTGCCGGAAGTGCAGATTGTCATGGACATGGATGGCTGGGGACCTCCCGCAAAAAAGCTCAACACGTATCAGCAGTTCATCGTCCCAGAGCCGGTTCAGTTCACCGGGTTCAAGATCTTCTACAAGAACGACCTTAAGCCGCCCTCAGAGCGCCTGCTGACGCCAAGCGATCTCCTAAAGCTCTCGCCGAGACCGATGTTTATACAGTATCAATAGTCATGAACACTCCACTTGAATCCATCTACACCAGTCATCATGAGAAAGTTCGAGGCAGAGGGTTCGTGCTCATGCAGGAGGAAAGAGGTGGCTTCATTAGGTCACGGGTGCGCGATGGCAGCAAAGTGCTCGACATAGGCTGCAGGGATGGAGGTCTTACAGCAGAATACGTGGGGAAGGCAGGGAGCGTTTGCGGGCTTGATATAGACGCAGGAGCGCTCGAAATTGCTAAGAAGCTTGGTATAGAGACAATCCAAGTTGATTTAAATGGGCCCTGGAACATCGAACCGCGGTCCTTCGATCATGTGGTCGCCGCAGAGGTCGTCGAGCATCTCTACTACCCGGATGAAGTCTTCCGCAAGATAGCAGAGGTCCTCAAGCCAGGAGGCACCGTTCTGGGAACGGTCCCGAACGCTTTTTCATTACGTAATCGCGCTCGTTATCTCATGGCGAGCAAACAGCACACGCCACTTATGGACCCAACGCACATTAATCATTTCACCGTACGCGAACTTACCGGACTTCTCGAAGCTCGATTTACCGATGTACGAGTCATCGGTGCTGGCCGCCTCGGCAAACTTGCCGAGCGCTTTCCGCAAGAATTTGCATTCGACCTTTTTTTTGAAGCGACCGCGCCGTAGCCTCATTAGGAGGGTATAATACCGCCATGGATAATCCGGATCGGATCACGTACTTTGCAGCAACCGATTCCCGCGGTAAGCGCGTGCCGTTCGGCATTAAAAGTCGCGACCGCGACCGCCACATGTACGTCATCGGGAAGACGGGTATGGGTAAGTCGACCCTCCTCGAGAACATGGCCATCCAGGACATCCGGAACGGGGAAGGTCTTGCATTCATCGACCCACACGGAAGTGCGGTGGACGCACTCCTTGAGTACATACCGGAGAACCGCATCCAGGACGTTGTCTATTTCGCGCCGTTTGATATGGAGAACCCGGTCGCGTTCAACGTCATGGAGGACGTCGGGTACGACAAGCGACACCTCGTGGTTTCGGGCCTCATGGCGACCTTCAAAAAGATCTGGGTGGATGCGTGGAGCGCCCGCATGGAGTACATCCTCTCCAACACACTCCTCGCGCTTCTTGAGTATCCGGACGCAACACTGATGGGCGTGAACCGCATGTATACCGACAAGGCGTACCGCAAGAAGGTGGTTGAGAATGTGAAGGACCCCTTGGTAAAGGACTTCTGGGTAAAGGAGTTCGCGACGTATACCGATCGCTACACGCAGGAAGCGACCCCTGCAATCCAGAATAAGATCGGCCAGTTCACCTCAAACCCCCTCATCCGCAATATTATCGGCCAGCCGAAGTCTTCCTTCGATATACGCGAAGCGATGGACCAGAAGAAGATTATTCTGATCAATCTCTCCAAGGGTCTCGTTGGCGATACGAACATGAAGCTCCTCGGTTCTATGATTACGACGCGCATCTTCCTTGCGGCGATGAGCCGTGCCGACCTTTCGGCGCACGATATCGCAAAGCTTCCAAACTTCTATTTCTATGTGGACGAGTTCCAGAACTTCGCGAACGAGACGTTCGCTGAGATCCTTTCTGAGGCCCGCAAGTACAAGCTAAATCTGATCATCGCGCACCAGTACGTGGAGCAGATGGAGGAGGAGGTGCGTGCTGCTGTGTTCGGCAACGTCGGCAGCACGGTCTCGTTCCGCGTCGGTCCGTTCGATGCAGAGGTGCTCGAGACAGTTTTCTCCCCGGAATTTATGAAGGAGGATATTGTGAACCTCGGCAAGACGCAGATCTATCTCTCCCTTATGATCGATGGCGTTGGCTCCCGCCCGTTCTCCGCAGTCACCATACCGCCTATCGAAGCGCCTGCACGCACGTTCCGGAACGAGGTCCTAGAGTCTTCACGACGCCAGTTCGCGACGCCGCGCGAGACCGTTGAGGGGCTTATATTCTCAGAGCTGGCCGCGACCGCGGACATTCCGCCTGAGCCGCCTGCAGAGAAGAAGCGTTGGGACGGACAGAAGAAGCCTGCGCCTAGGCGCGATGTACCGCCGCGCGCAGAACCCGCGCCTAAGCGGCCAGAACCAACTCCAAAAAGTGCCGATGATTTGAAGGCAATACTTCGCAGCATGTCTGAAGGCGCGAAAAGGGAGAAGCAGGGAGAGGAAAAAAAGCATCAGTCAGGCATTAAGACTGCACTCAAAGAGGTCATCCAGGGGACAGAGCTACCGGAACGTCCGCGTGCCAAAGAGCTTCCAGCGCATCCGCGAAATAAGGAGCTTCCGCGCTCTGAGCAAAGACAAGAGCGCAGAGAGTCAGCGCCGCGGCAAGAGGGACCACAACCATTTGAAGTTCCCGAGGATACGCTGCGCGCCATCTTCAAGGACAATGTCTAACCGACTCATCTCGCTACTCGTGCTGTCGACACTAATTGCGCCAAGCGCAGCGCACGCAGGGGTCGTCATCAGCGAGATAGCGTGGATGGGCACGTCGGTAAGCGATACCGATGAATGGATAGAACTCTACAATGACGGAACGGAGGAAGTTTCGCTTTCTGGCTGGACCATTACATCTTCGGGCACGGCGCCTAACATTACGCTCACGGGCTCTATCGCCGCCGGCGGGTACTATCTACTTGAACGCACGGACGATGCCACCGTACCGGATATACAGGCGGACAAGGTCTACACGGGCGCATTAAGTAACGATGGCAGCACGCTTACACTTACGGACTCGTCCGGGGCCGCAATAGACACGGTCGTTGGGGGTACAGACTGGAAGAACATCGGCGGCAATAACAGTACGAAAGCGACACCACAGCGGAACGGCTCTTTGTGGTCGACAGGTACGCCCACACCGCGAGCAGTAAACATAATTGGTGGAAACGAAGATGAAGCAGATGACGAAGAAGAGGATGAGACCGGCACAACAACGCCGGTCGTTACCGTAGGGGGTACGGCTCC
Organism: Minisyncoccota bacterium; assembly: GCA_035627595.1. GTDB lineage: Bacteria > Patescibacteriota > Minisyncoccia > Phycocordibacterales > Phycocordibacteraceae > C7867-001. The sequence goes on along the minus strand of DASPLK010000004.1, from coordinate 29,583 downwards.
ATCGACGAGTTCGCACGTACAGAGCCCTCGACGTACCATTTCAATAGATGCGGGTAACGATCGCATTGTGCTCGCGCAAGTACCTACTCCTTATACGGCTGTCATATACAGCAAAAACGAGCGTGCAATTGAGGACGCTAAGGTCACGTGGAGCTTTGGGGACGGCACACGCGCGGAAGGCAAAGCGGTCGAACACGCGTACCGTGCTCCCGGAGAATACGCGCTCATCGTTCGCGCTACGCATAAAGAGGCAGAGGTGTTGCGCACGCTCAAAGTCGTCGTGGAGAACGCGGCGATAGATGTGGCGACAGAAACAGCCGGAATACGAGTTACCAATATTGGGCAACGTCTCGTTGATCTGTCACAGTGGCAACTAGCAGCAGGAGAGGGTGCTTTCGTGTTCCCAGACGATACCGCGCTCTGGCCGGGAAGTTCGGTCGTGTTCGCTACAGAGGTGACAGGACTCGCAACGGGTACGCCGATATCGCTTTTGTTCCCGAAAGGGGAGACGGTAGCGGTCGCTGAACCGGCCATTGTAGAGGAAATGAACGCGACGCCTATAGCGGCTCAGAAACCTATAGTCCGCACAGGCGGTATACAAGAGATGAGAATGGTCGATTTACTAGCACCTGTCGCAACGCAGTCATATGAAGAGGTCATAGAAGCCCCCACTGCAGCTGCTCAACAAGCTGCAGTGGGGGCGGCATTGGTCTCCTCAAACACACCCACCTGGCTTTTATGCCTGTTTGGGAATTTGCTTGCCTGTAGTGCAGCACTTGTCGTACGCTGAGATCATGAAGACCATACTCGTGACCGGAGGAGCCGGATTCATCGGCTCCCATTTATGTAGGCGACTCAAGGAAGAGGGCCATGCGGTCATATCGCTTGATAACTACTTTACTGGACGTAAAGATAATCATGTCGAGGGCGTTGAGTATAGGGTTGGGCATACTAAGGATATCGAGACTCTCGTACCGGGCCATGTTGACCTCGTATATCATCTCGGAGAATACTCGCGTCCTGAACAGAGCGTCCTCGAGCCTGATTTAACATGGGACCTGAACGCCGCAGGTACATTCGCGGTCCTCGAGTATTGCAGGAAGCGTGACACTCGAATCATATACGCAGGTTCCTCAACGAAGTTTGCTGATGGTGGCCTTGGTCGAGACCAGAGTCCTTATGCTTTTACTAAAGCCACCAATACAGAGCTTGTACGAAACTATGGTACCTGGTACGGCCTGCCATTTGCGATCACTTATTTCTACAACGTCTATGGACCGGGAGAACTTGCAGAGGGAAAGTATGCGACCGTTATCGCCCGGTTTGCGCGGCAATGTGCAGAGGGGAATTCACTCACCGTAACGGCGCCGGGTACTCAGCAGCGCATCTTTACGCATATCGACGACATCACGGACGGCCTTCTGCTAGTGGGAGAGAAGGGGGAGGGTGACGAGTTCGGACTTGGCGCTGAGGAGAGCTACTCCATTCTCGAAGTGGCAAAAATGTTTGGAGCGCCCATTGAGATGTGCCCTGAGCGGATGGGGAATCGCATGTCTGCGGTACTCGATACAACAAAATCCAGAGCGCTTGGATGGAGTGCCAAGCGATCGTTGCCCGAGTACATTGATTCGCTCAAAACTGCATGAAGCGCATTGTCGTCTTTTCACTCAACTACTACCCATTCGTTGGGGGCGCGGAGGTTGCCATACGAGAGATAACAAACCGCATCAGCAGTGATGAGATAGAGTTCCATCTCATTGCATACCGTTTCAATTCTGAGTTATCTGAGACAGAGCGTATAGGAAATGTGATTGTGCATCGTATTGGTATCGGCAAACGCGGGGCAACAGTCGCGGACAGTTTTAATGCGCTTGCTTACCTCGGTAAGATCGCGTATATCCCGCTCGCAGCCCTGAAAGCTCTTGAGCTCCATCGCAGGCATCCGTTCAATGGTGCGTGGGCAATGATGTCATATATGGTGTTTCCTATCGTGCTCATGCGTATGGCAGGTAAGCGCATCCCGTACCTCATAACCCTTCAAGAGGGCGATCCGTTCGAGCATGTCTTTTCTCGCTGGCATATTCGTTTTGTACTCCCACTTCTGCGGTACGGTTTTTCGCATGCATCTACTGTGCAGGCAATATCGACGTTCCTTGGAACGTGGGCAGCAAAGTTTGGATTCAAAGGTATGCTGCAGATCGTGCCTAACGGCGTAGACGTTAGCCGCTTCACAGTACCACCTCCTAAGGAGGTTGAGCAGGCACGGCGCGCGTTAGGAAAAGCGGACAGCGATGTGTTTCTCGTCACAACCTCAAGACTAGTACATAAAAATGGGATCGATACAGTAATCAGAGCGATGCCTCACCTGCCTGACCATACAACCTTTCTCATATACGGAGATGGTCCGGAAGAGAGACATTTGCGTATGCTTGCGGAAGAGCTCCATGTCGCATCACGCGTCAGGTTCATGGGACAGATCTCACATAAAGCACTGCCCGCCACGCTTGCCGCGTGCGACATATTCATCAGGCCTTCTCGTTCTGAAGGTATGGGCAATTCGTTTATAGAGGCCATGGCTGCGGGCGTGCCTGTGATTGCAACGCAGGTTGGAGGCATAAGTGACTTTTTGTTTGATAAGCGTCTAGACGCAGAGCATGAACCTACCGGGTGGGCTATACAACCCGAGACCCCGAAAGATATCGCAGAAGCTGTCTCCTACATACTTTCGAACGAGGATGAGCGAAGGAACATAATTGAAAATGCGAGACGTCTAGTCATGGATACATATGACTGGGACCATATCGCTACGAAGATGCGCCTGATCTTCCTCAATCTAGTAAAATAATGGCTATGAAAGTCTGTATCGCCACTCCATTGTACCCACCTGATTTAGGAGGCCCGGCGACTTACGCAAGACTCCTAGAGGAGTTACTCCCAGCTGAAGGTATCGAGGTAGCGCTCATCTCGTTTTCAGGCGTCCGAACCTATCCGAAGATCGTGCGGCATATCATTTACTTAATGCGCGTATATAAGGCAGCTGAGGGTGCTGATCTTGTTCTCGCGCTCGATCCGGTCTCGACCGGGCTGCCGGCCCTTATTGCAGCACGTATGCGTCGTGCACGATTCGTTGTCAAAGTCGTTGGCGACTACGCATGGGAGCAGGGAAGGCAGCGTTTTGGTATACGTACATCGCTCGATGATTTTTTGTATGAGCGAGCGGTGCATCCTATGCTCGTCCTGCTACGGACTACGCAATCGCACGTTGCGCGCATGGCGGACGCGGTCATCGTGCCGAGCCAATACCTCAAAGGTATTGTCCGAACATGGAAGGTGCCTGAGGAGCGGATTGCGATTATATATAACGCAGTAGAACTCGGTGAACTGGGCGTGCTACCCGAGGAGACTGCCGTGCTTCCGCGTCCGCGTATCATAACTGCCGGACGACTTGTACCGTGGAAGGGAATAGGAAGCGTCATAGATGCCGTTGTAGACCTTCGTGCTTCGTTTCCTCATGTAAGTCTCGTCATTGTCGGATCAGGCCCGGATGAGGAAGCGCTCATGCGATATGCCGCCGTACGTCTTGCGGACAATTACACGTTCACGGGGGCGCTCACGCATGCAAATACGCTGGCAACTATAGCTGATGGCGACGTATTCGTTTTAAACTCCACATACGAGGGTTTGTCACATCTCTTAATAGAAGCGCTCTCCTTGGGAAGACCAGTCGTTGCAAGCAGGGTAGGCGGTAACGCAGAGCTTATAGAAGACAATGTAAATGGGCTTCTGGTTGATCCAAAAGATCCTGATGCGCTTGTAGCAGCTGTTACGCGCCTTCTTTCAGACAACGGCCTCCGGGCAGGACTCGCGAGGGAATCTATCCGTTCGACGGAGCGGTTCAGTACCGCACTTCTTATACGGAATACAAAAGCACTCTTTGAGGCACTTATATGAAAGCTCTTTTTCTCTCAAGCGACGCCAGCATTCCAGACATCGCAAGCGCGACGCGCCAGCGTATGCAAGGCTATGCTGAACACATAGGCGAACTGCACGTGCTGATGCGCTCAAATCGAACGCAGGTGACCGCAGACGAATTCATAACTATCCACGAGGTACGTATGTCAAAGTGGCTTTCGCTATTACTGCTGCCACGATATGCGCGCCAGATCATTCGTGTGTGTGGTATTGAGGTGGTATCAGCTCAGGACCCCTTTGAACATGGCTACATTGGACTTCGTGCAGTTCGAGGGACCTCTGCAAAGCTCCACATCCAGGTGCATACCGATTTCTTATCGCCTTGGTTCACGCACGGATACTCACGCCAAGCGCTCCTCAATCATTTACGCTTCTGGCTCGCCTCTTACGTGCTTCCAAAAGCCGACGGTATCCGCGCAGTTGCACCAAGAGTGAAGCGTTCGATGATGGCGAAGTTCGGTGCTCGTATTAAGGAGCCTTCAGTGTTGCCCGTACTCGTGTTAGACGATGATACAGAGCGTGCGGAACTCGAGCCGCCATTTGCTGTCACGTTACTTGTGCTCGGGCGACTCGAACCTGAAAAGCGCTTCCGAGATGCGCTTCATATACTTGCAGTACTACGAAAGACGCATCCAGAAGCGGGACTTATTATCGCGGGCGAGGGAAGCGAGGGAGCGAGTCTAAGAAACGAGGCGCATGCGCTCGGCATCGAGGGTTGGGTGCGGTTCCTTGGCATGCGTTCAGATGTCTCGCAACTTATGCGGGCCTCCCACGTCCTTTTGCAGACGAGCGCGTACGAAGGTTATAGTCGAACACTTGTTGAAGCTGCGCGCACCGGACTCCCAATTGTCACCACAGATGTCGGCATTGTAAGCGATGTGCTCATTCCTAACACACACGTCCTCGTAAGCCATGTTGGCGACGTCATGTCGTTCGTTGAAAATGTGCGTCGTATTGTCGATGATCCCGCTCTAGCAATTTCTCTTAAGACAGCGGCGCAGGAGGTCGTGCTTGCACACCTAAAAGCATACGAGCATCAGGCGGTCATGATTGCACACGACTTGCGCGATACATTTACCTAGATATGAGGCTGCTTATAGTAACCCAAGTCCTTGATCTGGAAGATCCTATCCTTGGATTTTTCCATGCATGGGTAGCTGAGTTCGCACAGAAGGTTGAGTGGGTCCATGTAATTTGTTTGTACCAGGGTAAATTAAGCCTGCCTTCGAATGTTTCCGTTTACTCCCTAGGTAAAGAACAAGGGAGTAAGTCGCGGCTCTTATATGCATCGCGCTTTTTAGCACTGCTTATTCGACTACATCGTTCCTACGATAGGGTATTTATACATATGAATGTTGAGTACCTTATCTTGGCCGGATGGTGGTGGAGGTTGCAGGGTATCCCAACAGGGTTATGGTACGTGCATAAAGCAGTAACGCTGCGCTTGCGAATAGCCGCATCATTTGCACACATTATCTTCTCCTCTTCAAAGGATAGTTTTCGTATGACCACTGCAAAATTGCAGATTGTCGGTCATGGTATTGAGGTCGCTAGATATACCTATCGTCCTGCACCATTTTCGAAACTTAAACTCGTGACTGTAGGGAGGATCTCTGAGGTTAAGAGAATCAAAGAGATGCTAGATGTTTGCGACCAACTTGCTCGCAGGGATGTACCGTTTGAATTTTCGATATACGGGACCGCCATTACTCCAGCAGACAAGCTCTACCTAGAAGGACTTATGCGCGAATTCACTATACGTTCCTACGGGAACAGCGTGCAGTTGCACGGCCCGGTTGCTCACAGTGAGGTACCGGCCATATTGTCTCAGGCAAATGTGTTCCTTAATTTAAGTCGAACAGGAAGTATGGATAAGGCTATTCTTGAGGCTATGGCAGCAGGAGTTCTTCCCGTCACTACGAATGAGGCCTTCGCGCGGATCGTGCCCGAAGTTTGCTTTGTGAGCGACTATACGCCCGCTGAAGTTGCAGACCGCCTTGCGCGTATATATGCAGGGTCAGAAGTGTACCGAGCGCAGCTACGTGCAGAGATGCAAGAGGAAGCGCAGAAGCACTCGCTTACAGCCCTCATTTCAACACTCATACGCCGGTTGGAAAAAGTGAGCTAGTATTTCCTTATGAATCAACAGTTAGACCGTCCTGTCCGCATCCTCTACCTATTCAAAGGTGCAAGTCGACGGGCCCTGCTTCAGCAGGTTAACGATGGAGAAGCATCACGTTCGCCATTGCGCGGGTGGGATGTGCTAAATCGGAAGCATGATCTGGAAGTTGCATTTATTGATGTAAATCAGGAGATTACACTGCCTTCTTATGTTCCTGGACAGGTACGGGAGCTGATACTGTTGCCTCGTCTTTTGCGGTACGACTATATCGTAACCTTTGATGCGTTGCTTTTATGTACGTTCGCCTCATGGGTCGGCAAAGTACGTGTTACATATATGGCGATCAATGCTGCTGTGCTTGTACGCCGTCATCAGAATAATTGGCTGCGAACTACGGCCCTGCTCTGGATGTGGAATTCATTTTGGAGGATTATCTGTATTGCGGAATCGCAGCGGGACGTACTGCTGGGTGCTGGGGTAAAGGAAAATCGGATAACTATATTCCCATTCGGTATTGACGCTGACTTCTTTGCATCCGTCCGCTACGATAAAGATGGAGACTATATGGTGAGCATTGGGCGCGACCTTGGGCGAGACTTTAAAACGCTTTTTGACGCAGTCCGTGACTTGCCGTACAAACTTGTGGTCGCTACTGACTACAAAAATATTCCTCCTGGTCTCGACATCCCGAAGAATGTCGAGATACGCTACAACCTTTCAATTGACCAAGTGCGCGAGCTCTACGAAGGCGCGCGCTTTACCTGCCTAATCCTCAAAGGAGACGAGGTTAGTGAAGGTTCTGACTGTACGGGACAAACAGTTATGCTTGAAGCGCTCTCCGCAGGACAGCCAGCTATCGTTACGGAGCGCGAGTGGGTACGCGAATATTTTCAAGACGGCAAGGACTATGTGGGTGTGCCAGAGAATGACAGCATCGCGGTACGAGAGGCGATTGAACGACTTTGGGGAGATGGTGCGTACAGGAATCAACTCTCACAAAACGGCAGACAAAAAGTTCAGACGCAGTATAGTGTTGAGAAGATGGCAGAATCTGTGCACGCTCTGATTACAAAGTATTAGCAGTACGGTATGGCGCGCGCACTAGTAACTGGAGCAGGGGGGTTCATCGGAAAGGCACTGACGCAGGCGCTCCTACGCGCGGGGCACGAGGTCCTTGGCACGGTGCGCCCAGGAGCACCCGCACAGGCGTTTCAGACAGCCGAGGTCGATGTAAGCGACGCAACAGCACTGTTAGAAGTTGGTGAAAAGTGGAAGCCGGAATGGGTTTTCCATCTTGCCGCCTCAAACATCCAAAGTGGCGTAACAGCGGATACTGAATCGCTCATCCGTACCAACATCCAAGGGACCGACGCTGCGCTCTCCATGGCGGAAGCCGTAAACGTGACGTCCTTCGTGCACATAGGATCGTTCCTTGAGTACGGACCTAAAGGCGTACCCCTAAAGGAGGACATGCTCTGCGAGCCGCCTGAGATCTATAGCGTCACGAAGCTGGCTGGGACCCTGCTCGTGCAGACCGCAGCCAAGACGCGCGCCCTCCACACGGTCGCATTCCGGCTTTTTACTCCATATGGGCCGGGCATTCAGCAGGGGAGACTCGTGCGTGAGATGCTCACGAGTGCGCTTAGGAATGAGCCACTCACTTTGACGCGTCCGACGGTGTCCCGGGATTTTGTGTATATAGATGATATATGCAACCTGCTCATCGAGGCTGCTAAAAACGCAGAGGCGCATACAGGTCAGATATATAACTTAGGAAGCGGCAGGAAGACGACGCTTGAAGAACTTACGGATATCGTGCGTACGGAGACGGGATCGCAGACCCCGGTTTCGTGGGGCGGGTTTAAGCAGGTTGCCTACGATGCCGATACGTGGCAGGCAGATATGGAGAAGACGTTTTCAGCCTTTGCATGGCGTCCGACCACCGACCTTGCCCGCGGCATACATCAGACAGCAGAATGGCTTAGAAGCTCACTATAAAGTGGCTATTGCATCATGTACGGGTACCTAAAATCGTGTTACCGTACTACTACTTTTCAAGTAAATTTCACCTATGCCTAAGCGAACTTCCCGTATCCGCGTCCCGTACGCACAGGCTGTATACGGTACCGAAGAGGTAAAAGCGGTTGTTGATGTGCTTAAGAACCCGCTGAAACTTTCTCCTGGAGCTGCATGCGTAGCATTCGAAAAGAAGGTAGCAGGTCTGTTCGGTCAGAAACATGGAGTCTTCGTAAACTCAGGTTCATCAGCAAACCTCCTCGCGCTTGAATCGCTGAACCTGCCCGCAGGAAGTGAAATCATTACCCCTGTATTCACATTCGGCACGACCGTCGCCCCCATTGTTCAAAAGGGACTCATCCCGGTGTTTGTCGATATTGATGAGGGTACGTACCTAGCAAACATAGATCAAATTGAAGCCGCTATTACTCCAAAGACGGGAGCTATCATGATTCCATCACTCCTTGGGAATATCCCGGACTGGGAGCGGCTGCGCAAGATTGCAAAGAAGCACAAGATTCCTCTTGTAGACGATTCGTGCGACACGATCGGTGCTACGTTTGACGGGAAGCCGACCGGAGAATACACCGATATCTCAGTAACTAGCTTCTATGCTTCCCATATCATCACTGCGGCTGCGACGGGCGGCATGGTGTGTGTAAAGGACGACTCACTTGCTCGTCGCGCACGTATATTCTCTGCATGGGGCAGGGAATCAACTTTGTTTGGAAGCCATGAAAAATCAGAGGATATCGAGAAGCGATTCAATGGAGTGCTTGATGGGGATACGTACGACGCGAAATTTCTCTTTACTGAGATCGGATATAACTTCCAATCAACGGAGATCGCGGGTGCATTCGGACTCGTCCAACTTAAGCGCCTCAAGACGTTCTCTCAAGCTCGCAAGCGCCGATTCAAGCAGCTTATGACATTCGCGCGAGCATACGAAGATTGGTTTGTGCTGCCGAAGCAGGACGCGCGCGTTCAGACTAACTGGCTTGCATTCCCACTTACCCTCACACCCCAGGCACCCTTCACCCGTGCGGAGATCACACGCTATCTTGAAGAAGCGAACATCCAAACGCGCCCAATCTTCACAGGAACGATTCTGAAACAGCCTGCTTTCAGTAATATTAAACATCGGAAAGCAGTACGCACTTTCCCGGTGTCAGACTATGTGATGAAAAACGGATTTCTTATCGGAGCTCATCATGGCCTCTCCGACGAGCAGATGGACTATCTGCAGGAAACACTGCAAAGCTTCCTCGAGAAGTACCGTTAGACATGACGCAAAAGTACTCGAAGACAGTTCTCATAACCGGCGGCTGCGGGTTTATGGGATCACATTTTTTGCGTCGTCTTTACACCCAGTATCCCGAATATAGAATCATTAATCTTGATGCATTAACATATGCGGGCAATGAGGATAATCTTTTGGATATAAGTGGCATAGAATATGCAAAGGAACCTGCTGACAGACGCTACGAACATATAAAGGGAGATATCTGCGACCCAATCCTCGTGAGTCGTTTGTTTAGAGAATATACATTTGACCTCGTAGTACATTTTGCCGCAGAGACGCATGTTGATCGCTCAATCTATAACTTCGGTGACTTCATTCGAACAAACGTAGAGGGCACGCGTGTCCTCCTTGAAATGGCGCGCTGTTCAGATACACCGCGGTTTGTCCACATCTCAACCGATGAAGTGTACGGGAATGTCCTTGAAGGGACTTCAGATGAAAGCGCACCGCTAATTCCATCTAGTCCATACGCAGCATCGAAGACTGCCGGAGACATGCTGGCTCGCACTTACGCAAAAGTATATGGGCTTCCACTTGCAATTATCAGAAGCTCAAACAACTACGCATCTTTCCAATACCCAGAGAAGCTAATTCCGCTTGCCATCACAAACTTTCTTGAAGGCGGCCGGATGCCCGTACATGGAAATGGCGCGCATGTGCGCAGCTGGTTGCATGTCGATGATTTTACGCGAGCGGTAGACCTGGTCGCCCACGATTCGCAAAAGTTTTCTATCTATAATCTTGCAGGCGAGTCTCGAACGAACCGCGAGATTATTTACGAGATCGCTCGTATTCTTGGTATCGACAACGTCGAATCACGGCTAGATGTAATTGGTGATCGTCCATCTGCCGACCTGCGGTATGCACCTAATGCTGCAAAAATTAAAGAGGAGCTCGGGTGGGAGGCTGAGCGCAAGCTGGAGGAGGCACTTTCAGAAGTTGTTGAATGGTATAGGGCAAACGAGGAGTGGTGGAGAAAGATAAAGTCTCGTAAAGAGTTCCTTGACCATTATGAGAAGCAATCGACTGCTAAGTGGTACTAATATGAACATCACCCCTCTTGCTCTTCAGGATGTGATACGCATAGAACCTGTGGTACATGGCGATACGCGAGGGTTCTTTATGGAAGCGGTGAATATAGAGGTGCTGCGCGAGCATGGTATTGATTTTACGATAGCTCAGCATAACCAGTCGCGGTCGCAGAAAGGTGTAGTCCGCGGCCTTCATTTCCAATGGGACAAGCCGCTCGGGAAAATTATCCGTGTCATACACGGCCGTGCTTTCGTAGTTGCAGTAGATATACGCAAGAATTCAAAGACGTACGGGAAATGGGTCGGAGAGGAGCTCTCTGATGAAAATAAGACAATCCTATATGTACCCTTCGGCTTTGCGTCCGGCTTTTATGCTTATGCTGATGACACAGAGCTTGAGTACTATTATTCAGCACTTTATAACCCAGATGGCGAGTCTAATATTCTGTGGAACGATGAGCGCATCGGCATCGAATGGCCCGACAAGAATCCTATTTTATCTGAGCGCGACAAGAACGCGCGAAAGCTTACTCAGTGGGAGAATTCGCCTGAATCGGATTTGATCGTATAGAGAAGAAAAGCACCACGGCGGTTACGAGCCCGAGCACTGTAATACCGATCTTTGCAATTACTAATCCAAGGACTCCTAGGACAAGAATGCCAAGTACCTGCGCTCCAGTCTGAAGCAAAGGGAGTGCGATATTAAATAAGTAAAGGCTGCGCTTGTGGCCCTGCGCGATGAGAACGGTGAGTACAATATTCGTTACGAGGCTGATGACAGTAATTGCATATAGCTGGGAAAGTTGAACGGCCTCTTGGTATTGGGGGAAAAGTACTAGATAAGCAAACGGTGCCGCAACGACATAGCAGAGGGCAGTGAGCACAGCAATGATGGCAGCATACACAAGCTTCGGTCCGATGGATGCGCGAATCGACGCATGGGAGGCTGTTGAGAACTTAGGAAGCGCTGCGCCCGGGATGAATTTAAGAAATCGCGCAATCTGATCCGGCAGAGCGGTTGCAAAGCTGTATACCGCGACACTTGCAGGACCTAGGAGATGAAAAGCAAGAAGTATGTCAGCCTGGCCAAGGAATATACCCGGCGCATTTATGAGACTGAGATGTTTCCCGTATGATCTCATATCGGGATCGCTTGTGCCCGGCTGCGCATACGTACGCTGGGTACGTCTGAGTGCGACAAAATATACAATTGCATTCGTAGCGCAATTCGCTAGAAGTACTAGAAGCGCGGACTGAAAAAAAATGGCCGCCGCCGCCATCGCTCCGTAGTAAGGGATGTTACCGAGGAAGTTGTAGGTAAATGCGCGCTTAAAATCTTTTTTGCCTGTGAGGAATGCCGTGTGCGCTGCAAGCGCAGCATTGAGCGGGGTAAATACTCCTATAATGAGAGCTGCTAACCCAAAGGTACTGTTGCCGTTCACAAAGTAATAGAGTGCGATTGCAAGCGCTACCAAGAATGGCAGTACGCTCCATGTAAGTTGCAGCCTCAGTCCTTCTTTCAAGGAGTCGTTATGACCACGGGCAACCGAGCGGGTGAGGGCCGTGTTCATGCCCGTTAAAGTAAACGCGTGGACCAGGACAGCGAGTGTCAAAAAGTACTGGTAGATACCGAACTCAGACGGCGTAAAGTATCGTGCATAGATGCTGTAAAGCCCAAGTGCGAGAAACGAGACACAGAGAATACCCAGATTGCTCCAGAAACCACTTGAAACGAGATATACCATATCTGTTTTCGTGTACCGCTCAGTCCAGCGGAGTAGGGAGATTGCTCTGGCTCGGATGGGATTCATGTAGGAAAATCGTACCATTGGTGTGATGTACGGATGATATAACCATGCATCTTGAGCATTTGTTGCTGTTTGGGACCTAGGTGATTGGCAGTAGTATACTGGTCCCTATATGACCACCGCCGTACGCTATGCCGTCTTGGGATCGCTTTTCCTTATTCCGTTTATTCCGCTGTACGTCTCAAACAGTCTGTTCTTTCCGTTTATAACCGGGAAAGCGTTTGCGTTCCGAATTCTCGTTGAATTAGCGCTGGTCGGCTGGGGACTCCTCATGCTCGTAGACCCTAAGTATCGTCCTCGTTTCTCGTGGACACTTGTTTTATACGGCGCGCTCGTAGCGTGGATGTTCGTGGCGAATCTCTTTGCAGTCAATCCAGAAAAAGCATTCTGGAGTAACTACGAGCGTATGGACGGTTGGGTTACGCTAGTGCACGTGTTTGCGTTCTTCTTAATCGCCGGATCAGTGTTCAAGGCGGATAAACTCTGGCGCAAGTGGTGGCTCACATTTCTCGGTGCATCTACTTTCGTCGGCCTCTATGGACTCTTGCAGGTCATGGGTATCTTCACCATTCACCAGGGTGGCGTGCGCTTAGATGCAACATTGGGAAACGCTGCATACCTTGCCGTGTATCTTCTCTTCGTTATTGCCGTCGCTGTATGGCAGGCGTTTGAATCCAAGGGGTGGATGCGATATGCACTCTTCGCGCTCGCTGGGCTCCAGGTATTTCTATTATTCCTTACCGCAACGCGTGGTGCGATTTTAGGCTTTGTCGTAGGCGCAGTCATAGGCGTAGCGCTCTGGCTAATCTCGAGCAAGGGAAAGGCCCGCCGCTACGGCATTGGTATAGCAGCCGCTCTCTTGGTGCTCATCGCTGGCTTCTTCTTTATTCGCGATACATCATTCGTACGAGAGGACCCTACGCTCAGCCGGCTTGCTTCTATTTCTCTTGCAGACGGCTCGACCCGTTTTACGCTGTGGGATATGGCAGCTAAGGGCGTCGCTGAACGGCCGATTACTGGGTGGGGGCAGGAGGGTTTCAACTACATCTTCAATGAGCACTACACCCCGTCCCTATTCATGCAGGAGCCATGGTTCGATCGCGCACATAGCGTCTATGTCGATTGGCTTACTGCAGGAGGCATTCCAGCATTAGTTCTCTTCGTGTCGCTCCTGGGCATGGGTGTATTTGCCATATATAGGAATGGGGGAAGGTATGAGCGTATCTTCCTCATATCCGGTATAGGCGCATACGCGTTCCAAGCCCTTTTCGTATTTGATAACCTCTTCAGCTACGTACCGCTTGCAGCGCTTCTTGCGGTTGCGCATGGCCTTTCGTCCAGGCCCATAGCTAAGCTTGAGGAAGCGCCGCAGATGGAACTCCATATATTCCAAAACGTAGCCGCTCCAATCGGGCTTGTCGTTGCTGTGGTACTTGTCTGGATGGTTAATGTGCCATCAATGCTTGCAGCAAACGATCTTATTCGCGCGCTCACCATGACGCCTGATCCACGCCAGAACCTTGCAGCGTTTGATGACGCGCTTACGCGTGGAGGATTTGCGACGCAGGAGATACGCGAACAGCTGGTCGCATACTCGGCAGGCATCTCCACTCAGGAGAATATTCCTACTGAACTGCGTACTGCTATCGCTGAAGCGGCGGTAGCTGAGATGAACCGCCAAGTGGAAGAGCTCCCGGAGGATGCGCGTTTGCGCGTGCAGCTTTCAAGTGCGTACCGCACACTCGGTGATTATGAGAGTGCCATGCGCGAGATTAAGATTGCGCAGGAACTATCGCCCCTAAAACAGCGACTCTTTCTTGAAGAGGGTATTATCGCGCTCCAGGCTAAAGACTATACGGCTGCGCATGATGCGTTCTCGCGCGCGTACGAGCTCGACACGTCGTTTGATGAGCTCGCAATGTATATGGCCGCAGGAGAGATACTAATCGGAAACGAGCAGGAAGCAAAAGCACTTTTGCTAGAGCGGTTCGGTACTACGACCGTTGATAACAATATTGTGATGCTTGCGTATTACGAGCGTAAGGATTTTGCTGAAGTGTTGCCAGTGCTGCGTGCACGCATTGAGGCCGATCCGAACGAGCCCTCAAACTATCTTCAACTCTCAAGTATGTATACGGAGTGGAATCGACGTGCAGATGCACGCAAGACGCTTAATGATCTTATTGCGGCGCGGCCGGACCTCGCAGCGCAGGTGATGCAATACATCAAACAAGTTGGTCTCTAGGATGCAGTTACGCGAACACGTCCCACTCTCGCTCCTCACCACCTTTAAGATAGGTGGGAAGGCACGGTATGTTGCAGAGTGTAAGACGGTTAATGACGTTGCTGACGCTGTAGCGTTTGCAAAGCGAGAAGATCTTCCATACGTACCGCTTGGTGAGGGAAGTAACTTGCTTGCACCAGATGCAGGCTATCCAGGCGTGATCATACACCTACGCATCCCCGACCTTTCTGTCAGGGATGATGGACTATTGGTAGCAGGTGCCGGAGTCGTCTGGGATCAGGCAGTACGGCAGGCGGGATTGCGTGGATTGTGGGGTATTGAAAACCTCGCCGGAATCCCGGGTACGATTGGCGCTGCTCCAGTACAGAATATTGGCGCGTATGGCGCTGAGCTTGCTGATACGCTCGTGCACGTAGATGCATATAACGCACGCACAAACGAGCATATACGGCTTACGGCAAAGGAGTGTGCACTCGGGTACCGTGAGAGTCGCTTTAAGCGCGAACCAGAACTCATTATCACAAGTGTCACGCTTCAGCTCTCGAGGGATGGTGGGCCGCGCATTGACTACAAAGATCTTGCAACTCGCGCCTTAGCAGGGGAGCGACTTACAACCCCAAAGGAAATTGCAGCCGTTGTACGTAGCGTGCGCTCTCTCAAGTTTCCAGATCTTCGTGAGTACGGAACTGGCGGTTCGTTCTTCAAGAATCCAATTATTAGCGATAAAGAGTACGAGGCTCTCAGCGCTCGGTACAAGGGCATGCCTGGCTTTCCTGTATTAGGAGGTGTAAAAGTTCCGCTCGCATGGATACTTGATAATGTCCTCGCACTTCGCGGCTATGCGCTTAGAAATGCATCGTTGTTCGAGCGTCAGCCGTTGGTACTCGTTGCGCACCGTGGAGCAAGTGCATCTGATATTGATGCACTTGCTCTAGATGTAGCGAAAAAAGTTTTCGATGCAACAGGTATACACATCGAACGCGAAGTGCGATCACTCACATAATTTTTTTTAGTTATCCACACGTACAAATTTTTTCTCACGCAAATTTTATATTCACGCGCAATAATTATGTACAGAACACATTCACGCGCGAACGAATGTGTTCACACAGAAAAATTTCGCGCGGGTGTGGGTCGACATTAGTCATGGTCAATACTTTCACCAACAGATCTATGGCAGCAAAGAAGAAGGCAGCAAAGCGTCCTGCAAAGAAGGCAGCCGCAAAGCGCCCAGCAAAGAAAGCAGCAGCAAAGCGCCCAGCAAAGAAAGCAGCAGCAAAGCGTCCTGCAAAGAAGGCAGCCGCGAAGAAGACAGCAGCAAAGCGTCCTGCAAAGAAGGCAGCCGCAAAGCGCCGTCCTGCAAAGCGCAAGTAGTCCTGACTACGCAAAAGAGCCTCCCACCGGGAGGCTCTTTTGCTTTATCTAAAGCGCTAGAATAAAGCATAAATACGCGGTATAGTGGCCCCATTATGGCCAATTTCCTAGGGCAGATATTCACAAAGAACCAGTCTGTAAGCTTCCTCAAGTCGGCACAGCCGATTGTTGATATAGCGGCACGCCTTTCAGACGAACTTGAAGCACTTTCTGGTGAGGAGCTCCAGGCTCGCTTGGCACAGGTGCGTGAGCGCACAGGGGGTATGCCGGAAAGCGATGCCGACATCGCGGAAGTATTTGCGCTCGTACGTGAGGCTGCGCGCCGTACGCTCGGTGAGCGTCATTACGATGTACAGTTGATCGGCGGTCTCGCACTCGCCAAAGGAAAAATTGCAGAGATGCGCACGGGTGAGGGTAAGACACTTGTCGCTACACTACCAGCGTCACTTCGTGCACTCGCGGGTAACGGTGTGCACATGGTGACGGTAAACGACTATCTCGCACGACGCGACGCCGCATGGATGGGACAGGTGTATGACTGTCTCGGCTTTTCGGTCGGTGTCGTAACATCCACTGGCGCATATGTGTACGATCCTGCGCATATAAGCAAAGAAGAGGACGAAGCTCGCGATGAGACCGGCTCCTTCCGCGTCTTCTACGACTTCCTCCGGCCCGCAACTAAGAAGGAAGCGTACGCAGCGGACATCACCTATGCGACCAATAACGAGCTAGGCTTTGATTACCTCCGTGACAATACTGCCTACGATGCTTCTCAGATGGTGCAGCGCGGTCATCACTATGCAATCGTAGATGAGATCGATTCTATCTTGATCGACGAGGCGCGTACGCCACTCATTATCTCCGGCCCCGCAGCAGATGCAGAAGGTTACTACGAGCGATTTGCAGCGATAGTTCGCTCCTTTATTGAAGGAGAAGACTACGTTGTGGACGAGAAGCAGCGTGCCGTCCAGCTGACAGAAGCTGGCATCACAAAGGCTGAGCAAGCACTTAATATCGATAACCTCTACACCGAGGGTGGTATGAAGCTTGCGCATCACCTTGAAACTGCCGTGCGTGCGAAGGCACTTTTTGCTCGCGATAAGGAGTATGTTGTACAGAACAACCAGATCGTTATCGTTGACGAATTTACGGGCCGTATGCAGCCTGGCCGCCGCTGGAGCGAGGGACTGCATCAGGCTATCGAGGCTAAGGAAGGCGTACCAGTGCAGAAGGAAACACGCACGTACGCAAGTGTTACTTTCCAGAACCTCTTCCGGATGTACAGCCGTCTCTCGGGAATGACCGGTACTGCGCTCTCGTCTGAGGAAGAGTTCTATACGGTGTATGGGCTCGAGGTCGTCGTAGTACCTACTAATAGGAAGGTACAGCGTATCGACCATGACGATCACATATTCCAAACGGCGCGCGGTAAATACCTAGCTCTTGCTCAGGAGGTCAAGCGGCTCCATGAAAAGGGTCAGCCGGTTCTTGTCGGTACGGTTTCCATTGAGGATAACGAAGTTGTTAGCGAATATCTTCAAAAGGCAGGAATACCTCATGAGGTATTGAATGCAAAGAATCATGAGCGCGAGGGTGAGCTTATTGCGCAGGCAGGTCGAAAGGCGAGGGTAACAGTTGCTACCAACCTTGCTGGTCGCGGTGTCGATATCAAACTTGGCGGTGCTCCAGCTGACCCTGCCGAGCGTGAAGAGGTGCTCGCGCTCGGTGGACTTGTGGTTCTTGGTACCGAGCGGCACGAGGCGCGACGTATCGATAACCAGTTGCGTGGCCGCTCAGGCCGCCAGGGAGATCCCGGTGAGACGAGATTCTATGTATCTCTGGAAGACAAGCTTATGCGCGTGTTCGCTAACGACGTTATTAAAAACGTCATGGGGACCTTCAAAATACCTGAGGACGAGCCGATTTCAAGCGGCATGATCACGAAGGCATTGGAAACCGCGCAGAAGCGCATCGAAGGTTTTAACTTTGATTCCCGCAAACAGGTGCTCGCATACGACGATGTTCTCAATACACAGCGCTTAGCTATATACGCGCGACGTGGAAAGGCGCTTCTAGGTAGCGCAGAGGATTTTGACGCCGCCGTCCGTGAGCTTATAGCAGGGGATGAGAGTGCGCTCGCTGCGTACGAGCAGAAGACCAAGGAGCTTGGAGCCGAGGTACTCCTTCCGATACTGCGCCGACTCCTCCTACAAGTTATCGATGCATTCTGGCTTGAGCACCTTGAGACAATGGAGTATATGCGCCGTAGCGTATCCCTACGTGCATACGGTCAGCGCGATCCCTTGATCGAGTACCGCAAGGAAGGCCTTGCCCGGTACCGCTCAATGGAAGAGGGGGTCGCACGCTCGTTTTCTGAGGCGCTTCCGCGTATCGAAGTTGCTGATGACAGTCGCATTCGTGCAGAGGAAGCAAAAACGCGCAGGGCGGTTCTTGCAGCTTCTGAAGGCGGCGATGGTTCTGATTCAGGTACACCGCTTGTGAAGACTGAGGCATATGGAAGAAATGACCTGGTCACGGTGCGTAAGGGTGATGAGGTTCAAACGCTCAAATATAAGAGGGCAGAACAACTTCTGGAAGAAGGGTGGGAAATTGTGCGCGGCTAGGACTTAGCCATTTACTGGGCTATCCTCATATATATGGCATTCGTTGATGAAGTAACTATAAAAGCATCTGCAGGTAAGGGCGGCGATGGCGTCGTGCGCTGGCTGCATCTCAAAGGAAAGGAAAGGGCAGGTCCGGCAGGCGGTAACGGGGGTAGGGGTGGCGATGTCATCCTGGAAGGGGTACGCGACTTAGGCGCGCTTGCTGCGTTTAGGTTTCTAAAATCGATTCGTGGACAGAACGGACAGTCCGGCTCGAACAATAATAAGTACGGTGCTGACGGCGCTCCAGCGGTACTTAGAGTGCCGGTAGGGACTATTGCGACCGATCTGGTAACTGGGCAGGTCTACGAAATTCTTGAGGAGGGTGAGCAAAAAGTCATATACAAGGGTGGGGCAGGTGGTCTAGGAAATGCGCACTTTAAGGGCGCGGCTAATCAGAACCCTATAGAGGCAACCCCAGGTAAACAGGGTCAGTCCGGAAAGCTCTCCATAACCCTTAAGATAATCGCTGACGTCGGGTTCGTGGGGTATCCGAACGCCGGCAAATCCTCGCTCCTAAACGCGCTCACCCGAGCTCGATCTAAAGTAGGTGCTTACCCGTTTACCACTCTTGATCCGCATCTCGGTGATTTCTACGGCTTTTTGCTAGCAGACATACCTGGCCTCATCGAGGGTGCCTCGGCAGGCCGAGGTCTCGGTTCGAAGTTCCTCCGCCATGTCGAACGAACCAAATACATAGCTCACTTGGTCTCGGCAGAGCAAGATGACGTGGTCGAGGCATACAAAAGCATTCGCGCTGAGCTCGAAGCGTTTGGACAGGAGCTTTCTGGAAAGCCAGAAATTGTAGTTTTGTCCAAAGCCGACTCCGTATCAGAGGAGGAACTTGAGGCGAAACGTAAGGCGCTTGTCGAGGTATCAGGCAAAGAGGTCTATGTTGTCTCCATCCTCGACGACGAGCTTCTAAAATCGTTTTCCGACAGGCTTTCCCAGATGCTGTCTGGGGAAGGAACTGTTTAGTTCTCCACGCTACCCACGAGGCGCTGTATACGCTAAGCTGGTTACATAATGAGCTATCGCCCAACTATAGGCCTTGAGATACATGCGGAACTCTCTACGAGGACCAAGATGTTCTGTGCCTGTGCGAATGATCCGGAGGAACGTGAGCCGAATGCGAACGTCTGTCCCGTCTGCATGGCTCATCCCGGGACGCTTCCCACAATAAACGAAGAGGCGGTTCGACACGTACTTCGAGTCGGAGCAGCGCTTGGCGGTACGCTCGCGGATTTCACGGAGTTTGATCGAAAGTCATATTTTTATCCAGACATACCGAAGGGTTACCAGATCAGTCAGTATGAGCACCCGCTTGTATCAGGAGGGTCTCTAAATGGTATCGCGGTAACACGGATACACTTGGAAGAAGATACGGCCCGTTCATCTCATGAAAGTGGGAAGAGCCTTGTTGATTTTAATCGGGCAGGAGTTCCTCTCATGGAGCTCGTTACCGAGCCAGACATAACTGATGCAAAAACCGCCGCTGATTTTGCAAAGGAGCTGCAGCTCTTGCTTCGCACTCTCGGGGCTTCGCACGCAAATCTTGAGAAGGGGGAGATGCGAGTAGAAGCGAATGTATCTGTTAGCGAGACCGATATGTTCGGTACAAAGGTAGAGGTAAAGAATCTTAATTCGTTCCGTTCAGTGGAGCGAGCTATCCTCTATGAGATAGAGCGTCAGACTGCTGCTCTTGAGAACGGGGAAGTCATCATGCAGGAGACGAGAGGTTGGGATGAGAGCGGCCAGAAGACCTTTCGCCAGCGCAGCAAAGAAGGGAGCGCCGATTACCGGTACTTTCCAGAGCCAGACCTCCCCAAGCTTAGGATCACTTCAATGCCTGGATTTTCTGAGATTGATATAACGAACTCGCTTCCGGAGCTTCCATGGGTACGTCGTGCTCGGTACGAAGAGTTCGGCATTGCTCCCGCTGATGCTGCCTATCTCACTTCGACCATCGAGCGCAGTACTTTTTTCGATAAAATTGCAGGACTCGCGAATGGCGACGCCGCGCTTCTTAAGCTTGCAACAAATTATATTGTTTCGGACGTAGGCGGATGGTATGCAAAAAATAATGTACGTGAATTTGAAACACTTCTGCCTGACGCATTCATATCGCTTATTCGCATGACAAAGGATGGGGAGATTTCTTCTCGCGGGACAAAGGACGCGTTAGCGGTCTTGCTTGAGGAGGGTGGGGAGCCAGGCGAGATAGTTAAGAGGCTTGGACTTGCCCAAGTCAGCGACAGGGAGTCTATCCGCACCCTTGTACAAGGCGTACTAGCGGAACATACCGGCCCGGCAGGGGAGTATAAGTCCGGCAAGGAGACGGCGTTGCAATTCCTTGTGGGGCAAGCCATGAAAGCATCTAAGGGCGCTGGCAACCCTGGCATAATTCGAGAGGTGCTGCTGGAGGAGCTAAGCTAGAACTATAAACAGGCAGAATTAAGAAAGGCGGCCATAATCGGCCGTCTTTCTTGTAAAGTTATGCTCATTTTATATCTTTTCTATTCGAGACGAGATAGCTTATTATTACTGTATGAATGAGCTTACTATTGGTGACAAGATTTATATCTCGTCAAAGCGCGCGGCCGAGATTACTGGATATGCGAAGGATTATATTGGTCAGCTTTGCAGGGAGGGTAGGGTTGAAGCCACCCTCGTGGGTCGGAGCTGGTACGTGCTTGAGACTTCTATTAGGGCACATAGGTTTGGTTCTGAGGATGTAAAGGCAGATAAGGCTGTTTCTAGCCCAGACCCCATACCTACATGGGAGCCGCCTAAGTATGAGGTTGAGGATGCTACTACGGTTCCTGTGCTGGAAAGGCGGAGTATAAATTTGCTTGATGGTAGGCAGGAATTGAGTTCTAAGGCTGCCGATGAGCCAATTGTGGAGCCTGTAACTAGCTCAGTTGAGGATATGCAGTCCGCATGGCGCGAGTGGTTTGCAACCCGACAGCAGGAGTCGGCCTCGTCTGGAAGCTCGTCTCAAGAGGAAATTTCTAGAGCAGAGACACAAATAGAGGATCCCTATGAGGTATCGCCCGTTATCTTGCATCGCGTAGAAGAAGAAAAGTCGGTACTTAAAGATGAGGAACCAGCTCCTGAGTATGACCCTGTGCCTTTCACCGATGAGATAGAGGAAGACGTGCCCATGCGCCGTACCTATGAGTCAATGCGCCCTGCGAGCCCTGAGATACGCCTAGTTGGGGGAACGCCGCGCTCGGAGAGAAGGGCAATTGCTCCTGCGGCTAAAAATGCGCGCCGTCCAGTAGCAGGGAAGTCGAGTCTTTCGCTTCGAGCTGCGTTCGTTGCGGTGGCCGTACTAGCTGTAGTTATTGCTGTCATTGGTTCAGGTATTGCAGATGCTTATGTAAGAAATGCAGGGGTTGAGTCTTCAATGATCCGGTTCTTTGCAGGAACGGTAATAATTGAATAGGTTAAAGGCTATTTCTCGTCTCGGATAGACGAGATAGTAAAAAACGCGCCGAGTGGCGCGTTTTTTACTTTGGTTTGTGAAAGATGTAAGCCTCTCCAACGAAGGCACGGATCCTTTGCTGTGTGTCCCCTACTTCAGACCAAATTGTATGTTAGTTGTCCTGCGAGCAATCAGGTTTTAATTTGCTCTATCCACAAATTGCACAGGCTTCATGCTCTCGCACAGGCTAGTATTAATCTACAGTCCCTTTTGCTCCCTATTACACGCATGACCTCCGGAACACTTAGCTCCAAAACGTATCCTGCCTATAGCTCGGGACATGCGAATTTAGATATATTTCGCGGCCATGCTTTTTCCTTCCTTGTCGCGGTATCAGTACTTTTTGGATCAATGTTCACTGCTCACTCCGCAATTGTAGAGCTCGCTTCAATCGATGCCGGAAATCGGCTTATTAGCTTAGTTGAAGGTGTGCGTGGAGAAATCGCTCAAATACCTAAGCGCGCTAGCGCACATATGGCTTCTGTGGCCGCCGCAAATACAGACGTCGAAAGTTTGCCAGCTAGTGGTGGTGCGAGCTCGTATTTCTCATTCTCGTCTGGTCTGGAAGGCCTTTTCGTCCCTTATATCAACTTAGTTCCCATTGAACAGCCTCTTTACGCAGAAGAGCGACCTTTATTGGCTAATTTTGAGCCAAGGGAAAGCCATCTACCTGACAAAGAGCATGCAATAGTAATGAAAGTAAGCGATGAGCACTTTGAGAGCATGTCGCGCGTTATCTGGATTGCAGCAGACCCTTACATTGCTGTCTCAGAGGTACTCATGCGTAGAATTTTAGATATTCAACATAAGGCTATGGGTGCCTATATAAGCGGCCTTTATGCATGGGTGGATGGCACTCAGTATGTAGCTAGTACTGCGGTGCAAAGCGCGTACATGATTGGTGATTCCACGATCGCAGTTGCAGCAAAGGGAATTCCTGGGTTGAAGCTTGAGGAGATGCCAGTAGTTACGCTTTGGATAGACACCGCACACGAGCTCGCGCGTATGATTGTTGTGCCCCAAATAGCAATTGGGGAGGGAATGCTGAAAGCATCACAGGGCATAAGATCAGAAAGCGGACAGATACAAAATGCCCTAGGAGGCGAAATAGCCGGCGCTACTTTAGGAGTAATACAGTTGACATCAGATGTACTTGGTGACACGCCTAGAGCCGCCACAGCATCTGTAGCAGACTTCCTAACCCTTCAGGAGAAGCGCTAGCTCAAGCTGCATTGGTCTCCTCACGATGGTACCGTCCCAGCTCTACTAGTCGGGCCTGCATAAGTGCGTACATTCAACTTGCGTGTAAATAAGCCATATTTAATCTCGGATAAACGAGAATCTCGGATAGCAGCGCGTATATATAGAGCAGAAGGATCATTACTTACAAGAAGCCACTTTGTTAGCATAAGGTGCAAAAGAATCAGGGAAAGGGGTTCTGTGGCTCTAGGAATCGAATTCACTGATAAGTACAACCTACTTACATTCGAAATTAGCTTTTATAAGAGTTATTTGGTGAGTAATGTGCGAGTTTCGATACACGTTGAAGTCAACTGACTTGGGATGTGACTTTGGAGCTCTGGATTAAATCTAACCTCCACGCACGCACACCGGCTCACGACATAAAAGAAAATTATTTTGATAAGGAATCTTTTATAAATATATAAAGACTATCCCCACGTGTTTTGTAGGAGGAAGTGAGATAGCTATATAAAATATAGATATCTCAGGTACCTTTCAGGATGTCTTCGAAGCCTTCACAGAATCTTCTCTCCACCTACGAAGCCGCTAAGGCATCGGGCTACTCTCCTGCATACATCAGCTCTCTTTGCCGTTCTGGAGAGCTTCCATCAACCCGAAACGGGAAGGCATGGATGATCAAACGATCAGACCTCAAGGCATATCTTTCAAAAGTTGAAGACGAGAAGAAGCGTCAGGCAGAAGAACTTGCGCGCAAGCGTAAAGATGAGTATTGGGAGGTTCAGCGCCGAGAACAGAATCTTCTCTCCACCTACGAAGCCGCTAAGGCATCGGGCTACTCTCCTGCATACATCAGCTCTCTTTGCCGTTCTGGAGAGCTTCCATCAACCCGAAACGGGAAGGCATGGGTAATTAAGGCGGATGACCTCCAGGTGCACCTATCTAAGGTAGAGGAGGAGAAGAAAAAGCT
Source organism: Minisyncoccota bacterium (assembly GCA_035627595.1). Classification (GTDB taxonomy): domain Bacteria; phylum Patescibacteriota; class Minisyncoccia; order Phycocordibacterales; family Phycocordibacteraceae; genus C7867-001. Next base: position 5,392 of record DASPLK010000004.1, on the reverse strand, counting down.
TCACGAGGAACTTGCGGAGAAGCGAAAGAATGAATACCGCGAGGTGCAGCCTGTCGTTACCGTTACACGTAAAGTTTTTGCGCAGCGTTTTACATACAATCCTGTTCATACATACACTCGCGCAACTGCCGCGCTCCTTATTACATTCATAGTGGTTTCTGCATCTACAGGAGTATTTACATCGAAAGAAGAATCTATTGCGGACGTGCGTGAGGCGCAGGGCTCAATCTCAGAGATGAATGCACTTTCTGCAGCAGCTTCAAATAGCTCTTCGCCAATGGTAGAGGTGGCAAAGTCGATTGCATATTTTACCTACGCAACCATCGACAACTTCTTTGCAGACACTGAGCGCAAAGTTGCCGCATTCTTCGCTCCCCGCACAAACGTGCAGGTGCACGTAGTGGATACTCCAGATCCAGTTTCTATTTCAAGTGCAACAACGTCAGCACCTTTGAATTCAACGACTACGATTGTTCAGGGCACTACGACAATTCAGAACATCACGCAGAACATAACGCGCTACATTACCAACGCCACTGACAATCGCACGACCGTGAATGGTGTTAGTGCTGAGTTCCTCACATACGCACTCTCAGGCTTCGGTGAGTACTTGCTGCGCCCAGTCTGGTTGTCGTTCTACGCACTTGATGAGCGCTTTGCTAACGTCTATGACCGAATTGATGACATCGATGTAGACGGCGGAGGCGGAACTATTGGCGGTGATATCACTGGTGACTCTATAACAATTAGCGGCAACGGCTCCATCGGCGGCTCATTCTCTTCTGGTACGACGACGGTAAATGGCGGCATTACAGTTAACGGTGACGCGAACATAACGGGCGAGCTCACCGTGGGTACATTTAATGTCGCAACGCTCAACGTAACTTCTACTATCAGCGCACCGTCATTTAATGCGACATCAACGACGGCGACCTCTACATTTGCAGGTCCACTCCAGTTCGCTACCGCAACCGGCAATTCGCTTAGTGTAAATACCTTGTTTGCAACGTCATCAACATTTGCAAACTTGCTTGCGACTAATGCGACCACCACAAACGCAACCTCAACGAATCTTTTTGCAACGCTCTTCCGTGCAACAACCGGTACGATTGATACTTTCACATCGACGCTTGCAACCATTACGAATGCTGTAGTGACGACACTTTCTGCTACCAATGCAACGCTTACAAATGCGACCACAACGAACGCAACTTCGACGAACCTCTCAGTGTCCGGCATCTTCCGTCTTTCAGGGATTACACCATCGAGGTTGCTCTTTGCGGATAGTTCGGGAGCTGCCACTTCAACAGACCTTTCGACTTGGGTCACGGGTACAGCAAACCAGATATCTGTAGCTGACAACGGCGCAGGTGGCGTTACACTTTCTCTTCCATCAGATCTACAGCTCGGTAATGCGACCGCTACGTCGTTCTCGTCGAACTCCGCAGCGTTTGGTTCAACGGGCACGACAACGATATCAACCGCAGGGGCCCTAACGACACCATCGCTTTCGATTGGTTCTCTTAACGGCATCCTTCGTGCAACCGGAGGTGCAATTGCTACATCACTCGTCTCACTTGCTACCGATGTAGAAGATGTGCTTCCGGTTTCAAACGGCGGTACTGGCACAGGTACGGCGCCAGTCTTCGGACAGCTTCTCGTTGGCAATGGAACAGGAGGGTACGCACTTATGGCGACCTCATCTCTTGGTATTACGAGCGCAGAGTGGGGCAACATCACCGGCACGCTTTCCGACCAGACCGACCTGCAGAACGCGCTTGACGCTAAGCTTTCGCTCTCTGCTTGGTTTGCAACTACTACTGATGCGCTTGCAGAAGGCACGAACCTTTACTACACCGATGCACGCGTCTCAACGCTTCTTGATACCTACAGCAAGGACTACTTCTTCTCAACGACCTCCGCAAACTACTGGGAGACCCAGCAGACCGCACGCACTGCAGATGACCTGACCAACAACTCGATCGAGGATCTTTCGGATGTCGCTTCAATGACGCCAAATGTGAACGATTTCTTGACTTGGAACGGTAGCGCATGGACGAATGTAGCGACCAGTTCCTTTGGATTCGTTACGGGCGTTGCGTGGGGAGATATTACCGGCACGCTCTCCGATCAGACTGATCTGCAGAACGCGCTTAATGCAAAGTTCTCGCTTTCAGATTGGCACGCAACTACCACGCACACAGGCATCACTTCGCTTCCAAGTCTCACGACGCTCGGTACCATCACGAGCGGCGTATGGCAGGGTTCCGCAATCGCGCCTGCATACCTCGATCCGATGGTGCTTCTTACTACGGAAGTCGACACCTCAGCAGAGCTTGCTGGCATCCTCTCTGACGAGGTGGGTACGGGATCAGTAGTTTTCTCGAACGCACCGACCTTCACGGGCGTCTCGAACTTTGCAGACATCATCACTACCAATGCGACCTCGACTAATTTCTTCGTATCAGGACAGGCGCGCTTCGGTACGCTTGACGGACTACTGCGCGCAGATGCAGGCGTCATATCGGTCGCAACTCCGGGCGTCGACTATCTTGCTGATGCAACCGGCGATTGGACTGGCACCTTCGACGGCTATGAGGGTTCGTATTACCTTGCTAACTCATTCTCTACGTCTTCTGCAAACTCCTGGCTTGCTACACGTAGCACGGATGATCTTGCAGAGGGATCTAATCTTTACTACACCGACGCACGTGTCCTTTCGTACGTCGATTCGCTCGGCAAGGGCTACTTCTTCTCAACGACCTCCGCAAACACGTGGCTTGGCACCAAGTCCACCGATGACATTGCTGAGGGTGCGAATCTTTACTACACGCTCAACCGCTTCGCATCAGCACTCGCAGGCACCACGACTGATGCGCTCCTTGAGGGATCAACCAACCTCTACTACACCGATGCACGCGCCCGCGCCGCGCTCTCTTCTTCCGCAGCAGGCTTGAGTTACAACAGCGCAACTGGTGTGCTATCGCTCTCAGCCGGCTATACCATCCCGCTTGCAGCTTCGACGACCGAATGGGCAACGGCATACAGCTGGGGCAATCATGCGACGCAGAATTACTTCGATCTCGATCTCAATGATTCAGACGATATCCCTGAGGGCGGTACGAATCTCTTCTACAGCAACAGTCGCGTCGCAACCTACCTCGATACGGTATCGAAGGGCTACTTCTTCTCAACGACCTCCGCAAACTACTGGGATACCCAGCAGACCGCACGCACTGCAGATGACCTGACCAACAACTCGATCGAGGACCTAATGGACGTGGCAGCGATGACCAAGAGCTGGGGCAATCTACTTTCCTGGAACGGTAGCGCATGGACGAATGTAGCGACTTCATCGCTTGGCCTCACACCGACCTTTACAGCGACATATCCGCTCCAGTACTCAAGCAACGTACTGTCGCTTGCGTTTGGCACAACGACCGCAAACACCTGGGGTCCACTCCAGACATTTAATTCCGGCATCCTTGCACAGGCATCCTCGACTATCGTCGGCGACTTTACAATTACCGGCACAACGCACCTCGAAGAAGTCTCGATTGCCGGCGATATCATCCCAACCGCAGACAACGTGTACTCGCTCGGTACGCCGAGCCGCATGTGGCGCGATGTATACATCGGTCCAGGCTCGCTCTACATCAACGGCCAGAAGGTGCTTGAGGAGGATGCGACCACCGACATCGTCGTGACTGCAGATCCGACTCAGAACCTCAAGATAAAGACGACCGATGGCGGTAACATTGAACTCAACGCAAACGCAACCGGCCAGCTCATCTTCAAGAGCAACCTAAACATCACGGGTGGCAAGAGCATCGTCACCTCCGATCTCTCGACGCTTCCGGTCCCGAACGGTATTGCTGCGGGCAATATCACCGTTGCGACCAACACCATATCTGCAACGAACCTCAATGGCGGCATTTCGCTCGCTGGAAACGGCACCGGCGGCGTCTACGTCACCTCCGGTAACTTCGGCGTCGGTACGACGTCGCCGCTCGCAAAGCTTTCGGTTGCAGGCAACACCTACCTTGGCGGCACACTGACGGCGACCGGTACAGTGACGTTCTCCAGCCTCGGCGACGGATTCGTCAAATCAACTGGCGGAGTGCTCGGTATCGCGGTCCCAGGCGTTGACTACCTCGATGATACGAGTGGCGACTGGACCGGCACCTTCGACGGACAGGAGGGAAGCTACTACCTCGCAAACAGCTTCTCTACGACCTCCGCAAATTACTGGGAGACACAGCAGACTGCGCGTACTGCAGACGACCTCACCAACAACTCGATCGAGGACCTTTCGGATGTCGCAAGCATGACTAAGTCGTTCGGCAACCTGCTTAGCTGGAGCGGCAGCGCTTGGAACAATATCGCAACCTCCACGCTCGGTATCGCATTTGCAGATATTACGGGCACCGTCTCGCAGAATCAGGGCGGTACGGGTATGACTAGCTACAGCCCGGGCGATATCTTGTACGCCGATAACGCCGGTGCGCTGACTCCGCTCCCGAAAGGGGCGAATGGTCAGGTCTTGAAGCTATCGGGCGGTCTTCCGTCATGGGGATCGGACATAACGACTGGCGGCGGCGGCGGCGAAGGTGCATGGGCAACGACAACTGACAGTCTTGCAATCTACACGACCGATACTTCTGATGCGGTGATCATCGGCAGCAGCGCAACCACAACTGCAAACAGCATCTTCGAAGTATTTGGCACCTCATACTTCAGCAATACGATTGGCATCGCGACTACCTCGCCGTCGCCGCTTCACAAGCTCGCAGTGCAGGGTAATGCGCTCTTCTCGGGCAATATTACGTCCGCGAATATCACAGCAACCGGCACCGTTACGTTCTCTGGTCTTGGCTCTGGTCTTGTGAAGGCAACGAGCGGCGTCCTTTCCCTCGCAACCGCAGGTGCGGACTACGTTGCAGACGTCACCGGCGACTGGACCGGCACCTTCGACGGACAGGAGGGAAGCTACTACCTCGCAAACTCCTTTAGCACCACCTCAGCTGCCTACTGGAAGAGTCAGACTGACTTCTTCTCGACTACTTCCACCAACGCATGGCTCGCAACCAAGAGCACGTCTAACCTCGCAGAGGGCACAAACCTCTATTACACAAATGCGCGCGTTCTTACGTACCTCGACACCTTCGACAAGGGCTACTTCTTCTCGACGACCTCCGCAGCTTACTGGAAAGAGCAGAACAACTTCTTCTCGACTACTTCCACTAACGCATGGCTCGCAACCAAGAGCACGTCTGATCTTGCAGAAGGCACGAACCTCTACTGGACCACCGCCCGCTTCGACAACCGCCTCTCTGCAACCACCACGCTTCCGAACCTCACCACGCTCGCAAACCTCGCGACCGTCGGCACC
>DASPLK010000003.1:0-12945 GCA_035627595.1 Minisyncoccota bacterium | reverse complement strand
GGTCTACCAGCTGTTGTGCCAACAGCACCGCTGGGTAGCTATGTCGGGACGGGATAACTGCTGAAAGCATATAAGCGGGAAGCCCACTCAAAGATTAGGTATCGTTATGAGGCTCCTAGTAGACTACTAGGTTGATAGGCTTTAGATGTACGCACAGTAATGTGTTTAGTCGAGAAGTACTAATATGCCCAGTTTTCTGTGCGGAATTCTGCACATCACACTGTTCAGTGGGATGCGAATTTTCCGAGATTTTCTATGCGTATTCGTTGTTCTAGCACCGCAAGGTGCCTAGAACGCTGGTGATTTGTCCGAAGGGTCACACCCGTTCCCATTCCGAACACGGAAGTTAAGCCTTCAGGAGCCGATGGTACTCGCAAGGGGAGAGTAGGTTGTCGCCAGCGTTCTGGGCGCCTCGTGCGTCTAGAACTCAAAAACGCCCTTGGGCGTTTTTGTGTTTATATATGTTCCTTTTGGGAGAGTGGGCATTGAAGAAAGACCGCGTACTGATCTGCGAGATGGGCATTTTTGTTCTCTATACGATTCCGTATAGACGCAGACTGCACGGCTATCGTGCGCTCATGCGGGCTTTCGGGTTCTAAGAAACATGGTCGGCCCTCACGGGTCGGCCTTTTCGTTTATACTGTATGCATGTCCTGGGCCTCCCGAAGGAAGTTTGCCATTATCGCGCTAATCGCACTTATTGCGGTCGCCGTCATCGCGTCCCTTACTTTTGCCGTTATACACGAGACACCGACCTGTACGGACGGGAAGCTAAATGGTGAAGAGACCGGAGTCGACTGCGGTGGCGGTTGCACCTATCTGTGCCTTAACGAAGTAGAGGAGCCGGTCGTACGATTCGTTCGTCCGTTCTCTCCGCAGGCGGGTCGCTACGATGTAATCGCATACATCGACAACCGAAATCCTTCTTTAGCAGCAAAGAATGTACACGCTACTGTGGAGCTCTTCGATGAGTCGCGCACGCTCCTTGGAACAAAGGAGGCGACCCTTGATATTCCTGCTGGAGGCACGGTTCCGCTCTATATCCCGGAAGCGTACCGTGGCGATCGCATTGTATCGCAAGCATTTTTAACCCTCGATGAGTCGACGTTACGTTTCTATGTCCCAGATGATCGGCATCGCGTGCCAAGCGTGACGGGTGTAGAGACCGAGAATTCAGAGAGTCCCCGCATTACTGCTGAGATAGAGAACCAGACCGCATACCCGATGTACGACATTCGTCCCATAGCGACTGTTTTTGATACCGCAGGCAACGCTATCGCGGCAAGCCAAACATATCTCCCGCAATTGGGGGCATACGGGCAGGCTCACGTCCTGTTTACCTGGAACCGCGCGTTCCCGAGTCCGCCGGCCCGCGTCGAAGTGCTGCCTGTACTACCAATCCGCGAGCCATGAATGAGATAGTGCGAAGTCGCCCCTTTTTTGCGGTCCGTGAGTTTTGGCCCTTGCTTGCGATTGGTGTGGCCATATCGCTCCTCGGCATTCTCACCATGGATCCGTTTGGCGAAGGTTCGGGTTTTGCCGAACATCAGCTGATGTCGCTTGCGGTAGGCATCGGCGCATTTTTCGTGCTGTCCACCATTGATATGCAGTTCATACGTAGGGCGCCCGTCATCGTGGTGGGATACATCGGCGCTCTGCTCCTTCTTGCAGCGCTTCTAGTTTTTGCACCTACCGTCATGGGCGCGAAGTCTTGGTTCTCACTCGGACCAATCTCGCTCCAACCTGCAGACCCAGCAAAGATCATATTCATCGCAGTTATTGCAAAATATTTCTCCCGGCGCCATACGCAGATAGGGCAGTTCTGGCACGTGATTGTATCGGGCGCTTATGCGGGCGCAATGATCCTCCTTATTCTCGTGCAGCCAGATCTTGGAACCGCAGCAATTTTCTCCTTTGTGTGGTTCGGTATGATCTTGGTTTCCGGTATCCCGATGCGCCACCTTATCGCTGTGGGCTTGGCAGGCCTTACAGTCGCATCGGGCCTTTGGTTCTTTGGACTTAGGGAATACCAGCGAGACCGTATTCTCTCGTTCGTGAATCCTGCTGCCGATCCGACGGGCGCTGGGTATAACGCATATCAGGCAGTCGTCGCAGCCGGCTCGGGCGAGGTATTCGGGAAAGGAATTGGATACGGTACGCAGAGCAAGCTCCGGTTCCTTCCGGAGTACCAGAGTGACTTCATATTCGCATCGTTTGCGGAGGAGTGGGGGTTCGTTGGCGTCGTATTGGTGCTCGCTCTCTATGCGCTCCTGTTCTTCCTATTGATACGCATTGCGCAGCGCTCCGCGACGAACTTTGACGCGCTGTTTACTATTGGCGTCACACTCCTTCTTATGAGTCATATGCTCGTGCATGTAGGCATCAACCTCGGCCTCCTGCCAGTTACAGGTACAACAACGCCGTTTATGAGCTACGGCGGTTCGCACTTGGTAGTCGAGTTCGCGGCCCTCGGCATTGTCGCGTCCCTTGCCCGGTATGGACGAAGCGTTCCGAGAACACAGGCGGGCCAGGAATACCTAGGCGGTTAGTAGAGGGCGAAGGTGTCGCGCATCATGCGCTCCTTGGAGAAGTGCATCCGGACGTGCTCCTTGAGCGCGCCTGCCATACGCTCGCCGAGCTCTGTGTTCTCAAGGTATGCACGGAGCGCTTCCTCAAGCGCGTTGACATCGCCTGAAGGGACGAGCATACCGGTCCTGCCATCCTCGATAATTTCTGGAATGCCGCCCACATTGCTTGCAACGACCGGAAGTCCAGCAAGCCCTGCTTCAAGGAGAACATAGCCTAGTGCTTCAGTGCGAGAGGGGAGAACGAACATATCCAAAGCGCGTAAGTATGCGGATGCGTTCTCGACATGCCCGCGTAGCCTGACGCGCGCCTCAAGTCCATGCATGCGTATGAGCTCTTCAAGGTACACGCGCTCGTTACCGCCGCCAATAATCATAAGAGTGGTATTGGGGTAGTGATCGGCGAGGTTTGCAAATGCCTCGATAAGGGTATCGAGCTGTTTATTCGGGTGAAGCTCAGCGATCGTGCCAATCCAGGTAGGGAAAGAAATATGGGGTGCAAGTAAGAAGCGCGCCTCGTCTTGTGAAAGGCATACACCCTCTTCAACACCGTGATGGATAACGGTGAAGCGGTTCTGCACAAGTGGCATGCTGCGTCCATTCTCGCGAATGGCGCGCGATACACAGATCGTATTGTCAGTGAGGAGAACGGTTGCATAATGTGCAAGCCATATTAGACCGCGTTGCCACCAGGGCCGCATCTCATTAAACGCCCAGCCATGCGCAGTAAAGACAATACGCCGAACGCCAAGCGTTCGGGCAGCGAACCCACCGAGCCCCGCCGCTTTTGAACTATTCACATGGATGACATCTGGCTTGAAGTCAGCGAGTGCGGCAAAAATTTTCTTAAGGGCACGGATCTCTGACCAGAGCCCAATATTCCTTTGGAAGTCACTTACGATGTACGTGGTGATGCCGGCTGCGCGCAGGCGCTCCGTTAGCTCGCCCTCCTGAGAGAGGACGGCAACGGTGTGGCCTGCGGCTTGAGCTGCCTGGGCTAAATCATGAACATAGCGCTGAGCCCCGCCCCAGCGAGCAAGTGTAACGATATAGAGAATACGGCGCTTTTCTGCAACTTCCGTGGTCATGCCTTAGTACTATGCTATAACAACCATACTATCCTAATCCTCTCATTATGACGTTCGGAGGAACCAGGGCCACGGCCTACCTGTTTGCGGGCGATATCGCGGTGTTCGTCACCTCGTTGTGGTTCATGCTGCTCGTCCGGTACGGCCAAGTTCCAACTATGGAACTCCTGTACCTTCATGTGTCTTCGTTCGTCTTTCTGTTCGGCGTCTGGGTGCTCGTCTTTTACATGGCGGGCCTCTACAGCAAGCGAGTCGCACTCTTCAAAAAGGAAATGCCAGCAGCCATTCTTGGTGCGCAGGTGGCAAACGTCCTCATCGCGGCACTCTTCTTTTTCTTCATGCCCATCGGCATCGAGCCGAAAACAAATCTTGTTCTGTACCTCATCATTTCAGTTGCGATGATGTTCACTTGGCGACTGGGGCTCTTTCCGCGCTTTACGAAGCCTGGTGAACGCGAGCGCGCAGCACTCATTGGTGCAGGTCCTGAGATTGAGGAGTTGAAAAGGGAAGTGAATGCGCATGCACGCTATCATATCGAGTTCCCGGTAGTGCTTACGCCCGAAGCGCTCGCGGAAGACTTTAATGCGTGTGCGACGCTTCTTACGGAGAAGCGCATAGCAACGCTCGTTATTGATACGGATCAAGATGCGCTGCGTCCATTCTTGCCGCAGCTATACGCGCTATCCTTCGTCTCTCCTGGATACGGGTTTCTCGATTTCTACCAGGTGTACGAAGAGGTGTTCGATCGTGTTCCGCTTTCGCTACTTCAGTACGACTGGTTCTTGAAGAACGTATCATCGCCCTCATCGAACTTCTACGAACTAGCGAAGCGTGCGATAGATATTTTCGGAGGACTTGCGATGGGACTCGTCACCTTGATCGCAATCCCGTTCATATATATAGCAATGCGACTTGAAGGGCCGGGAGCGCTTTTTATCACCCAGGAACGGATAGGGAAGTATGGCACGCGCATGGTCGCGTATAAGTTCCGCAGCATGAAATTCAACAAGTCATCATCCCGTGAGTGGACCAAGGAGGAGGCGGGTGATAATCCGATCACCAAGGTGGGCGCTTTTTTGCGGCTTACATCCCTTGATGAGTTTCCGCAGTTCATCAACGTGCTCCGTGGCGAACTTTCCTTGGTAGGCCCTCGCAACGATATTGTGGGACTTGGACAGCGGCTCGGAGAGTCTATACCGTATTACAACGTTCGTTATATTGTGAAGCCGGGCATCACTGGATGGGCGCAGATAAACCAGCAGTATGAGCCGGGGAATATAAGCCCACAGTCGGTAGAGGAGACTAAGACTCGACTTGCGTACGATTTCTATTACATCAAGAAGCGCTCACTTATTCTGGACATAGTGATCGCACTCAAGACTGTAAAGCGCATGTTCTTCAGGCTTGGTACCTGGTAGTCTCTATTTATGAAGCACACCCTATTTATTACGGGCGCAGCAGGATACGTTGGCGGCATGCTCGTCGAGCAGTTCGCTGCGCGCGCGGACGTCGAGCGCATCATCGCTCTAGATATGGAGCCGATGCCAGAGTCCTTCTCGAAAATTGAGAAGCTCGTCTATATATGCGCGAATACCGCGGACAGCACCTGGCGGGAGGAGGTAGGCAGCTACCGTCCTGATGTTGTCATACATACGGCCTGGCACATTCGCGAGCGCTACGGCGACCGCCAGACGACGTGGAAGTGGAACGTCGAGGGGTCTGATAATGTATTTGACTTCGCGCTTGGCACAGAGAGCGTTTCGCGGCTTGTGCACTTCTCGACCGTCGCGTCCTACGGTGCGTTCTCCGATAACTCGCTTACTGATTGGTACACCGAGGAGGATCCATTTAGAAAGTCCGCATACCTCTATGCGGAAGAGAAACGGATTGCAGAAGAACATCTGAAAGAAAAATACAAAGCTGCGCGCCGTAGGCCCGATGTCTCGATAATCCGCCCAGCGGCGATAACGGGTCCGCGCGGTCGGTATCTACGCATACGCTTTGGACTTCAAGCAGCGCTATCAGGCACCCTGAAGGGTCAGAAGTCTTTCTTCTACGACTTGATATCAGCGATGGTGTCGTGGGTTCCGGTGACACCGAAGTGGTTGCGACAGTACGTGCACGAGGACGATATTGTGGGTATTGTCGAGCGCCTCTCGTTCGGAGAGCGGGTTCCTGGGTATGAGGCATTTAACGCGGCACCGCCAGGAAACGCTGTTTTAGGTCCTGATATGGCAAAGGCAGTAGGAAAGCGAATGCTCCCGGTGAAGCCGTGGATGGTCCGCATTCCTTTCTTCTTTCTATGGCATCTATCCCGAGGCAAGGTGCCAACTGCACCAGGTAGTTGGAGAGGGTACTCCTATCCGATAGGCGTGCATGGCGAAAAGGTTACAAAGCTGCTTGGATATAAATACCAGCACGAGAGTTTCGATGCCTTCTACTACACAAACGGTAAGTACGAAGAATTTGTGCCGGAGGATAAGCGGCGGCACAAAGATCTATGATCATAAATGGCAGAGCGATAGCTGACGCGGTGCTTGAGAAGACGCGTGGAGAGGTCGCGCTTCTTGGTCGTACGCCGTCATTTGTTGCATTCGTGGTGGCACCTTCAGCGGCGACACTCTCATATCTGCGTGTAAAGGAACGGCAGGCTGAACGCGCCGGCGTTCATATGGTTGTTAGAGAGTTGGTTGAGACCAGCAGTACTGAAGAGATTATCGATGAGATACGTGCCGCTAGGGAGGATGCGATTATTGTGCAGCTTCCGCTACCGGAGCACGTCGATATGATGCGCGTCATTGAAGCGATCCCAGAAGAGAAGGATGCAGACGTGCTTTCGCCAGTATCGCGTTTGCGCGGAGAGGTAATGCACCCGATCGCCGCATCGATTAAACGCATACTCGAGGAGGGAGGGGTAGCAATTGAGGGTGTGCGTGCAGTGGTTGTGGGGCAGGGATGGCTCGTGGGACAGCCGGCGACCGCTTGGCTTCGGGAAGCGGGTGCTGATGTTGCGACTGTGACTAAAGAGTCGGGCGATCTACGGGAGCTCGTGCCCGTCGCCGATATAGTCGTGTCTGGAGCTGGGAGCCCCGCACTCATCACCAGGGAGATCGTAAGGCCAGGCGCAGCACTTATTGATGTAGGTACGAGCGAGCTCGGTGGCTCTATAGCGGGAGATGTGGCGCCGGAAGCGGCAGAAGTGGCAGGCCTTTTTACGCCCGTTCCAGGCGGTGTAGGGCCGGTCGCGGTCGCGTACCTTATGCGTAATGTGGTTCATTTGGCGCGCTTGCGGGACGGCGAGAACGGCGTACACTAACTTCATGAAATCAGTGCTACCGCGCATCCTACCTGCGCTTTTCGTACTTCTAGTCGCAGGCCTTTTGGCCTGGTTTGTATTTTCAACAAATGCGCCTGAGAGCAAGTACAAAGTAAAGCTTGGCCTCGACCTTGCCGGCGGTACCGAGCTTGTCTACAGGGCAGATATTTCGGGCGTAACCACTGATCCGCAGGGAGCACTCAATTCGCTCCGCGACATTATCGACCGGAGAGTGAATCTTTTTGGTGTCGCCGAGCCGATCGTACAACTAGAGAAGGGGAGCGCAGTCGCAGGCAATCCTGAAGATCGCCTCATCGTGGAGTTGCCGGGAGTAACTGATGTGGAGGCTGCGGTCGCTGCAATCGGAGCAACACCAGTGCTTGAGTTCAAGCTTGCCAATATGGAAGCGGGAACCACGAGCGAAGAGTTCATCGCAACCGGTCTGACGGGCCGTTACCTCAAAAGCGCGGAGCTCATATTCGCGCAAGGTGCAGGCGCTGCTGGCGAACCTACAGTGCTTCTTAATTTTGACGAAGAGGGCGCGCAGCTCTTTGAACAGATCACGACCGAACATACGGGAGAGTTTCTCGCCATCCTCCTTGATGGGGAGCCTATCTCCGTTCCAGTCATCCGTGAACCTATCGCGGGTGGTACGGCGACCATTAGTGGTCAGTTCACTCCGACTGAGGCACGTGACCTTGTTCAAAACCTCAACTTTGGTGCGCTCCCGGTTCCTATAGAGCTCATCTCCTCAAACTCGGTAGGTCCAACGCTAGGGGGCGAGGCATTTGATGCGGGTGTCATTGCGGCGATGATCGGCTTTGCATTTGTCGCTCTCTTTATGACGCTTTGGTATCGGCTGCCGGGACTTGTGGCATCCATCGCGCTTGTTATCTACGTGATCGTGAACCTTGCTATCATCAAGTTCATTCCGGTCACACTCACCGCCTCAGGTATTGCGGGCCTTATCCTTTCGATTGGTATGGCAGTCGATGCAAACGTGCTCATCTTCGAGCGCATGAAGGAGGAGCTCAAAGATGGGAAGGCTGTACGCGAAGCGCTTACGATTGGATTCGGGCGCGCCTGGCCAGCGATACGCGATGGGCATCTCACTATGATCATTTCCTCAATCATCCTATTCTGGCTCGGCACTTCAATCGTTCAGGGCTTCGCCCTCGTGTTCGGATTCGGCGTTATCGTCTCGCTTATTACTGCCGTTTCCGTTACACGCGTCTTCCTGAAGGCAATCCTTCCGGAAGACATGAAGGGAAGTTCTCGTACACTTCTGGGTTCAGGATTCACGCTTAAGCCATAGGACTATGACCATCATCCGCTACCGAAACATCCTCTTTACGATCGCCGCTCTTCTGACGGCAGCAGCTATTGCTGCTATCGCGTACTTCGGCCTCCCGCTCTCGATCGAGTTTACCGGCGGTTCACTGGTTGAGGTCGCGTACGAAGGTGAGCGTCCGGACCTTGAGATCGTTAAGGAACAGGTTGATGCTGCCGGCTTTACGGATACTGTGATACGCGCAAGTGGCGAGAACGGTATTCTCCTTAAGACACATACGCTTTCTCCTGAGGAACATACACGTCTCCTGATCGCGCTTGATATGGGCGCCGGGACGTCAACCGAGCTCCGCTTCAATTCGATCGGTCCGTCCCTGGGCGCCGAGCTCATGAATAAAGCGTTCTGGGCACTGGGGGCGGTCATTCTCGCGATCGTACTTTACATTGCCTGGGCTTTCCGTAAGGTCTCACGCCCCGTATCCTCGTGGGTATATGGCGCAACGGTCATCCTCATCCTCTTCCACGACGTCCTTGTCTCAGCCGGCTTCTATGCGGTGTGGGCGCATTTCACAGGCGCGCAAGTCGACTCACTGTTTGTCGTCGCTGTCCTCGCCATTCTTGGCTACTCGGTCAATGACACTATTGTCATCTTTGACCGCGTGCGGGAGAACCTGAAGCGGAACGACGAGCTCAATGTCGCCGAGCCGTTTGAAGAGGTTGTGGACCGTTCGGTCAGAGAGACGATCACACGTTCTATTAATACATCGGTCACTACCAGCCTCGCGCTTGTCGCACTCCTCATCGTCGGCAGTCCTGCAACCTTCAACTTCGCGCTCGTATTGCTCGTAGGTGTGATCGTGGGAACGTACTCCTCCATACTTGTTGCGGCTCCCCTTATTGTTCCTCTTGCAAAGGCCTTCGCACTGAAGCCTAAGAAGGATTAACTATGATTATTGGCGTTACGGGTACCAATGGAGCAGGTAAGGGAACGCTCCCAGAGTATCTAGCCGAGCGCCACGGCTTCACCCATTACTCCGCTCGCGCATTCATTATTGAGGAAATAGAGCGTCGGGGCCTTCCAGTTGATCGCACGAGCATGAATATGGTCGCGAACGATCTCCGAAAGACACATGGTCCAGAGTGTGTTGTGAAGGCGCTATATGAGCGCGCTCAGGAGAAAGGCGGTGATGCGATTATTGAATCGGTGCGTGCACTTGGTGAAGCGCGATTTCTTAAGGAGCATGGTGCGTTCGTGGTTGCGATAGATGCAGACCGCATGGTCCGCTACGAGCGGATCACGAAGCGCGCGAGCGAAACCGATCGCGTCTCGTTCGAGGAGTTCTGCATGCAGGAAGATAGGGAGATGGCGCAGGAGGCCGATTATGACATGAACGTACGCGGGGTCATGGCTATGGCAGACTACACTCTCACGAACGATGGATCGATAGAGGAACTCCATACAGCTATTGAGGAAATGGTGCAGGTGCTTCGAGAGAAGGAAGCACATGTCTAGCGGGTGGTATGTCATCGCGGGCGGTGTCTGTTCAGGTAAAACGAGCGTTATTGCCGAACTAGAAAAGCGAGGGTACCAGGTCGTACCAGAGACTGCCCGCGAACTAATCGACGAGGGCATGCAGGAAGGCAAGTCGCTTGAAGATGCGCGAGGCGATGTGCTTAGTTTTCAGCGGCGTGTAATTAAGCGGCAGCAGGAGAAGGAAGTACTGTTACCGAAGGATCGCGTAGTGTTCTTTGATCGCGCGAATCCTGATGCCCGCGCATTCCTCGCATTTAGCGGAATCAAGGAGCCCGAAGATGTTGCTGCTGAGCTTTCTGTTTGCTCATACAAGAAAGTATTTATGCTTGAGCCTATCCGCTTTGAGAGCGATTACTATCGTGTAGAAACCACTGACGATATTGAGCGGCTTCATTTAGAGCACGTGACTGCATACAAGAGCTTAGGGTTCGAGATAGTGGATGTGCCTGTTATGCCCGTGGCCGATCGCGTTGATTTTATACTTGAACAGCTAGACTAGAGATATGCCGCACATACACGAGAAGATAGATTGGACTGTCGACGTACTCATCGTTCACGAAGATAAGGTCCTTCTCAGAAAGCACGATAAGTACAAAGTATGGCTCATGGTAGGTGGACACATCGAACTTGACGAAGGACCAGAAGAGGCTGCGCTTAGGGAGGTGAAGGAGGAGGTCGGGCTTGAAGTAGAGCTCATGAGTTCGGCACCTGAAGTATCTGAAGGGGAAGGGTATCGCGAGTTACGCGTACCCGCGTTCATGAACATCCATAAAATTAACGATACGCACGAGCACCTCTCACTCGTATATTTCGCGCGGGCGCTTTCGACTGATATCGTCGAGGGAGAAGGGGAAAAGAGTGATGAGATCCGCTGGTTCACGAAGGAGGAGCTTGATGACCCTCAGTACGATATAAAAGAAACGATCAGATACTACGCAAAAGCGGCCCTCATGGCCGCTACGAGATAACTGTTCCGACGAACTCCTTTCCGTCCAGATACTTCTCGAACTCATCGAGATTATGGCCGTTCATGACGGCGACCTCGAGCCCGATGTGCTCAGCCTCCTTGGCTGCAATAGGATCAAATGGGGCAGAGAGGCCTGGATCCCATTCCTCAGGGATGAGCGAACGAAACTCTTTCCAACCAATTTTCTCTATCTTCTTTGCGTCTGAATTTACGCGTGGATCCTTATCGTATACATAATCAATATTGGAGAGGTTCACCATCTTTTTTGCGCCGAGCTTCTTCGCAGTCTCTACTGCGCAGAGGTCCGTACTGTTTCCGGGCCTCCAGCCAGCACCCACGATGATAGGGTAGCGACCGGTCACGTGCTTGGTTGGGTTCTTCACCAGTTTCGGCTGTGCGTGCTCCTTAAAGAGTGCTCGGAACAGGTGAGCATTAAGGCGCGTCGAATGTATGCCGAGCCAGTCGATGTCCTCGCGCGTAAGTTCGCCGCGTGTCGCGGTTGCAGCGTCCTGGTACCTGCGGGCAAGCTTTCCGCCGCCAGTCACAATATAAAAAGAAAGTCCCTCATCTATCTTACGAAGAATAAGGGAACGGAACCTTGCCAAGAAATCGGTGTCTATTTGATCAGGAACGATCAATGATCCTCCAACGGACACGACAACGTATTCACGCTTTTTTGTGCGTAACATAGGCAAGGTGACGGCTTAGGTCCATCATACGCTGATGAGAGGTGAGCGCAATCTGGATAAATAGGGAAGTGATGTCATAAACGAAAAGCCGCCCGACAAGGCCGGGACGGCTCTATCGGGCGGATGTACGATTCTACGCTCGTCGACGGCGCATGCGCGGTTGCGTGCGCTTGTCAGCATTTGTCTCGAGCCAGATGTAGCCGAGAATCAGTGCGGTGGCGAACAGCAAGGTCGAGGGCAGCGCGATGAGGGATCCGAAGAGTCCCGACAGCGTGCTGAAGTAGTCGCCGTTAACCGCAAACGATGCGAGCGGACCGCTGGCATTCAGAGCCAGGATGCTCCCGATCATTGCCAGCATGATGCAGACCGTGACGAAGATGAAGTAGTTCCCGATCCAGCTCCAGGTCTTCCGATGTGCGGCGATGCCACAAAATACGAGAAGGTCGAAGAGGAGCACGAGACCCCACTCATCACGCAGGAACTCGAACAGGTTAGTGAAGAACAGCATTGCAGAAATCCCTGCGATGGTTGAAACGATTTTCATTATCGCACAATTTATATACGGCGTCAAATATGGCCATTTTAGACGTACGGGGGCTCTATGGTGGCGCTTGACGGGGCAAACCGCTTCCTATAGTATGTAGGAACTGCCTCCAAAAGGGGCAGGCGTTTCTTTGCTCTATGACAACTAAATAGTTCGATTCTAGAAGGTAGGAATCATGAGTTTTCTTGTGTTCCGCCTATTCTTAATTAGAGTTTGATCCTAGCTCAGGATGAATGCTGGCTGTATGGATGAGTCATGCAAGTCGAACGGTCCGCAAGGACAGTGGCAGACGAGGTAGTAACACGTAGGTACGTACTCCGAAGTCGGGCATAGCCAACCGAAAGGTTGGGTAATTCCCGATAGTCCCGTAAGGGTAAAGATTTATCGCTTCGGAAGCGGCCTGCGTAGTATCAGCTTGTTGGTAAGGTAATGGCTTACCAAGGCTACGACGCTTAGGGGAGGTGAGAGCCTGACCCCCACCGATGGGACTGAGACACGGCCCATACTCCTACGGGAGGCCGCAGACGAGAATACTCCGCAATGGGCGCAAGCCTGACGGGGCGATACAGCGTGGTGGACGAAGTGCTTCGGCACGTAAACACCTTTTATGTGGGACGAAATTATTGACGGTACCACATGAATAAGGGGCTCCTAACTCTGTGCCAGCAGGAGCGGTAATACAGAGGCCCCAAGCATTATCCGGAATCATTGGGCGTAAAGGGTGTCAAGGCGGTCATATTAGTCGTTCGTTAAATCTGGGGGCTCAACCTCCAGCCTGCGAGCGAAACGGTATGACTAGAGGTTGGAAGAGGTGCGTGGAACTCACGGTGTAGGGGTGAAATCCGTTGATATCGTGGGGAACACCAAAGGCGAAGGCAGCGCACTGGTCCAAATCTGACGCTCAAGCACGAAAGCCAGGGTAGCGAATGGGA
>DASPLK010000002.1:0-313628 GCA_035627595.1 Minisyncoccota bacterium | reverse complement strand
CTCCTGGAAAAGGCTGGCACGTTCGGCAGCCTAAACTCGCACGCGACGAATAACAGTCAGACTCTGCATGTCGGAGATATAGAGACTAACTACACCGTCGACAAGGTTCGCGATGTGTATCCGTCCGCGATGATGATCAAGAGGTATGCCGATGGCCTTACTGAAGAGGCGCGCGACAGCCTCCTTCGTCCAGTCCATAAGATGGTGCTCGGCGTAGGCAAGAGCGAAGTACAGGCGCTTGATGAACGCTATGCGGCCCTCAAAGATATCTTCCCGAGCCTAGAACGCCTTGATGGTAGGGAAATAGCGAAGATCGAGCCTGCAGTTATGCGCGGACGACGTGAAAACGAGCCCGTAGCAGCACTTTTCAATTCAGAAGGATACGCAGTGAACTTTGGTCTGCTTGCGCAGAGCTTCGTAAGTGAAGCAATCAAGATTGCTGGCGAAAGAATAACCACCTACCTCAGTACGCGACTCTTGGAAATAGAGCCCTTCGAGAAGGGGTATCGGCTCGTAACTAGCACGGGTGCCATACGAGCAAATATTGTCATCGTCGATACCGACGCATACAGCCTCGGTTTTGCGAAAAGCTTGGGGCTTGGGAAGGAATTCTCACTCATTCCTATTGCCGGCACTTTCTTCTTCTCTCCGCAGAAACTGAACGGAAAGGTGTACCGTGTCCAAGAGAAGCGCATGCCGTTCGCAGCCGTGCATGGCGACCCAGACCTTACCAAGGATGGTCTGACGCGGTGGGGGCCCACCGCTCGGTTCTACCCTGTGCTTGAAGCGAACAACGCGAAGACCGTCCTCGACTTCTTCCGGGTATCGGGACTACATAGACTCCAGACATGGATTTCATTCTTCTTTATCCTGCTTGAGCCAATACGATTCTGGTACCTTCTTAAGAACTTCTTCTACGACATGCCAGTCGTTGGGAAGTATCTGCTTCTGCCTCAGTTGCGGAAGATCGTACCCACACTTACGGCTAAGGAACTCCAGTTCGCGCAAGGGTATGGAGGTATGCGCCTGCAGCGTGTCGATACCAACAGTCGGCAGCTCCTGCTGGGCGAAGGGAAGATCGTGGGAGAACGAATAATATTCAATATGACCCCATCGCCTGGCGCGTCAGTTTCGCTCTACAACGCCATGCGTGATGCGGAGCAGATAATGGCGTTCGAGCCAAGGTATAAATTCGATAAGCAGCGGATGCTTGCCGAACTTTGTATCAATCGCACACCTCCTACGGGTAAAGACCCATCCCTCGAAGATTCATACGCTTCCTAGCGTGGTTCCAAACACCAATTGGGCACCTTGTGCGAGCTTGTATTTATAAGCTCAGAAAATCATGACCCCACGGGGAATCGAACCCCGATTTACGCCGTGAAAGGGCGCTGTCCTAACCGTTAGACGATGGGGCCGTCTACGTAGCAACATCCTACAGTTTTGAGGGCGAAAATGCTAGGATGTGGGCACGGAAAGGTGGCTGAGTGGTCGAAGGCACCGCACTCGAAATGCGGCGTATGGGAAACTGTACCGTGGGTTCGAATCCCACCCTTTCCGCCAAAAATCAAGGGATAAGATTTCTTTGAATCTTCATCCGCCAGGGGTATAGTTCAGGTATAGGTCGAATCATTGCCAGCCAGTAACTGGATGGCTTTTGCTTTCACTAGCAAGGGCCATTCGTCTCGAATACTATGATTTTTGACGACATGACGACCCCTAACGGGGACGAGATGAACGAGGGAACCGAGGAGGAGACTTCCACCGAGGCCGCTCCGGAAGAGGAGACCCAGAGCGAGGACGAGGCTGCGTAAGCAACTCCCCACATTGGATACAGCCGCCCATATGGGCGGCTTTTCCTATATGCCCGCGGTATACTTCTCAACATCTATGACGACAAAAAAGCGGGAGCCGAAGCAGTGCGAGGATTGCGGGGGTGATGCGATATTCCACGAGCTCACGTACTGGAGCCTCCTCATTGATGAGATTGTGCGTCCCATTATCG
The DNA here is from genome assembly GCA_035627595.1 of Minisyncoccota bacterium. Classification (GTDB taxonomy): domain Bacteria; phylum Patescibacteriota; class Minisyncoccia; order Phycocordibacterales; family Phycocordibacteraceae; genus C7867-001. The sequence continues at coordinate 311,623 of DASPLK010000002.1, read as the reverse complement.
CTCCAGGCCCCATACTTCGCTTCCTCGGCCATGCCTTCTACGGCATAGAGCGTATCGTAACGCCTGCTATCTTCAGCGCGTTAGTTGCTGTTGGTGCGGCAAAGCGCATTGATGAACCGGATGAGCATACTATGCTCCTTGCGCTCATGATTTGGGAGGAAGCGAAGGCGCGCGGCATACAGATGTGGGAGTTCCGCCTTTTCAACCTTCCACGCAATATCTTTGTCGCCACATATCCGAACGGCAAGAAGATCGCGTTCGAAGGTATTCCTGAGCCAAAAGGTGGGAATAAGCGCGTGTGGTGGATGGACAATAAAGCCATACTCAAGCAGAAGTTCGCAAAGCTCGGCCTGCCAATCGCCTCGGGCGGCTCTTCCTACTCGCTCAAGCATGCGATGAAGATATACGAGCGTCTTGTCCCGCCGGTTATCGTAAAGCCGTACGCTGGCTCTGCTTCTCGTCACACCGTCCTCCATATCGATAGGCCAGAGGAGCTTGTACGTGCATTCAAAGTCGCAAAGCAGGTTGCTCCATTCGCGGTCATTGAAGAGGAGCTCGTTGGCCCGGTATATAGAGCGACTGTTGTTGGCGGCAAGCTTTCAGCGACCCTAAGGCGCGATCCGCCAACGGTAGTTGGCGATGGCGTGCACACCATTCGCGAATTAGTCGAGAAAGAGAATACACACCCAGCACGTAGTGGCCCGTACTTCCATCCTATTAAGCTTGATGAGGCTGCCGAGAAAGAGCTTGCGTGGAAAGACTATACGTTTGATTCAGTACCAAAGAGTGGCACGCGCGTTCTATTGCATCAGAAGGTGAACTGGAGCGTTGGCGGCACGACCGCAGATGTATCTGACGAGGTACATCCCGACAATGTGGCGCTCTTTGAGGAGACTGCACGGGTGCTTAAAGCGCCTATTGTGGGCATCGACTTCATCATTAGTGACATCTCCACATCGTGGACCGAGGAGGAGCGTGCAGGCATTCTTGAGTGCAACTCTATGCCGTTCTTTGATAACCATCATCTCCCATTTGAAGGAAAGCCTCGAAATGTAGCGGGCGACATATGGGACATGGTCACAGTCTCACGCTAATTTCATCACCGCTTCACATAACGCTCCCTATACTCCTTCTATATGGCAAGCACGCTCTCGATTATATGGGCGCGTCTTATTCATGATCTAGGGCTTTACGAACACGAGTTCACGGTTGAGGAGATTATCCGGCATCATGAATTTGGCGTCGAAGACGAAACACCCGAAGAACAGCAGGAGCGGCTACACACGGAAGTGGGGGGTATAAGCATCGGCCAGCAGCTGTAGAATGCTGCCGATTTCGCATACGTAAAAGTGCGGCCTTATAAGGTCCAGGCTTTTCTTATGCCCTCGTCTTGATCCAAACGTAGATGTCTTCGAGCGCCTTTACGGCGTCTCCGGCCGCGATGTTATTTTGGTGATAGAGCTCGTCGGTGCAGTCGCCAGCAGCCCATACGCCCTCCACGCTCGTGCGCTGGGTCCTTGGATCAGTCACGACTCGTCCTACTTCATCGACGTCTATAAGCTCCTTTGCGTAGTCGGTGTTTGGGATAACGCCGATCTCTACGAAGACGCCCGAGACCGGGAGAAGGGTCTCCACGCCCGAGTCGCGGTCCTTGACGGTTAGTCCGGTGACGAATTGCTCACCGTGCACCTCGACTGGCTCTGCGTTCAATACCGTTCTCATGTTCGGGTGTGCGAGTACCTTCTCGACCGTGATGCGGTCTGCCTTGAAGTCGTTGTGCCGGTGTATGAGGGTAACCGAGTTGCAGTACGCAAGAAGCTGCGCGGCGGTCTCAAGCCCGGCGTTTCCGCCGCCCACGACCGCAACATCCATGCTGGAGAACAAAGGGCCGTCGCAAGAGGCACAGTACGTAACGCCCTTATTCTCGAACACATCGGCTCCTGGTACGTAGAGCTTCTTGCGTGCAGCGCCTGAGGCAATGAGGACTGCTTTCGCGCTAAACGTCTTGCCGTCACGCGTCGTGATGGTGAAGCGACCGTCCTCGGTCTTTGAAAGGGAAACAGCGCGATCGCCTACCACGGTCTCGAGCATGTCAGCTTTGTACGCCTCGAGGTGCGCCTTTAGGGAATGCGCGAGATCAGCGCCAGAGATCTTCACCGTGCCGATCCAGTTTTCAATTCCTTCTGAGACCGTGCTTTGCCCGCCAATCTCTTCGGCGATAAGAACGGACTTCAAGTGCTTACGTGCGGCATAGACGCCGGCAGCGACGCCTGCTGGGCCGCCGCCGATGATGATGAGATCGTGCATAGATCCCAAGTGTACCGCGAGCGGAGGAATCGTTCTATGGGGAAACCAAAAGGCCCCGAGAGCGGGGCCTTTTGCTACTTCTTGTGGCGTCTTAGGAAGCTCGGGATCGCACCCCATGCCTCGTCGTCTTCTTCAGCGGCCGGCTGTGGCGCCTGACGTGCCTCCTCGCGCGGCTTAGGCATTGCCGTGACGATAGGCTCCTCACGCTCCTTACGAGCTGCTACAGGCTCAGGAGCGGGCTCCTCGACCTTCTCCTCAACAGGAGCGGTGTCGCGCTTCATGACCTCGTTGAAGATCATGCCACGAGCCTCCTTCTGCTCAGGGGCCGGCATCGCAAAGAGCGAGCGCTCGAAGCCGCCAGCGGTTTCTGCAGACGCGCCCTCAGGGAAGCCGGTTGCGATAACGATAATGCGGATCTGACCCTTCTTGAGTTTCTCGTCGCGCATAATACCGAAGATGATGCGCGCGTCCTTATCAACGGACTCGCTGATAACCTTCGCTGCTTCCTGGACCTCAAGGATGCCGAGATCATCGGAACCGGCGACGACGAAGAGAATGCCTTTGGCACCCTGGATAGAAACGTCGAGAAGTGGGGAGTTGACCGCTTGCGCTGCCGCGTCCTTGGCGCGGTTATCGCCATCGGCAATACCGATACCCATGAGAGCTGGGCCAGCGGCCTCCATGATGGCCTTGATGTCGTTGAAGTCAGTGTTGATCTCTCCCGGGGTAGTGATGATGTCAGAGACGCCCTCAACTGCTTGGCGGAGGATTTCATCCACGAGCGCAAATGCGTTCTTGGCGGTTGTCTGTGCCTCGACAAGAGAAAGAAGGCGATCGTTTGGAATGACGATGTACGCGTCTACTTCCTTCTTGAGCTCCGAGAGACCGCGGTCAGCGATGTCCTTACGCTGCGCGCCTTCAAATGAGAATGGCTTGGTGACCACGGCGATAGTAAGTGCGCCGATCTCCTTAGCGATCTTCGCGACAATAGCTGAGGAACCGGTACCGGTACCGCCACCCATACCGCAGGTGATGAAAACCATGTCTGATCCCTGAAGCGCCTCCTGAATTTCCTGGCGGGTTTCTTCTGCCGCACGACGGCCAAGTTCTGGATTCATGCCAGTGCCGAGACCGCGGGTAAGGTTCTTGCCAATGTGGACCTTCCTCTTAGCTAGGGAACGATGTAGGTCCTGTGCGTCGGAGTTCACTGCTATGAACTCGACGCCCTTCACCTTGGAATTGATCATGTGGTTGATGGCATTGTTGCCAGAACCGCCGCAGCCAACCACGCGAATGCGTGCGAACGTCTCGATCTCAGGGGTAACTCGCTTGGACATATAAGTACGGATAAAAACCCTCTAGTAGTCAAATCATGATACTACAGCAGAAAAGCGTGCAAATATTGACAGGTGAGGTACCTGTGTCATGCGCTTAGGGCATGAATTGGCGCAGAAAGCCGGTGAGGGTCTCGCTGATGCCGGCGAATGGCGACTTTCGAGGCGCCTCGGTGTCTCCGGTGAGCCCCCAAAGCGCAAGGCCGTACGCGACCGCCCAGGTAGCGTCACGAATCTTTGTCTCGGAGGTGAGCTTTAGATCTGCGATGCGTGACGGAAGTGCGAGCGTGCCCTTTGCGATGTCAGAAATAGAGCCCTGGCCCGAGCCGCCTCCAGAAAGAATGATGCCAGCAGGTAGCGTGCCTTTCCTACCGATCGATTTCAGATGCTTATCGATAAGTTCGAACATGTGCTTAAAGCGCGTGGTGACAATCTCTTCGATCTTGCGGCGGGAATACATTGCGCCGCCAAGCCTGCCAAGCTTTATCTTCTCCGCATCTTCAAGGGAGATCTTGAATCCGAGCGCAAGGTCGTCCGTGATATGAGTGGAGCCAAACGGGAATACCTTTAGGGATATCGGTACACCTTCGTCATACACGACGATGGAGACAGTCTCTGCGCCAATGTTTGCAAGGACACAACCCTTCATTTTCTGATCCTTGGTAAGGGTGACGTAGGAGCCTGCAAGCGGCGAGGCCATACGGTCGATGACTTCTATGTCCGCAGCTTCGACGGCGTGCGTAAGACTCTCAGCATGCTGGGCGAGACAGGTGACGAATAGGTACTCGGCTTCGAGCTTGGTGCCGCGCATGCCCACCGGCTCACCTAAAGCTCGCTCGCCGTCCACCTTGAACTGAAGTGGTATCTCATGCAAAACAACGCGGTTCACGAAGTTAGGCTCCGCGGCCCTCCTGGCTTCTTGATGCACCTTGTCTACATCTAACTCGGTGATGACCTGATCGGCCCGCGAGATGATCGCTTCTCCGCGGCCCCGTATCTCATCCAATGAAACCCCGCCTATCGCAAGGAAAGCGCTCTTGATGGGGAAGCCAATTGTTTTCTCGGCCTGTGCTTTGGCGCGCCGGACGCTTTCTGCAGCGTCTTCCATATCTACTACGTATCCATGGCGAAGTCCCTGGCTATCGGAAAGTCCCGTGCCAATGATGTGCAGCTGCGTACCTTCAGGGGTGCGTACCTCTTCAACGACGACGACCTTCGTTTGGTGTGTGCCGATATCAATGCCGGTCGTTATTCTTCGTGCCATTAGGTACAGATACGCCAATAAATTGGGCCGTGTGCGCCCGCTCCAATTTATCCATTGTAGGCCCGTGTGGGTAACCTTTCAAATGAAGTAAACCGTGGATAAATAAATAGCCGATATGTTGCGTGCTCGTGAGTCCGTAACTCTTGCATTCCTTCTTAGCAATTTGCGTACAGATAATGATCTCGCCGCTCTTGTCTCCGCTTTCATACGAAAGCACGTTCGGCGTGTAATCCTTGCTGCGCAGTTGCTCATTGAGCTTCTTTGCACGCGTTTCTCCCACGAACACTAATGAAATATCCCAGCCGGGAAGAACAGCCTTCGCTATCTCTTCGTACGAAAGACGCGGAGGCTTGCTGCGAGTGAAGTTACGGATGTCGAGCATTAAGGGAAGTATATAACGCGAAAGAGGCCCGAAGGCCTCTTTCTACTTGCGGCGGCGGTCGCGTGCGGCTGCCGGATCGATCTTCCCGAGCTTCACCTGCTCATGATACTCGGTGATGCGGGAGCCCTTGATCATGGCGCGCTTGTGCTCCACGTTCTTGGACTTAGATCGCTCGTAGTACCTGCGCTTGCGCATCTCGCGAACCACACCGAGGCTCTGGGCCCGGCGGGAGAAACGACGAATAAGAGAGGCAGAGCTCTCGTTCTTGCCGCGACGCACCTCAACGCGTGTTGCGTTTTCCATGAAGGGGATAGTAGCACGAAGGCCTAAATACTGTCTAGCGGGATAAAAGTCCTGCGCCCGCTACCGGTAAGGGTGGCGGGCGCAGGAGCAAAGCTACAGGCTGGAACGGGTCTATGGTGTAGCGCTATCAACACCGAAAATGTCAACGCTATCCGACCAGCTTCAGGCGATCTACCAGTGAATCAAGTGGAATAAAGGTCTCCGTATGCGTGCTGCGCTCACGAAGGATAACAGAGCGCTCTAGGGCTTCCTTGCGGCCCATGATGAGGAGGTACGGCGGGTTGAGGGTCTCCGCAAAGTGCATTTGCTGGGTAAGGGACTGAAGCCCGATAGCTTGGGCAAGCGGTATGCGTGCCTTGCGGAGAGTGTCCGCCATCTTCATGCTTTCGCGCTTGGCCTCGTCGCCGATATGTACGAATACGAAGCGCGGCGCACCCTTCTCCTTGATGGGCGCTACGTCAGCACGGTTATCGAGCGTGATGCGGATGACCGCACCGACTGACGGTACCGCGCTCTTGAAGAACGGCTTTGCAAGCTCGTGATAGCGAGAGCCCCACGCATGGAGCCGCTCATCCCCACGCATTTCAAAGCATGTCTCGGCCCAAGTCGTGCCGCGAGATAGAAGCTCTGGCGCAAGCTCGTACGGAGTATCGGTTGACTCAAGGTACTCCAAGACGCACTCGAAGTGCTTGCGGCTTGCTTCTGAGAGATGATCGGTTGGAGAGGGGAGCAGCCCGCCACTCGTATCATCGTTCACGAGTAGCTCCGCCGCTTCAAACACGTCTCGCTTTGCGCAATTGACGCAGTCCTCCGGCAAAGACGCACTCTGGCGGCGGAAGAAGTGTGTGAGCTCACGTGCAAAGCGGCTTCGGGTCTCCTTATCACCCATACTATTTAGATGTAGTGTCGGCTCGTGCTTGCCGATATCGCTCATGAACGAACGCACTGCACGAATGAGAACAGCGTCAGCGATCGCATGGTCAACACCAAGCACGTGGAATTGCACAATAATTTGCTTAGGTGCTGGACGTCCCGGAGCGGCATTAGTGTGCCAGAGGAACAGCGGTGCCTGTGCAGATGGGATAAGGCCGACGTCGCGCACGTGCTTCAGGAATCCTGCAACCTCTTTAGCGTGTGTGTCGAGCGTATCTACGGAAAAGTTTTCTGGGTACGGCGCCTTCGCGGACGACCTCTTCTTCGCTGCTGCACTTGAAAGAGAGGTAAACCCATAGTAGGTGCCTACCGCGCTTGCGCGACGGAGGATGTCATCTGGACGAAGCTGCGTAGTGCTCATTGCGGAATAGTTACGGATCCTGGTAAGACGCCCATATCGCCCGGCGGTAGTAGCCGGAAGATTGCGCGTCCCATAATGTCTTCTCTCGGAAGTGCGCCCCAACTTCTTGAATCCGAGCTCTTGGGGCGGTTGTCGCCCATTACAAAGTACTGCTCGGGACCGAGGGATGTGGTTTGGTTGTAGGTCGCGTCCTCAGCAACCACATATGTCTCATCAAACGTAAGTGTAGTGCCATCGGTACGGGTGATGGTTACAATGCCGCGCTCGATATTTACGGTCTCGCCCGGAAGGCCAACGATTCTCTTTATGTAAAAGACGCTTGGCTTATTGGGATAGCGGAAGACGATAACGTCGCCGCGCTTGGGGTCGTTAAAACGGTAGGAAAGCTGGTCGACGATAAGATAATCGCCCGATTCAAACGTTGGATGCATGGAAGCACCTTCAACGACGAACGGCTGCGCAACAAAGACGCGAATGGGGACGACGATCACAACGGCGAGCACGATGAAGGTGACGATCTCCTTGAACGCACTACCGATGAACTGCATGGGGCAATTGTATTCCTCTTCTTCGGGCCGTCAATGCTTGCGCTTGGCTTGCTATGATGCAGGGTATGAAAGCAATAGAGGCGACGATCCTCAACAGACACAAAAAGCGCATGCCCGCTACGCTGCGTATACCCGAGAACGCTCGCGGCACATTCGTGCTGCTTCACGGCATCGGCGGATGGAAGGATCAGCGCGTTATGCAGTCGATCATCGAGCCGGTATTTAATGCGGGATATGTGGTGGTAACGTTCGATGCGGCAGACGGCGCGAACGCACCTGATGCAAACTCGATGCGTGGCACAACGACCGGGTATCGTGAAGATCTTGAGGACGTCATTGCCTACATAGAGAAGGAATCATGGTATGTCGGGCCGCTTTCGCTTGGTGGACACAGCCTGGGCGGACTTGTCGCTATTGAATACACAGCACGACATCCAGAGATCGAACGGCTCATCCTCGCAGCGCCAGCCATATCCTGGCGCGAATACCGTTACATCCTGCCAGTCGCTTCACTATGGCTGCTGTATGGAAAAGTGCGCATGCCTGGACCAGAGATGCGTAACTACTGGATTGGCAGGCCTTGGCTCTTCGACTTTATCACGCGAGATATGAAGCGCCTCGCATCGAAGGTTACCTGTCCGACCCTGGTCGTCATGGGTGGTCGCGACGGGCTCGTCGGCACGGTGCGCACGCACCGCTCGTTTGCCTCACTCTTTCCACGGGCAGACTTTGAGGTGGTGCCGGGAGCAACGCATACGTTCCATCCCCATGAGAAGGAGCTAACTGCTACAATCAAGCAATGGCTTACGTCGTCATAGGGCTCGGAAACCCAGGGGGCGAATACGCTAAGACCCGGCACAATGCTGGACGGATGGCGGTAGAGCTCCTCCAGAAAGAGCTCGGCTTCCCAGAATTTTCTCTCAAGAAGACCGCGCAGGCATATGTCTCCGAGGGTAGCATCGACGGCGAGAAGGTAGTGCTCGTCATTCCCGATGTATACATGAATCATTCCGGCAAAGCCGCGCCCGCATTTGTTAAGAGCGTTCCGGCAGCAAAGAAGCTCGTGGTCATCCGCGACGAACTTGACCTGCCTTTAGGTACCATCAAGATGACGACATACGGACGAGGCGCTGGAGGACACAAAGGCGCTGAGAGCATCATGCGCGCTTTGAAGACGAAGGACTTTGCGCAGATAAAGATCGGCATCTCAGGCGCAACTCCGAAGGGTCGCGTCAAAAAGCCAAATGGAGAAGATAAAGTAGTAAAGCATGTCATTGGTAAGTTCAAGCCGGAAGAGGAGGCGAAGCTCAAGGAAGTACTTAAAAAGGTTTCTCTGGCGACTCAGTACTTTGTAACTGACGGCATCGAGAAGGCCATGCTCGAGGCCAATACAAAGTAGCGAAGAAGGGCAGAATAGGTATACTGGCGCCGGACCGAAAGGGGGTGCCACATGTCCAAGAAGGCATTTACGCGACAGGGGCTGAAAACGTTCCTGAAGCTGTTCGGCGCTCCCGTTTCCAAGTACGGGAAGGGGATCGCCAAGACACTTGAAGACCTCTACCTCTCGGTGGCGTCTGAGGAGATTGCCATCTCTCTCTATCGTCGCGAGCTCAAGAGCGGGTTCATGCTCGTGCCGCTTCTTACCTGCAGGAAAGTAAAAATTGATATCTACTGCAAGGTGAACGGGGTACTCTGGTATCTCGTCGAAGGAGAGCAGCTGCTTCAAAACGGCAAGCGTCGCCGGCGTTCACTGAAACGAAGCGCAAGCGAGAAGATTGGGAAAGGCGAAAGCTATTCCGTAGGAGCCCGACGCTGTCTCATAGAGGAACTCGGACTGGTCTTCACACCGGAGACCGAGCCAGAGTTCTACCCCTATGAGGAGTATTTCGCTACGCCGCGTCTCTCAAACTCGTTCCCCGGAACGTATGTGAACGGGAAGCGGCATAAGGTTGTCATGCAGCTCCATCCGGATCTATTTAATTCGGACGGGTACACCGAGTACAAGAACGGGAAACCGCGCACTCACTTCTCGTGGAAACGCGCAGATGAGGTGTGGGAGATAACCTGAAGGGCCGCCGGATACAAAAGTACCGGCGGCTTTCACTTTTCAGCGCTTTTGGTAGGGTGTCATCGGGTCGTATCAACTTCCGTTACGGAGATCTTCGCGTGAACAACATAGCACCTACGGCTCATGACGAGCCGATACTTGCCGCTGCTATCTGTGCCTGCGTTATCGCGCAGCGCTCGCTCCGGCTCACTGATACGGAGATCGAGGAACAGTCGCCCGGTCTCAAACGCTGCATCCTTCTGTCCATCTGGTACGAGGGATACCAGTGGATCGGGTTCGATATGGTGACCGAGGCTAGGAAGGACGCGGTTATGAAAACCGTAGCCATCCTCTCCGGTCATGCGTACCCGGACTTCGACACTGCGGCTGCGGGACTCATCACCACGCTTTCCGATCCCAAGGTCTGTCCGACGGTCGCCGAAGCGATGCGACATGAGTCACTTCCGCTCGTGCGGCTGCGCGCCGTACGAGATCGACTCGTGAGCAATATCCCGCTCGGGGCCGAGTTCTGTACCGCCGCGAGCAATCGCTACCTGCGCTATACGTTCGGCGCCGTAAACGGCTTCGAGCATATGAAGCTCCACTGGGAGCACTGGCACCAACAAACTGCCCATATGCTGGAAGAACAGAGCTAGCGAAAACGCCCGGAACCATTTAGGTTCCGGGCGTTCTCAGTTTCTCTTACTTCTTCACAGCCTTCTTCGCGCCCATATAGGAGAGCGTCATGCGCTGATCCTTCGGCTCAAATAGTGTGATCTGGAATGGGTAGCTCTTACCAAGCTCAAGCGACTCGCGTAGCTCAGCAGGGGTAGCGAACTCGCTGATGTGTACGAGGCCGGCAACACCCTCCTCAATGGAAGCGAGCGCACCATGCTTGTTGTACTTGATGATAACGCCCGATACTTCCATGCCTTTCTTGTAGCGGTCTGCGGCGGTCTTCCACGGGTTCTCCTTGAGTGCCTTGATGGAGAGGGAGACCTTACCGTCCTTGATCTCGATGACCTTCACCTTTACGGCGTCACCGACATTGAAGAGCGCGCGTGGGTCCTCAACGAGACCCCAATCGAGCTCGCTGATGTGCACGAGACCCTCGAGACCCTGCTCGAGCTTTACAAAGACACCGAAATCAACGGCACCTGTGACCTCACCCTCGACGACATCGCCGACCTGGTACTTATCAATGAGGGAGGTTTTCTCCTCGTCCTCAGCACCGGTGCGCTCAGAGAAGATGAGCTTACCCTCCTTCGGATCAGCCGTGATGATGCGGACTGAGAGCGGCATGCCCTGGAGCTTCTGCAATTCACCGAAGATCTTGTCCTTGTCACCCTCTGGAACACGTGGGTAGTGCTCCTTGGAGAGCTGGCTTGCCGGGAGGAAGCCCTGGATACCCTGCCAAGAGAGGATAAGTCCGCCCTTGTTAGCCTCCTCAACGATGAGGGTGTAGACGGTCTGGCCAGCGATAGCCTGCTCAGCCTCGCTCCAGATAGCTGCCTGGCGCGCCTCTTTAAGGGAGAGCTCGATGTAGCCATCAAGACCTGCCGGATCAACAACCTTCGCGGTGATGGTGTCGCCCGGGTTGCTCTTACGAAGCACGTCTGCGGCGTTGAGGTACTCGCGGCCGTAGATGATACCGGTACCAAACGGCGGGAGGTCTACATAGAGACGGCCGCGCACGAGCTCGATGATGGTGCCCTCGATGAGGTCACCCACCTTCGGCGGGGTAGCAATATCGTTTATAAGGTGAGCCATCGGGTGGCTCGGGTCGATGATGATGGTTGGAACAACCACCGCCTCGGCCTTCTTTTCTTCAGGCATGAGTGTAGTGTCGAGGCGCGCGTTATGCGGCAGGTACTAGGTTTCCCTAGGGATAGCCTACTCGCGGCTTATATCACGTGCCCCTCGATGGGAGGACTATAGCAAATACAGCATATATAGGAAAGGCCCCCGCTTGTGCGGAGGCCTCGGTGGGGGAGACGTCGTACGCCTCCCCCTAGTTGAAGTACATCTCTGACTGTCGTCCGTTCCCTTAATTCACTGTTGGAACGAGCCCTTGCAGTTGGCGGTAGCCGCCTCCTGATCGGGTTGTCCGTCACATCACCTCCTTTCGAGGCAGCGAGCAGGTTACGCGATCTGGCCTATCTAGGCCACGGACCGCGCTCAGGCCGGCGGCCGATCAGGCCAGGACGGCGCCCTGGATCATGGCGGTGGCGGCGATCACGGTGGAACTCAAAAGGACGTTGAACGTATTCATTGGTTCTCCCTTCAGATGAACAGGGATACCCTACCATGGCCCATATCCTTGTCAATACTCTAATAGTATTGTCCTGTACAAATCAAAACGGCCCCAAATGGGACCGGTGTGGAAAGGTGTGGCGGGGGAGTTGGAGCTCCCCCTCCGGTCCGAGCCCTAAGGCTCGGCTATCACCTTGGAATGCGGGGTCGGGCCGTTGCTACCGATGGGAGCGGTGACCATCACGTGGCCGGCGCTGTCGACCTGAACGTGGCCGCCATTGGCTCCCATAGCGTGCTTGATTCTGGGCATTTCGACTCCTTTTTCATTCTTTGGTCCCCGTGGGGACGTGGCGAGTGCTTCCGTTATGGAGCACCTAGTATTGAATCTAGCACTGCATTGACCTGCGTCGAGGCGTCCACGTGTATAACTTCATGAACTACCAAACCGCTTCTATTCACGGTATAATGGAGGGACTATGGTCATCACCCATCACGGCGGGCAGTGTTTCAAGGTCACCTTTGGAGACCTTACGCTCGTCTTCGATCCTATTAGTAAAGGAGGCTCTCTGCCAGCTGTCCGTTTTGGCGCCGATATAGCACTCGTCTCCCGAAACCATCCGGACATGAACGGAGTATCCGAAGTCACCTACGGCGACAAGGTACCGTTTGCTATTACTGGTCCTGGCGAATACGAGAAGGAGGGCGTCACCGTTCAGGGCTTTTTGACCAAAAGCCAATACGGCCTAAAGAAGGGTGAGTTGGATGCAATGAATACGGTCTATGCCGTAAAGCTCGAGGGCATGACCCTTGTGCACCTAGGCGCTCTTTCAGATCCAATGCTTTCGCAAGACGCGCGCGAGGCAATCGATGAAATAGATGTGCTCTTCGTGCCAGTGGGTGGCGACGGCGTGCTTTCGGCCGCAGAAGCCATGAAGCTCGGCACCGTGCTTGAGCCTAAGATCATCGTCCCGATGCACTGGAGCGGCATGGGTGAGCCAAAAGCGCTCGAAACCTACCTAAAGGAAGAGGGTGGGGAGGCTGAGCGAGTCGATAAGCTCACCATAAAGAAGAAGGACACCGCCGAGAAGGACGGTGCTATCATAGTCATAACCCCCTAGCGTATGCTCGACTTCATCGAACGCCTCCGCCAGAAGCCAGAACATGTACGCCGCCAGATCGCGGCTGGTACCGCAGTGACCATGACGGGTCTCGTAGCACTTGGCTGGGTCGGCGCTCTTGCTGCCGGAAACGTATTCATTCTCACTCCGGTCGAGGATGCGCCGTCTCTGGCGCAGACGAGCGGTGAGCTTACCGGTGCAGTCAAGGATGCACGTACCAGCTTCAGCGACCTCATGGGCGCAGTTAATAACGCTGATGGCGCGACGAACGAACCATCCCTCATCATTGTCGAGAGTGAATCGTCCTCCACGCTTTCCACCGATACTCCTAAAGAGGACACCCGTACGGTGATCCCGTTCTAGATACATGGCTAAGAAAGAATCAGTAGATATCCGTCCGGAAGGATCGAACGTAATTGACCAGTCCATCACGGCCGAGATGCGTTCGTCGTATCTCGACTACGCGATGTCCGTCATCACCTCACGTGCGCTTCCGGACGTGCGTGACGGCCTAAAGCCGGTGCACCGCCGCATCCTCTACGCGATGCGCATGACGGGGCTCACGCCTTCCGCAAAGTTTAGGAAGTCAGCGACTGTGGTGGGTGAGGTGCTTGGTTCGTACCATCCTCATGGCGATGCGTCCGTATACGACGCGATGGTGAAGCTTGCGCAGGACTTCTCAACCCGGTACTTGCTTGTTTCGGGCCAGGGCAACTTCGGCTCAGTCGACGGTGATCCGCCGGCGGCATACAGGTACACCGAAGCGAAGATGAGCAAGCTCGCAGACGAGATGCTTCGCGACCTCGAGAAGGAGACCGTTACATGGTCCCCGAACTTCGATGGATCAAAGCAGGAGCCGAACGTACTTCCTGCCGCTGCACCGAATCTTCTCCTTAACGGCGCACTCGGTATCGCCGTCGGTATGGCGACTAACATTCCGCCGCATAACCTGCGTGAGGTCGTCGATGCTACTACTCATTTGATAGACAACCCGGACGCCACCACCGATGACCTCCTCGAGTTCGTGAAGGGTCCGGATTTCCCCCTTGGCGGCATCGCGTTCAATCAGTCCGATATAAAGCACGCATACACTAACGGCAAGGGTCCTGTGGTCGTGCGCGGCGAAGCGGAGATCGTCGAGGACAAGAAGGGAACGCAGATCATCATCACGAGCATCCCGTATCGCGTAAATAAAGCAGACCTCATCACTCGCATCGCCGACCTCGTGCGCGATAAGAAGCTTGAGGGCATCAGGGACCTCCGCGATGAATCCGCAGACGATATCCGTGTCGTAGTGGAGTTGAAGGGTACAGCACATCCGCAGACCGTCCTCAACTCACTTTTTAAGCACACCGAGCTCGAGAGCACTTTCCACTACAACATGCTCGCTCTTGTCGACGGCGTGCCGCAGACACTGTCGCTCAAAGGCATGCTCGAAGAGTTCATCGCACACCGCTTGGTCGTCGTTGAACGGCGCACCCGCTACGAGCTTCGTAAAGCAGAGGAGCGCGAGCACATTCTTCTAGGTCTTTCAAAGGCGCTCGACCATATCGACGAGATCATCGCCATCATCAAGAAGTCCAAGGATGTACCGGACGCATCGGCGCAGATGCAGAAGAAATTTGGCTTCAGCCCCATCCAGGCGCAGGCCATCCTTGAGATGCGCCTCCAGAAGCTCTCAGGTCTCGAGCGCAAGAAGATTGAGGATGAATTGAAGGAGGTACAGGCCTTGATCAAGAGGCTTAAGGCTATCCTCGCTACTAAGAAGAGTATTCTAGCGGTCGTACGCGGCGAGCTCGTAGAGATCCGCGAGAAGTACGGCGATGACCGTCGCACAAAGATCATCAAGGGCGGCGTGAAGAACATCTCTGTAGAGGATCTTGTCCCGGACGAGGAGTCTGTCCTCGTCATCACCGCAGGTGGGTATGTAAAGCGTACGAACCCTGCTGAGTACAAGGTACAAAAGCGCGGTGGCGTCGGCGTTATCGATATGTCGACCAAGGAAGAGGACGTCGTCACGCACTTCCTGGTCGCGTCTGCGCACTCCGACCTCCTGTTCTTCACCTCGCTAGGTAAGGCTTACCAGCTCAAGATGTACGACCTTCCGGAAGGACGCCGTGCGACTAAGGGCAAGAGCATCATGAACTTCCTTCCGCTTACGGCTGAGGAGAAAGTTACCTCGGTGCTCGCCGTACCTAAGGGCGCCGCGCGTGATGCAATGAGCGTATTCTTTGTGACCGAAGAGGGTGTCGTGAAGAAAGTCTCAGCCTCAAGCTTCTCTGATGTTCGTCGCTCCGGCATCATCGCAATCAATCTCAAGGGTAGCGATCGCCTCGTCTCCGCGAGCCTTGCGTCTGAAGGCGACAGCATTTCCATTGTCACCGCAAAGGGACAATCGATACGCTTTGATGAAGGCGAGACGCGCGCCATGGGCCGTACGGCAGCCGGCGTGCGCGGCATGAATGTGAAGAAGGGCGACCGCGTAGTCTCTGCTGAAATAGTTCCGGCGTCTGCTAATAACGCGACCCTTCTTATCATTATGGATAAGGGGTACGGCAAGCAGACCATGCTCTCCGAATACAAGATCCAAGGCCGTGGAGGTTCTGGAATCAAGACAGCTGAGGTGACTGCAAAGACCGGTGAGATCATCGGCGCGAAGGTGCTTGAGGATGAGGAAACGAAGGAGCAGGAGATTGTCGTCATTTCTAAGAAAGGACAGGTCATCCGCTGTGGCGCCGGAGAGATTCCATCTCTATCGCGGGCGACCCAGGGCGTACGCATCATGAAGATGCGCGAGGGCGATTCAATCGCCTCCATGGTCGCGCTATAATTTCCGTATGGAAGGAATGCCAGAATCATGGAAGCAGCGCCTTATGCCGGAAGGTAAGGTAGAGGGAGCTCCTGAAAAGGAGCTTGATGCAGCCGGTGTCGAGCGAGTGCTCGAACGTGTACCTGATGAGCAGCAGTCCCTAATCAGTGAGTTGCGGCACAAAGGATTAACCGGCGGCGACTTCGCAGAGGTTTTTGAGAAGATCAACAGTGCGCAAATAGAGCTAGAGGACGATCCGCGTATGCCTGGCACAGTCCGCTATTTCGGCGTGCTCAATATGCCTCGCAGGAGCGTTATCCTTAGGGTAAGCGAGGAAGGGAGACTTTCCGTCTCAGACGTATAGTCGTATGGAACGAGGACCGCAGGCACCGAAAGAAGGTACACGTGCGGAAGCCCACTCACACATCGAAGAGCAGATGGATATGTTCGAGCGCGTGCTCTCACCAGATGCGTACAGCTTGCTAGTGGCACTGCGTCTCTCTAATTCCCGGCGGGAGCTTGAGATTGGCGTACGTACGCTCAATGGGCTCGGAGTCGCGCAACTCAATCTCCCAGATAGCGTGAAAGGAGCTGAAGCGTTCGAGCAGAAAGACATCGTCCAGCTGGCGGGCATGCTCGTATTTGATGTTGATAGGAAATTGAAGTGGGAAAAGAAACTAGGTCAGCCGTTTGAATTTTCCATCGTGTGAGTTACGCGCGCCAAAGGGCGCGCGCTTGCTATACTTGATACATGTCGTTCTGTGACCCAAAGCAGACCGTGCTTCAGCTCGGCCTTCGTGAAGGCATGCGGGTCGGCGATTTTGGTGCCGGCTCCGGTCATTATGCGCTTACTGCAGCAAAGATAGTCGGCGATACCGGCCGGGTGTACGCGGTGGATATCCAGGAGGATGTGCTCCGGGCACTCAGAAATCAAGCGGCTGCGCGGGGCATACACAACATCGAGACGGTATGGGGCGACTTTGAGCGCCCGGGTGGTACGAAGCTAAGGGACGATACGCTCGATGCGGTCATACTTTCCAACACGCTCTTCCAGGTGGACCTGCGCGAAGGGATGCTCAACGAATTGAAGCGCGTTATGAAGCACGGGGCGCGTCTCCTTATCGTCGACTGGGCCGGTTCCTATGACGGGCTTGGTCCACCACCGGAGCGGGTTGTGAACGAGTACGTCGCAACCGACCTGTTCGTCGGTGCTGGCTTCCATAAGGTGAAGGACTTCCGTGCTGGCCCGCACCATTACTCAATCGTTTTTACAGCTCCCTGATATAGTTTCCCTATGGACTTCACCCAGATGCGCCCGTTTCAGATAATCTTCCTCGCCGTCTTCGGTATGCTCGCGTTCGTGGGCATATTCATGTTCTCCATGTACAAGGGCGATACTCCGGGCGCAGTTGTAGGCACAGTGACTATCTGGGGCACGCTTCCTGCTGACGGTATGAGTAACGGTATGCGTGACCTCATTGCGCGGCACAAGGAGTACGGGAACGTAAAGTACGTCGCAAAGAATGCTGCGACTTTTGATACTGATCTGGCAGAGGCGATAGCATCAGGGCAGGGCCCCGACCTTATCCTCGTCTCACAGGAACAGCTACTGGCGCATACCAATAAGATCGACCTCATTCCGTTCGAGACTATTTCAGAGCGATCATTCCTTGATAACTACGTACCTCTATTTGAGCTCTACCTTACCGACACTGGCACGTATGGTATTCCGTTTGTACTAGATCCACTGGTCCTCTATTTCAATCAGCCAATGCTTGAGACCGTTGGCGTAGCGGAAGCACCGAAAACCTGGGAAGCGGTTACCGGACTCTCTGCACTTCTAACGAAGAAGACACCAGACCAGACGGTTACCAAGAGCCTCATTGCAATAGGGGAGTATGACAACGTTACTAATGCACGTGCAGTCATGTCCTTGCTGTTGCTTCAGTCCGGTACTGCCATAACCTCATCAGGTCAAAACGGTATGCGTGCCGCGCTCACCAGTAGTGCAAGCAACTTCGGCATAAGTCCGTCTGAGAGCGCGCTTAACTTCTACACGCAGTTCGCAAACCCGACGAAGACCGTGTACTCCTGGAATCGCTCCTTGCCTCAGTCACGCCAGGCATTTCTTGCTGGCGATGTCGCACTATATCCGGGCTTTGCATCAGAGCTATCGATCATCCGTGCAGGAAACCCGAACCTCGACTTTGATATGGCCGTTATGCCGCAGCCACAGACTGCTGAGGTGCGCATGACGTACGGTCTCGGATACGCATTCGCTGTCCCCAAGGCTGCAAAGAATAAATCAGGCGCCCTTAAAGCTGCGCTCACGCTTTCTCATAAGGACAACGCGCCTACGTTTGCACGGTACCTTGGAATGGCGCCAGCGCTCCGCGGGTCTCTTAAGACGGGACCGAACGATCTTTTTGCTCCCATCTTCTATCCGGAAGCGTTAATTGCACGCGGCTGGCTATCCCCAGCACCGTCTGAGACCGACGCCATTTTCGGCACTATGATTAGGGATGTAACCACGGGCCGTAGGAGCGTCGGCGATGCGCTGCGCGTCGCGGACCAGTCCATTGAGGCCGCTATCTAACTATGAAATACACTCTCTCGCTCCTCCCGCTCTTATACTTCGGCCTCTTCTCGCGTGTAGCAGCGCAGGACGGCACCAGCGGTGGTCGCACATCAGACGGTACTAGTGGCGGCGGGACCACAGATGGCACCAGCGGTGGTCGCACGTCAGATGGAACTAGCGGCGTTGAGAGCGGCCTCAAGAATCCCTTGAAGGATATCGACTCGCTCGAGGACTTGCTTCAAGCCATTCTTCAAGCAGTCGTTCAGCTTGGTGCAATCATCCTTGTCATCGCCATCATTTACGTGGGCTTTAAGTTCGTCGTTGCGCAGGGTAATGAAGAGAAGCTTCGCGAGGCGCGTTCAGCGCTCGTGTGGACTATTATTGGCGGCCTTATCCTCCTTGGTGCCGAGGCCATCTCACTTGTCATTCAAGAGACTGCGGGCTCACTCACCTCATGATCCGAAATGGCCTCAAAATGCTCATAGCATTCTCTCTGCCGCTCATGGCATCAGCGGCAAGTTTCCGTGAGATTGTGAACGATGAGATTGTCCCGTTTGCCAACTCCATCATTCAACTCCTGTATGCGTTTGCATTCGTATTCTTTTTGATTGGCGTGGTTAGGTACTTCATCAATCCGAACGTGGAGGAACGGCAACAGGGAAAGGCGTTCATGATCTGGAGTATGGTAGGGTTCTTCGTCCTGTTCGGCGTTTGGGGCCTCGTTCGCATCCTACTGGGTATCTTGCCGACATAGCGTGCATAACCCCCTACAAGGGCCTTTATATCCTGCTACTCTTACATATATGACCACGATCAAAGACCTCATCGTTCGCGTATCTGCCGGACTCGGACTCTTCTTTGTCCCGGCACTCGCGTTTGCGCAGACGCCAGCTACCGGCGGGAATAGCGATTTCACTCTCGAGCCGGTTTCCGGCATCGTCGAGGAGATTCTCTCCTTTGTTGATTCAACCGTTGTCCCTGCGATATTCGCCATTGCGTTCCTCGTATTCATTTGGGGCGTCTATACGTACTTCATCCAGGGAGGCGCAAGCGAGGAGAAGCGCTCAGAGGGCAAGCAGCTCGTGTTTTGGGGCCTTATAGGGTTTTTCGTGATGTTCAGCGTCTGGGGCCTTGTAAATATCCTCGTGGGTACCCTAGGCCCGGACGCTAACGCGCGCCCGTGCGTCCCGCAGTTCTCCGGAGAATGCGCCGAGTAGTTTTCCCCACGATTCTACAGGCTGTATTGACGATACCCCTATCCGTTCTATCCTTAAGGGGTATCCGGCGTTAGTACGTAATCACACACTATGAAGAAATTTGCCTACATCGGCTCCGCGTTCGCACTTCCGCTTTTTGCGGCAGCGCAGGTGGATAGCCTCCAGGAGCTCGGTTCGTTCATCATCGACCTTATCAATAACGTTGCAGTTCCGCTCGTCTTCGCGATCGCGTTCATTGTCTTCATCTGGGGTATCTTCCAGTACTTCATCCAGGGAGGACATGACGAGGAGGCAAAGGATAAGGGAAAGAGCCTCATGCTCTGGGGCCTCATCGGCTTCTTCATTATGGTCTCGGTCTGGGGTCTCGTGAACATCCTCACGGGTACTCTCAATACTGACGAGTCCATTCCGGAGCTTCCGGAAGCGCCTGAGGTCAACTAGCGCCGTTCTCCACCAAAACCCCGCGCCCCTGGCGCGGGGTTTTGCTATTATTGAGGTATGGATGCATTCAACTCCTTCCTCGAGACCGTTACTCGCGAAATCATAGACCCGATTATTACACTCATGGCGCTCGGCGCATTTGTAGTGTTCGTCTGGGGCGTGGTGAAGTTTATTAAAAATGCCGACAATGATGAGAAGCGCGGTGAGGGCAAACAGCACATGCTCTGGGGCCTCGTGGGTCTTGCAATCATATTCGGTGCATTCGCTATTCTTAACTTTATGAAAGGGCTCGTAGGCGTTGAATAGAAAGATGTAGATAGAGAAAGCCCCCGACGTAGTCGCCGGGGGCTTTGTCCTTTCTGAGGGAGTTGTTGCCCTAGGAAGGAACAGGGGTGGAACAGTTCGCGTTGGTGTCCCAGTTGCGGTCGAGAATACGTTCAGTTTCGTCTACCGAACGGTACCTCCATCCGTAGACGAAGCCGTTCGGCCTGGCCGGCAGCCAGTCACCGCCCGGTTGAGCCCGGTACTGCGTCTCGATGCCGTTCTTGCTGCCGGTGCAGTTCGTCCAGTGCGGACGATACCGCACCTCGGCCCACTCCCCAGTCGAGTTCTTCGGCACAGGGAGGTACTCGGTGGCGGTCGCCTGGTGCACGATGCGCGGGGCATCTTGAACCGGACGCTCGTCGGCCGTAGCTGGTGTGGTCGTACCACCGCCTTCACCTTCATGCGTGCCGGAGCGCGACATGACAGCGATGACGATGAGACCCACAGCGAACAGTAGAGCGATGCCGATCACCACTGGTACGGCGAGATGCGGACTCCGCTTCTTATTCCCGGGTTTGTCCTTGTGACCGTGATCGGCCATGGTCTCTCCTTCCTTGTTGTGGTTTGCGGTTTGCGCCGCCTGCTCCGATGAGGGCCGCTAGGGCCGCAAGGGTAGCAGGATCGGCAGAGAAGTGCCTGACCGCGACGGACTGGTCCGTCTCGGGGGCAACAAGCGACCTGGCATGTGCCAGGGCAGTCGTACCGTCTACGCCGTCAGGTACGTTCTTCGCGACCTCGTTGATCGAGTTGTTGATGATCGTCGCTGCCTGCGCTCTTTTCTCGGCGGCGACCACTTTTGCGGACTCCGACGTGATGCTTTCAGGGATATCGAAATCAGTGATTTCGACGTCGTCGATTTCGATACCCCATTGCTTCGTGTAGACAGGCTTGTCCTCCTTCGTGAACTCGGCCCTAGAGCCGGTCTCGTCGTCGAACTCAACCTTGTCGCAGCTGACGCAGAACGCTTGGTTGAGGCCATCGGACCGATTCTGGAGAACCCGTGCGATAGCCTCTTCCATTGCCGGGCCGTTTCTGACGAGTGCATCGACAGTCGGCTGCATCTCGCCGAACACGCGCGCTGCGGAATGCGCTGCAGGCGTGAACATGGCGACGGGATTCGGAATCATACTGAAGTAGTAGAGCCTTCCGGCCTTAGGTCTGTAGATGACGGCCAGCTCGGTGGGTACCTCGACGTCGTTTTCGGTTTCGACCTCAACTGGCTTGAGCAGGGCGAGCCTCGGCTTGGTGTCGAAGATATTAACGCGCACTATGCCGGCAACTTTGAGTAGCCAGTGCGTGCCTTCTTCGATTTCGTAAGCCGTACCGTCCGGCTCTGGTTCGATGCGAGCGCCAAACCAGAGCAGAAGGCCACGATGAGTCTCCGCTACCTCGGTTATGCCATGGTTGTACACCAGGGCACCCGAGACGATAGAGATGAACACGCCGATAGCGATCGTCATGATCGGCAGCCAGAAGCCGTCGAAGAAGAGAATCGCCGTCAGTGCGAACAGGAAGAGCACGAACGCGCTTGTGGCGAACCCAACAGCAATACCGGTCGAAAGCCCGGTATTGCGCAGGAAGTAGTTTCTGAACATATTCCGACCTTTCAAGGTGCAAATGCCCACAATCTGGGCTTGTGTATATTATATACACAAATTTGCCACTTTGTCAACTATACGGTGAAATGTATAGCTAAAATTATCGTTTATTAGTGCGGGGAAGAGGACTCGAACCTCCACTCCCGAAGGAACCTGCTCCTAAGGCAGGCGCGTCTACCATTTCGCCATCCCCGCGTACGGCTAGTATGCCGTCTTCGTCACTAATTGAAAAGGGACGGCTTGACCGTCCCTTTTCGCACTAGTCCGCCAGCCAGGACTCGAACCTGGGACCCTTCGCTTAAGAGGCGAGTGCTCTACCAACTGAGCTACTGGCGGTTGATTTGGATTCTACCCTCTACGTTCTTAATAGTCCACTCACGTGTCCACGGTTCTGCGTAGGTGTTGCGGGATGTGAGTAAGGAGCACATATGGGGTAGTGGCAGCTTGTTTGGCCATCTCCGTGATCGAGCTAGCATCCCCTGGAGTCCTGCTTATTACCGTCACCGCATCCCCAATACGCACCCCTGGAACCTCCGTCACATCGATCGAGCTCATGTTCATGGATACGCGTCCAACGATAGGACAGGTGACATCCCGCACCTCCATCGCACCCGTGTTCGACAGGCTTCTGTCGACGCCCTCATAGTACCCGGCAGGCACGGTAGCGACACGACGGTCTGTAGATGCCGTGTAGGTCGCGTTATAGCCTATCCAGTCGCCTTTTGAAACCGTACGCAGGGAAGCTATCGCGGAGTGCATAGAAAGCGCAGGACGCAGTGTTAAAGAATTGCGCGAAGAAGTGTCTATGCCGTAGAGTCCGATGCCAAGGCGCACGACGTTGGTGCCGGCTTCTTCCGCGAAGCGTACGCCTTTAGTCGCTGCGAGGTGCCGGTATTCGATGGCAGGAAAGACAGAAAGAACCTCTTCAGATAGTTCTTTCCAGATCGTAATCTGTCCTCGCGTATACGCCTCGTCCTCACTATCGGCATCCCCGAAATGTGAACATACCCCAACTACCTGGAGCATTGGCGAGGCATCGAGTGCTTTTAGTGCGGAAGGGAGATCGGCAATCGTTATGCCTTGCCGGTGCATGCCCGTATCAAGCTTCAGATGGACGCGTACGGGTTTGCGCACCCTGCGCGTGACTTCCATAAGCTGCTCATAATCAGTGAGCGCAAAATCAATATCCTTCAGACGCACACGCACCATGTCACGCGGCCGCACGTATCCCATAACAAGGATCCTTGCACGTATGCCCGCTAGGCGCAGCTGCCTAGCCTCATACAGTGAATCGACCATAAGAAAGGGAACATCTTCCCGCTCGAGTATGTGTGCGACTAGGGCGAGCCCATGTCCGTATGCATTACTTTTCAGAACTGGAGCGAAGCTGAGCTTTGGATGCTGCTTCTGAAATGCGTGCAGGTTATGGATAAGTGCTGAACGGCTCACCTCCACCTCTATAAGTGGAGCATACGGATCAAGACGCCGTTGGATGGAGCGAACGAACGATCTGATACTCATGGTGCCGAGGGTGGGAATCGAACCCACACGACCAAAAGGTCTAGGGATTTTAAGTCCCCTATGTCTACCAATTTCATCACCCCGGCCTATCGGAGACGATAGCACAATTTAGAGGCCCAGGCGGGAATCGAACCCGCGCAATGGGAGTTTTGCAGACTCCTGTGTTACCACTTCACCACTGGGCCAGTGCTTCTGATACTAGCCTATGCTAGTCTGCTGCGCCATCCTCAATCTGCTTTGAAAGCTCGTCCAAGTGCTGGCGATTCTGCTCACCATAGTCGAATTCGAACGTGATGTAGGGAAGTCTGGAGAGGCGCGTGCCCTTCTTTAGTGAATCGCGGAAGAGGTCCTTGTGCCGCTTGAGGAACGCCAGCGCATGATCCTTCTGCGCATCCGGAAACACGGATACATAGATGGTTGCGTTCTTGCCATCCCGAGATACGTCCGACCGGGTAGGGGTGATGAGCGTCTCGCGGCCCGCCTCGCGTGCGATGTACTTTGCCGCTTGCTCCGTGAGCACCGTGGCTACCTTCTTATCGTGTATGTTTCCCATTATTTTGTCTCGAGCGTGAACGGCGTAACCGTGTCGCCCTGTGCGATATCTACCTTGGTCTCGATTTGCGCGCCGAACTCCCCTTCCGTTTTGATTTCCTTTACGTCAGCGCGGGCCTGCTGCAGGTTTACGACCTTGCCGTATCCAAGTTCGATGCCGCGGCGGGAGAGTCGCACAGAGTCACCAAGCCGGATAAAGCCGGTAAGGAGATTTGCGCCAAGGACGCGCTTGTTACCCGTCGTGCTAAATATCCTTAGGATCTTCGCCTCACCCGTGACTTCCTCGACAGTGATCTTCGGAGCACGCTCGGTCAAAAGGGCGGTAAGGCGGTCATTGAGATCGTAGATGATCTGGAACGACTCTATTGAAACATTCATACGCTCTGCGATATCGCGCGCGCCTGATTCGGTGCCAACCGTGAAAGCAATAATGGTTGCACCGCCTGCTGCTGCCTGCTTCACATCATTCTCGGAGACCGCACCAATTCCTTCGCCGACGATGCGGATAGCTGCGCGATCATGGACGACCTTGGCGAGCTCGTGCTTGATTGCTTCGATAGAGCCCGTAACGTCCGCCTTAACGATAATTGGGAATATGGCCTTGTCTCCAAACGACTCCTCGTCCTTTGGCTTAGCAGCTGCAACCCCGCTCATTATTTTCTCAGCCTCCTTCTTGGTCGAGACAAGCGCAAATGGCGTACCGGCAGCGGGTAGACGGTCCCAGCCTGAGATGCGTACTGGCTGCGAAGGGCCCGCGGTAGGGATACGTGTACCCGTAAAGTTCTCAATGAAGCGCACCGGGGTCATGGCAGCGCCTGCAACGACGAAAGATCCGGTCATGAGTGTGCCGTTCTTGATGATGAGAGTCGCAGAAATGCCGCGCTTTGGATCCTGTGAGGATTCGAGTACGAAGCCGGTGGCAGGCAAGGACGTGTCTGCGATAAGTTCTGCGAGATCTGCGGTCAAAAGGACGAGGTCCAGTAGTTCTGGAACGCCCTCCCCGCTTTTAGACGATACTGGTGCGTACGGCACATCGCCACCAAGCCCTTCAAGGTAGATGCCGTGTTCGAGCACAGAGCTCTGCGCGCGCGTCATGTCTGCGCCGTTCTTGTCCATTTTCGTGAACGCGACAACGTAGGGGATGCCGCTCTCGAGTATGGCCGCATGCGCTTCCATGGTCTGGGGCTTTACGCCCTCGTCTGCAGCTACCACAAGGATAGCGATATCGGCCGCAGCTGCACCGCGTGAGCGAAGGGTACGAAATGCCTCGTGCCCGGGGGTATCAAGGAAGGTAATGGAGCGGGGAGTACCCTCATGCTCATGAACCGCCTCATATGCAGAGACGTGCTGAGTGATGCCGCCTGCCTCGCCTGCGGTAACGTTCGCCTTCCTGATGTAATCGAGGAGGGAGGACTTGCCGTGGTCGATATGACCCATAACAGCGACTATTGGCGCTCGGGACGCGGTTGCCATATATATTGAGTACACCACAGCGCTTTGCCAAATGCAATCAACGTGGCAGGCTAGACACATGCGTATGCGTTCCCGCACCTATCTTGACTGGGCTTCTGCGGCTCCCCCAACAGCCGCGGCGTTCCGTGCATTCTTAAAGGGTACAAAGCATTTCGGCAACCCGTCAGCGCCACATATGGAGGGGCGAGAGGCGAAGAAGGTGGTAGAGGAGGCCAGGACGAGGATCGCACGCCTTATGGAGGTAAAGGCGGACGACGTCATATTCACGAGCGGTGCGACTGAGGCAAATGCGCTTGCACTTGCGGGAGCGTTGAAGGGAAGCGGAAGGTCGCTTCCGGACTTACATATTCTCTACCTCCCTACCGCACATTCCTCGAGCCTCCGCACCATCGAAGGACTTGGAAGGGAGGGTGTTCAAATCGAACCGCTCCATATAACAGAAGGGGCGGTCGACCTGGCGCGACTTGCGGCCCAGCTTCGACAGGAGACCTACTTAATCTCAATTGATGTCGTCTGTGGGGAGACAGGTACGCGCTACGACGTGCGGGGCATCCGGCGCGCGCTGGTCGAGGCGGGAAGAAGCGATGTGCTTATACATGCGGACGCTAGCCAGCTGCCCATGATTGAATCGATAACGCGCGCACGACTTGGAGCGGATCTCATCACGCTCGACGCTCAGAAGGTGGGAGGGGTACGAGGTGCGGGGCTTCTGGTGGCACCACGCTACATCCCATTGCAGCCAATTGTTGAAGGAGGAGGGCAGGAACGGGGACTGCGATCAGGAACTGAGCCCTCGGCGCTCATCGCAGCATTCGCAGCATCTCTTTCTGAGTGTCAGAAGGGACATGGGGATTTTTCTCGTCACTCCACTTCCCTGCGCGCTCGGCTACTGGCAGACATCGATTCAATTGAAGGATTAGTCATAAACGGAGGAAAGGCGCAGGTGCCCCATATCCTGAACCTATCGCTTCTGGGACGCGATACAGATTATCTGGTTGCACTGCTGGACGAGCGGGGTTATGCGGTCTCTACCCGGAGCTCTTGTGAGACCGACGCAGAAGGGTCGCGGGTCGTATTGTATATGACCGGGGACGCTGTCCGCGCCGCCTCAACCCTGCGCGTATCCTTTGGCCCGTCCACTCGCGAAGGGGAGATACGGCGCTTTGCTAAAGCACTTATCGAAACGGTCGCGTTTCTCGATTCATACACAGGCTAGCCTCGTATGCCGATGGCGGTATACTTATATATATGAACATTGAGGACCTCTCGAAATCGCAGCTTCTGCTTCTCATGGTGCTCGTGAACTTTGTGGTATCTATTGCTACCGGCGTCCTTACCGTATCTCTTTTGGATCAGGCGCCGCCGACGGTTACCCGCACGATCAATCAGATTGTGGAGCGCACCGTCGAGACTGTCTCGGCTGAAGGCCCTATTCCGATAGTGACCATCCCGAGCCAGCCTGCAGCACCCACGCAGGAAGAGCGCCTAACAAACGCTATCCAGGGTGCTGCAGCACGTACGGTCACCATCCACACGGGCGCGACGTCGACACCAGCGGTTGCGGTCGGTGTGTACTTCGCGAAGTCTCGCATCGTCGCTACCACTATGCGCCCCGAGCTTCCGCAAGAAGCGGTCATTCAGTTCGCCGACGGCTCGGTGGCGCAGGCGTCACTGTCCCGCACCAGTGACGATGTGGGCGTATATGGATTCGCAGATGACGCTGCGCTTCCACAGGTAGCATCCGCAGCTCGTCTTGCTACGAGCGACCTGCGTGCCGGTCAGACGGTTATCGCAATAACTGCTGACCGCGCAGCTGCAACCGGCATTATCTCGAAAGTAGACGCCTCAGGCATCTACACTACGCTTCCGGTTGTCCCTGCAGGTGCTGCTGCGGTAAACCTCGAAGGCGATGTGGTCGGTCTCTCTACCGGCACCACAGGCGTCTATGTGGGTGCGGAACTCATCTCCACCTTGCTAGACGCGCCGGCTACATAACGTAGCGTCTGGTTCGTCTACATAAGTATTACTAGCTTCATATTTCTGCCCTATGTCACCATTCAAGAACTTCACCACCAAGGCTAAAGAAGCCATACGGAAGGCGCATGAGCTTGCTATAGAGCGCGGGCAGAACCACGTTTCGCCCCTGCATCTTTTGACCGCCCTCATACACCAGGAGGAAAGCCTCGTCTTCTCTGTGCTCGACCGCATGGATGTCGATACGATGCTCCTTTCCGATACGCTACTTGAGATACTTGAATCTCCCGAAACAGCGAGCGTGCTTTCCCCGAGCTATAGCCTTTATCTAACTCCTGACCTCGCACAGGCCCTTGAGGCTGCCGGCAAGGTTGCTGCCCGTATGAACGACCCTTATGTCGGCACCGAGCACCTCTTTGTGGCGGTTCTCGAGCATCCGGGACCTGCAGCGGATATCATTTCTCGCTTCAGAATAGATGAGGACACCGTTCAACAAGTCCTTAAGGAACTTAAGACTTCCAAGGAGGGGCAGGTGGCAGAGCCAAAGCGCTTTCGTGCACTTGCTAAGTACACCCGCAACCTCACGAAACTCGCTGCCGAGAACGATCTTGATCCTGTCATCGGCCGTGACCAGGAGATATACCGCGTCATACAGATTCTCTCGCGCCGCACAAAGAACAACCCGGTCCTAATCGGCGAGGGTGGTGTCGGCAAGACGGCAATTGCTGAGGGTCTTGCTGCGCGCATCGCCTCAGGTGACGTACCCGAGTCGCTTAAGAACAAGGAGCTTCTTTCGCTCGACCTCGGCCTCATGATTGCCGGAACCAAGTATCGCGGCGAGTTCGAGGAGCGCATGAAGGCTGTTATGAAGGAAGTCGAGAAGGCTGAAGGAAAGGTCATCCTCTTTGTCGATGAGCTTCACACGCTTGTTGGCGCCGGCGCCGCAGAAGGCGCAATGGATGCCTCAAATATGCTGAAGCCCGCGCTTGCACGTGGTGAGATCCGTATGATTGGCGCGACCACCATCAAGGAGTACCAGCAGCACATCGAAAAGGATGGCGCTCTTACCCGTCGCTTCCAGCCGATATTTGTGGCTGAACCTTCAACTGAGGACGCGGTGGCGATTCTCCGTGGGTTACGCGATCGCTACGAGCTTTATCACGGTGTCCGTATTACCGACGGCGCAATCGTTTCAGCTGTAGAACTCTCATCGCGCTACATCACCGACCGCTACCTCCCAGATAAGGCAATCGACCTCATCGATGAGGCCGCCTCTGGCCTTCGTATTGCACTAGAGAATAAGCCGCCTCTATTGGAGGAGACCGATCGCAAGATTCGCCGTATCGAGATTGAGCGCCAGGCGCTGAAGAAGGACGAGGACATCGCCACGTCTAAGGAAACGAAGGACCGCATTAAGGCAATCGATACCGAGATAGCAGACCTACGGGAGAAAACCGCAGAGCTTGAGCTTAAGTGGAAGAACGAGAAGGAAGTCTTGCAGGACATTCGTGCTGCCAAGAAGGAACTCGACTCGCTGCGTGTCCAGGCGGATGCTGCTGAAGCCTCTGCAGACCTCGGGACCGCCGCAGAGATACGGTATGGCCGTATGCCGGCTATCCAGAAGGATCTCGAAGCCAAGACGAAGCGTTTGAAGACGCTACAGAAGTCCCGCCGCATTCTCCACGAGGAGGTAACGGAGGCGGAAATTGCTGGCGTCGTCTCCCGCTGGACCGGCATCCCAGTACAAAAGATGCTTGAGGAAGAGGCGGCAAAGCTTGCGCGCATGGAGGAAGAGCTCACCGCATCCGTGATTGGCCAGGACGCTGCCGTAAAGATCATCTCCAACTCAGTAAAGCGTTCCCGTGTAGGTATTGCAGATCCAAACCGTCCTATAGGTTCATTCCTGTTCCTCGGACCTACTGGTGTCGGTAAGACTGAGCTCTCGAGAAAGCTTGCGGAGTTTATGTTTAACGACACAGACGCGCTCGTTAGAGTCGACATGTCCGAGTTCATGGAGAAGCACTCGATTGCAAAGCTCATTGGTGCTCCTCCAGGTTATGTCGGTTATGAGGAGTCCGGTTCTATCACCGAACGCATCCGTCATCGCCCATATGCGGTCGTCTTGTTCGATGAGATCGAAAAAGCGCATCCGGAAGTCTTCAATATACTTCTCCAGGTGCTTGATTCTGGGCACCTGACGGACAGCAAGGGTAGGAAGGTGAACTTTAAGAACACCATCATTATTCTGACTTCTAACATTGGAGCCGAGTTCATGGACCGCATGGTCAATATTGGTTTCGGACACTCTGATAAGGAGGAGACCGAACGCTATGCGGCGGTTAAGGATAAGGTCATGGAGACCCTCAAGAACCACTTCCGTCCAGAGTTCCTGAACCGCCTCGATGACATCGTCATCTTCGACGTCCTCAATAAGGAAGCGTTGGGCAAGATTGTCGAGAAGCAGGTCAGGGAGGTTGTAGAGCGTCTGGGAGGCAAGCGCATTTCGCTTGCAATCGACCCGGCCGTTAAGGAGTGGCTTGCTGAGAAGGGGTATAACCCACAGTACGGCGCTCGCCCCCTAAAGCGAGCTATTCAGGACACCATTCTGACGCCTATCGCCTCGCTTATGGTGGGTCAGGGCATTATGGAAGGAGGTACCGTCACGGTCTCCATGAAGAACGGGGAACCGCACTTCGAGGTCAAGAAGAAGGCTGCTACACGCGCGAGGAAGGCGTCCGTAGTTGCCTAAGACGAGGCGCTCTGGTAGATTTTCCCTATGTCCCAGGACCATCTTATAAAGCTGAAGAGCACCTCCGGGCACGTGATCTTCACGCGCAAGAACAAGAAGAAGGTGGAGCGCAAGATCGAGCTTAAGAAGTTCGACCCCAAGACCCGCAAGCACGAGACCTTCAAGGAGGTAAAGAAGTAGCAAACAGCCGCCCTCGGGCGGCTTTTGCGTTTGCTAGAGTGTAACTATGAGTAGGGTAATAGCAGGCATTGGCATCCCAGGATCAGGGAAGTCGACCTCCCTTCTTCAATACGCGCGAGAGCACAGCTATGCCTACATATCTCCTGATGAGCTTCGACAAGAGATATCGGGAGATGTGCGTATCCAATCGGATATGCGGCTCGTGTGGGAGACCGCATTCCTTCGTTTGAAAGAAGCGCTCGAAAGGGGAGAGACCGTCGTCTTTGATGCAACTCAGTACAAGCCAGTGGACCGCAGAGATTTTGCGGATAAGGCGAAGAGCTATGGCGCAACCGAGATCGTTGGCGTGTATTTCAATGTGCCGCTTGATACTGCAAAGGAGCGCAACGTGCTTCGAGCGCGAACCGTTCCGGAACATGCTCTCGAACGTATGCGTCGCTTGCTACAGGAGTATCCTCCGAGCGTAGCTGACGGATTTACAGCTATCATCTCACCGGATGAACTTACATAACGGCGGGCCCACGAGGAATCGAACCTCGACCGACGGTTTTGGAGACCGACGTTCTACCATTAAACTATAGGCCCTTCGTCACTACAGTAGCGGAAGCTGGGGCTGTGGGCAAGGTGCATACCTATTAGGCGTGAACGGTCTACAATAGACATATGCGTGTGGCACTCCTTCCGCTCATTTTTGTTGCGCTTATTACCTTCGTACCGCTCTCTGCTCAGGCGGCAACCTTCTTCGGGCCCATCGTCCCGCCTGAATGTAACTGCGAAGACGAGGAGATGCTTAAGACCGGCGATCGCATCACGACGGCAGCTGATTGGGGATGCGTAATGCAAACAGTGCAGAATCTAATGAATTTTGCGGTTGCTATTTCCATCATCATTATTGTCCTCACGATCGTATACGCCGGCGTCATGTTCATGCTTTCGAGCACAAACGCGCACAGCAGAGAAGCAGGAAGGAAGTTGATCGGGAACGCAGTTATTGGCACGCTTGTCGTGCTGTCCGCGTGGCTCGTGGTCGATTTTGTAATGAAAGTGCTCTATGACGCAGGACCTGAGGTCGGCTTTGGTCCATGGAGCGAAATACTCGCACCAGGCGGCGCACCGCGATGCTTCCAGGCGTCAGGACCGCCTACGCCGCTGCCTTCCGTCATTGATGTCTTTACTGGCGGCGGATATGACGGCCCGCTCGGTACCGGTACCGGAGCATGCGACCCGGTCCTCGTAAAAGCGGGAGCAGCAGCAGGCGGCTACTCGATATCGAATGCCGACGCCAACACGCTCGCCTGCATTGCACGCTTCGAGAGTACTTGTGGAGCGCGGAACCTAAACTATCGCTGGGGACGCGGCTCAAGTGCCGCCGGACCGTTCCAGGTGCTTCTAGATGGAAATAGCCGTGCATACGAGAATGCCGCTTGTTATCAAGCAGCAGGTGTATCGGGGCCTTTGAACTGCGATGACGGTTTTAGGAATGGCAACCCAATTGCTGGAAGCGCAATCGTAGATCGGTGTGTGCGTGCTGCCGCAAACCTCAACTGTAGCGCTTCTGCCGCAGCATACATCCTGCGTACTCAGGGCTTTGGTGCTTGGGTAACAGATCCAAATAGCGCGAAGCAGCGGCAGTGTATCAACCGCGGCGGAGGCTAAGGTGCTATCATTTTCGTATGCGAAATCTCTGGATGATAGGAATATTTTCGGTTGGAGCGCTGCTTGTCGCGGTGGGTGTCGCTGCATTTTTCATACTTCGTACAACGCCGGAGCAGGCTGAGGTGGATCCGCCCGTTTCATTTCCTAACGCGGATCCGAGCGACATACGGCCTACGGACGTTCCTCTGGTCGAAGTTCCAACTGCGGACGGCGGTTCGGTAGTCATCCGTGATTTCCTCAAGAGCGAGACAACCATTGAGGATGTACAGAATCCCGGCGTGTACTACCTGGCCGGCTCCCCTGAGTACTGCCTTATGACAGATGACTGTCCTGCAGCAGCCGAGCTCCCCGGCGCGAACATCATCTTCAATACAGCTTACGGAAGCTTCACCGTAGCGCTCTTAGAAGAGCCTCTATCAGACGCGCGCCATCGTGCGGAGCAGTTTCTACTAAATACGCTCGGTACCGACCAGACAGGACTTTGCGCGCTTAATATATACGTGGGCACCGATAGCTACGTGAACGATTCATTTGCCGGTACAAATCTTGGCCTATCGTTTTGTCCGGGCGCCGTTGTGCTGCCGTAGGTATGCGCACGCCCGTAGTACTTGGCATCATAGTCGCGCTTTTCGTTAGCCTTGCCGGCTTTGGGTGGTGGCGCGTTTCTATAACCGCGACAGATACGGCGACCACTACGCCGACAATACCATCATTGCCGCGTGATTCAGGTGCAACAGTCGTCCTCACAAGTAAAGCCAACCGCATAATCACGGTGCCTGATTTTACGTATGGCCATCCGTCGGTAGAAGTGGAGGACACGGGTATCACCTACGTATATCTCACACAGAACGATGATCTTGTTGAGCTAGATCATAGGTATGGAATCGTATACGGGAGCGATAGTACGATCAGCATTGGGCTCCTTGCGTCTCCGCTTGGCGCATCACGAACTGCCGCTGAGACGAAGCTCAGAGAGCTCATCCCGCTAGCAGACGATATCCTCTGTTCGCTTAAGATAGCGGTCCAAACGGCTGATACAATTGAACCACGGTTTGCTGGGAAGGAACTAGGACTCTCGTTCTGTCCCGGCGCAGTGCCGCTACCTTAAATGAAGCGCATTTTTACAGCCCTCGCACTCTCGCTTGCATTCTTTGTTGCGTTTACGCCGCAGACTTTTGCGGCAGCAAACTTTTTCGGACCGATTATTCCAGACGGCACAAACGGCCAGCCGGACTGTACATGCGAGGATCAGCTTGCGCCTAGTGGTGCTTCGATACCGAGTGCGCCGGATTGGGGATGCGTGATGCAGACCATGCAGAACCTGATCAACCTCGCGATTTCGCTCTCATTTATCCTCGCGATTATTTACATCGTGTACACGGGCTTCATGTTCGTATCCTCTGCCGGCAGTCCCGGTCAGCGTGAAGCGGCAAAGACGCGGCTTATGAACGTGGTCATCGGGATACTGGTCGTGCTCTCAGCATGGCTCATCGTCGATTTCATAATGAAGACACTCTACGATCCGCAGGGCGATGCGAATTTTGGTCCATGGCATCAAATCCTAGCTGGAGACAATGAAAACATGTGCTTCCGTATCGCAGACCCGCCGGACGCACTTCCGGGTGTTGTTGCGCAGCCGTCGACAGGCGGCAACTCTGACGGATTCGTAGGGGAGCCGGGCGTCATAGGCGCAGGTGAACTATCGCATGCGGACGCAGCGGCACGGCTTAGCGCAGCGGGAATCTCAATTTCTTCTTCTGGCAACTGTTCGAACCAGAACAATCGAACTTGCACGTCGCTCGATACCATACGCGAGGACTCGATCAACCAAATTATTGCAATCAAGCAAGCGTGTAACTGCTCCATGACCGTAACGGGCGGGACAGAGATAGGTCATGAAGGAGGGCCATTAAGTCACTTCAATGGCTATAAGATTGATATAGGACTTAACGATGGCATCAATGCGTACATCCAGGGAATGACGCGCGATGGAAGTCGTGGCAGCGATCCCCGTTATCGCGATCGCTGCGGCAACGAATATGTGCGCGAATCCGATCACTGGGATATCACGACCAATAATGGCGTGTGTAATCCCCCTAAGCGCTAGCGAGCTTTCGTAGCCACATCATCTGGCGTTTTGCGTACTGCCAGAGCTTGGCGGATAGGGCAGGCATAAGCGTACTTTCCTCGCGCTCACCTCTGAGATACTCGCCCACGATGCGATATTCAAGTCCGAGTTCCTCTAAGCGCTCGTCTCCTACATCTTTGCGTACGCGCTCTACTTCATCGATCAGGCCTCGCGCAAAGGCATTCTTCAGACGTGTATCAATACGTGCGCGCAGTTCGACGCGCTCGGGCTCAATGCGGATCCACTCCACTTCATACCGGGCATTCGGTATGCGTTCCGGCACGCTTTTATATACGTTTAGGATCTCAAGCGCGCGTATAAGGCGCCTGCGATTCATCGGATCAAGCATTGCTGCGCGTGCAGGGTCAAGCTCATGGATGCGCTCATAGAGCTCCGAACTCGAGTAGGCTTCAAGTCCCTCACGAAATGCCGGATCAGGCGGCGTTTGAGGCGGAAGTCCGTGTAAGAGTGCGTCGAAATAGAAGTGCGTGCCGCCCGCGAGGATGGGGAGCTTTCCGCGTGCGTGTATATCCTCTATGTACTTTGTCGCGTCCTCAACGAAGTCACCTGCGCTATACGTGTCGCTCGGATCGCGTACATCTATCAGGTGATGCGGCACGCCCCGCATCTCATCACGCGTAACCTTCTCCGTGCCGATATCAAGCGTACGGTACACCTGGCGGCTATCAACTGAGATAATCTCGCCTGCATCCTGCAGTGCACGTTCAACTGCACGCGCAGACTTTCCTGACGCGGTGGGACCAGCGATACATACGATACGGATCGGTTCCATCTATCTTCGCTTCAAAAGCGCCTTTCGCAGGCTCGTCAGGAGATCTTCTGAGAGTGAGGCGCTGGTGCGCGCTACTAGCGGCTCAAGGTCTGAAAGTAGCATGAGGGAAAGCGGCTTCCCCACATCAAGCAATAGTACGCGGTCTACATAAGAGAGGGTGATAGCGCGTAAGCTGCGCTCATCCTGATTCTTCTTCTCCTCTACTGCGGTTGTTATAGCGATCGCACGCCCATCTGCAGTTGCAATAGGTCCTCCAGAGGCACCGCTCGCGCTTAGCTTGCTTGGGGAGAGCACGATGAGGTCCGCATACGGGCGAACGTAGTAGCGGACGCTCGTAAGCGTTGGCGCGGTGGTCTCAAGCTTCAGCTTCTTCTGTACTTCCTTAAAGCTAAGCTTTTCGGCAGGGTAGCCGGCGGCAATGAGCGTATCACCCTCGAGCACGTTTCCTGAAAGTGCAACCGGTATTGAAGCGAATGAAGTTGGCAGACTGCCCTTTACCGCAGCAGTTACCTGAAGAAGCGCGAAGTCTCCCTCGCCCGTGCCTCTAGGACGGCCCTTCTTAAGTTCCTCAACATTCTCTTCAAGCCATTCAGGGGAGATGTAGAGTACACGCGCTTCATAGCGGTCCTTAGCAGGGGAGCCGGTGCGGATATCACAGTCGCTCAATGTCTTGCCCTTCTTATCAGTAAGGAGAAATGGCACCGCAACATGCGCATTTGTCATGATGATGCCGCGGGAGTCGATGAAGAATCCACTTCCGGTCGTGCTATAGGTTCTGCTGCCCGATTTGTACGTGCAATACACATTCACGGTCGCAGCGGCGACATCATCCACGGGCGCAGCGAAAGTGGTGCCCGGAAGCAGGAGTAAAAATGAAAGGATGCCAAGAGCGTACGCACGTGCCATATGCGCGTATTCTAGCACTAGTTGGTGCCGGAGGAGAGACTCGAACTCTCAAGCCACGAGGGCAGCGGGTTTTGAATCCACCGTGTATACCATTCCACCACTCCGGCGTATATCCGCATCCTACTCCACCAAAACGCTGCCTGCAAAGGCAGGGGAAGTGGTACACTACGATTTATGAACGAGGTGAAATTCGCAGAGCCGACTAAGTACGACTCTATTTTCTGGATTGAGGTCGATAAGATCCATCCGAACCCTTTCCAGCCTAGAAAGGAATTTGATGAAGAGCGGTTGAAAGCGCTTGCTGATTCCATACGCCAGTACGGCGTGTTGCAGCCTTTGGTAGTTACGCGTAAGGACCAGGAGCGTCCCGATGGCGGCCTCTCCAGCTCCTATGAGCTCATCGCCGGCGAACGCCGCCTACGCGCTTCCAAGCTCGCAGGCCTCAAGGAGGTTCCGGTAGTCATCCGTCAGGGAGAGCAGACCGATCATATGAAGCTCGAGCTTGCGATCGTGGAGAACCTTCAGCGCGAGGATCTTAATGCCATCGATCGCGCACGCTCTCTGTCGCAGCTGGCGAGTGAGTTCGGACTTTCGCATGGAGAGATTGGCGCCAAAGTTGGACGCTCGCGTGAGTACGTTTCTAACTCTATTCGCCTTCTCGCGCTTCCTGAAGAAATACAGCAGTCTGTCGTCAACAAAGACCTCACCGAGGGACACGCACGCGCGCTCCTTATGCTTTCTGATAAGCCGGAAGAGCAGCACACGCTGTTTAAGGACATTGTCTTGAAGAAGACTTCCGTGCGCGTCGTTGAGCAGCTTGCGCGTCGTATCGCGACCGACAAAATCAGGAAGAAGGACAAGACGCCTGAGATGATGGAGCTAGAGAAATCTCTCACCGAAACTCTGGGCACGCGCGTCATCATCGAGAACCGCCCTAACGGCGGACGTGTCCTTATCGAGTTCTTCTCTCCGGAGGACTTGACCCACATTGCAGCTTCAATCGCGACCCAACAGGGCATGACAACGCTTTCTGAGGAAAAGGCGGTAGAGGAGCCTATCCCGACGGTGTACCCCAATACAAGTCTTGTTAGTGACAGCGAACCCGAAGAGGACCTATATTCTGTAAAGGATTTCGCGGTTTGACCACACATAATTAGTAGCGCATAGTGCTCCCGGAAGGAGGTGCACCATGCGCCATAGCATAAATACACAGACGTGGCTCAAAGAGCTACGAGACTTATTCTCTGCGGAGAAGGACGAACCTCGCGCGCGTAAGAAGTTGCTTACGATCCAGGTTCAGATCTGCGAGGAGCTTTTGGAGCTGGTGAACCCTTGTTCGGTTACGAACGAGAGCCAGCAGCGGAAGGTCCAGCGCCGAATCGAGGACTATGCCGCGACCGGGAATAATCCTGTCGAACCTACGCACCTAAAGCGTGAGCGGCATGAGGACTTCTTGTTCTCACTCGCCACATACCTCAACTCCTGCAAACAATCTGCCTAAAAGGCGAAAGCCCGGACCATCTAGATCCGGGCTTTATGCTTTCTTTGGCTTGGGTGTCTTCTTTCGTTTTCTTGGCGTGGGTTTCCTTGCCGCAAGGGCGATCTTCGCTTCAGCCTGGGGCATTAGCTTTATACTCTCAGCTTCGATCGCGTTTCTGATATGCCGGCGCGCCATGCCGGTTCTTGCGTAGTCGAGCCATTTTGCGGTCGGGTGTGCGTTCTGACGCTCAAGTATTTCCACAATATCGCCGTTCCGGAGCATCGTATCGAACGTGACAAGTTTCCCGTTTACCTTAGCGCCGTGCATATGATTGCCAAGCTCGCTGTGTATCGCGTATGCAAAATCAATTGGCGTTGACTGTACGGGCAGGTCGATAACGTCGCCTTTCGGAGTGAAAACGAATACGCGATGGCTAAAGAAATCCTCCTTTAGACCTTCTACAAATTCCTTTGACTCTATGCTCGCAATATGTGCATCTGCGAGTTCATTGAGCCACATCGGCTGCTCTGCCTTCTTTTTCGTAGAAGGCGCGCTGCTGGCTTTTGGCGCTGGTTTGCGAGAGAAGTTGAGGAGACCAGGAATGAGGTCACGAATCCAGTGTATAGAGACCTTTTCAAACGCACGCTTCTGCGTGCCTGCACGCCTCTGTTCCATTTGCTTCCCGAGGTGCTTATATGACATATGAGACGCAATACCGAACTGTGCTCGCTGGTGCATTTCTTCGGTGCGTATCTGTATCTCGACTACGCCCGCGTCGCTCGTAAGGACAGTGGTATGCAAGGACTGATAGCCGTTAGGTTTTGGGAAAGCGATGTAGTCTTTGAACTCGCCCGGAAGCGGTTTCCAGTTGGCATGGACTACGCCAAGAACCTGATAACAGTCGTCTATGGAAGTGACGATGACGCGCAGTGCGGCGATGTCGTGAATTTTTGTTATGTCATCTCCCTTGCGCTTCAACTTCTGATGGAGACTCCAAAGACCCTTTACGCGGATCTCCGTCTTAAAATCGCGCATACCGCGGCGCGCCAGTGCATGCTGAAGGGCCTTCTGCACCCTGGCGAGTCCTTCCTCATTCTCTTTTCTCTTCAGCTTTCTAACCTCAACCGCGTGCGCGTACGCATCAGGGTCAATAGCAGGGAATGCCAAATCCTCGAATTCCTTCTTCAGCCGTCCTATGCCGAGGCGATCTGCAAGGGGCGCGTATATCTCAAGAGTCTCAAGCGCAATGCGACGTTGCTTCTCGGGCGGCACATGCTCCAGGGTCGTCATGTTGTGATAGCGGTCGGCGAGCTTCACGATAAGCACGCGTACATCGGCTGAAGTCGCTACCAGAAGGCGCCTCAGTGACTCTGCGTGGCGCTCTGCGCCTCTATACTTGTGCTGACCGAGCTTTGTAACGCCATCGACGAGAAAGCGGACCTCAGGACCAAATGATTCCTCGACCTCTTCGGCTGTAACAGGCGTATCTTCTACTGCGTCATGCAAGAGTCCTGCAGCAATCGTCTGCGCGTCCATGCCAGTCTCAGCCAGATATTTGGCGACTGCAGCAGGGTGTATGAAATAGGGCTCCCCGGAGTACCGTTTGTGGTCCTTGTGGGCGTTCTCAGCAAACACATAGGCTTTGCGCACGAGAGCTTCGTCCTCAGGCGAAGGATCGCGCATTGCCCCAAGAATCTCCTTGACGGTGGTCACCAAACCAGCATACTTGCGAAATACGTGAACGCAAAGGGGAGTTGATATGAGAGTCTGTTCTTTGTGCGGGAAGAAGGCCCCGCGACCCTGCTCTGGTCAGCCGACCAGAGAGGCACAAGATGCTGCGCAACGCGACTGCCAGACCTGGCGCGTGTTGCCGCGGCAAACCCCAGTTGAGGTGTGCTCGGCCAATATGCCAGCTACGCTCATGGTCGCATAAACGTACCAGTACAAGTTTGTAACACGGCCGCGGGGAAACCTGCGGTCTTTACATTAGGTATGCAGCAGCCTCCTCTGGCGTAAGCGCCTCAGGATCAACGCTCTCAGGTAGGTATATGCGGCGGAGGCCCTTCTTAAGGAAGTGTCCGGCTTTGGACTTGTAGAGCGTGAGGTTCTTACCAGTCTTTGGATGTTTGCCGATCTCGCGGACTATATCGACGCCCTTAGGCGGTTGCTTCGGCGTATCGATAAGCTTCGTCGCTTCCTCAAGCGTGATCGTATACGGATCACCTTGCTTAATAGAGCGGAACTCGCCCTCGTGCGCGACGTACGGTCCGAAGCGTCCCGTGTTCGCAAGAATCGGCTTGCCGGAAACTGGATGGTTACCAACCACTCGTGGAAGCGAAAGATACTTGACCGCATCAGCGAGCGTGACAGAGGAAAGGTCGGTACCGGGCGGTACGCTCGCGCGCTTAACGTTCGGCTTCACCTTCTTCACCTTCTTCGGCTTGCCTGACTTCGTCAGTTCTGGCTCCGGAGCCTCTGTTTGTGCGAGCTCCATTTCAACGTACGGTCCGAAACGTCCTGTTTTTATGAAAATCGGGGCACCAGCCTCCGGGTGGATGCCCAAAGGTTCATCACTCTTGAGCTCGGTGCCATCCTCCTGGCGTGCGCCTTCACACTCGGGGTACCGAGTACAGCTCATGAATACGCCGCCCCTGCCGAGCTTGTATTCCATGGTTGCGCCGCACAACGGACACGGGAATTCTTCTGGCGCCTTGCCTAAAGAGGTTGCTTTAGGAAGATTATCCTTTGCGTGCACTGCGGTCTGGAATGGGCCATAGAAGTCCTTTAGCGTTGCTTCGTATCCGCGCTCACCGCGTGCGATTTCATCGAGTTCGTCCTCCATCTCTGCGGTAAAGGAATCTGAGATATATTCAGAAAAATGCTCCTCAAGCCACCCTGATACCACCATGCCGGTCGCGGTTGGGGTCAGTGTGCGGCCGGTCTTCTCCACATACCCGCGGTCCTGAATGGTTTTCATGATGGAGGCGTAGGTAGATGGGCGTCCGATGCCGCGCTTCTCGAGCTCCTTCACGAGTCCTGCTTCCGTGTAGCGGTTAGGCGGTTCGGTCTGCTTTTCGGTGTCACCCAGGGAGATAAGAGATACGGTCTCGCCGTTGGTCAGCTTTGGAAGCTCAGTATCCTCTCCGCGTGCACGCGTATCCTCCTTAAGCCATCCGGCGAAGATGACGCGGGAACCGTTTGCGGAGAAAAGCGGTATGTCCGCATTTGCCTTTACTTTCACGCTCGTGCGGAGCACTTTGGCGGATGCCATCTGGCTGGCAAGCGTCCTCGTACGAATGAGCTCGTAGAGCTGCTGTTCATCGCCGGTCGCACCTGCGGTCTTACGTCCTGGATCAGTGGGGCGTACCGCCTCATGGGCTTCCTGTGCGTTCTTGCTCTTGGTCTTGTATGCGCGTACCTCAACGTACTCCTTACCGTGCTCCTTCTCAACGACAGACGCCAGGCGCGCGATCGCGTCCTTGGCTAGATTTACAGAGTCGGTACGCATGTAGGTGATATGTCCGGCCTCGTAGAGCTTTTGCGCTGCACGCATGGTGCGCGATGGGGAGAATCCGAGGCGTGTGGAAGCAGCCTGCTGAAGGGTAGAGGTTGTAAACGGCGGCTTCGGGTTGCGATCCTCGCTCCGCTCGGTGACAGAGTCAATCGTCCAGGATGCCTTTTGGCCCTCTTCAACTATACGTGTCGCCTCCTGCTGGTTCGTTGGCTCCTCTACGCAAGAAGCGGGGAACTGTCCGCCCTTTGCTTTGAATAGCGCATCAAGCACGTAGTACGTGACAGGTACGAACGCTTGAATTTCGCGCTCGCGCTCAGCGAGGATACGTAGCGCAGGGGACTGTACACGTCCGGCCGAAAGGCCGTAGCGAACCTTCTTCCAGATGAGGCCGGAGAGGTCGTACCCAACGATGCGATCCAAAACGCGGCGCGCCTCCTGCGCTTCACGTAGGTTCTCATCAATGGCGCGCGGATGCTGAAGCGCCTCCTCGACCGCGGACTTCGTAATCTCATGGAAGACCACGCGCTGTGGCTTTTTGAGCCCCACCGCTTCCTTAATATGCCAAGCGATAGCCTCACCTTCGCGGTCAGGGTCAGTCGCAAGGTACACCTCATCGACCTTGCCAGCGGCTTTCTTGATGCGCTCTATGACGTCATGCTTTCCGGAGGAGATAACGTAGCGAGGAACAAAGCCGCCTTCTATGTCGACGGCGTCCTTATTGGATTTCGGGAGATCGCGGACGTGGCCCACAGAAGCGAGCACCTCGTACTCTTTGCCGAGGTACTGCTGTATGGTGCGCGCCTTTGCAGGCGACTCGACGATGAGGAGTCGTTTAGGCATGTGTAGGCTACTCATACCGCACTATATATAGGACGGTCAAGAATGAAGGATGGGAGAAGGGTTCACGCTACGTCTCCCTGCGTCTCTGCCAGACCCCATATTTCTCTTCCGCGAGCCCCTTCATCTCAAGTGAAATAAGTGCGGTAAGAGCATCAGAGGGAGCAAACCCGGATGCCTTGATAAGTTCGTCTTTAGGCTTTGGTGTATCAATAAGAGTGAGAAGTGACGCCTGCATATCCGTAAGGAGCTCATCACGCACTTTAGGAGTGCCATTAAGTCCAAGGACTTCGAGGATGTGGTTGGACTCGGTAACAAGTGCTGCTCCCAGGCGTATGAAAAGGTTCGCGCCGTATCCACCTGGGTCAGTGGTCCTGTGCGGTATGCACATAAGATCTCGGTTGTACTCGCCGGCAAGTCTCGCCGTGATAAGGGTACCGGAGCGCTCTCCCGCTTCTATGATGAGTACGGCATGTGCAAGGCCCGCGACAATACGATTGCGCTTTGGGAAATCAGACGGGAAGGGCACATGGTCCGGGCTGTTCTCGCCAACGAGTGCACCGCTTGCGTCTAAGATGCGCTT
This sequence comes from Minisyncoccota bacterium, assembly GCA_035627595.1. Lineage (GTDB taxonomy): Bacteria > Patescibacteriota > Minisyncoccia > Phycocordibacterales > Phycocordibacteraceae > C7867-001. Next base: position 269,460 of record DASPLK010000002.1, on the reverse strand, counting down.
AGCAAGCGCGAGATTCGTGCGCGGAGAAATCGCGTGGTCTGAGATGCCCGAGCCAAGTACTGCAATGGTATGGAGATCAGCATCAAGCGCCGCTTCATGCGCAGCTGCGTCCGCGCCAAGCGCAAGACCCGAGACGATTGAGATTGGGTGGCCCTTGAGGCCTTTAATAAGTGCGGTGCATGCCTCCTTTCCGTATGGAGAAAGCGCTCGCGAACCTACAACCGCGAGATATCGGGTATTGGCGTTGGGCATGCTGCCGCGCAGGTATAACTGTGTTGGTGGTTGCGGTATCTCCCTGAGCTGCTCAGGGTAGTCCGCGGGGGTGAGTTGTAGAAGGCCCGTCTCCATACTATGCTTCATCTATTATAGTCCTATGCTCGACATCAACTTCATCCGGGAGAATACGGACATCGTAAAAGACGCAGCTAGAAAGAAGGGCGTCGAGGTCGACATAGATCGACTGCTCGCTGTTGACGTGGAGCGCAAGACCATTCGTCAGCAGATGGACGAGAAGAAGGCAGAGCAAAATCGCATGTCAGCCGTAATCCAGCGGGCCCAGGGCGATGAGCGTACGTCGCTCATCGAGCGCATGCGGCATGTTAAGGACGGCTTTACCGAACTTGAAGGCACGTTCAATACGCTAACTGAGGAATGGACCAAGCTTATTCTGTCGGTGCCTAACATTCCATCACCGGATACTCCTGTTGGTCCCGATGAATCAGGCAATGTGGTCGCGCGTGAATGGGGAGAGAAGCCAACGTTCTCGTTTGTCCCTAAGCCACACTGGGAGATAGGAAAGGCCCTCGATATTATCGATACAGAAAAGGCAGCCGAAATATCCGGCGCGCGCTTTAGCTATATCAAAGGCGACCTGGTACTCGTCCAGTTCGCGCTTATTCAATTCGCCTTTTCCATTCTCACTTCCCGAGAGAGGCTTGCAGAGATAGCGCGGGCAGCGAATCTCGACATCGACCCTAAGCCGTTTACGCCAGTCATCCCTCCGGTGATGATGCGGGCGGATGTGATGGGTCGCATGGCACGGCTCCATCCCATAGATGAGCGGTACTACTTTGAGAAGGACGAACTTGTATTTGTCGGCAGTGCCGAGCACACGCTCGGGCCCCTGCATATGAACGAGATTATCGAGGAGTCGCAGTTGCCTATTCGCTACGCAGGATACTCGACCGCCTTTCGTAGGGAGGCGGGTACGTACGGAAAAGATACGCGCGGCATACTTCGCCAGCATCAGTTCGACAAGCTCGAGCTTGAAAGTTTTTCGTTGCCGGAAAATGGTTACCGCGAGCAGGATTTCTTTGTGGCGATACAGGAACACCTCATGCAATCTCTTGGGCTTCCGTACCGCGTGATGGCTATATGCACCGGCGATATGGGAAAGCCAGATCAGCGCCAGTACGACATTGAAACTTGGATGCCTGGGCAAGATACGTATCGCGAGACGCAGACCTCCGACTACATGGGCGGATATCAGGCACGCAGGTTAAATACGAGGGTCAGGGGGACGGAAGGCGAACTCTCGCATGTGCACATGAATGACGCTACTGCGTTTGCGATAGGTCGCACACTCATCGCTATCATTGAGAATTACCAGCAGGAGGACGGCACCATCCGCGTCCCGAAAGCACTCGTTCCGTATGTCGGCAAAGAGGTCCTGGGACGTCCGGCGTGAGCCGCGGAGCGCTCCTGAGGCGCCTGTACGTACGCGACGTGAGAGCTTGAAGGAGCGCAGGAAGAAGCAGCGTCGTGTATTGTTTATCGTGCTCGGCGTACTTGCGGCAGTGCTTTTTGCTGCGCTCGTATACCTGATGTGGCAACCGTTCGTGCGTATCAATAGCATTGCCACAGCAGGTCCAAATGCAGAGGAGACGCGCGCTATTGCGGAGGCGGCACTTGAGGGAACGTATTTCTATGTGCTCCCTAAGAATTCTATTTTTATATTTCCTGAAGGCGCGATGCGCCGGAAGGTACTCGATACATATCCTGCGGTGACGGCAGTCGCGATAAAGCGCACTGGCTTCACCTCTATCTCCCTCACGAACGTTCCGCGCACGTCAGCGTTCATCTGGTGCGGCGCTACCGCAGGTACCGCATCTCCGTGCTACCAGGCAGACGCAGAAGGTTTCGTGTTTGCGCTTGAGGAGGGGTACCAGGAGCCAGTTATTGCCATGCAGATGGAAGCGGCAACTGCTCCTGAAGCGAAGGCTGCTCCAGTAGAGCCCATTGTTGAGGACGTCGACATGAGCGTACTTCGTATCTATGCGCCACTTGAGGGCGCTGAAGGCGAGACGCCGATACGCGCGCATGTGGTTGGAGCTGGCAGGCTACCGGATGCACTTCGATTTGTTAAGGCGATGAAGTCCCTTAATGTCGGCATCGTTTCGGTAGAGATACGCGAAGACGAAGCGGATCTCTACACCCCTGAGGGAACACGCATTACCTACATCCTCGGACGCGAAAAGGCAGCAGCAGACCTTGCGGCTTCCGCATTTCCAACCCTGAATATTGGCAGCGGTGAGCTCGAATATGTTGACCTTAGATTCAAAGGGAAAGTGTACGTAAAGAGGATAGGAGAGGCAGCTGCACTGTAGGAAAAGCAGCGTCTTTGCGCTAAGGTAGCCCCATGGAATCCTTTTGGAAAGACCTTCAAAGGCCTTTTTTCGTTCTCGCGCCCATGGCGGACGTCACCGATCCTGCATATAGAAAGGTGATCGCTAAATTTGGGCGTGCAGATGTTATGTGGACGGAGTTTGTCTCCGCAGACGGGCTGTACCACACCCGCGAGATGAAGAAGATGCTTGATGCAGAGAACCCGCTCATGCGCGATCTCATATTTGATACGAGTGAGCACCCAATCGTCGCACAGATATTCTCCTCTAAGCCTGAGATGATCCGATACGCCGCGAAGCTCGCCGGAGAGCTTGGCTTTGATGGCGTAGATATCAATATGGGGTGCCCTGATAAAGCGATCGAGCGTCAGGGATGTGGCGCCGGCATGATCAAGCAACCGGAACTCGTGCCTGATATCGTCGAAGCGGCACGTCAGGGTATCGCTGACGCAGGCAGGTCAGACATGGGCGTGTCGGTTAAGACTCGTATCGGATACAACCATGAGGAGATTGATACATGGATACGCACGGTACTCATGACTAGGCCTGATGCGCTCACCGTACACTTGAGGACCCGCAAGGAGATGTCTAAGGTACCGGCGCATTGGGAACTCATGCCTAAGGTAGTTGCGCTGCGCGATGAGGTATCGCCTGGGACACGGATACTTGGGAACGGAGACGTGGCAAGCATTGAAGATGCGCGTAACAAGGTCGCAGCAAGCGGCGCAGATGGCATCATGCTCGGACGTGCGATATTCGGAAACCCTTGGGTATTCACCGGGCACGAAGCTTCTTCAAAGGAGAAGCTCGAGGCGCTGCTCCTACTGAGCGAAGAGTTTTCAAAAATGCGTCCCGCCAAGTCGTTCCATCTTTTGAAGAAGCATGTGAAGGCGTTCGTTACCGGATACGACAATGCAGCAGAACTCCGTACGAAACTTATGGACGCGAAGGATGTAGAAGAGCTCCAAAGTCATATACAGGTGGCGCTGCAGAATCTATAAGTTGACATTGGAAACCGATAATGATGTTGTGTCTCAAGAAGGGAGACAGCATCATGTCTAGAAACAAGCAGGTTCTGCTCGTCGAAGACGAGGATCAGTGGCGTGCATTTGCCGAGAAGGCGCTTGAGGGTCTGCCAATCGACCTTACGATCGCTACCGATTACCGCGACAGCGTAGTTGCCCTGAGAAAGGCCGAGTATGATCTGATCATCCTGGACAACACGTTGCATTCGCTACGTAACGTGAGCGTCGAGCTCATTCAGATGGCCAGCCGGTTCCAGCAGGGTGCGCCGAAGATTTTCGTCCACTCACACGACCTTACGTTCATGACCGAGCGAGAGGTGAAAGCGCTCGGCGGCGAGTTCCTGAGAAAGCAGCACAATTCAGCTGCTTTCCGTGAGTACGTGCTGGCACGACTCTAGATTCCAGGCAAGAAAGCGTCTCCGCGCAAGCGGAGACGTCTCTTTTATACGCAAAATGGAGCGTGGTACACTCGTCCCATGAGTCAGTCCTTGTATAGGGCATACCGCCCAGCCACCTTTGCAGAAGTGCGCGGGCAGGAGCAAGTTACAAACGCACTCCAGGAGGCAATCGCGTCTGGGAAGGTGGGGCATGCATACCTCTTTGCTGGCTCGCGCGGACTCGGAAAGACCTCCATCGCGCGTATCTTTGCAAATGAGCTAAAAGTGTCTGATAAGGATCTCTACGAGATAGACGCAGCATCCAATACGGGCGTCGATAACATACGTTCGCTCAACGAGAACGTGCATACGCTGCCGTTTGAATCGCCATATAAGTTCTACATCCTCGATGAGGCACACATGCTCTCAAAGAGCGCTTGGAATGCGCTACTGAAGACGCTAGAGGAGCCGCCGCCCTACATCGTATTCGTGCTTGCTACGACCGAGGCTACCAAAGTACCGGAAACGGTACTCTCGCGCTGTCAGGTGTTTGAATTTAAGAAGCCCGCGCGCGAGGGTCTCGCCAAGCTTGTGCTAGATGTGTCTAAGAAGGAGGGCTATACGGTTGACCCGTCTGCGGCCGATCTTATTGCGCTTCTTGCGGAAGGTTCGTACCGCGACGCACTTTCCATACTCGAACGCGTGCTCTCAGCTTCTTCGGACAAAAATGTATCGCGAGAGAACGCGGAGAAGGCTACAGGAGCGCCTAAAGGCGCGCTCGTTGAAGCGCTCGTACGGGCGCTTTCAGAGGGTGATAAGGGTGCTGCCCTTGTCACGGTGCACACAGCAGAGAAGCAGAGCGTTGACATGGGTCTTTTCCTTACGCTCGTGACGGAGTACGCGCGCAATGTGCTTCTTGTGCGCCATGCGCCGGAGCTGCGTGCGGATATTCAGAAGGAGCTTGGAGAATCGTATGCGGATGTCGAAGCTGTCGCCAAAGCAGAAGGCTCTAAGCTGACGCATAAGACACTTATCGCGCTTCTCGATGCTGCGAGCATGCTCCGCTATAGTCCTGTGCCTGCGCTTCCGCTTGAGCTTGCCATACACGGGCTTTCAGAATAACCATGCAGGGACCGGCGACCAAACTCATAGCCGGGGCGATTGTTGTGGGAGCCTTTGTCGCAGGTGGTGCGTACATATTAGAAAGTGCGTCGCTAACACCTGCATGCTCCACACCTCTTACCTACCGTATTGGCTCAGTAGATGAGCGCTTCGGAGTGTCCGAGACGGAGCTTCGGGCCGTGCTCAGGGAAGCTGCTTTAGTTTGGAATACAGCTGCGGGGAAGACGATCATTGCCTATAGCGAAGATGGTGATGTTCCCGTAAGTCTTGCATACGACGAGCGCCAAGCAACGGCGCAGCTTGGCTCAGCCATTAATAGCGATCAAGCCGCATACGAGAAGAAGCGTGACGAAGTTGACTTGCTTATAGCATCTCATGAATCGCGTGTTGAAGCGCATGACGCGGCGCTTGCCTCATTCGAGCGCGCGAAGAGTGCATATGATGCGGAGGTCGCCTCATGGAACCGGCAAGGCGGCGCGCCGCCTGGCGAGTATGAGAAGCTTGAGAATACGCGTAGAAGTCTTGAGCGCAAGCAGCAGGAAATCAATGCCGAAGCAGTAAGACTGAATCGCATGATTGCGGACATAAACATGGAGGTGCAGGAACTTAATATGCTTGCGGAGAAGGTAAATAGGAAAGTGGACGTCTATAATGAAGTAGCGGGAGAAGAGTTCGACCAGGGCCAGTACATAGAGGATGCGAACGGCGCGCGCATCACCGTCTATGAGTTTCGCACCAGGGAGCAACTTGTCCGCGTTATGGCGCACGAGTTCGGGCATGCGCTTGGCATCCTCCATACGGACAGCCCACAGTCCCTGATGTATCCGTACAACTCAGGCGGGGATCTCGAGCTTCATGCAGAGGATATCGCGGCGCTTAACGTTGCGTGTGAGCTAGAGTAGCTTGCCCTCACGCCCGTTCTCGGGCAGGATTGTTATGTTCTCATTGGGAGATCGTCTAATGGTAGGACAGCGGCCTTTGAAGCCGTGAATCTAGGTTCGATCCCTAGTCTCCCAGCCACAACATGAAAGGCTCCGTAGGAAGCCGAAGCCTCTCACGGAGCCTTGAAGAGCTCTCAGTAGTAGCGAACGAAGTTACCGATCGCTTCCGCTTTGGCGACGAGCCCGGCGTGCGACTCGGTCGCGACAACATTGAATGTGTCCGGGCCCATGCGCCATCCGAAGAACTGGCAGCCTTCGGGCGTAGGGCTGTCGACCTCGGTGTAGAAGGCGTTCTCCGAAATGAGAAGCGGAGCGCTGTGGTCGCCGACACCGAGCGCCTTTCGGATCTCGTCGTTGGTCATGTTCCGCTTGTTCCGCTTGAGCCTGAACACCTTGCGAGGACGGTCGTCATGGGCTTCTCGGACAACTCCGAGGGCCATGGGTACAAAGGTCATTGTCTCATTCCTTCAGTTCAGTTGTTACTGGACCGTCACTATATAACATATTGAATAGTTTTGTCAATGACATAAACAAGTTCCAACATCGTCCCAGACACCCAGCTAATAAAACAGAAGACCCACCAAAGTGGATCTTCCGCCAGTGGGCCGTGTGCGTTATAGCGCGCGACCTTCCTCTCTAGTCCTTCTATTAAGTATGCCCTGCACTGATGGGCTTACGGGCTTATCTTTCCTGTGTATGCATCCTATCCAGCAGCATGGTCGGCGTTTTCCTTCCTTTAGTTCGGTCGTCAATCTCTTCACGTGCTCCTTTCGCGTCTCTTCCTTCTTTACAGAGATGGTCCAGCAGATCCATTCGTTACGGGAGAGTGGAGTAAGGGTCTCCCATGCCGCTCGCGCCTTCTTGTCTGAGATGAGCGCATCATGCATGTCCGTAGGCAGTCTGTGCGCGGTGCCGCCCAGGATCGGTGCGTTGGACATGCGCGCATTTTACACTAACAGCGCTAGAGCAAAATAAGGAAAGGCGCACCCAAAGGTGCGCCTGAGATCGGAGAAGGGTGGAGAGACTCACCCTCCTGAAAGAGCCGAGAAGAAGCGGAATACCAGCGCCATCTGGTTCTCCTAAGAGACTGTCCCCATGGTCGGGGTCAGATATCCGTTCTCGGCCTCAGTGGGGCCATGAGTTCCACTGGGCTGGTCTGGCTACCTGTCTCCCGCCTAACTGTGATTAAGGGTATCAAGGAGACTACGAGAGTCAAATAATACTGTCGTATAGATGGAGTATAGTGAACGTATATGAAATTCTTTGTCACATACCAGATGCCCCATACGGGCCTTGATGAGTGGATGAAAATGCCTGAGGAGGAGCGAAAGGCAGGGGAGGTACAGATGCAGTCAGAGTGGAATGCCTGGATGGCAGAACACAAGGATGCGCTTATTGAGAGCGCAGGGGTCGGCAAGCCTAAGCGCATCACCGCAGACGGCATCGAGGACGCCCGCAACGACATCATGATGTATTCCTTCGTTGAAGCTGAGTCGCTTGAAGCTGCGGCAAACATATTCAAAGACCATCCACACTTCGGCATCCCAGGTGGCTGGATAGAGGTAATGCAGGTCAATAAGGATATTGGATAGCTATGGAGCCGATAGTTGTAACTACGCTCGTACACGCGCCAGTTGAAAGGGTCTGGAGCGACTATACGAGCCCTGAAGCCATAACGGTTTGGAATACCGCATCTCCTGATTGGCACACACCCTATGCCGAAAACGACCTGCGTGAGGGTGGAAGATTCCTTAGTCGCATGGAAGCAAAGGATGGTAGCTTCGGCTTTGATTTCGCCGGTAACTATAACGCGGTGGTAGAACACGAGCGCATCGCATACACAATGGACGACGGGCGATCGGTCGAGGTGCTGTTTCGGTCCGAAGGCGAAAACACGCACATGACCGTATCGTTCGCTCCTGAAAGTGAGAACCCTGTCGAACTTCAAAGGGAGGGATGGCAGGCTATTCTTGATAGCTTCACACGCTACGCTGAGGCCGCAGCATAAGGCTCCTCATATCCTGTTCACCTAGCGCTCCGTACACTCGAGCGCATGGCTACAAAAGAAATCTCTACCTGGCTCGCGACCCAGGACCTGCCTAAATACCCGAAGCTTACCAGTGACGTCACCTGCGATGTGACGGTTATTGGCGGTGGCCTTGCTGGCCTTTTGAGTGCATATGAGCTTGCGAAGGCGGGTAAGTCGGTCGTGGTGCTTGAGAAAGATCGGTTCTTCCAGAAGGGAAGCGGCTTTACGACGGGCTTCCTTACGCAATCCATTGATACGGACGTGGTCGACCAGGTCCCCATGTTCGGTGATGATGGCGCGAAGCAAATATGGAACTCGCATGGTGACGCAATCAATCTAATAGAGCGCATAGCAAAGGAAGAGAAGATCGACTGCGAATTTACGCGCTGCATCAACTATGCATACGCAAACGACAGGAGCGAGGAGCGTGATCTAGATGAAGAGTTTAAGGAAATGAAGCGGCTCGGTTTCTCTGTAAAGATGCACAAGGAGGACATCGGCATCTATGCGCGCTCCATAATGGCCGTACGTAACCAAGCGAAGTTCCACTCAGTTAAGTTCGCTGCAGGACTCCTAGAAGCGCTTGGTCGCATGGGCGTTGGGCTCTATGAACAGACAGGAGTGGATGAGATAGAGGGTGACGGTCCGCTTCGCGTGTCTGCGGGGCGCCACACCGTCACCGCTGAATGGACTGCGGTCACCACGTACCAGCCGTTCAACAATCCGAAGGAAGTATTCCTCCAGAAGGGGATGTACATTACGTACATTCTTGAGCTTGCGGTGCCCAAGGGCAAGTATCCTGAAGGCATCTACGAGGATATGGATAATCCTTACCACTACTTCCGCGTAGATCCAGGGAAGGCACTTGGGGGCAAGGACCGCATTGTTATCGGCGGCGAGGATCATAGAGCTGAACTGAAGTCCAGGAAGATGGAAGAGGAGAGCTACGCGGCGCTTGAAGAGTACGTAGAGGAGATATTTGGCAAACAGTATCCAATCGTGCGCCGTTGGAGCGGGTACATCCTTGAGCCGATTGATGGCTTGGCATTCATCGGTGAATACGAGCCCAAGCAGCTTCTTGCGACCGCATTCTCCGGTACCGGTATGACCTATAGCGCCATAACAGCAATGGTTTTCCGCGACATTGTCCTCGGACAGCCTAACTCATACGCAGAGCTGTATAAGCCAGGTCGCACGCCTTCTCTTACGCAGCTTTGGAAGAAGGGACGTGACTATACGGAAGAGATGTTCCGGGGTGCGGTCGCAAATGCGTTCAAGCAGTCAGACAACTAGTTCATCCGTGGATAGCGCAACGCGTATCTGTTCCTGCACTGCTAGGATACGTACATGGACTTCCGCGAGGCATCCAAGGACCTCCTGCGGGCAAATAGGCGCCTAGCTACCGGGCATCAATATACGGTGCCGTCTCCGACCACGTATCCGTACCAATGGCTTTGGGATTCCTGCTTCCACATCATCGTGCTCGCAAAACTGGAGCCTGAGGCTGCGATCGCAGAGCTGCGCTCATTGCTATCCCGCCAGTTCGAGGATGGAATGATTCCGCATATGATCTTCTGGAGCCCGCGCATCTTTCGTCCGTACAACATCGGCTGGGGCAAGAAGGGCACAAGTTCCATCACACAGCCTCCACTCGTTGCGTACGCGGCATGGGAGATATACAAACACACCAACGACATAGGATTCCTGAAGGAGCTTTTTCCAAAGATCTTCAATTTCTACCGTTATGTCGTTGAGGCACGCGACCCGAACGACCACCACCTGGCGAGCATCATTAACCCGGACGAGTCAGGCGAGGACAACTCTCCACGTTTTGATGACCCAATGCGCTTGAATCCCGACATCTCGTTCTTCGGGCATATGTACGAGCGACAGAAGCTGATGGCTGCTAACCGTACTTGCAATTTTGAGGTGGATGTTTGTACCCGTAACCATTTTTGGGTAAAGGACGTACCGTTCAACGCGATTCTCATCAAGAACCTCGAGGTGCTCGCGCACATCGCTTCATTACTCGGAGAGGAAGAGGCAGAGCGCTATGCGACCCTCCACGCGGGCCTCATCAGAGACGCAATGCGCGAACACCTTTTGTTCGACGGTATCTTCTGGTCAGGTACCGGTCCCGAGCATGATCTACTCCACGTGCATACCTGGGCGCATTTCGCCCCGCTGTTTGCTAACCTATACACCAAAGAGGAAGCTGATCGTCTCATCAAAGAGCACTTCTATAATCCTGATACGTTCTATTCGCCCTTTGGCATACGCACGGTCTCAAAGAAGGAGCCTTCATATCGCCCTAACGGCTTCTGGAGAGGACCTATATGGTTTGCGCCACACTGGTTCATCTATCACGGCTTGAAAGCATATGGATACGATAAAGAGGCATCGTGGATTGCTACGGTAAGTCGCGAGAACATAGAGCGCTGCGGATTTCGGGAGTACTTCAATCCGGAGACTGGAGAGGCCTACGGCGCCCCTCGATTCACCTGGGGTACGCTCGTGCTTGATATGGAGCCATGAACGACATCCTGATAATGCAACGAGGCTTTCAGCCGAAGCTAGAAGGGGAAGTGAGCGACTTTGCTTCGGTGATTGTGGGCGGTATGGGTGGTTCTGCGCTCCCGGCGCTCGCGCTTCAATCGTGTACTCACACGCCACTCACGGTGCATCGCGACTACGATCTTCCCGACCACGCGCCCAAGGACGCGCTCTATGTCGCGATCTCCTATTCAGGAGAAACCGAAGAAACAATCTCATTTTTGGATGCTGCGCATAACCGCGGACATCAAACAGTTGTTATCACGACCGGCGGGACGCTTCTTTCCAAGGCAGAGTTCTTGAAGACGCCGAGGATTATGGTGCCAAAGACCGGACTAGAGCCGCGTGATGCGTTTGGATTTCTCACAAAAGCACTCGCCGCGCTATTGAAAGAAGAGGAGGTGCTTCGTGCCCTTGATACGCAGATCATTGTAGACGAGCGCTCAGTATTGCACCTTGCGAACGCGCTTCAGGATCGCATTCCTCTCCTATACGCCTCGACACGTAACGAAGCGCACACGTATATTGCGAAGATACTTTTAAATGAGACAGCAAAGGTCCCCGCATTTGCAAATGTATTTCCCGAGCTGAACCATAACGAGTTCCAGGGTATCGATCCAAAGGGTCCGACCGATCTAGCTAAGGACCTTGTCCCAGTGCTATTTGAGGATCGAGGAGACCATCAGGGGATACGGCGGCGCATGAAGCTGTTTAGGGAGCTCATGGACGAGCGTGGACTGGAAACGCACGCACTACAGATCCCTGAAGGTCGGATTGAGGGCATACTATACATCTGGCAGCTATTTCGCGAAGCATCGCATACGCTGGCGGGATCGTATGGTGTGGAGGCGGATGCGACCCCGCTTATCGCAGAATTCAAGAAGCGCCTATGAACGTTCTCCTTTTTGATATCGGCGGAACAAATATGCGACTCTCCATCAACGAGGAGGGTGTGATGGGCGAGGTGCGCAAGGTACCAACACCTAAGAGTCCTGAGGATGCAATAACATTTATGCGCGAATTCGTGGGTGGTCAGAGCATAGACATGGTCTCTGGTGGTGTCGCCGGCGCCGTCGATAACGGCGCCATAACAGGCGCCCCGAACCTCCCAGGATGGGAGAAGTCCAATTTCCAGAGTATGGCTGCAGATGCGTTCAAGGCTCCAGCGATACTTATGAACGATGCAGATGTGGAGGGGCTTGGCGAAGCGCTCGAGGGCGCAGGGAAGAACCATCAGATCGTCGCGTACCTTACGGTCGGAACCGGTGCAGGCGGCACCCTTGTTGTGGATGGTGCGCTGCAGCCGTCTGCGCACGGACTTGAGCCGGGCAAACAGATCATAGATTTTGCAACAGGGCGTACGCTTGAGGACTTGGTAAGCGGCGCAGCGCTTGCACGTGAGACATGTCTGTCGCCAAAAGACATTCCACTCTCGGTATATAACGATCGAACCAGTGCACTTGCGGTGGGTATCTATAACCTCGTGCGCACATGGTCTCCAGATATTGTTGTTCTAGGAGGCGCGATGATTTTAAAGGAGCCGGGTTTCTCTATTCATCGAATCGCAATAGAGCTCACGCGTATTGCAGATGGCCAGTCGATGCCTGAACTAGTGCCGGCGACGCTTGGGGATGCAGCAGGGCTCATAGGCGCTCTCTCATTGGCGTCGTAAAAGTGCATTCTTGTATTTCTTAAGAAACTAAGCATAATCCAAAATGGGATAGTCCCATACAACCGAAACCCAAACGCGAAAGGGCACTGTAATGCATGCACTGCAACCGACGAGCCCGGCGGGCGGGCGATTTCCCCCGAGCCTGAACCTGAAGAGTATCCGTACACGTGTCGCCAAACTGAGCGGCAGCGACTCGGACCTCCTCTCGTGCATCTCGGATGACGACGCCAAGCTTTGTATCATGGCGAGGGTTAACCGAGCGCATCTTGAAGAGCGCCTCAATACGCTCTACAAACGGCTCGGCATCAATCTCAGTCTTTCGTCGCTGCAGAAGCGTCAGGCGGCAGCCGTCATCGATCGCATCTATGAGCGGGAAGGGTGGCGTCCGGAACCAGAGACGGAACAGTTTCTCATCAAGGCACTTACTTCACCGTGTCTTGGCGCGCCGGAGCCCGCTTCGGAGCCCCAAGCTCCAGCTCCAGCTCCAGTGGTCTCCATGGTCAGTGATAGCCCGCTGCCGACTCCTCAGGATGTGGCCGCTCGCTTTCCTGATCTCACGGAGTGGAAGCGGCAGTTCCTGAGCTGGGTCGTTGCGGGCCATACCGTCGAACACATGGTCGAACTACTCCATGCAAAAGACGGCGGCGCGGATCGATCGACTGTCGAGAGTCACCTGCAGAAGCTCTGCAAGTCGCTCGGCATCCGTATCCCGTTCGATGATGAACGCGTTCGCGCGCTTATCATCGAAGCGCATGCTTCGGGCGACCAGGTGGCGGCGGAAGTCGTGGACAACACGACCCCGCAACCACTGGTTCTGGTTGCTGCACCGTCTCCGACGGAAGCAGAGCCAGAGCTTGCGGCGCTTGCCAAGCGTATCGCCGCGTTCGTCTCGGCGGACAAGGTGACCAAGCGGGCCATCGAGTTCCTCGATGCGCTCGCAAAGTACGGTGAGTATGCCCAGGCAGCCCATGCGCTCGACACCACTGAAGCGAATATGTCGCAGATGATCAAGCGGCTGCGCGAGCAGTTCGAGGTCCCTGCCGGCAACTCTGCGAGCGCTCGTATTCGTGGCACCGAGGAGCGCAAATTCCTCATCCGTGCCTGGCAGATCTTCAGAGCTGGCCAGAATGCGGAGGTGCTGACTGCGGCGAACGACGAGGTGGTGCAGGAGACGCTGGCCCTCGAGCCGGCAACTCCAGCGGAAGCGACGGTTCTGGAATCGGCAATGCCGCAACTCGAGCCTGAACCGGCCGCGCCTGTGCCACCGCCGATCGAGGAGCCGGGATCGGAAGAGCTTCCCGCTCCTCCTGTCCAAATATCCACGACCGGGCCTTCCGGCTCTGCTCTGCGGAATCCGCAGGACATACGGAGCGTACGCGTTCTCTGGAGCAGCTCTGCGTCCTTTGCGGAGGACCAGGCGGCCGCATATGCGGAAGGGTACCGGATCGAGCGAGTCGACCACGTCGTCTCCTTCGAACCGGTCTTCGCCTGCGTGAGCGCAGTGCTGTTCGTTAAGCGGTCCTAGGACCGTTGAGACTTGAGCCCCGTCCGGGAGATCGGACGGGGCTTCTTCATATGCGCTTGCCTCCATATACCTTCATCGCTATGCTAGGTCGAATGGGCTTCCTCGAACTCCTTTCCATCGCGCTCAGTCTTGCTGTCGACGTAGCAGTCGTGTGCCTTGCTGCAAGCGCGGCACACAAGCCGACCCTTAAAAATGCACTCTTCGTCTCAGGGGTGTTTGCGTTTTTCCACGCAATGATGCCGGTAGTGGGACTTTTGCTCGGGTATGGATTCCGCGAATATCTTTCAGCGTACGGACACATAATCGGCTTCGTGCTTCTTTTATTCGTCGGCCTCAAGATGCTCAAGGACTCTTTCTCTAAAGGCGAAGGGGATGTGGAGCGTATCATGCATCCAGGCACGCTTTTCATCCTTGCACTAGCGACCAGCGTTGACGCGCTCGTCATCGGATTCACCTTTAATTTTGTGACGGTTAACATGCCGCTCGCGGTAACGCTTATCGGCGGCGTTACGTTTGCTGCTGGATTGCTCGGCATGTACCTCGGGAATAAAGGCACGCTCGTACTTGGGAGCCGTGTGCAGACCATTGGCGCATTTGTTCTCATCGGTCTCGCTATCAAGATACTTCTGGCATAGCCGTTTGCTATACTTGAGATCATGAAAAAGCGACTTCCGATTCTCATCGTGCTCCTCCTGCTTATAGGCGTTCCCATGGGCTACTGGGCGTGGTACATGACCCAGCCAGGCAAGCACGACTCGTTCGCCACCTGCCTCAAGGATAGCGGCGCACTCTTCTATGGCGCGTTCTGGTGCCCGCACTGCCAGCAGCAGAAGGCGATGTTCGGCAAGTCTGAAAAGCTTCTTCCGTACGTCGAATGTTCGCAGCCGAGCGGCCAGGGCCAGCTTCAGGTCTGTACCGATGCAGGCATCACCGGGTACCCGACCTGGGTCTTTCCGGACGGTACACGGCTCGACGGTACACAGAGCCTCGAGGCGCTTTCTCAGAAGACCTCCTGTGAGCTTCCTGCATAGCGTATGACCGAGACCGCGGCACATGTGACCGATTTCCTTGCATTCGGGACCGTGCTCTCGCTTATCGCGGCTGCGGTCATATTCGCGCTCGTCGCCCTTAAAAGGCAAGCGCTCCTTGATGGTGTGCGCGCGTACGTGCTTCCGCTCGCGTTTGTACTTACGCTCGGCGCATCCCTCATGTCGCTCGTTTATTCGGACTTGTGGGGCATCGCGCCCTGCGGGCTCTGCTGGTTGCAGCGCGCGCTCCTATACCCAATGCCGATCATTCTCGGTATCGCGCTTATCACAAAGGACCGTGGCGTCGGAAAGTATATTCTCGGGCTTTCTATCCCCGGTGCAGTAATCGCCCTGTATCAGCATCTGCTTCAGATGGGTGCTGTCGGAGAGTTGCCGTGTCCTGCTGCTCCCGGTGCTGCAGATTGCGCGCAACGCATCATATTCGAGTTCGGGTTTGTAACATTTCCACTGATGGCGGCTGCAGCGTTCGTCCTAGCAGCAGCGCTCATGCTACTTATGCGCAAATAGCATGGCAAAGCGAGGTGACAGCGGCATGCAGACAGTACTCATACTCGCAGTGCTTATACTCATCTTCTTTGCGCTATTTGGCTTTGATCTCAGGAGGGCATATCAATTCGTAGTTGAAGGGAACCTTGATATCTTTCGAAGCGTCTTTAACTAGGTGCTAGCATACGGGTATCCATGAACACTAGACGCGGCTTCTCCCTGCTCGAACTCCTTATCGTCATCGCTATTATTGGAATACTTACTTCCATAGCGCTTGTTGCGACAACGCAGGCACGCACGAAGGCACGCGACTCTGAACGTATGATGGAGATATCGCAATTTGGTCGCATCTTAACGGGCAATTGCTATCTTCCAAACGCAGGCCCGGGCGACTACGATATTTCCGAAATCGTACCAGAGCTCATAGCGCAGAACGCGCAGTATGCTGAGTACCTCTCTACCATCCCGCTGGACCCAAATGGCACTGCGTCTAACACGCTTTATCGCTACCTCGTTACCGCCGGCGGACATTGTGCGCTTTATGCGAACCTCGAATACTCAGACGAGCCGGTCATCCTTACGAATTTAACTGTACCGACGGTTAACGCGGGAACTGGTGTGTTTGAGGCATCGACCGTAGGACCAAACGGTACGACCAAGTACTTCCAGGTCTCAAACTAGCTTCATCCGCGCTTCTGACGCATCTAGTACGCTTCAGGTATGACGCGCCGGAGCATGTTCGCGCTTTTCCTCTGCCTCTTAATATTTATTTCCTTTGGCTATACGTTCCGCGCCTGGAATGAACACCAGGCAGATATAGTCATCCAGCTGGCAGACTATTTTGATACCCTTGCACTTCCGTACCGGGTCGCGCGACTAACTGCAGAGCCACCAACAACGGAGCTCCCGCTACCCGTTTCTGGGATACGACTGCGTGAGGTCGCAGACACCTGGGGCGAGGCGCGAAGCGAAGGGCGCTATCACGAAGGGACTGATATATTCGCACCCCGTGGTACGCCGGTATACGCTGCTACGCGCGGTTACGTGCTTCGTGCGGGCGAGAACCGTCTCGGCGGTACCATCGTGTTTACGATAGGTCCTGGCGGCATCCGCTACTACTACGCGCATCTCAATCGCGTCGCTGACGGCATAGCATTCGGCACTTCGCTCACCCCTGATACGGTCATTGGATATGTGGGCAATACGGGAAATGCGACGGGTACGCCGCCGCATCTCCATTTCGGTATGTACACCCAGGAGGGTCCTGTTAACCCGTACCCACTGCTCGTGGATCGTTAGAAACTAACGGGGATGACCAGTTCCTGATCACGTTCCGGGTCTCCTGAGGCATTCGAACGCCTGAGTACCAGGGAACCTTCAGAGCCAGCAGGCTGCGCAGGATAGGTGAGGGAAGCGGTGTACGGTACGAACTCCTCCGTCATCCATTCGCCTTCTGCCTCTGCGTAGTGCTCCGCAATTACATTGCCTGCAGCGTCCTGCAGCTCTATCGGGAACGTTGCCTCGAAGAACCAATAGCCGCGCGCCCTGCCGCTTATATTGAGCGGCGACGCGACTGCTTGGTCGATGACGGGGCGGTCAACTTCGATAAGGCCCTCAATAGCGGCCTCCGAAGGTACGGGCACGACTGGTGCGGGCACCTCCTCAGTAAAGTGGAGACCCGACGGTGTGTTGCACTGGCGCGGGTAACTTTCCATGACTGGATATAGAACTGCACACTCCGCAAATGATGTCGGTTCTGCAACGACCGATTCCGGATCGTCCTTGGTGTATGCGTATACCGCTACGATTATGCCCAAGAGCGCCAGGATGGCGAGCACGATGGTTGAGGTTCTCATATACGAAAAGTATGGGGGAGAAGGAGTGAGTCGGCAATGAACGGGCTTGGGAGAACGGCAAAGCTGAGGTAGGGTACTAGTAACGTGGCTAGTCAGAAACCTACAAACAGCGCGCCCCGCGAGGCGGTCGTGCGATTCGAGGACGTATCCTTTGGGTACGGTCATAATCACCCCATCCTGGACGGGGTGAACTTCTCTGTTAAGCGTGGCTCAAAAGTGACGGTCATGGGACAGAACGGTGCGGGCAAGACCACCATATTTAAGCTCATCACTGATGCGCTCAAGCCTGAGGATGGCAAGATTGTATTTTCGCCCCGCACCTCCATCGCTCTCTCGCACCAGGTGGTGCGTCCTGAGGAGCGCACCATGACGGTGCGTGACTTCTTCCAGAGTCGCTTCAAGGAGACCGTGTACGATATTGATCCGAAGATAGATGCCATCCTTGATGTGGTGAATCTGCATGCTTCGCACGATAAACTCGTGGGCGCATTCTCCGGCGGCCAGCAGGCGCGTCTCCTCTTGGCTTCGGCGCTCATACAGGATCCGGACCTTCTTCTTCTAGACGAGCCAACCAACAACCTGGATCACGCAGGCATCGAGCACCTGACCGCGTTT
This sequence comes from Minisyncoccota bacterium, assembly GCA_035627595.1. Taxonomy (GTDB): domain Bacteria; phylum Patescibacteriota; class Minisyncoccia; order Phycocordibacterales; family Phycocordibacteraceae; genus C7867-001. The sequence goes on along the minus strand of DASPLK010000002.1, from coordinate 251,586 downwards.
CTCAAAGACTATCAAAAGACCTGTCTCGTCATTTCGCATGATGCTGAGTTCCTTAATTCCTTCACCGACGGCGTTTTGTATCTTGATGTGCATACCCGGCAGGTAGAGCAGTACGTCGGCAACTACTACGACCTTCTCAAAGAAATAACTGCCCGTATCGAGCGCGAGAATCGTAAGAATGCGCAGCTGGCTAAGAAGATTCAGGACAACAAGGACAAGGCTAACTTCTTCGCGCAAAAGGGCGGCAAAATGCGTCTTGTGGCAAAGAAGATGCGTACAGAGATCGAAGAGATGGAAGAAGAGAAGGTTGATGTCCGTAAAGAGGATAAGACCATTCGTCCGTTCACTATCCCAGCGCAGGAAGACATCATTGGCGAGATACTCACCATTACCTCACTTTCGGTGATGGATCCCAAGAAACACGTGCCTAAGGAGAAAAAGGCGAACATTGTCCTAAAGCGCCACTCGCACCTTCAGCTGAAGGGTCCAAACGGCATCGGCAAGACGACCTTGCTCGAGTCAATCGCAAGCGGCACGGCCCAGGGAGCCGCTATACAAAAGGGTGTTAAGGTCGGCTACTATCGCCAAGACTTCTCGACGCTTGACTTTGATAAGACTGCGCGCGAGGAATTGCTGGCGGCGATGGAGAAGCCGAACGAGGAGCAGATGCGCGCAACTGCCGCAGGATTTCTCATTACGGCAGATACGATAAACAAGAAAATTGGCATGCTCTCTGAGGGGCAGAAAGGCCTGGTCGCGTTTGCGAAGCTCGTACTGCTCCGTCCTGGCCTCCTTATCCTCGATGAGCCAACCAACCACATCAACTTCAGGCACCTACCGGTGATCGCAAAGGCGCTCGATCAGTACGAGGGCGCAATGGTGCTAGTCTCACACGTACCGGAGTTCGTCCAGGAAGTAAGGATCGATGAGGTTCTCGACCTCGCGAAGTAGCATGGGTCAGTGGTACGTGTACATCGCTCAGTGCGCGGACCAGACTCTCTACATTGGCGCCACCGCAGATGTAGAGCGCCGAATCAAGGAACATAACGAATCACCCAAAGGGGCTCGCTATACCAAAAGCAGGCGTCCCGTGACGCTGCAGTATATGGAGCTCCATCCGTCCCAGAGCTCTGCGCTCATACGGGAAATGGCGCTGAAGCGGCTCTCGCGAAAGGAGAAGCTTGCCTTGATTACAACCCGATCGAGCTAAGGAACTCAGCAAGCTCTTCGCCTTCTATGGCGCGATAGCTCCCGGATGGGAGCTTGCCAAGCCGTATGTTCATAACGCGCGTACGCTTTAGTTCGCGCACCTCGTTGAACATGGCCGCTACCATGCGGCGGATCTGGTGCTTCTTTCCCTCGGTAAGGGTGATCGTGAATGATGTTTCGCCATTGATACGGACTCTGGCGGGCTTGGTCATGTAGCCCTCGATATCGACGCCCGCTTCCATGCGCTCCTTGAAGTTAGAACGCAAACGGTTTGAAACCTTCACGGTGTACTCCTTCTCGTGTGAGTGCTCTGGATTAAGTAGGCGATCGGTAACGCGCCCATCATCGGTAAGAATAACTAGCCCGTAGGACTCCTTATCAAGGCGACCAATGGGGTACACACCTCTGAGTTCGGGTGTGCGCTTTATAGCGTCCTCAATATCCTGGTCGTCTCCCTGAGCGGAGTGCGTGACGATGCCCTTGGGCTTATTAAACGCGTAGTACCGATAATGCTTCTTCCCGCGTGTCTTTACGGTAACCTCATCAGACTCCTCCACCTTGTCGCCAAGTACTGCCTTGCGGCCGTTTATGAATACCTGGCCCTTTTGAACAAGCTCATCCGCACCACGCCTAGTTGCGTAGCCCTTTTGAGACAGGTACTTGTTTATGCGCATGGGAAAGCCGCTATCCATTGCGGCTAAGTATACGCTACCGAGCGTCTTCGCGTAGCGTGAACGAAGTTACCTCTACGTTACGATTGTCCTCAGTGATGGTGTACGTGAAGTCAGCGACGTATGCCATGTGGCCATCCTCGTAGTTGACGGTACCTTCACCGTCCAGAAGACGAATGCGGGTAACGTAGAACGTGCCGCCCATGGTAGGCGCAACCGGTGAAAGCTCTGCAAGGCGCGCACGAACATAGTTTTCAATTGCGTCTGCCCGCTGATTGATCTCCTCGTGCGGGCTTGGCGCCGCTACTTCCTTGGTTGAATTGTAATAAATAGCGTAAGCGAACACCGCCAGTACGGCGATGACGAGCGCGATGACGATGATTCGGGTCTTGTTTGCTTGGGTCATAGGTAGGTACTTAGAGGTAGACGGATAAAGAGGGGATGAATGTCAGTAGGAACGCCCATCGAAAACGGTCGCCGGAATCTCTTCGATATTAACGCCATCGAGACAGCGGATGTTTATGGTCGCCATACGGTTACCGTCCTTGTCTACGCCGTATGCGAAGGGCTGTACACCACACTCCTTGCAGAAAACATGCTCAATAACCTTCTTGTTGAAACGGTACTCTGTGAGGCTATCCTCGCCTGAAAGGAGGCGGAACGAGTCGATAGGAACGAAGGTGAGCAGCAGTCCCTTCATGCTGCAGTGCGAACAGTTACAGCTGATAACGGAGGAGATTTCCGCATCAACTTCGTAGCGCACTTTCCCGCAATGGCATCCGCCGGTATAGGTCGTCATGGATACGTATAGTAGCAGGCGATGCGGGACCTGGGGAAGACACTGTTGACCATCGAACAATTGTTCGAATATACTTATACCTGATGAACGAGGCGTACAAGAGCAGCATCCTGAAGTTCTACCGCGCGAATAAGCGCATGCCCTCTATCACTGAGGTCATGGAGCTCTGCGGGCTCTCTTCGAGAAGCTCTGCGCACTACGTGGTCCAAAAGCTAATTGCCGCGGGTGTAGCTGATAAGGATCGGACCGGTCGACTCGTGCCTGCCGCCGCCCTCCACGAGCTACCACTCGTCGGACACATTCGCGCAGGCTTCGCGGCCCCCGCAGAAGAAGAGCTCGCAGATACCATTTCGATAGGTGAATACCTTATACGGCGCCCCGAAGCGAGCTACCTGCTCGAGGTAGAGGGTGATTCCATGGAGGACGCCGGCATACACAATGGCGACATGGTCGTCTTCGAGCGAACTCACGATCACAAGCCAGGTCAGATCGTGGTCGCTCTGACCGAGGATGGATATACGCTCAAGTACTTAAGGAAAAGAGGTGCCACCTATTATCTTGAGGCAGCGAATGAGAAGTACCCGGACATCTACCCAAAGGAAGGAGAGATTATTGGGGTCGTGACCGCAACTTTTCGCAAGTATGTATGAACCCATATCCACGCGCCATACTCCACTTCGACGGCGATGCGTTCTTCGCGTCCATAGAGCAGGTTCTTAACCATACGCTTAAAGGGAAGCCGGTGGTAACCGGTGCAGAACGTGGAGCAGCGACTTCTATCTCATACGAGGCCAAGGCTCGAGGCGTCTCGCGCGGCATGAACATGAGAGAAATCAAGCTCACCTGTCCGGAAGCCGTCATCGTGCCGGGCAACTACACGGCGTACTCTATCTATGCACGCAGAATGTATTCCATCGTCCGCTCATTCACACCTATCGTCGAGGAATACAGTATCGACGAATGCTTTGCGGAGATAACGGGACTCGATGCCCGCTTCGGCATGTCGTACGAGCGCATCGCACTTCTCATCAAGGCACGGCTTGAAGAAGAGCTCGGCGTCACATTCGGAGTCGGACTTGCTCCCAATAAAACTTTGGCAAAAGTTGCTTCGAAGTATAGAAAGCCTGCCGGGCTCACCGCAATTCCAAGAGAACAGATAGCGGACTACCTCGGGACGCTGCGTGCCGGCAGTATATGGGGACTTGGAGGCACATCGAGTCTTCGGCTTGAGCGCCTCGGGATAACGGGCGCCCTTGAGTATGCGCAGCAAACCGACGCATGGCTTTCCGAGAATCGCTTTGAGAAGCCACTTCGGGAGATCTGGGCAGAACTGAACGGACACTTCGTGAAGCCGCTCTCGAATACTTCAAACCATCGTATCGGCTCTATTATGAAGACGCACACGTTCCGACCAACCCGCGAACGGGAGGTCATATATGCGGAGCTCTCGAAGAACGTGGAAGCTGCCTGTGTAAAAGCCAGGAGGCATCATGTGCGAGCCAAGGCACTTTCGTTTTACCTCAAGACTCAGGAGTTTACGTACTACGGCCGCCAGCTTACGCTTCCGGTCGCGCTCGATGATCCGGCGGAACTGCTGCGGCTTATCGCCGCTGAATTTGATGAGGTATACGACCCAATGGTGCTCTATCGGGCAAGTGGCATCACGCTCCGCTCTCTTGTCATAGAGGAAGGAATGACTCGCGATCTCTTCGGTACGCAAGAAGCGGCGAATACCAAGTCTGAAAAGAAGCTTGAGGCCATCGACCGACTGAACCGTCGCTACGGACGGCATACGGTGTTTCTCGCCTCAAGCCTCACTGCCGTGCAAGCGCGAGAAGATTCCCTCAAGAGCCGCGGCACCCGCCACGCGCGCATGCCGATAGAGGCACGCAAGAAGACGATCGATATCCCGTTTTTGGGAAAAGTGCGATAATTCGCGTCCCTTGTTCTTGTATGAAGGCGTACCCAGAAGTTTTTTCCATCATCGACACTGAGACAACCGGAATGCGTCCGCCGTATTCCCGTGTCATGGACATAGGTATCATCCGCGTCGAGCACGGTAGAGTCGTGGAGAGATTCTCTACACTCCTTAATCCCGGTACGCGTATCCCACCTTCTATACAGAGCTTTACAACCATACGCGAGGAGGATGTCGCCCGAGCACCGCAATTCGAGGACGTCGCGCTCCAAGTCGAGGAGCTCCTTAAAGATGCAGTCTTCGTCGCGCATAACGCCGCGTTCGATTTCAACTTCATGCAGCACGAGTTCAAGCGCTTGGACATGCCATTTGCGCCTGAGCGCTTGTGCACGGTCGCGCTATCTCGAGCACTGTATCCAGACGCGCGAGGGCACAGTCTTGATGCGGTCATTGCACGACATGGACTTACCGCCCCGATAAGGCACCGCGCGCTCCCAGACGCTGAGGCGGTATGGGACTTCATGCAGGATGCTGCCATGCATACGCCTGAAGCCCGGCTTGCTGATGCGGTACATCGCGTGCGTACGGGGCGCGCAACCCGTTTTCCGGCTAAGGAAACACTTTCTACGCTTCCTGATTCCGCAGGCGTGTATCTCTTTTATGGTCCAGATGAGGAGCTTCTGTATGTAGGGAAGTCTAAACATGTGAGAAGCCGCGCCCGCTCTCATTTTGCGCGCACCGACATGCAAGGGAAGAGGATCACGGATGATGCGCGGTCTGTAAGCGCTGTGCGTACCTCGGGAGAACTCTCCGCCCTCATTTTGGAAGCATCGCTCATTAAGAAGCAGCAGCCTTTGTATAACCGAGCGCTGAGGAAGCGAAAGACACTTGTTATCGCAAGGAAAAGGCTTGAGGACGGATATGCGCACGTGGCGCTTGAACGTGCGGATGCGGAGAGCCCGGGCGAGGATGTCCTTGCTGTATTTCGCACGACGACACAGGGCAAGGCCAAGCTTCGCGTTCTTGCGAAGGAGTATGGCATCTGCCACAAACTTCTTGGCATTGAAGAAGCCAAGACAGCATGCTTCGCGCGCCAGCTCGGACAGTGCGACGGCGCATGTCTTGGGAAAGCATCAGCCCAAGTGCATAACGCACGCATAGAGGAGGCGTTTAAGGCGCGCAAGCTGCGTACCTGGCCGTACCGAGGCCCTGTCCTAATAACCGAGGCAGAATCGGAAAGTGCCGGCACAGTCTTCCTTATAGACAATTGGATACTTGCTGGATGCTACCGATATGATGGCGAAGACTACAGTCCGCTGGTAGAGCCAAGCCAAGCATTCGACTATGATACCTACAAGATACTTGCGCGGTATCTTTTAGACTCGAGAAATGGAAAGAGTGTGCGTGTACTCACTGCACGCGAGCATGATGAGCTTATCGCGCGACTTGAAGGTGCTGAGGCCGATATAGCGTACGTACTTGACTAGGGGAGGCGCGAGAAGCGAGGAACGCTTACTCCGTCTACCTCAACGCTCTCCACAAAACTTGCAAGCGTCCGTATGAACGGAATCGTTTCGCCATACTCGGCTTCGTAGATAACACAGACGTCCTGGGAGTCCTCACGGATCGCAAAGCCAATGACAGAGTACGACTGCTCTGGGTGTTTGTAGTGCGCATAGCGCGCACCTTTTTCGACAAGCGCCTCGGCCTCGCTGAGCCGATGTCTGAGTTCAAGTTCCGAAAGATGTTCCATTCCTTTATCCTACCTCACGAAATCATCATCCACATTAGTGCTTACTACGTGTACGTGCGAGACCTACACGCGGTAACGAAGCACATGTGAACACGTCATATATGACAGCAGTGGTCGGTGCGATTTAGCAACGAGTAATCATCACTACTATGCTTGATAGCCTCAAACACGATCTGATGATAGCGGTACCGGCACTGGTCATCGCCAGTATCCTCGGCGCCTTTGCTATCGCAAACGCTGCCTAATAGGCAGTACCGGAGTGCTCCGCGTATGCGGGGCGCTTCGTGCGCACTTACCTAGAAGCCTTTCCCTAACAGACCTTCCTATGACTGCAGTTAAAACTATTAGCGCCCTCCTGCTCACGCTTGCGCTTGGCGCGTTGCCTGCTTACGCACAAAACATCGACATATCTGTAGGCGGCGGAGTTGATGCAAACACAGGCGACACGACATCAGTCGATGCTGACGCGGAGGTCGAAGCGGATGCGGAGGTAAGCACAGACGACACTGAAACCGATGCGGCAACAAACACTGCCACGGGATTCACTCTTACTCGTACCGATGCATCCGTAACGAACTCCTCGGGTACGCCGATGAGTGCCGATAGCGTAAACACGGAGAGCGATCTCGAGGTATTTGCAGCGACGACGCTTCGAACGAACGATTCATTCGAGGGAGTCGATGTTGCGTCTGACCGACTCTCCTTCCGCTTCAAAGAGGACGCCAAGCTCTTCGGCTTTATCCCGCACCAGGTTACGTCCCGTGTCGTAGTCTCTGGTGATGGCAGGGTAGAGATTTCTCGTCCTTGGTACAGCTTCCTCGCATCAGGCCTTTCAGCCGATACGGCAACTTCCATCGAGTCCCGCGTACGCACTGCACTCGGAGAATCAGCGGGTTCCATGAATACGCGAACCCAGGCACTGGTACTTGCCGAGATCGCATCTGCACTTGCCGGATCAGTAGATGTCTCTGCAGACACCACCAACTCCGCTGAGCTTCAGTCTGATGAGACCGGCATCAATTCAGCTGTGACAGGAGATACTTCAGCTGCTGTGGACGTAGTGCCGAACTAGCCAATGCAGCGCGCCGACGCACATACGCCGGAGGTGCATACAAGAGCTCGTCAAAACACGAGCTCTTCGGGCGGCACCCTTCCTGACCCATCGCTCACAGCGTTTGCTATAGTTGAACATGCGCCGGTTTTCGCTGGTAAGAGCGGTAGGGGTGCACTCGTCATAACTATGGACCAGACGGAACTGAAGGCGGACTTCCTGCGTACGTATGATACGTATGCTAATGACATATACCGTTTCTGCTCCGTGAAGGTTACGAATCGGGAACTGGCGCAGGATCTAACCCAGGAGGTCTTCATGAGGTACTGGCAGACCATCCGTGAAGGGGAGAAGATGAAGAACGAGCGCGCCTACCTCTATACACTCGCCCGTAACCTAATCATCGACTGGTACCGTAAGAAGAAGGAGAGCTCGCTAGATGTTCTAACCGAACAGGGTATCGACTTCGGAAATGATGATCACAAGAAGATAGAGCGAAGCGCTGAGATGAATGAAGTGCTTCGCGTCATCGATCAGCTCGACGAGGATTCTCGAGAGGCGCTTATCCTCCGGTTTGTCGACGGGTTCACGCCTAAGGAGATTGCGGCGATGTCCGGCGAATCAGCAAACGCAGTATCAGTGCGCATCAATCGCGCTATAAAGAAGGTGCAAGGGCTTATACACGCAGTATGAACACATTCAAGGATTTCGTTCGAATACTTTCCGACTATATGCGGCGTATACAGATGCAGCCGCGCGTGCGCGACGTCGTTCGCGAGCGCCTCGCCGCCTACGCCGATTTACATGCGATATCGAATACCCTCCCGACGCGTTCTCGCCTTTCCCTATTTGAGCCGCTCTCGCTCCGCCTCCTTCAGGGCGGCTTTGCGGCGCTTCTTATTGCTGTATCCATGGGCGGCGTTGCATATGCATCAAATGGCGCCCTCCCTGGCGATAAGCTTTACGCAGTAAAGACGCAGGTTGTAGAACCGTTGGAGAGCGCGCTTTTGTATGACGCGAAGGCACGCGCTACCTGGAACGCGATACTCGCTGAGAGACGCCTTACTGAAGCTGCGACGCTTGCCACGACAGACAGGCTTGATGAGGTTACGCGCATAGACCTTGAAGAGCGGTTCGCACGTCACGCTGAGCGCTCAAGTGGTGCTGCTGGGGAAGTGCGCGCCAAGGGTGATGTTGCGGTCGCGCTTGCCGTGCATTCGGATCTTGAAGCACGCCTTTCCGCGCATGTGGATCTATTTTCATACATTGCCTCAGATGCAGAGCGACCTGAAGCGGCAAAGCTACTTGCGCGCATCGCAGAGAAGCGCGATACGGTTGCGGCTGAGCGTCAGGAGACAGAAACCGAGGTGTCTCGCAGGGCGCTAGCGTACGGAGATAGGCAGATAGAGGTTGCAGAGCGTGTGACGGAAGAGGTTGCTCGCACGACTAAGGTCGAAGGCGCGGCAGGAGGAAGTATAGATGCTCGCATCAATGCTGCACGTGTAGCGCTTGAGAGCGCGCGTGCATCGAGCGCGCGTGGAGAGGGTGGTATTGCATACGTCGCAACTCAGGCCGCCGCGCGCTTCACGCATGAAGCTTCAATACTCGCTCGTAACCGGGGCATCCTTGCGCTTGCCCCCCAGCCGATTCCGACTCGGGCGATCGAGTCTTCTTCCGCATCTGTGCCCGCTACAGAGGAGGCGTCTGCAGCAGCTACCGGTCCCGCTGATGCTGCAGTGATGCTGCTTAAGATTCCAGAGTCCGATGATGGAGACACTGCTACCAGTACAGATGCAGAGGACGCAAATGATGAGGAAAGCGATAGGGATAAGAAAAACGATAAGAGTTCATCGGATAATTCTCGCGGTGATGATGCTTCACAGGATTCCCAGGATGATGAGGATTCCCAAAACGACAGCGATAGCTCTTCAACAAGCTCTTCCTCTGGATCAGATACGATTCGTAATACGGTAAACACCGTCCGTTCCGTTCTTGGGTTGTAAGAAGCGCCCATTGAGCAGCCCTGATACACTAGGGTATCTATGACCCAGGGTGAGGCTTTGCAGATCCTTAAAACCGGTGCGAACGTATTTCTAACCGGTAGTCCCGGTGCGGGAAAGACACATACGGTAAATGCATATGTTACGTGGTTAAGGGAGCATGGCATCGAGCCCTCCATAACGGCATCGACCGGTATCGCGGCGACCCATATCCACGGTCTTACAATTCATTCGTGGAGCGGCATCGGGATAAGCGACCGACTCACTCCAGAGCTTCTCGATCGCATCCAGAGCAAGGAGCATACGGTGAAGCGCATACAGAAGGCACGCGTGCTTATCATCGACGAGATTTCCATGCTCTCAGGCGATGTGCTTTCTATGGTCGATCGCGTTTGTCGGGAAGTGCGCGGTAGCGAGCTCGCATTTGGTGGTCTGCAAGTGGTACTTGTCGGTGATTTCTTCCAGCTCCCGCCCATCGGGCGCAGAGGCGCCTCTATATCTTTTGCGTTTGAGTCGGATGCATGGCGCGCACTCAATCCGCTCGTATGTTATCTCCTCGAACAACACCGTCAGGAGGACGATACATTCCTCGACGTCCTTACCGCCATCCGCGAGGGCACGTGGGACCATACGCATGTATCGGAGATAACCGCGCGCGAGACAGAGGGATCGGACCTCGAGGACGAAGTGCCGCGCCTATATACACATAACGAGGATGTAGACCGTATCAACGAGGAGCAGCTACAGAAGCTGAAAGGAGCGTCCAAGGTGTACGAGATGGAGTCGAGCGGCGCCCCAACCCTAATCGAATCTTTGAAGCGAGGCTGTCTTTCACCAGAGCGTCTCATGCTCAGGCCTGGCGCGCTCGTCATGTGTACGAAGAATAATCAGGCGGCGGGGTATGCAAACGGCACGCTCGGGAAGGTGGAGGGATTTGAGCATGCGACCGGCAACCCTATCATCGAGACCGCTGATGGTCGCTCTCTTACAATCGCCCCGGCTGATTGGGCGGTTGAAGAAGATGGCAAGGTGCGCGCAAAGGTAACGCAGGTGCCGTTGCGTCTTGCGTGGGCTATTACGGTGCATAAGAGCCAGGGTATGAGCATGGACCAGGCGGCAATGGATTTGTCGCGCGTGTTTGAGCATGGGCAGGGATACGTCGCGCTATCACGCGTACGGTCCCTTTCGGGACTTCATCTTCTTGGATGGTCCGAGCATGCTTTTTCTGTACATCCGGATGTAGGGAGGATGGATAAGTCATTCCGAGAGCTTTCGGAGGCTGCCCGCGGAGCATTCACCATCCTTGAGGACAACGGCGAACGAGAGGCTATGGAGCGCAATTTCATACAAGCAGCAGGCGGCAGCGTCGAGCCAATCGGCGCTCCTAAAAAGAAAATCTCGACACAGGAGGAGACGCTTGAGCTGGTGCGCGCAGGACACAACATACCCGAGATCGCCAAGCTACGTGTGCTTACCGTTGGCACTATCTGTGACCATGTGGAGAAACTAAAGGCAGAAGGAACGCTTTCTAGAGGAGACATAGCAGCGCTCATACCAGAGCGCCTCAAGAAGCACGAGGATATTGTGCACGAGACTTTCTCGAAGGTTGGGGCAGAGAAACTCGCTCCTGCACATGCGGGTCTGAAGAAAAAATACTCGTACGACGACTTGCGCATCCTGCGGCTCACCTACGCTTAAGCGTGCATTCACCTCGCTTCATATATAGATAGAGAATGTGGAAGAAGCTACTGGTGTTTATATTTCTTGTCTCAGGCGTTGTTACCTGGATGCAGAAAGATCCATTCACACAGGCCGATAAGGTCCGTGCGGACGAGTTGCCCGACATAGTTGAGCCTGGGCGAGAGCGCTTTATGGGCGAGGGTATTGTGGTGCGCTATCAATCGAACACCACGCCAATTTACTACCTCTTGTACGAGACCCAGGGGCACCGCTTTGTGAGAAAGGAGCTCCGCTTTACGGAGGAGCGCGGGTGCGCCCCTTCGGCGGGCGATCTTCCATGCGTATACCCATCAGGAGAAAACACGCTACCTGTTCCGATAGGCTCGCACGTACGAGTCTCAGGAGTTCTAGATGCACAACGCATCTTGGTTGAGTCTCTAGAAATTGTCCCAGACTACGATGGTGACTTTGCGATTGGCACTGTAGAAGTCGGGCAGGAATTTGCCGCAAATGAGGTGCAAGCGTATGTACATGAAGTGTATAGCGGAGGCGCGTGCGAAGTGTTGCTTGGATGCTATCGAGAAGGTATACCGCGCGTACGCTTTACCGTGCGTACAGACGATGACCAGAGAGAAATAACCATGGTGCCGGGCATGCTTGAGTACATTCCAGACGGCGCCGTGCTTCTTTTGTGGGGTGATGAAGCACGTGGTAGTGCAACGTTCGTCATTGCGTACGGTGAGGCTCGATAGCGTATACTTTTTATATGAGACAGAGCGCGCCCTATGCAGTTATCGGTCTTGGTGTAATCGCCATGGCAGGGATTGCGTGGTGGTTTGGATTTAGGAATCAAGCAAACGTCGTGCCTGAAGCGGCGCAAAGTCCAGCCATCGAGCTCTCCGAAGGTCTCGCAATATACACAAGCGGAGAGCAGGGATTCTTGCTCGCATACCCGGAAGGCGCCGAGGTGTCCGAGACATTTGATACGCAGAGACTCCCCAATGCCTGGAGCGTTAGCGCGACCACACAAGGCACGTCGCTATTGTCTATTACGACGTATCGTCTTGAGAATGAGACGAGTTATCCACGCGATTACACGGTGCTGCTGCGGATTGGAAAGAGCGAGGAGCCGGAAGACCTGCGATCCTGCGCAGAAGCGCGAAATGGGGAAATGAAGGTAGAAGATCGTAGTATCGGAGGCGAACCTTGGGCCGCGTTTATATATGGTGACGCAGCAATGATGCAGTACGTGGCAGCAGAGAGCTATCGAGTTGTACACGAAGAGGCATGCTGGGCCATAGAAGCAGTCCGGACCGGTTCTTCATACCGTGAGAATCCCACCTCGGCCGATATCTCTGATGAAGCCCTTGCTGCAGAATTCGAGCGCCTTGATACGATTGTCGATTCGTTTCGGTTCGCTCGTTAATCAAAACTACAGGACCGCCCCGTATACTTGCGGGTATCGTTACGAATAAATTCTGAACACTCTGACTATGACCATCATCCAGTGGCTTATCACGGCGCTAGCTATTGGGCTTGCGGCAATGCTCTTGCCGGGCGTCGACGTCAACCCGATCGGTGCGCTTCTCTTGGCAGTCGTGCTCGCACTTATCAACATGTTCATCAAGCCGATCATTAACCTACTTACCCTTCCGCTCAACATTGTGACGCTCGGACTGTTCTCGCTTGTCGTGAACGCGCTTCTCATCATGCTGGCAGCGATGGTGGTCCCTGGGTTCTCTGTAGACAATTTCTGGTGGGCGCTCATCTTTGCGATACTTCTCGCACTTATCAGCGCTCTCTTTGGGGCTGGGTTAAGGAGGCGGTAGACGCAACAGACATACATGTTTCAAGGGCGGCACCATGTGGTGCCGCCCTTGTGCTGTCACGGCATATACGCCGTGGTGTCCATGAACTCACGACGCTCCGTCTGTCTGCGACGGGAAAACTGCCGTCCTGAGTACCAGTTGCGGAGTTGCCAAGGCAAAACCGCGAGTATCGTGCTGTCGAGCTCAAGTGTCGCTGCGAGTTTGTCCTTCGGGATGTGCCACTGCCTGAACATAAACCAGCACAGGAAGCGCAGGGCACCGAAGACCCATAACAGGGCGCCCAGCAGCGCAAAGGCAACGCACATAGCGCGGGATGCAAGAAAGGACATGACTTCCTCCATTTGGTGTCGTAGCGGCATCCTTACATGCGATGCAAACACTGTCTATATGCCTGGATACTTCGCATTACATCTTTCACGTATCGTATACTGCAGGTAATGACGGCTGAAGGATACGTTGAACAATTCCGTACACCGGAAGAAGAGCTCGAGCATCTGCGCGCGCAAGTAGAGGCGAAGGAGCGGGAGCTCGCGTCTCATACGCAGGAGGTGCCTCGTGCGCATGTGGTGCATGAGCGCATCATTCATCACAAAGAGCAGCCGCACGAGGTGCTCGCGCCCGGCTATGCACTCAAGCCCCAAGAAGCACACGCGCTAGCGCTTGAACTTGATCCGGACGACGACGACGAGACCATGCTAGAGCTCCGGAACATCATGGAGGAAAAGGGAATCAAGAACGCGCTCCTGGTACTTGAAAAGCTCAATAGCCCACACCTAGAGGACGACTTCCATAGATTCCTTGTTCAGTACGTATTGCAGCGTATGGAGGTTCCTGGATTTGGCGAGGACCAGCCAGCTTGGAAGGCGCTTCACATGACGCTCTATGAGATCGCGCTTCCCGATTTCAGTGATGAGGATAAGGGAGGGTCTAAAAAGCCGCTAAGGGAACTGATCTCCTCAATGGAGCAGTTTTACGCAGGTATGCTTGCCGTAGAGGACGCATACGCTGGAGAGCCACCGTATTTCTCACTCGAGCTTGCAGTGCCTGCTGATAGGCCGCACCTCCTATTCTTCGCCGCAGTCCCCAATGGCCGTCGCGATTTGTTCGAAAAGCAGCTTCTTGCCATATTCCCGGACGCCCACCTGACCCGCCAGCCAAACGATTACAACATTTTCGCTGATGGCGGTACGACAATCGGTTCAGCTGCAGAGCTGCATCACTACCCGATGCTTTCTCTAAAGGACTATACCGATTTCGACTACGATCCGATCAATTCGATACTAAACGCATTTGCAAAAATACAGGAAGAAGGCGAAGGCGCTGCACTCCAGATAATCATCCAGCCACAGAGGGACCGGTACGTGAAGCACTATCGGAAAGTACTTGATGCGCTTCGAAGCGGCGAGCATCGCTCGCGCGCGCTTTCCATGCCAGAAGGATTTGCGGGTGAAGCTGCTCGACAGGTTGCCAGTACCTTTTTTGGTAGTTCTGCGCAGAGGAAAGATGAGGAACGCGAGCGACGAAAGCGCAACGAGGAGAACAAAGACGAGATACTGCTTGTTGAGAAGAAGACAGCAACCCCGATCGTTGCAACCACAATACGTCTTGCAACATCATCTCCTGATCCTAGTCGTGCGCATGCAATACTTCACGAGCTTGAATCCTCATTCAATCAGTTTGAGAGTGCGCACGGCAATCAGATGGTCTGGAAGCGGTATGAAGCGGCAAGGGCGCGCGGCTTCTTCCGCGATTTTTCGTTCCGTCTTTTTTCCCGCAACCACACGATGCCGCTATCGCTACGCGAGCTCACGACAATATTCCACTTCCCACCTAAGGGCATCCAGTCGTCTCCGCATCTAAAGCAAGCCCGCTTTACGCAGGCAGCGGCGCCTGTCGATCTGCCTAAGCAGGGCATTCTGATCGGCACCAATACCTTCCGCGGACAAACAAGCGAAGTGAAAATCGACGGGGAGGATCGCCTCCGCCACCTCTACGTTATTGGTCAAACGGGAACAGGAAAGACCGGATTCCTTCGAACTCTCATCGAACAGGACATCAAGGCGGGCAATGGCGTGTGCTTCATCGATCCGCACGGCAATGACATCATTGAAGTTCTGGCAAGCGTGCCGCCAGAGCGCTATGAAGACGTCATTTACTTCGATCCGGCCTACCTCGACAGGCCATTCGGCCTCAATATGCTCGAATACGATCCGCAGCGGCCCGAGCAAAAGACATTCATCGTCAATGAGATGCTTGCAATCTTTCAGACGCTGTATGGCGATGTTCCTGAATCAATGGGCCCTGCCTTCATCCAGTACTTCAGAAATGCAACCACGCTCGTCATGGAGGACCCCGCCTCGGGCTCTACGCTTATGGACATTAGCCGTGTGCTGAGTAACGCCGAGTATAGGAATTACAAGCTTGCACGAAGCTCCAATCCGGTCGTGAACCAATTCTGGATGGAGATCGCTACCAAGGCCGAGGGTGAAGCATCGCTTCAGAACATCGTGCCGTACATCACGAACAAATTCGATGAGTTTACGGCAAATGACTTTATGCGCCCGATTATCGGACAGCAGGTCTCTTCGTTCAACTTCCGCGAGGTCATCGATAATAAGAAGATCCTTCTCGTAAACCTATCTAAGGGACGCTTGGGTGAGCGTAACGCTAACCTGCTTGGTCTTATCTTGGTTGGAAAGTTGTTCATGGCTGCGCTATCAAGAGCGGACTCCCCGGGCACGCAGTTCCCGCCGTTCTATCTCTATATCGATGAGTTCCAGAACATCACCACGGACTCAATTCCGGGCATCTTGTCCGAAGCCCGCAAGTACAAGCTCTCACTTACCCTTGCACACCAGTTCCTGGCACAGGTCGACGAGAAAATTCGTGACGCGGTGTTCGGCAACGTCGGCAACATGGCAGTATTCCGCGTAGGGGAGGAAGATGGGGAGTACTTTGCTAAGCAGTTTGCGCCGACCTTCCAGCCTCTTGATTTTGTGAATATTGAGAATCGGAATGCGTATGTACGCATACTTGCGAACGGCGTGCCACAAAAGCCGTTTAACATAAAGACCATTCAGCTCGACAAGGGAAATATGGAGCAGGTAGATGATCTACGCGAATTGTCGTACCTGACATACGGCAGGGATCGCGCGACGGTCGAAGGAACCATTCGGCAGCGGTACCTCTCCTAGTCTTGTTCCCAGTGGACAAGGCGGTAAGTGCTGACTACATGCTAAAGTTTTAGTACGTTCTATTAGCAAATATCTATACCAGCGCAGTATGTCCGAGAAGATACCTCCGGATCCCGTCACCGTACCGCCACAGGACGACGACAAAAAGCAGGCGACTCCTACGCAAAGGAGCGAAGCCGATCCCGCCACATGGGGCGCTGATGGAAGATCTCCTATCGAGGCGATGTCTGGTGTAGGCCCTGACCTAAAGAAGGATGTAAAGGCAGTTGTAGGCCGTCTGGGCGAGGCACTTAAGAATAGTCGCAAAGATGAGTCCAACTACCGTCCTCTCGTGCTTGACGGAGAGGAGCCTCCAATGGAGCCGGCCCCTGAAGCCGCAGCACGCACGGGAGGGCTTGGCGATGGCGTGCCGGTTGAGTCAGCGCACGTGAACACAGCAGGGACCGCATCCATAGATGACGGCCGGTTTGCATACGCAAGTGCCGTTGTAGAGAAGGCAGATACAGACACGTTGAAGAAGGCGCTCGCAGAACAGATGCTAAAGCCTGCAGAAATGAAGCGTTTATGGAAGAGCGAACTGGCATCCACGGTAGGGAAATTTGCAATTGAGAATCATATTGTCGACCCAACGAAGGAGGGTCCGCAAAACTACCAGGAGTTCAAGGAGTCACTTGCGCTGGAGTCGCGTGTTGCTGCAAAGGAACAGTATGCAGCACTGCTTGAGGCAGATCAGAAGTATGCAGACGCGTACAAGCGATTCTATACGAACAATAATATTGTTGGACGTGTCATAAAGAGGCTACGTCCTCTTGGAGCAGCTTCAATGGAGATAAACGACACACGCATGGAGCGCGACCAGAAGCGTCTTGAGGCAAAGGCAGCGCTTGAGAGCGCAGCACGAGAGCGCTGGGAAGCGCTGGGCAAGAGCCCTGAATGGATAGAGCGCGCGCTCAGCAAGTACGAAGGACTGCATCTGTATAAGGACATCATTGCGCCAAGCACCGATCGCGATATTTCAATGCGCGCCGAGGCACTTGGAGAGAAGGCGCCGGACGCCCTAGAGAAGGGCATCCAGTGGATGAATAGAGCGAATGAGCGCCTTGATAATTTCTTTATCGAAAGGTTTGGTCAGAAGTATGGCAAGGCAGCGCGCGTGATAAGTAGCGCTATTCTGATGTCCGGCGGAGCGGCCTTCATCGGTTCGTTTGGTACCGCAGGTATAGTCGCTGCAGCTGGATTCGGCACACTTAGCGTATTTCGATCGCTTGGCTCTACTGTGGCAGGTCTTGCCGCGGCAGAGACGGCGG
Organism: Minisyncoccota bacterium; assembly: GCA_035627595.1. Taxonomy (GTDB): domain Bacteria; phylum Patescibacteriota; class Minisyncoccia; order Phycocordibacterales; family Phycocordibacteraceae; genus C7867-001. The sequence continues at coordinate 234,175 of DASPLK010000002.1, read as the reverse complement.
GATTCCTCTATAAGAAGCTGCGCGGTGAAAGGGCACAGAAAGATGCTGTCGTGGATGAGAAGTCGCTACAAGAGGAGATACGGCGCATGTCCAAGAATAAGGAATTGACGCTTGAGGTCCTGCAGGCTATCGAGCGCAAGCGTCTGCAGCTCCGCGAGCGCGGAATGGATGAGACGCTCGAGCGAAAGACGGCAATCCTTAAGGTGCTTGTAGGTCTCGGTGTGGGTGTCAGTACGGCGGTTGCACTTACGGAAATGCAGCAGACGGGCGACGCAATACGAGCGGCAGAATCAGGTCCAGCAGGTGAGCCAAGGACATCTGACGGTGTTGCAGGCACAGATAGAACTCCGGAAGGTACAGCTACCGTTCCGCAGCAACCAGAAACACCTACTACATCTCTTGGCGCAGGAGAAGCGACGTCTGGTGCGGCCGAAGCATCCGCGGAATCTATTCCTTCAGAAGCTCGCTCCCTCGCAGTATCCGGCAACATAAATAACGCAGATCGACTGGTCGGCCATTTTGGTTTGCAGCTCGAGGAAGCATTTGCCGGACAAGAGCAGCCTATCGCTGTTAAGAATTTCCTGGAGCTACTTAGGACAGAGGATGGCGCATCACTGCTTGCAGGAGAGGATAACGCGACACTACGACTCGGTCTGCAGCTTGAGGATGGACGAAGTGTAATTATGCAGCCAGGGGACACCATAACGCTTAACGCAGAGAATCAGATCGTGCTAGAACGGCCGAACTCCGGGTTAAGCTCAGTGCTTGTAGAAAGCGATGGAACACTGGCATCAAGTCACAGCTTCCCGATGGAGGCGAGCGCTCCAAGTGAAGTGCCATCTGCAGTAACTAGTGCGGAAGCCGCGCCTATTGAGATCCAGCAGCAGCCAACTGAGGTTCCTTCGGTCACGGCCGCAGAGCCGTCACCGGAAGTACCAGTGCAGCCAGAAGTTCCTCCTGCACCACTTCCAGAAGCCGCGCCTATTGAGATCCAGCAGCAGCCGACTGAGGCTCCTTCGGTCACGGCCGCAGAGCCGTCACCGGAAGTACCAGTACAGCCAGAGGTCCTTCCAGACCCAGCACTCGAAGCAGGTCCGATCGATATTCCGCAGGAACCAGTTTCGCCTGAACCTCTCGCACCACAAGCAGAGCCAAGTGCAGCAGAAACTCAGCCAGAAGCACCAAGACCCGTCCAGCAAGAGCAGCCACTACCGCAACCACCAGCAGCAGAAGGTCCTATCGACTATACGCAGCCGTATACGAATATTAATGGCGTCGATATCGATCCTCGACAACCGGCTATCTTTATTGATTCGCGCGGCGATGTCGTAGCGTATGGCGGTACCACTAATGAGCGTTATGAATTTGCTCAAGCGTATGCGCTCGAGCATCCAGGCGTGCGCGTTCTGTATGACGCAACGGTAGAGTCTGTATTTGGCATTCAGCAGCCAAATATAGGAGCGATCGTGGCAGATGCTGAAGGAAGAGTGACCCCATACAGCGGTCTACTCAACGGGGACTACTTCCTAGCGCAGGGCCTTTCGATTCCTCATCCGAATGATTTAGTCCGCGCCGTCCCCTTTACTCCTAGTCCCTAGTCTATGAACCAAGTGACCATTCCAGACAACATTCTCGATGCGCTGAACTTCACAGCACTTGAGGAGGAAGAGCAGCAAGAGCTTCTGTTGAGCCTGCACGAGCTTATCTTTAAGAGCACATTCGTACGCCTCTTGGAGCGTATGGATGAAGCGACGCGCGAGGAGTTTGGCGTACTTATGGATCGTGATGCCTCGGAAGAGGAAGTGCAGGGCTTCATTGAGCTTAAAGTGCCTGATGCGGACAGTGCAGTAATGGAGGCTGTGCAGGAATTGACCAATGATATACTTACGCTAACCAGAAATTAACGATTGACTATGAACGTAACAGCAACTGGGATAGCCGTCGCGCTTGCGGTACTTGTGGCCTTCGGGCTCCTCGTATTCGGGCCGGGCATGTTCGCACCAACCATCAATCAGACTAATCAGGATATTCTTCTTCCAAATACCATGTCCGAATCCGAAAACCAGAGCGCGCCGATCCCGGCAGAGCTTCCCAACGAGCTAACTGTTACCGATGAGGTAGTAGGTACAGGTGCCGAGGCGCAGGCTGGTACCACCGTATCTGTTCGCTACACCGGCATGCTTCCGGACGGCTCTGTGTTTGATACGACTGCCAATCGCGGCAATGAGCCGTTTACGTTCGTACTTGGCCAGGGATCTGTTATCGCAGGCTGGGATCAGGGCCTTGTCGGTATGAAAGAGGGTGGCAAGCGCCGCCTCATCATTCCCCCAGCTATGGGTTACGGAGCGCAGGGTGTAGGTCCCATCCCGCCGAACGCGACACTCATCTTCGACGTCGAGCTCCTCACGGTTAACTAGTCATAGGGTATAAAAGTAGTCGCCGGGTCCCAAGAAGGGCCCGGCGACTGCGTTTCTATTACGAAACGCCTGGTTGTGTTGTGCCGAAGATCAGTTCGATCCGGAGCGGCCGTTCAGCAGCGTGACCGGATGCGTGCCCCGATACTCGGGACGCGAATCCTTTTCGTCGCTCCAGAAGTCGTTCACGCACTCGCCACGGGCGGCGGCGAACGAGTAGCTCCCGGTCACCTGGCCGTTGACGAATCCGCTCGCGGCGCCCTGTGCGGCACCGGCGATGGCGCCGTACTGGCCGTAGCTGGCAGGATCGACACCTTCGAAGCCGGTGGAGCCGCCGGCGAGGCCGAGGCCGCCGCCGATCGCACCCGCGACGCCATAGTCGGCGGCGGACCGGAGGCCCGACTCGAACTGGCCGCGGACCTGGGACTCGAGTTGCTGGTAGCAGCTGGCCGCGTAGCGGTTGATCGCATCGATTGCTTCGGGCGACGGACGGCCGCCGTTGACGTCCGGGTTGTGGACGATGGCGTGGACCGCCATCGGCGCAGAGTCGTATCCCGGAGTCGACAGACAGGCCGAAGTGGACAGAGCGGCGAGGGCCGCGAGGACCACGCCCCCCTTACGGTTCAGATGTAGCATGGCGAGGCTCTCCCTCTATTGCCGTTGACGGTATTCGGAGATCTTTGCTCACAACGAGAAGAACTCCTGCAAGGACTATATAGGATATTGCTAGTATGTCAAGAGGCCTTTGGACGGCTTAAAACTTGTGTTTTCTAATGCTACCCGCTACGGTATCTAGTATGGAAACGTTCTCTTTTAGCATAGGCGCTCGTGAAGGCAGAGCCCGCACAGGTACTCTTGTAACACCGCACGGAGTCATCAAGACGCCGGCATTTGTACCTGTTGGTACTAAGGCGAATATAAAGGGTGTGCTGCCTGAGCTTTTGCCAAAGCTTGGAGCGCAGGTCGTGCTTGCTAATACGTACCACCTCTACCTGCAGCCGGGAGAAGAAATTGTTAAGCGCGGCGGCGGTCTTGGGAAGTTTATGGGATGGGATGGGCCGACTATGACCGACTCGGGAGGGTTTCAAGTGTTCTCGCTCGGTGCTGCATTCGGTCGGACCATTACAAAGATAGCAAAGGGTGATGAGGCACCGCGCGAAAGCGGGGTTGCGGTGTATGACGACGAACTACGAAGCCAGCACGGACAGCTTGCTGTTATCGACGACGAGGGCGTCACCTTTACATCTCATCTCGATGGCTCACTACATCGCTTCACGCCTGAGCGCTCCATCGAGATACAGCACGCCTTGGGTGCAGATATGTTCTTTGCGTTTGATGAGTGCACTGCACCCACGGAGACTTACGAGTATCAACGCGAAGCAATGGAGCGAACACACCGCTGGGCGCTTCGTTCGCTTAAAGCGCATAGGCAGAACTTGGAAGCATCAAAGCGCCAGGCCATCTTCGGCATCGTACAAGGCGGCAGGTATGAGGACCTTAGAATGGAGAGCGCAAAAGAGATCGCTTCCATGGGATTTGATGGGTTTGGTATTGGCGGTTCCTTCAGCAAAGAGGATATGCACGGTGCGCTTCAAGCAGCAATTACGCATCTCCCTGAAGAGAAGCCTAGACACTTTCTCGGTATAGGCGAGCCGGGCGATATTCTTACCGGTATCGCAAACGGCATAGATCTTTTTGATTGTGTTGCAGCCACTAGGCTCGGCAGGCATGGCACTATCTATACGCTAGATGGCGCGATTAATTTAAAAAACGAGAGATACAAGACGGATTTCTCGACGCTAGATGAGGTTAGTGTGCCTGGCACCGAGCCATTTACGAAAGCGTATGTCTCCCATCTCCTACGCTCAGGCGAAATGCTCGGGCAAACCATTGCGTCAATGCATAATCTCGGGTTCGTCATCGCACTGGTTGATGGTGCACGTGCTGCTATCGAGAAGGACAACTTCGATATGTATAGGAGGGAATTTGAGGCTCGATATTATAGGTAACCATTGCGGGCCGGATCTATAGATCCGGCCCGTTAGTTGAGTAGCCCGCGTCTTCTTAGTCTACGCGCATACATACTATCGAACTGTCGAGAAAGCTTTGTTATGGAGCGTAAAACCTGCTCACTGTCCTTGTCGAGAGACTTGAGCTCCTCGCGTGATAGTTCACCGCAGTGACCCATCCAAGCAATGCACTGCAGTTCCTGACCGAGGGTGTGCTCGTCGTCATCGAGCAGGGTAGGACTGCAGAGCTTTACATGCTGCCCGGAACCTCCAGCAGGCACGCCGTCGAGGCCCATGAGAACAGGTGCCTTCGCTGCTATTACTATCTCCCCATGGGTGATGTAGAGCTCTCGTACTTTACGCAAAAGAGCATATAGGTTCGGATACTGCATGATCGCAGCATCATAGTCGTGATGTCGGCGCATGCGTACCTCCTTGGCCTGCGTAGTAAATACCACGCGCCCGCTTCTTCCACAATTCATGGTGCGCAGGTACACTCAATAGGAAATGGCTAACTTCAAGCTCCACATACCCTTCCCGCCTGCAGGCGATCAGCCCAAGGCAATAGAATCCCTCACAAAGGGCATTAAAGACGGTCTTCGACATCAAACCCTCGTGGGCGTCACAGGCTCTGGTAAGACCTACACGGCCGCAAATGTAATAGCGAATATTGATAAGCCGACCCTGGTCTTGGCGCATAATAAGACGCTCGCTGCACAGTTGGCACAGGAGTACCGAGAGTTTTTTCCAGAAAACGAGGTGCACTACTTTGTCTCTTACTATGACTACTATCAGCCAGAGGCATACATTGCGCATTCCGATACCTATATTGAGAAGGAGGCACAGATCAACGCAGAAATCGACCGTCTGCGACACGCCGCGACTCAGGCGCTCCTAACCCGCAAGGACGTTATTATTGTCGCCTCTGTCTCAGCGATCTATGGTCTTGGGTCACCTGCTGAGTATGAGAAGCGACATGTGAAGTTGAAAGTTGGAGAGGTAGAGAATCGCGCTTCGCTTATTCGCAAGCTTATCGGCATCTACTTCGAGCGCACCACGGCAGATCTCTCACCAGGCCAGTTTAGGGGCGTAGGCAACTCTCTAGAGCTTATGCCGGTTAATGAGCGTGCGATATACCGCGTTATATTTGATGAGGAGAAGGTCATTGCGGTTGAGTGTCTCGATCCAATAACGCGCGCTAAGACCGGATCACCGGACTCCATATTCGTGTTCCCCGCAAAGCACTTCGTGACAAGTGAGCAAGAGCGTAACCGCGCACTTGAGGATATAAAGGCAGAACTCGATGAGCGGCTCGCGCAGTTAAAGCGAGAGGGGAAGGAGCTTGAACATGAGCGATTGAAGCGACGCACGCTTCACGACTTATCACTCATACGTGAGCTTGGATACACGACAGGCATCGAGAACTATTCGCGACACTTCGATGGGCGATCTCCAGGGGAACCGCCTCATACGCTCTTATCCTATTTCCCGCATGCAAAGGACGGATCGCCTGAATTTCTCACGGTCATCGATGAGTCCCATGTGACCGTATCTCAGATCGGCGGCATGTACGCGGGCGATCGCTCCAGAAAGCAGGTGCTCGTTGAGCATGGATTTCGCCTACCGTCAGCGTTCGATAACCGCCCTCTGAAATTTGATGAATTTGAGGAGCGAGTTGGCCAGGTCATCTATACATCAGCTACACCGGGTGCCTACGAAAAGGAGAAGAGCGTGCCTCCTATAGGCCAGATGGTGGAGCAGATCATCCGCCCGACCGGACTCATCGATCCAGAACTTATCATCCGTCCCGTAACGGAGACTGGCGATTACAAGGGACAAGTCGCTGATTTTATCGCCGAGGCTGATGCGGTCATCAAAAATGGAGGACGCGTGTTGGCGACTACACTCACAAAGCAGATGGCAGAGGATCTTTCGAATTTCCTTAAGGAGAAAGGCATCTCAGCTGAGTACCTTCATAGCGACGTGAAGACGATTGACCGCATAACTATCCTTACAGAGTTTAGAAAGGGTACGTTCGATATTCTGGTCGGCGTGAATCTATTGAGGGAGGGTCTTGATCTCCCAGAAGTTGAGTTGGTCGGAATTCTCGACGCCGATAAGGAAGGATTCCTTCGCTCGGAAACGTCGCTCATCCAGACGATAGGTCGTGCTGCGCGAAACATACTTGGCCGCGTCATACTTTATGCAGACGTGATGACTGGCTCATTGGAGCGTGCCATCTCCGAGACGAACCGGCGCCGTGATATACAGCTTACCTACAACAAAAAGCACGGCATTACACCAGTCACTATCAAGAAGGAGATTCGGGATATCGCAGAGAGTCTCAGGAGCGATCATCAGAAGACGGTCGATTCGCTCTTGGAGCTCGATGAGAAGCTATTCGCTGAGGATCCGAAAACATTCCTTGCCGATAAGCGTCGGCAGATGGCCGAAGCCGTGGAGGCTCTAGATTTTGAGACCGCTGCGCTTATTAGAGACGAAATCTATACGCTAGAAGGAAGGGAGACGCCTGGCAAAAAATCTATGCGTTCCGGAAGCGTGAAAAAACGTCGTGGTCGCTAGGAAACAGGTGCTAGTATAGCGGTATGGGTATACGAGGCCTCCTGGCACTCATTTTCTTCGCTACACTCGCGCTCGCGGTGGGATTTATTTATGGACTTGTCGCCTTCTTAAAGGAGCGGTTGTTCGAACTGTTTCCGCCAGACCTCTGGCCTCAGGCTGATACTGCCCTTCAGATTCTCGTTCTCTACGGCATGGTGGCGCTCATCATCTTCACCACGATTCTCATGCTGCTCGTGTTCTTCCTCATGAGTAATCTTATCGTTCGCCCCCTGAAGGAGATCATCAAAGCTATGCTTCAGTTCTCCCGAGACGGCGAGAAGGGCACGCTTCCTAACGTCGAAGGTACACCGCGCGAGATACGCGAGCTGGCGAGTGTGTATACGGACCTGGTCGAAAAAGTTGATCAGGTGCACCGTCATGACGTGGAGATATCACGCGTGAAGTCGGATTTCATCTCTACCGCCGCTCATCAGCTACGCACTCCGCTCACGGGTATCCGCTGGGCCCTCGAAGCTTTGGAAAAGGAGCCGCTGACAGAGAGTCAGATGGCGCTAGTCACGAGTGCCAAGGAGAAGGGCAAAGACTTGGTCGATACGGTCGGCACACTTCTCGATATAACTTCAATCGAGTCCGGAAAGCATAAGTACGAGTATTCAGTCTTTCGTATAGACGAGCTGATTGCTGAAGTTGCAAACGATTTTGCACCACACGCAGGTCAGAGTCAGGTCTCTCTATACTACGCACGAAGTGAAGCGCCGCTTCCTGAGATACGCGCTGACCGAAACCGCATTAAGTGGATATTGAACAACCTCCTAGAGAACGCCATTCGCTATACCCCCGCAGGCGGCACGGTACGTATCATGGCTGACGCGAGCGAGAAGCATGTTCGTGTGCGCGTCCATGACACAGGCATAGGTATTGAGGATAAGGACCGTTCGAACATTTTCGAGCGCTTCTACAGGGCAGGGAACGCCATTACCAAGCAGAACCAGGGAAATGGCCTCGGGCTCTATATCTCCCGCACTATCGCGATGGACCACGGCGGCGATCTCAATTTTGCATCCAACGAGAATGGTCCGGGCACGACCTTTACCCTCAGCCTTCCCTTGCCGCGCTAGAAGGTGCTAAGCTACCAGCATGACAGACACGAAGTTTATCCTGGTGGTCGAGGACGATCCTATCCTTAAGAACCTTCTCGGGCACACCTTTGCTGGCAAGTACCAGACCCTCTACGCATCAGATGGTAATGAGGCACTTGCGCTCTTTGAGCAATACAAGCCGTCCCTGGTCCTTCTGGATCTTATGCTTCCAACGATGGGTGGTTTTGAGGTGTTGCAGGCTATACGCGCACGCACTGACGCACACAAGGATGTACCGGTCATTATTGTGTCGAATCTTGGACAAGAGTCTGATATGGAGAAGGCTCGCTCCATGGGCGCAACCGACTACCTAGTGAAGGCAGAGGTTGAGATCGAAGAGATCGTTAAGCGCATCGAGGCGATGATCGCTTCACCGCAGACTCCTGCAACAGCCTAACCGCTTATACTTCATCATTCCTACGGAAGGCACTTCGTAGGCTTTGTGGTATAATTGAATACGTACCTGCCCCACCACGGGCAGGGAATTTACATACATGGCGAAAGCAAAAAAGCATGAACAGCACCAGGGGGCCGATTGGATATCGGTTAAGGGTGCGCGTACTCATAATCTGAAGAACCTCTCTGTGGATATTCCCAGAGGAGTAATGACCGTACTTACAGGTCTCTCTGGCTCCGGCAAGTCCTCGCTCGCGTTTGACACTATCTTTGCAGAAGGCCAGCGCCGATATGTGGAGTCGCTTTCCGCATATGCGCGCCAGTTCCTTAATCAAATGCAGAAGCCGGACGTAGATGAGATTACTGGTCTCTCGCCAGCGATCTCTATCGACCAGAAGTCACGTTCTAACAATCCACGTTCAACAGTGGCGACCGTCACCGAAATATATGACTATTTGCGCGTCCTCTATGCCCGCGCGGGACAGCCGTACTGCGTTAACCATGATGTCCCGATTGAGAAGCTGTCCAAGGATGAAATGATCCGCCTCATCATGGGCCGCATACAAGCACGTACAGAGGCAAAGAGCACCGAGGTCATGGGAGTAGCGGTAGATCGTACGGCGGTCACCATCTACGCTCCGGTCGTGGTCGGCCGCAAAGGTGAGTATTACCAAATGCTTTACGATCTCCTCGGCAAAGGATACGAGAAAGTAGTTATCGACGGGACACCACATTCGCTCCGAGAGAAGGTCGTACTTGATCGCAACAAGCGTCATGACATCGATGCTGTCGTTGATTCCATTTTCGTATCTGAGTTTGAACGAAGTCCTGATGCTGCTCGTGAGCGTCTTTCTGAAGCCCTGGAGCTCGCGCTTAAGGAAGCGGATGGTCTGGTAAAGATAGGTCATGCCGATGGCGTCGTGGAGACCATGTCTGCGAAGTTCATCTGTCCAGACTGCGGCATGTCATTCCCCGAAGTAGAGCCGCGTCTTTTCTCTTTCAATAGCCCCTATGGCGCCTGCCCGGTCTGTAACGGACTTGGCACAAAATCTCTCTTCTCTGATGAACCGTGCCCGGCCTGTGAAGGGAGGCGGCTTCGTCCGGAGGCTTTGCGCGTGTACCTCAAGAGCGCCAAGAAGGGTCTTGGTATGAATGCGGTAGATTTTACGAACTTCTCTATCAAGGACGCAAAGGAGTTCATGGACTCACTCCAGCTCTCGGAACTTAAGATGGAGATCGCAGCACCCATCATCCGCGAGATTGTGAGCCGTCTCGACTTTATGCTGAATGTTGGCCTCGACTACCTCACCCTGAACCGCTCCGCAGCGACGTTGTCGGGAGGCGAGGCTCAGCGTATCCGTCTTGCATCGCAGCTGGGTACCGGGCTCGTGGGAGCGCTTTATGTGCTTGATGAGCCGACCATCGGCCTCCATCAGCGTGACAATGATCGCCTCATACAGACCATGCTCTCTCTAAAGGAGCTCGGAAATACGATTCTAGTCGTCGAGCACGATGAGGATACGATCTACGCGGCCGACTATCTCGTTGATATCGGTCCGGGTGCGGGCGTACACGGGGGAAGTGTTGTGGCTGCGGGTTGGCTTGACGAACTTTTGACTGCACCCAAGAACGATTCAGGATCAGTGACGCTTTCATACCTACGTGACGAAACAAGGATAGAAGTACCAGAGGAGCGTAGGACCGCAGAAAAGGGATCGGTAAAGATAAAGGGCGCGACGTTACACAACATAAAGAACCAGAATATTGATGTGCCGCTCGGGAAGCTTGTCTGCATCACTGGTGTCTCAGGTTCCGGTAAGTCGACATTCCTCTACGACATTTTGCATAAGAACATCGCAGCACGTCTTGCCAAGCGTGAGGCGAAGATTGAGCACGCCGCAAGCATTACGGGTACTGAATACATCGGTCGGGCTGTCCTCATCGATCAGTCGCCGATCGGCCGCACGCCACGCTCCAACCCTGCAACCTATACAGGTGCTTTTACGCACATCCGGGATCTCTTTGCTTCGACTGCAGAGTCTCGTGCGCGGGGCTGGAAGCCGGGGCGGTTCTCATTCAATGTGCCCGGAGGCCGCTGCGAGACATGTCAGGGTAACGGAATGATCGCGGTCGAAATGCACTTCTTGCCGACCGTATACGTAACCTGTGACGTATGTAATGGGACGCGGTACATGAAAGAGACTTTGGAGATTACCTATCGTGGCAAGAGCATCTACGATGTTCTTCACATGACCATTGAAGAAGCGGAAGAGTTTTTCAAAGACATACCGGCTATCTCTGATCGCTTGAAGAGCCTCAATTCTACTGGTCTCGAGTATCTAACGCTTGGACAGTCTGCGACCACGCTTTCCGGAGGTGAGGCACAGCGCGTGAAGATAGCTTCGGAGCTGTATCGCCCCATCACCATGAAGACCATTTACCTGCTTGATGAGCCGACAGTGGGCCTCCACTATGAGGATGTTAAGAAGCTCATCGATATCCTTCAGGAGCTGGTCAGGCGCGGCAACACTGTGGTCGTCATCGAGCACAACCTCGATGTCATCAAGAGCGCTGACTACCTCATCGACTTTGGTCCTGAAGGAGGCATTGGGGGCGGTAAAGTTATCGCCAAAGGTTCTCCCGAGGAAGTGGCGGACGTGGAAGGCTCGCATACAGGGGCGTATCTCAAGAAAATGCTCAAGAAGGGCAAGAAAAAATAGGTATGGAACGCGCAGATCTCGCCAGATTCGATCTTCCCGACTGTCCTGGCGTGTATCTCTTCACCAAGGGAAAGGGAAAGAGTAAAAAGATTCTGTATGTTGGAAAGGCGACCTCTCTTAGAGATCGTGTTCGCTCATATTTTGATGATGATCTGATCGCAACACGGGGCCCGCGTGTGGTGGACGTTATCACACGCGCTGACGCGGTTGCGCATGAGACTGCGTCAACCGTGCTTGAGGCGCTTGTGCGCGAGGCTGCGCTCATTCGGCAATACATGCCTATCGGTAACGTCGAGGGTAAGGACGATAAGACCTTCCTCTACGCATACATAACGGATGAAGAGATTCCGCGCGTGCTCATCGCTCGCGGCAAAGACATTGAGTTCCAGGAGGCTCGCATCGGGAGCGTGCGCTACACGGCTATACATGGCCCTTTTCCATCGGGTCCGCAACTCCGAGAGGCACTGCGCCTTATCCGCCGCATCTTCCCGTTCTATGACACGCCAAAGCCCATTGGCTATACCGGGAAGCATCAACGTGCACGCATCGAGTTTAATAAGCAGATAGGGCAGTACCCTCGCGATATGGAGCGCAAGGACTATCTCCGCTCGGTCCGGAATGTCTCTCTATTCCTCTCAGGACGTGTGAAGACGCTCCGCGAGACTCTCACAAGAGAAATGAAGCAGGCCGCAAAAGAAGAACGGTTTGAGGAAGCAGCGGTGATACGCAGGCAGCTGTTTGCGCTTGATCATGTGCAGGACGTATCACTTATTCGCGAAGAACGTATGGGCGATCGTGCCCCAGGTCCGCGTCTTGAGGCATACGACACAGCACATATCTCAGGCACCAACACGATAGGCGTGATGACCGTCGTAGAAGACGGCACGCCAGTTAAAAGTGACTATCGGATATTTAAGGTGCGCACCTCGAAGAACGACGATATTAAGTCGCTCAAGGAAATACTTTCAAGACGCCTGGGTCATCCAGAGTGGCAGATGCCGCGCGCATTCGTTATTGATGGTGGCAAGACGCATAAGAAGGCCGCTGAACAGGTGCTGAAAGAAGTTGGCGTCATGATTCCGGTTGTTGCCGTTGTAAAAGATGAGAAGCATCGCCCGCGTGAGGTTATCGGTGCTTTGCGAGCAGGCATTCCAGAATCGGACGCGGTGCTTGCAAACGCTGAGGCGCATCGTTTTGCGCTTTCGAACCACCGAAAGGCCCGTCAGAAGGGGTTGAGGAAAACCTAGTGACAAATCCGCAGGGGGTGGTACTGTCGTGAGGTGCGTGTGCTGTCCGTCTCGCCTGATCAAGGTCGAGCCGCACCGTACAGCCCGGCACTGAGAGTGCCGTGCGAAACCCAAGGGAGGGAAAATGCGTACTTTCCATTTTGTTCGAAGTAGTCCCGCGCTGGGAAGCAGCCATTAAGGCGAACGCTTCCTTGCGCTTACGGGACTATCACCAAGTCTGCACCGCGTTTCGGGGTTAGAGTTCGACTCAGCCCCCGCAAAAAATTACGCACAGCAGCATGGGCCGCGCTAGCGATCACGGAGCCACATCCTGGCATCCGGGGTCGTCTAGCGCGGCCCATTACTTTTACCCTGCTATACTCTTTGCATGCATGGTACGGTTATCGGCGTTCTGCGTGGCGGTCCCTCCAAGGAGCATGAGGTGTCTCTTAAAACAGGACATGCTATCGCAACCAATCTGCCGCGTGACCGCTATACCGTTCGCGACATTTACATAGACAAACAGGGCGTGTGGCATGAACGCGGCAGGCCCACCGATCCGTCGCGCGCGCTCCGTACGGTCGACGCAGTCGTTATCGGACTCCACGGCGAGTTTGGCGAGGATGGTGAGGTCCAAAAGATACTTGAGACTTTGAAGGTCCCATATACGGGTTCAGACTCGCTTGGCTCATATCTTGCGATGCATAAAGTGCTCGCCAAAGAGCGTGCGAAGGAGCTCGGACTTCTGACACCCAAGTATCATCTAGTCGAAGATGGTTCAGATGTAGAAGGGCAGCTTGCAGAGGTCGTGCGCACCTTCCAGCAGCCAGTCGTCGTAAAGCCGGTTAAATGGGGATCGTCCGTTGGTGTATCGATAGTGGCGGGCTATGCACCTCTACTAAAAGTTACCCAGGAGCTTCTTAACGAGGGCTCTGGCGGCGTACTCATCGAAGAGCTCATAAAGGGCACTGAGGCTACCGCAGGCATCGTACAAGGGTTACGAGGCGAGGAATTGTATGCATTGCCACCCATTGAGATTCTGCCACCTGAGAAGGATTTCTTTTCGTATGATGCGAAGTATTCGGGAGCGACAAAAGAAATATGCCCAGGACGTTTTTCAAAAGATATTTCGCAAGAGTTGATGCGACAAGCGCGCGCCATACACGAGGCACTCGGGCTTCGCCACTACTCACGTACCGATTTCATTGTCTCTCCAAAGGGTATTTACTACCTTGAAACCAATACGCTACCGGGTCTAACTGAAGAATCACTTCTGCCAAAGTCTCTTGCGGCGGTTGGAGTTAAATTCCCTGACTTTCTCGAACATCTCATCGACCTTACGCTCGGGGACAAAAGATAATTATGGATATACGAGAGACATACAATCGCATTGCCGAAGATTGGCACAAGGACCACACAAATGATGATTGGTGGACTGAAGAGACTGAGCGGTTCTTGAATTTGCTGCCTACGGGAGGAACGGTACTTGATGTTGGCTGTGGAAGCGGCACTAAGAGTAAGTACATGGCAGGTCGAGGTTTCCAGGTGACAGGCATAGACATCTCAGACGGCCTGCTCGCTATAGCGAAGCGGGAGCTTCCTGAGGGTGACTTTAGGGAGCTATCCATGACCGACCTCTCCTCTTTGAGTGCGAGTTACGACGGTACCTTTGCACAAGCATCGCTTCTCCACATACCAAAGAAAGAAGCGGGGGACGTGGTGCGCCAGATAGCGAGCGTCACCAAGCCTGGCGGGTACACATATATAGCGGTGAAAGAGCTTCGGCCAGGCAATAAAGACGAAGAGATAAAGCGCGAAGATGATTACGGCTACACGTACGAACGATTCTTCAGCTACTACACTTCCGAAGAGCTTGCCGCACATTTTGAGCAGTCTGGTCTCACGATCATTTCAAACACCAGAAAGCAGTCGGGAAATACAGTCTGGCTACAGATTGTTGGCCAGCGCCCAGCTCTTGCGCTCGGAAGCTAGGGAGGTTAGGATTCTTCTTGTCGGGCCGTTAGCTCAGTTGGTAGAGCACCTCTTTTGCAAAGAGGGGGTCGCAGGTTCGAATCCTGTACGGTCCACCGAGCAAAGCCCCTGCAAGGGGCTTTCGTCCTACATGAAGATACTCATCATATCCCCCGGCAAAGCGCACAGCCCAGAACTTCGTGATGCGATTGCAGAGTATGAGACACGACTCAGAAGCGCGCTGCCTGTCGAGTGGGCGTTCCCATCGATAAGTGACAAGGATGGTGAGAGTGTAGCAATTCTAAAGCTCATCAAGACAGACGATGTCGTTGTTCTTCTGGACGAGCGTGGAAAGGAGATAAACAGTCCCGGCTTGGCAGAACTGCTAGAAGGCAATTTGAACGTAAGCACGAAGCGGCTTGTCTTCGTCATAGGTGGGGCGTTCGGCGTATCAGACGCGGTTATTGCTCGCGCAGACAGAACGTTGAAACTTTCATCACTTGTATTTCCTCACATGCTTGTCAGGCTCATCCTAATTGAGCAGTTGTACCGTGCGTGGTCCATACGAACCGGAGGAAAGTATCATCACGTGTGAATTAGGAGGTTGATCCGTGTGATAGGGTGAATGGATGAAACGAGGATTCACGCTCATCGAATTACTTGTCGTCATCGCGATCATAGGCATCCTCTCTGCGGTGGTACTAGTCTCTCTTAATAGTGCTCGCGCCAAAGGAACTGACGCGGCTATCAAATCAGAGCTCGCTAATATGCGCACGATCGCAGAGCTCTACTACGACTCCAATAATAGCTATGGCAATCAGTTCGCCAACAATGATCACCTTGCCTGCAGCAGCCAGACGACAAATATTTTCAGTAGCGATAGTGTCGGAAGATTTGTGCTTAGCGCGTATCAGAAGCTTGGTACGGGCCGTGTGTACTGCGCCATCAGAACTTCTGGACCGAGTTGGGCGTTTGCTATGCCTTTAAAGGCGCCAGGAACAGGAGAAACCGGCTGGTGCGTTGATAGTTCAGGGCAGTCTAAACCATTTACGCACCCATTTTCTGATACAGGCTATACCGTGCTCTATACGACAGGGGTGGCACTTTGTCCCTAAGGAAAGATTTAAACGTAGCTAACCGCCTCCGTGCACAAGGGCCTATTTATTAGGCAGATAGCTGGGCAATGTTCAATTTTAGTGCCTCTGTGGATAAGCCACGTTGACAAAATTGTGCAAAGGAACATAGTCAGCAATAGTTAGGGTACAGAGATAAAGCAGGTCAAGGCCTGTGGGCGCTTACATAATCATCTGAATACTTATGAAAAAGTATGTTAACCGTCTTTCAGTTGCGCTGGTCGCCTTCGGTACAGCCATTTCACTGATGCCAATAGCTGCACTAGCAGCAAACTATAATATCGTTGCTCCAAGTTCTGTGACTATAACCGAGTCCAGTCTCATTGCGCACACTAATGGTGTTGCAGATTCATCTAGCGATGTTGCTGCAGTCGCATCATCTGAGAACAGCATCGAGATGACTCTCCAAGGTGATGGTATAGGTGCAGGTCTACCTCATGTCCGCATTGCGCCAACTGCCGTAACTGGCGGATCCGGAACAGTACAGCTCTGGATACATGAGGCCGCTAGCGATAAGTGGTACGACACGGCAATTATTGGCTGGGGTCCAACAGAAGGATTCCCAATAACAGCTGATTACAACGGCAGTGTGACTGTCGTCGCGATCGCTGATGCGCCTGGAACATACGCACTTAATTACAGCGTTGTAGACGTCGATAATAGCTCTGCAGTTGTGGCGTCTGGCCAGACCACGCTCACAGTTGAGGAGCAAACTGCAGCATACGTTTCAAGTGAAGCGGAGCTTAATGCAGCACTTGCAGACGAAACTATTACCGATATCACGTTAGATAGCGACTTCGTTATTGGCGCGACGATTGATGTAAGTCGCCCGGTAACAATTGACGGTGCGGGTCATACCGTTTCGGTCAATGACAGCATTACTGGCACCGCGCTCCTTATCACCGGTGACAGCGTCACTGTTACTGATCTGACCGTTGATGCCGCAGGTAAGGTTGCCAAGGGAAGCGCAGGCATTCAGGGCATCCAGGTATACGTGGCTGAAGATGTGGTACTCAGAAATGTTACCTCCATGAATGCAGGCAAGTCTGGTCTTATGGTGAATGGGGCTACGGTTACAGTCGAGAATGTGACTACTTCGGGTAATACATGGCATGGTATCAACGTGGATCAGGGCTCAGGTGTCACCACCCCAGCCATCCTCACTGTCACAGGCACCAGCTCTCATCTAGAGTCTGGTCCGGCTATATACATTGATGATAGTGAATCCGGCTCAGTTACTGGTTCTCTTGAACAGTACACACGCGTTGATAGCGCTCCCGCAGTTGCGTACTTCCAGAGCACGGTGGATAGCGAAGAGGAGCTCTCTTCTGCGCTTCTGAATAGTGCCATTGGTACCATCACAATTGGTGGAGATATAACGACTAGTGAAGCAGTCGCTATTAATCGTTCTGTTACGATCGAGGGTAATGGACGTACAATCACGGGTGACTTCGTAAAGACCTCATCAGGTAACAACAGCGTTGTTCTTATTACTGCTTCGGATGTAACCATTAACAGTCTTACGGTTGATGGCGTGACGACATCAAACAACCTGCATGGTATCAACACCTATGTTGTTACTGGCATAACTCTTGCCAATATTGAGACAAATAACGTTAACACTGGTGTAAACGTGAACGGCTCAATTGTTACAGTCACAGATATCACGACATCCAATAGCGCATGGCACGCAATAAATGTTGACCAGGGCTCAGGCGTTACGACCGATGCTAGCCTAACGGTAAACGGCACCAGCGCTCACGCTGAAGCGGATGGTATACATCACATCTGGGTCGATGATATCGCCCTTGCAAACGTTACGGTTCTCGATACGAACAGCCAGTACGAAAGTACGGAGGTTGTATGGGATGACAACGGTACTCCTCGCACAGGTAGGAGCTACACCCTTCAAGAGGCAGAAAGTAACGGAGGCGGTGGTGGAGGCTCTCGTCGAAACAACAACGATGACGAGTCTGACGATGAGGTAGCAGATGAGGCAGGTGAGGTGACAGATGCAGGTGAAGGTGAGGTGCTCGGTGCGGCGACCTACAACTTTGCGGCTGACCTTACGATCGGCGCAACCGGACAGGACGTTACTGAACTCCAGACTATCCTCATCGCATCTGGATACCTGAAGATTGCTGCACCAACTGGTTACTTCGGTCCGCTCACCCAGGAGGCTGTAAAGCTTTACCAAGCAGCTAACGGCATCCCGGCTACAGGGTATGTTGGCCCGCTTACGCGCGCGGCACTCAACGCAAGTACTATGCCCACATCCACATCCGATGCGGCAACGCTCACGACGATGATCGCGCAGCTTCAGCAGATGCTCCTAATCCTTCAGTCTCTTAAGTAAAGACAAAGGGAAGATGTGCAAATGACAAAGGCGCCCACTGCTGGGCGCCTTTGTCATAGACACAATGGAAAATTATAGTATAATACAAATATGTATAAGGCCTTACTAGGCTTAGGAGTGGCACTCGCAATTGCTGTAACGATAGTAGTTACAGGCGATAGTGTTACCTCATATATGCGCCAGACAGCAGCTGTAGTAACAGCAACGCTATTTTCTCTCACAAATGAAAGTCGGGGCGAAAAGGAGCTGTACGGACTTGCCGAGAACGCCTCTCTAACAGCCGCAGCGCAGGCTAAGGCGAGCGATATGGCAGCACGTGGGTACTTCTCACATGCAACACCTGACGGAGAGCCATTCTGGGTATGGGTACGCGATGCTGGATACGAGTACTCATATGCTGGAGAGAACCTCGCAATTAACTTCACTGAATCTGAGGAGGTTATTGATGCATGGTTAAATTCAGACTCACATCGCGCAAACGTATTGAATGCTAAGTTTACAGAGATTGGGATTGCAACTGCAACTGGAACATACAAGGGTCGACCGACTACTTTTATTGTGCAGATGTTTGGACGTCCCGCACATTTAGTGTCCCTGGAATACCAAGAAGGCGTAAGAGACGACAGTGTAGCGCCACTCGTCATTCACAGAAGGTAAAGAAGAACAGCGGCCCCGCATGGGGCCGCTGTTCTATATTGGTCGGGATGCCGAGAATCGAACTCGAGTTATACGCACCCGAAGCGTACGTAATACCACTATACCACATCCCGTTTTTCTCCCGAGCGACTGCCCAGGATGGTGGGCGACACAGGATTCGAACCTGTGACCTTTCGCGTGTGAAGCGAACGCTCTAACCAACTGAGCTAGTCGCCCGGAGAACGTATGCACAATACCAAATAGCCATACAGAATGCTACGCTAGCCCTATGATAGAGCGACCCAAAGGAAGGCAGCCACTTCCGGAGAATGCGACAAAAGTATTCTCCGGAATTATTTTTGATGTGTATCAATGGAAACAGGAGCTATTTGATGGAACTGCAAGGACATTTGAAAAACTTAAACGCAATGACTCAGGATTCGTCATACCCGTCCTTGAGAATGGGAATATCCTCATCGTTGAGGACGCACAACCAGGTCGCGAAGCCGTCATCACATTCCCAGGCGGGCAATTAGATCCAGGAGAAGAGCCGGAGGAAGGAGTGCGCCGTGAGCTTAGAGAAGAAACAGGTCTTGGCGGCGGCGATCTTACGCTATGGAAGGCAACTAATGGATTCAGTAAGATTGATTGGGTGATTTATGCGTTTATTGGCCGCGGCCTTACGAAAGTTGCTGAACCTGATGACTCTCCCGGTGAGCGCATCACTCCGCATGAGATATCGTTCGATGAGTTTATTGCACTAGCTGACGACCCGCGCTTCCAGAACCTAGAGATACTTCCCGAGCTTATTCGGGCGCAGTATGACCTGGAGAAGAAGGAAGAGTTACGGAGGCGCATTTACGGCTAGCCTCGTTGCAACTAGCATCTCCGAGCGGTAAGCTCGAAACTGTGCGGGCTGTAGTATACCGGTAGTACGCGTCCATGGGGTGGATGTAGACCGGGTTCGATTCCCGGCAGCCCGACCCTATTATTTTCCGCGCCCGTAGTGCTTCTTCAGAAGCGCAACGTGGCCTTCGTAATCCTCTGAGCAGTGGAAACGACCGCGACTGTCATGGAAGTAGAAGAGACAGTCAGTTTTCTTAGGATTTAGTGCTGCTACAACTGCTGCGACCGAAGGGTTTGCGATGGGCGCTGGCGGTAGGCCGTTGTATCTATAGGTGTTGAACCTCGACTTGATGTACTTGTCGTCTGGGACGGGCTTAGGCCACCAGCTACCTTTTGCACCATCTGCCTTTGCGTATTGCAACGTAGCATCAATTTGCAGGTTCATGCCGGCAAATATTCGATTCCAAATGATGCCGGATATATCGCGCATGTCGTGCCAGCCTCCTGCCTCACGCTCGATAAGAGATGCGATGATGAGCGCATCACGCAAGGGAACTTGTGATGCGGTTGTCGTACTGTACCGCTCAAGTATCTCCTTAGAGAATCGGTCATAGACGGCCATATGGACCTCCTCAGGCGTCATGGCGGAAGAGACAGCATAGGTTCCCGCCTGGAACTGTCCTTCTTCAAGCACAGGCGGTGAAGTAGTGACATCCTTTAGGAACGCGGCGCGTTCTTTCTGGCTCCAGCCAAGCGCTCCACCAAACGCACGCGCAACCTCCTCTTTTCTGTAGCCTGGGTATATGGTGACAAATTTTTGGTCAGCGCCTGCGATAAGCCCGTATCCGGGAACATCGGTAATTGCCTTTGCGAGCATCTCAAACGCCCAGTCGAGTGTGCCTACGGAGGCAATGAGGGATGTAGGCTCTTCTTCGAGCATGGCTTCGATCTCTGGATCTACAACGATGAGCTTACGCTCAGGATCGACCGTTATTGGAAACGGCGCCTCTGCAGGAGCCTCAAGCTGATGCCTAATATCATTTGCAAGGATGGAAGGTATGGAAAAGAATCCGACCGCTACAAACAGAGCGATGCCGAGCGCGACAAGATGGCGCGTGTAGGGAACGCGCCTTTTGGATCGTGGACGAGGTATGAAGCCTCGCGGTGTAACCGCCATGTCCCTATTCTACCGTTTCTAGCAAATAAAATCAGCCGCATGCACGTGGGAAAGCACAGTGTTTTGTGGACAGTTGCAGTGGGCAAGTGGTAGGGTCATGGTATGAAGCAACGCGATCGTAAGGTCAAAGTCATCGAACGCGTCATCGACGCGATGGGTTCCACTGCGTCGCTTGTCATCCACACCTTTGTTTTTGCAGGTTTTTTCCTTACTGCCTATCTCGGCGTCCTTACCCTGGACTCCATGTTGCTTATCCTTACTACGGTGGTATCTCTTGAGGCAATCTATTTGGCGCTCTTCATTCAGATGACGGTTAATGAGAACACGAAGAGTCTCCGCGAAGTTGAGGAGGACATTGAAGACATTCAAGAAGATGTCGAGGAGCTCGGTGAAGATCTTGAAGATATTCAGGAAGACATCGAAGAGATGAGTGAGGATATCGAGGGTATTCAGGAAGATGTCGAGGAGATGAGTGAGGAAGATAAAGAAGACGAGCGTAGGGAGCAGGCGCATGCCGACTCGCTCGACCGCCTCACGGCTGACGTACGCCGAATCCTTGCCGACCTTGAAGCCTTGAAGAAAGGCAAATAACGTGGCATAGTGATGTCTGGCTTTGTACAGACAAGGGGAAGCTGATGACAACTCGAAAGTTCGGGGGAATACCAGGGAATCACGCCGCTCAAGGGCAAAAAGGATTGCAGCAACGCGAGCGAGAGATCGCTGAGCGCAAGCGGATCATTCGGGAGAAGAATCTCGGTGTGGACGACTCGGTAGAACTTGTCCTGGAAGATTCAGACCCGCTCAACGGAGCGATCTGTAAGATCGTATCCATTGAACCTCAAGGCACTCTGCGGCTCGTGAGCAAGCGCTTTCCTCCTCGGCGTAAAGGCATTCCGCCGCCCGCGTACGACCCCTCCCAGGTCAAACTGCGCAAGAAGAGTGGCTAACATAGTAAAGCGGCGTTCAGGACCATTCCTGGACGCCGTTTCCACATTTTGCGTAGTACCCAGCTAATTGGTACACTACTCTCATGAAGAGGGTATCGGCCCAGCGGGGTCTTTTTGCACGTATATCCGAGCGCGTAACGCGCTAGTTTTCATACTGTATGGCATACACCGCTTTTGCAGCAGAGGAATCACACGGCGAGGATGCCCTCCACGCATCTGAAGAGGCGGCTAGCCCTATCCACGTGGTTCTCAAGGCTGAGGAGCTCTGGAACGTCGGTGGCTTTCCTATTACGAACTCACTTTTGATGACGTGGATCACTGTCGCGCTCATCATTGCGCTTGCGGCAGCCCTTCGCGCAAAGCTTTCCCTCATCCCAGGCAAGATCCAGGCGGGAGTGGAATGGGTGTTCGAGGGCGTGATTGGCTACATGACCGAGATCTTGGAGGACGAGAAGATGGCACGTCGCTTCTTCCCGCTCATCATGACCATTTTTCTTTTTATTCTTGTTGCTAATGAGCTCGCGTTTCTTCCTGGCGTCGGTACGGTCGGACTTGATAACGGACACGGGGGACTCATCCCGTTTCTTAGGGCGCCTGCTGCAGATCTCAACATGACGCTTGCATTGGCGTTCATTTCTTTCCTAACCATTGAGATCACCGGTCTTCGGCAGCTCGGATTCTTTTCATACGCAAGCAAGTACATTAATTTCTCGTCACCGGTCAATTTTGCGGTGGGACTTATTGAGCTCGTTTCAAACCTTGGTCGCCTCATCTCATTCTCGTTCCGTCTCTTCGGTAACGTGTTTGCTGGCGAGGTAATGCTTGTGGTGGTCGCGTTCTTCGTGCCGTACCTCTTGCCGGTCCCGTTGATGGGCTTTGAGGTGTTCGTGGGCTTCATCCAAGCAGTCGTGTTTGCGATGCTCACGCTCTTCTTTATCAAGTTGGCAATCATGGAACCGCACGGGAGTGAGAGCCACTAGGCTCATACTCCGGTGCGGCTCCAGGATGGGCCGTTAGCAACTAAACGAATCAATTACTATGGAACTCGAATCAGCACAGTTGATAGCTATGGCGATCGCTGCAGGTCTTGGTGTGCTTGGCCCGGCAATCGGCGTAGGTATGATCGGTAGCAAGGCTATGGACGCAATTGGCAGGAATCCGGAGGCTTCCGGCAAGATCGTCTCGAACATGGTTCTCGCAATCGTGTTCGCCGAGGCGCTTGGTATTCTCGCCCTCGTCGTTTCCTTCATCATCAGGTTCGTCTAGGCATACGGGGGTAACCCCATTGCCAACCACTACTTAGAAATCTATGGAACAACTCTTCGAAGCGTTCGGCATCGACTGGAAGCTGCTCATCGCTCAGGCGGTGAACTTCGGCGTCTTGTTCGTTGCGCTTACCTATCTTCTATACAAGCCAGTCTTGAAGACGCTTGATGAGCGTAAGGAGAAAGTCGCTAAAGGCGTACTCGACGCGGAAGCTGCAGCCGAGAAGCTTGCAGGTGCGGACAGTGAAGTTTCAGCAAAGCTCCACACCGCAGAAGCAGAGGCCGAGGGTATCGTCTTGGGAGCGCGCGATACCGCAAACAGCGAGAAAACACGCATTCTTAAGGAGGCGGAGGCACGCGCAGCAGCAGTAGCAGCTGACGCGGACGCACGCGCCAAAGAGGCGGCAGTGAAGGCGCTTCGCGAGAGCGAAAGAGAAATCGCACGCCTTGCAGTCCTTGCGGCTGAGAAGGTCGTACGTGAGAAGGCATAACCTGTATGGAGAAAACGTACGCACAGGCACTCAATAACGCACTTCAGAACGGCAAGAAGGAGGATGAGCTCGTCTCTTGGCTCCTTACGCATCTGAAAGCAGAGGGACGCACAAAGCTCCTTCCTGCGATTGTACGGGAGTTGAAGGCGTTACAGGCGCGTACGAAAACTCTTGGCGCAACGGTTGAAGTTGCGCTTGAAGCAGACAAGGCTACAGCGCTTACTGAAGCTCGTGCAGAGGGCATCGACGCCACAGAGGTAACTGTAAACCCGAACCTTATCAGTGGCTGGCGGGCGCGTGAGGGAGGACGCCTCATCGACCGATCCGGCAAGAGAGCGCTCGTCGATATCTACCGACGCATTACGTCATAACTTAGAAGCACCTATGGACAGCATTATTAAGCGAATTGAAGCAGAAATTGCCTCGTTCTCTCCGATCAAGGGCCAGGAGGAAACGGGCGTCGTGCGCGCGACCGGTGACGGTATCGCAGAGATAGACGGCCTAGAGAAGGCGGTCATGGCCGAGATGGTCATGTTCGACCCGACCTTTGACCGAGCTCTCGAAGACGCGCTCAAGGATGCGGACGTTACATACGGCCTCATCCTCAACCTCGAGGAAGACGGCGTGCGCGCTGCAATTCTTGGCGATGCGTCCAAAGTGTATGAGGGCATGCTCGTCCGTAGGCTCGGCCGCCTTCTCTCGATTCCGGTAGGAGAAAACCTCATCGGCCGTGTCGTAAATCCACTCGGCGCGCCCGTAGATGGCAAGGGTCCAGTCGCCGATACTACCGAGCGTCCTATCGAGCGTGAGGCGTACGGTGTTATTGACCGCTCTCCTGTGAATACTCCGATTCATACGGGTATCAAAGCAATTGATGCCATGACTCCAATTGGTCGCGGTCAGCGCCAGCTCATCATTGGCGACCGTGGCACCGGAAAGACTACTATTGCTATCGACACCATCCTGAACCAGAAGTCCGAGGACCCGTCCACTCGGCCTATCTGCGTGTACGTTGCCATCGGGCAGAAGGAATCCAAGACAGCGCGCATTGTCGCGGAGCTCTTTGAGAAGGGCGCGATGGAATATTCCATTGTCGTTACTGCACCGGCTTCTAACCCAGCAGCCTTCCAGTTTCTTGCGCCGTTTGCGGGAGTCTCTATCGCTGAGTACTTCATGGAGAAGGGTAAGGACGTGCTCATCATTTATGATGATCTCTCCAAGCAGGCGGTTGCATACCGTCAGATGTCTCTTCTCCTTCGCCGCCCGCCAGGCCGCGAGGCATACCCGGGTGACATCTTCTACTTGCACTCGCGTCTTCTTGAGCGTTCTGCGAAGCTCTCCAAGGAAAAGGGTGGCGGTTCGATAACTGCACTCCCGATTATTGAGACGCAGGAGAACGACATCTCTGCATACATTCCGACCAACGTGATTTCCATCACGGACGGCCAGATCTTCCTTGAGACCGACCTCTTCAACAAGGGACTTCGTCCGGCAATCAACGTGGGCGTCTCAGTCTCCCGCGTGGGTTCTGCAGCTCAGACCAAGGCAATGAAGAAAGTCTCTGGAAAGATAAAGCTTGAACTTGCGCAGTTCCGCGAACTTGAGGCCTTCATGCAGTTTGCTTCCGATCTTGATGAGAACACCAAGCGTCAGATTGATTCGGGTCGCCGTCTCACAGAGACCCTGAAGCAGCCTAACGGCAAGCCGCTTGCGTTTGAGATGGAAGCAGCAGTCATCTACGCTGCAACTAACGGCTTCTTCGACACGTTCCCGCCGGAAGATACCGCAAAGGCAGAAAGCCGCCTTCAGGAGTTCCTTCTTCGCGAGGCGCAGGACGAACTTAAGGCCATTCGCGAAAGTCGCGATCTCTCAGACGAGACTATAGAAACTCTCCGCGGCAAGCTCACGCAGTTCGTGGAGCGTTCCTAACGGCATCACGCATCTTCTATGGCACTTAAAGACATCAAAGGAAAGATTCAGGCGACCAAGCGCATGCACACAGTGACGCGTGCGATGGAAGCCGTCTCTGCTGTGAAGATGCGCAAGACACAAGCGACCGCGTTTGCGGGACGCACGTACGCGCGCGCCGCACTGTCCGTACTTTCACGGCTAGCGGGCACGCGTCATATGAAAGAGCATCCGCTTGGCGCAGACCGCGAGGGCAACAAGCTTGCACTCATTGTGATAACAAGCGACAAGGGTCTGGCCGGCGCACTCAACTCAGGTGTTATTAAGCGCGCGGTTGAAGCACTTGAGGGGCGCGCAAAGGAGGATGTAACCATCTACGCAATTGGCAAGAAGGGTGAGGATTTTTTCCGCAGGAGAGGATATGTTATCGAGCGCGCGGTTGAGAATAAGCGCGACGATGTAGAGGTATCTCTCATGGAGGAGCTGGTGGAGGAGTTGACTGCTGGATTCTTGTCGGGAAGGCACGACAAGGTTTCTGCGGTATACAGCAACTTCAAGTCTACCTTCGAGCAGATCCCGACCATGCGCCGTCTTCTTCCGCTCTCTTTGTCGGCATTGCAGGAGATTGTGGAGGGAATAACACCTGAAAAGGGTAAGTGGGCGGGAGAGACAGGAGTGCCGTCCGCGCCAAAGACATATGAGGTTGAACCGTCAGCAGATGAGGTGCTTTCAATCCTCATTCCGCGCTTGGCTGCAATCGCTCTCTACCATATGCTCCTTGAGTCGAAAGCATCCGAGCATTCCGCTCGCATGGTCGCCATGAAGAATGCGTCAGATAAGTCGAAGGAGGTGACTCGCGACCTTACGCGTGTCTATAACAAGGTTCGCCAGGCGGCAATCACAAGAGAAGTCTCTGAGATTGTGGGCGGGCGTGAGGCATTAGCAAGTTAGAAGAGGCAGCATTAACAAATACATTATGAACACAGGAACCATTACAGAAGTTATCGGCCCGGTTGTAGACGTCCACTTTGAGACAGAACGCCCGGCTATTCAGGATGCGCTTACGATTGATGCGAACGACATGCACGGCAAGATCACGCTCGAGGTCGCAACGCACCTTGGCCTTGATCGTGTGCGCTGTATTGCAATGACCGAAACCGCAGGCCTCTCGCGCGGCGAGAAGGCCACAGCGACCGGCGCGCCTATTTCCGTTCCTGTGGGTCAGAACGCGCTCGGACGCCTCTTCAACGTGCTTGGTGAAGCTGTGGACGGCCTCGATCCGGTATCCTCAGACACGCCTCGCCTCCCGATCCATCGTCAGCCACCTTCTTTTGACGAGCAGACCACCAAGGCCGAGATCTTTGAGACCGGCATTAAAGCGATCGACCTCATCATTCCGTTCATCAAGGGCGGTAAGGTCGGCCTTTTCGGTGGCGCCGGTGTGGGCAAGACGGTCACCATTCAGGAGCTTATTCACAACGTCGCCTCTCAGCACGGTGGCTACTCCGTGTTCGCAGGTGTCGGTGAGCGCGTGCGTGAAGGTAACGACCTCTACCATGAGATGAAGGACTCAGGCGTTTTGGATAAGACCGCGCTCGTGTTCGGTCAGATGAATGAGGTCCCAGGAGCACGCGCACGCGTGGCTCTCACAGGCCTTACCCAAGCTGAGTACTTCCGCGACGAAGGCGGAAAGGACGTTCTCTTCTTCATGGACAACGTCTTCCGCTTCATCCAGGCAGGTTCTGAGGTGTCTTCGCTTCTTGGCCGCGTTCCGTCGGCCGTGGGCTACCAGCCTACTCTTGCTGAGGAGATGGGCCGCCTCCAGGAGCGCATTACGTCGACCAAGAAGGGCTCCATTACCTCCGTGCAGGCTGTGTACGTCCCAGCGGACGACCTTACCGACCCAGCACCGGCGACGACCTTCGCGCACCTCGATGGTACCGTGGTGCTCTCCCGTGCCCTCGCATCTCTTGGTATCTACCCAGCTATCGATCCGCTGGAGTCTTCTTCAGCCGCACTTACACCAGATATCGTTGGTGAGGAGCACTACCGCGTTGCAAATCTTGTGAAGCAGACTCTGCAGCGCTATAAGGATCTCCAGGATATTATCGCCATTCTCGGTATCGAGGAGCTCTCTGAGGAGGACAAGCTTACGGTCGCACGCGCCCGAAAGCTCCAGCGCTTCCTTTCGCAGCCATTCAACGTGGCCGAGCCGTTCACCGGCACGCCAGGCGCGTACGTGTCCCGCGAGGAGACCGTGCGTGGTTTCGGTGAGATTGTCGACGGAAAGCATGACGACAAGCCGGAGCAAGCGTTCTACATGAAGGGATCAATCGATCAGGTAACTGGCTAATATGGCAAAGACCTTCCATCTCACCGTAGCGAAAGTAGGAGAGAACCTCTTCGATGGAGAGGCGATATCCGTCACGCTTCCTGGTGCGGAGGGTGTCTTTACCGTGCTTGCTAATCACGAAGCCTTCGTTTCTCCGCTTAAAGAGGGGCAGATTCGCATCGAGGCAGCAGACGGCGAGAAGCGTGCGATAACACTGACGGGCACCGGAATTGCCGAGGTTTCATCAAATCAAGCAACGGTACTTCTGTAGCAGCCTAGCGAAGAAAGTTTCAGACACGCCCCGGACGCTGTTCCGGGGCGTGTCTTTTTGCACTACACATAACTTCGCCGTTCGGAATTGGCGTGTCGTACGCTATACTGCCAGCATATGGCAATTCAAGATTTCGTACTGCGCCAGGTGATGCGCGCAAAAATGAAGGATGTTCCCAAAGAGCAGCAGGAGCAGATAATGAACCTGGTACAGAAGAACCCTGAGCTCTTCAAGAAGATAGGCGAAGAGATTGATCGCAGGGTTAAGAAGGGTGGCGAGAACCAGATGAAAGCGACCATGGAGGTCATGAAGAAGTATCGCGCTGAACTTCAGGACTTGATGCGCTAGGCACATGAAGAAAATATTCATCCTTCTCGGGCACCCAGATTCCGGAACGCTATCCGGAGAGATCGCGTCTGCGTATGAGGAGACCGCTAAGGCAGTCGGACATGACGTGCGCCGTATGAATATTGGCGACCTCCAATTCGACCCTATTCTTCATAAGGGATACCGCACCATCCAAGAGCTTGAGCCGGATCTGAAGCAAATTCAGGAGAATCTTCGCTGGTGCGACCATTTTGTATTTGTGTATCCGGTGTGGTGGAGCGCTACGCCCGCTCTGGTCAAGGGCATGTTCGATCGCATGTGGCTCCCGGGATTTGCATTTAAGTTCCATGCGGATAAGCGTGGTTGGGACAAGCTATTGAAGGGGCGCACCGCGCGCGTAATTGCGCTGTCAAAGATGCACCCGTGGAGTATTCGTCTTCTATTTGGAGACCATACAAACGAGATATCGCACGCTACTTTAGGTTTCTCTGGTCTTAGGGTCCGCATGACAGAGATCGGAAATTCGGAGAATCTTTCCGAAAAGGCAAAGGCTACTCGGATAAAGCAAATTCGATCACTCGCTCGGGCAGGAATGTAGTGCGTATAAATTAAAAACGCCTCGTATCCATACGAGGTGTGTGTATATGTACCGAGTGCGGTACGAGGCGTTTTACGGAAGCTAGTGCTTCCTGGGCGCCCCCAATATGTAAGTCCTGAAGAAGATCAGGCTCACGATCATCAGGGTGCCTGCGATTGACGGTATGTTGCTGGATATGAGCCCAAACAACGTCCATTCGAAATTCGCGCGGCCGGCGAGGATGTAAAACAGGCTTGGTACGATAAACATCAATACCAGAGCCAATCCAATGCCGGTATAAAAGAGCAGTTGCCGTTGCATGGTCAAAATCCCTCCTTGGTTGACCAGACTGCATACTGCCATGGAGTGACTCTCTCGTCAAAGATTGGAGCTGGTCTCTTTGCTTTTTGGACAGTACTCCGTTAGGGTATCACTATGAAGATCGGCATCGTCGGACTCCCGAACGTCGGGAAGTCTACTCTATTTAATGCGCTTACTAAGGCTGCGGTCCCCGCAGAGAACTACCCCTTCTGTACCATAGACCCTTCCGTGGGCGTCGTTGGGGTGCCTGACGAGCGCCTTACTAGGCTTGCAGAGCTTTCCAACAGCGAGAAGGTGGTCCCGGCAGCCATCGAGTTCGTCGATATTGCAGGACTGGTTAAGGGTGCCTCTGAAGGAGAGGGTCTTGGCAACCAATTCCTCTCCAACATCCGCGAAGTCGACGCGATACTTCAAATGGTGCGCTTTTTCGATGATCCCGATGTTACCCACGTGCATGGCGAAGTCGATCCAGTTCGGGATATTGAGGTTATCAACCTTGAGCTTATTCTTGCCGACCAACAGCAGGTATCTAGTCGCCGCGAGCGTTTAGTACGCGATATACGCGCAGGACTTAAGGACGCAGTTGCTGAGGAAGCGATACTACAGAAAGTTGAGCAAGTGCTTCTGGCAGGCAAGCTTGCGCGTATGGCGGAACTTACGCCTGAGGAAACCAAACGCATTAAGTCGCTCAACCTCCTCACCCTAAAGCCCATTCTCTACGCGCTTAACGGCAAGAGTGGCGGGCATAATATTTCTGAAACAAACGACGGTCGCGCACAGGCTGCGTACGATCTGATCGAATCACTCGGTTCACACTATGTGGAGGTAGATGCCGTCACCGAGCATGAGCTTAACGACGTGGCGGATGAGGACAAAGATATGTTTCGTTCGGAGCTTGGCGTGCAGGTAGATGGGCTCGATGCTCTCATCAAGGGCGCATACGAGACGCTTGGACTCATTACATTCTTCACGACCGGTCCAAAGGAAACGCGCGCATGGACTATTGCTCAGGGTGCCAGTGCTCCTGAGGCTGGCGCTGCTATCCATACAGATTTCAAGGATAAGTTCATACGAGCAGAAGTTGTTGCTTGGGATAAGCTCATACAGGACGGATCTTGGAGCGCTGCGCGTGACAAGGGAGACATTAGGACAGAGGGAAAGACCTATATTGTCGCTGACGGCGATGTGATGGTCTTCCTCCATTCCTAGACCGGCAAAGCGGTATACTAAATTCATATGGAACCAGTACGCACACCAGTAACGGCCAAAGATTTCTTTCTCTGGCTCGGCATCATTATCGGCGTTTACGGAAGCGTCATAGCGCTGTTGGCACTTTTGTTTGAATACATTAACCGGAGTTTTCCGGACCAGCTCGCCGGGTATGCCGATCCGCTAGCATCAGGAGCGCATGTCTCTATGGCGACTCTGATCGTGTTTGTGCCGCTTACGACGCTCCTCGTGTATCTCGTCAGAAATAGCATTCGTAGGGAGCCGGGCAAGGAGCACATCTGGGTTAGAAGGTGGGCTATTGTGCTCACGCTTTTCCTTGCAGGGTTCGTAGTTGCCATCGACTTGGTCACCTTGGTTACAACATTCCTTGGCGGGGAAGTAACCGTCCGCTTCGCGCTTAAGGTTCTTGCGGTTCTCTTGGTCGGCATTGGGCTGTTCCTCCACTTCCTGGCTGAGCGTTGGGGATACTGGCTTCGCTATGAGAAGAAAGCGCACGCGGTTGCCATTGCAATGATCGTGCTTAATTTCCTAGTGGTACTTGCTGGCTTCTACATTATCGGCACTCCAACTGATATGCGCCTCCAGCGTCTTGATGCGCAGAAAGTGCAGGACCTGCAGTCTATCCAAGGACAGCTTGTGTACTACTACCAGCAGAAGCAGGAATTGCCTGAGAGTATCGACCAGCTTAGTGATCCTATTTCCGGATTCACCGTCCCAGCTGATCCTGAAACTGGTGCCTCATATGAATACCGCGTAACTAGCGGTACGTCTTTCGTGCTTTGCGGAACATTCAGGCGAGATTCGATAGATACACGGGGACAGGGCGAGTACTCTATGCGGGATGCATCCTATCCATCCCGCGGCATAAGCGACAACTGGGTACATGGTACGGGCGAAGTATGCTTTGAGCGCACTATTGATCCCGAGCTCTATCCTCCGTACGCTAAGCCACTCTAGAGACCTATGGCGGGCTACGACCACAAGCAGGTAGAGGCACAGGCCCAGGAGAAATGGGAATCCCTTCGACTGTACGAAGCCGATTTGCATGCGGCTAAGGATCCGTACTATGTTCTCTTTGAGTTCCCATATCCTTCGGGCGACCTCCACATAGGTCATTGGTACGCCTTTGCGCTTACGGACATATTCGCTCGCTACAAGCGCCTGGAGGGCAAGGATGTGCTTTTCCCGATTGGCTTCGATTCCTTTGGTCTTCCTGCCGAGAATGCGGCCATAAAGCGCGGTGCTGACCCGAAGACCTGGACATACGAGAACATGGAGCGCATGCGTGCTCAGATACGTTCGATGGGCACAGCAGTCGACTGGTCTAAAGAGATCGCTACCTCTGACCCTGAATTCTACAAGTGGACGCAGTGGCTTTTCCTGAAACTCTACGAGCACGGGCTTGCCGAACGCAAGGAAGCGCCCGTCAAGTGGTGTCCAAAGGACCAGACCGTCCTCGCCAACGAGCAGGTTATTGACGGCGCCTGTGAGCGCTGCGGCACCGAGGTAGAGGAAAGGCGCCTTACCCAGTGGTTCTTGAGAATTACTGACTACGCAGAGCGCCTTTTGGCGGATCTAGATCCGCTCCCATGGCGAGAAGAGATAAAGGATGCTCAGCGCGCATGGATCGGGAAGTCCGAAGGAGCGAAGATTACCTTCCCGCTTTCGTTCAAGAAAGACCCTACGCAAAACGATTGGCGCGACCCGGATGGCAAGCCTGCAGGCATCACTGTATTTACTACGCGACCTGACACGGTCTTTGGCGCAACCTATGTCGTTCTTGCACCAGAGCATCAGTGGGTGCGCGCTATATGGGACACAGAGCATGATGATGTTGCCTTCAATAAGGATGAGATTGCAAAGTATGTAGAGGTAACAAAACGAAAGACCGAGCGCGAGAGACAAGAGAATAAGGAGAAAACTGGCGTGCGGATCGATGGCATCATGGCTCTCAATCCAGCAACGGGAGAGGAAATTCCTGTTTACATAGCAGATTATGTGCTCGGGTCTTATGGCTCGGGAGCAGTCATGGCTGTGCCGGCGCATGACGAGCGAGACTTTGAATTTGCAAAGCTACATGGTCTGCCGGTGCGCCAGGTTGTTGCACCGCGCGTTACAGACAATACAAACCCTCCACAAGAGGGTAAGGAGGAGGTGGGGCGAGATGTGACCCTCTCGATCGTGCACAACCCTGCGACGAACCGATACCTTACGCTTGATTGGAAAGAACAACCTTGGGTCACGTTTATAACCGGCGGCATGGACGAGGGTGAGGAAGCACTTGCGACCGCGCTTCGGGAGA
The DNA here is from genome assembly GCA_035627595.1 of Minisyncoccota bacterium. Lineage (GTDB taxonomy): Bacteria > Patescibacteriota > Minisyncoccia > Phycocordibacterales > Phycocordibacteraceae > C7867-001. Next base: position 201,598 of record DASPLK010000002.1, on the reverse strand, counting down.
TCAAGGAGGAGACAGGCTATACAGACCTTGAACTCGTACGTTACCTTGGACAAACTCAGAGTGAATTCTATGCGGCGCATAAGGGCGTTAACCGTGTGGCACGAAATCGCTGCTTCCTCTTTTCTCTAAAGAGTGAAGCGAGGACTGAGGTTGCGGCTGAGGAGGAAGCAACACATGAGGTCGTCTGGCGCACTAAGGAGGAGATCGAGGCTCTCCATATGCAGCATGCTGAGTTCGATTACCTCTGGAAGCGTATTCACGAGGGTGATAGCGCGTTTACGGAGAGCGGCGCTCTCATAGATTCTGGCGCTTTCTCCGGGCGAGATAGCGAAGAGGCGAAGTGGGATATCGTAGAAGCGATTGGCGGCGAGCGGACGACTAATTACCGTCTTCGAGACTGGCTCGTATCGCGCCAGCGGTACTGGGGATGCCCTATTCCTGTTGTTTACGACCCGGATGGGAAACCGCACTCAGTATCTCCTGATCATCTACCGTGGATGCTCCCGACAGATGTCGACTTCTCATTGAGCAGCGATGGATCACCGCTTCGAACTTCTAAGGAGCTCAAGGAGCGTGTAGAGCGCTTGTATGGAGAAGGGTGGACTCCTGAGTACGACACGCTCGACACGTTCGTCGACTCCTCGTGGTATTTCTATCGATATCTTGATCCTAAGGACGAGAACGATTTCTCTGATGCAGGACTTATGCGCCAGTGGCTCCCCGTAGATCGCTATTCAGGAGGCTCAGAGCATACGACAATGCACTTATTGTATTCTCGCTTCTTCCATAAGGCGCTCTATGACCTTGCGCTCGTGCCACACGATGAGCCATTCAATGAACGTAACAACCGGGGCATAATTCTCGGTCCAGACGGACAGAAAATGAGTAAATCAAAGGGCAACGTAGTGAATCCCGATGAGTTTGTTGAGCGCTATGGAGCTGATGCTGTCCGCCTCTATCTCTCGTTCATCGGTCCCTACAATGAACCGGGCAGTTATCCATGGAATCTAGACGGCGTGCATAGCATGCGCCGCTTCCTTGACCGAATTGTTACCGTTTCTGAACGAGTACGGGATGTGGAAGCAACAGAGGAGCTTCGCCGCTCTCTTGCAAAAACAATCGAGAAAGTGGGCAGCGATCTCGAGCGGATGAAATACAACACCGCGATATCCGCGCTCATGGTCTTTCTTAAGGATCTTGAAGCGCTCACAGAGGTGCCGCGCCCAGTATTCCATCAGTATCTTATTCTCCTTGCGCCACTTGCGCCACACTTGGCTGAGCACCTTTTCGGTATTACCAAGGGCGCGGGGAGCATCCATATGACCTCGTGGCCAGAAGCAGATCTTGATCTGCTAAAGGGAGAGCTCAAGACAGTCATCGTACAAGTTTCAGGAAAGCGAAAAGGAGAGATACAGCTCCCGGAAGATGCTTCTGAGGAGGATGCGATCGCTGCCGCACACACCATTCCTGCAGTAGCAGAACTTTTCGCAAGTAGCGACCCGAGCCGCGTCGTATACGTCCCAGGACGCATTTTAAACCTAGTGTTTTCCTAGTCGTCATAGGTCCTTCATATTTATTAAAATATGGCCTATTTACAAGGTTTTTCATATACTAGACTACGCAAATAAGCCATCAAAATGGTTGACAAGTAAGTGCTTGACGTGCTAAGATACTTCTCGCGAAGAGGCGCAAGCTAATTCGCAACTATGCATTTAATTCCAATAGCCCTGATAGGGGCGTTTGTTTTATCCAGTAGCGTCGCTGCGCCGATTCCTACCGAAGCCGACCAGATAATCCCTGGGCCGAGCCAAGAGGTGGGTACGGCGACCGCGCTCTCGTTGCCTACAGCTCCGAGTGCAAAGGTCGCAGTACGGAATCCTGAACCAGCAAAGCAGACCTACACAGTGAAGATGACCGCGTACAACGCTGTCCCGGGCCAGACGGATGCAGATCCGTTTACGACCGCCAGCGGTGCGTACAGCAACCCCGAGGTTGTTGCCGCACGGTCCCGCGACCTTGCCGCGAAACTTCCTTTCGGTACGGTCGTCGCGATCTCGCGAACCGCCAAGGACACCCCGCGCTGTGGTTACAGCAAAGTGGAGGACCTTATCGGGTATCGCGTTATCGCAGACACTATGAACGCTCGAATCGTTAACCACGTCGACGTTCTCATGCCAGCCGGCAAGACCGTCGCCGTAGATGGCGGTCGTATGGTGAATCCAGGCATTGCGCTTGGCGCTTGCGACCAGGTAACCGTGAAGGTTGTGGGTAAGGTGGACATAAAGAATGTTCCCAAGACCCAGGCCGAACTGGTTAACCTCATTGAAGGTAATACTGAGCTTGCCCGCATTTAGCGTCAAACATGAAGCCCCCGGAAACGGGGGCTTCATGTTTCTATTGGGGCATAAGATGAAGTTTAGTAGACTACATACATATGAAGGCTCTTTACCGAAATACAACGCTTATGGCAGTCTTTTTGGCTGCATTGTTTATTACCAGTATTACTCCTGTGAAAGTTGAGGCTGCTGACCTTACCGTTTCTGGCTGGATACCATACTGGGCAAGCGCTAAGGGTATCAAGGAAGCATCCAAGAACCTCTCGAAACTCGACGAAATCAACCCCTTCGCATACAGCGTTAAGAGTGATGGTTCTCTTGCAGATACTGCTAAGCTCACCTCCTCATCGTGGAAGAAGCTCTTTAGGGATGCTGAGAAGAAGGACGTCGCGGTTATTCCAACCGTTATGTGGAGCGACCGCGCGAATATCGAGCGCATCCTCATGAGTCCTTCGCTTCGAGCAAGGCATGTAGAGCATGTCGCCAGAATGGCAGAGGATGGCGATTTCGATGGTGTAGATATCGATTACGAAAATAAGTCAGCAGCGACCCGTCCGTACTTCTCGCTCTTCCTAAAGGAGCTTGATGCTGCTCTTGGTGATAAGGAGCTCTCCTGCACCATTGAGGCGCGCACACCGCCAGACTCTGTATACCGCACCGTGCCTGCGACGATTGAATACGCAAACGATTTTAAAGAGATCAATAAGTATTGTGATCAAGTGCGCATGATGGCGTATGACCAGCAGACTGCAGACTGGAAGTTGAATGACGCCAACCCGAAGCCGTACGCACCGCTTTCAGACAAGGCGTGGGTTAAGAAGGTGATGGAACTGGCAGCTAAGGATATTGATCGCGATAAGCTCGTTATGGGTGTTCCTACCTATGGCCATGAGTACGCGATTACCGTCCATCCTAGTGGATACATGGAGTACAAGAAGCTCTGGTCTTTAAACCCAGTTTACGCAAAAGACACCGCCAAAAAGATGAAGGCGACAGCTGCACGTGCGGCACATGGAGAGATGCGTCTCGCGTACATCCCTAAGGATTCCGCAGCGTACAAAACCAAGGCAAAAGTTGACAGAGGAGTGTCTAAGGCTGAACTGCCTATCGAGCAGGCAAAGGCGCATGCCAAGGCAACAGGAAAGCCAGCTGTCGTTAATGTCATGTGGTGGCACGATGCCGGCGCCATTGAGGAGAAGGTGGAACTTGCTGAATCCTTGGGTATAAAGGGCGTCGCAATATTCAAGATAGACGGAGGAGCAGATTCCAAGATGTGGAAAGTGCTTCCATAAAGAAAGCGGCCGTTTTTCGTTACAGAACTTCACCAAGCCTTTAGCGTTACAAGCGTTTAATATGCTTGTTATCACTCACAACCAGTAATACGTATGGCAACTGTCATAAACAACCCGAACACAGATTCCTCTTCCTCTGGCGCTGGATGGGGCCTCGCAGTCATCATCGGTCTTATCGTTATCCTCGCGCTTCTTTTCGGTATCCCCGCCCTCAGTAACCTAGGAGGCGGAGGCGCCCCTGCTATAAGCGTGCCTGAGCAGGTCGACGTTAATGTCGGCGCAGGTGGAGCAGGGCAGTAGTCATAAACGAAAAAGCGCCCGGATATCCGGGCGCTTTTTCTAATCGAAGAGGTATACGAGATACTCGTCTAGTGTCCTCTGGTCCAGGTCGTATAGATGTCTACCTTCCTCATGGAGGTCACGTGCAAGACGCTCGCCAACGTAGCGCCAGTGCCATGGCTCGTACTGATAGTACGCGTTGTCCTTGGGATACGAGAGCACGAACCCAAATCGATGCGCATTCTCTGTAAGCCAGGTATAGGCAGCAGTGCCCTCTATGGAAGTAAAGTCTGTACCGAGCTCTTTCGTAGAGAGATCGAGTGTAGTGCCTAGCTGGTGCTCAGAGTATCCCTGGTCGGCTGAGAATCGGTTTGCGCCAGTTCCGTATGCCACCGTGTAGTTTGATTTAAGCGTTGCCTGTGTGCCGAAAGACCTATACGCCGATACGGCGCGTAGCTCGATGCCGTCCTCAGCAGCCTCTTTAAACATTTCCACAAGGTACGGAAGCACTCGTGCGTGCACTTCAAGAACGCGGCCCTCGGGAGCAACGTGCATGTCTGGAATGCGCGCAAGATCGGTCGGCGCGTAGTGCTCACTCAAGAAGTAGACCTTGGAATACTTGGCAAGTAGCTCTGGATCCGTATATTGAAGTTTCTCGAGCGTTGAGACAGTGTCCTGTATACCATCTAGAGTTCGCTCGAACTCGCCAGTTTTGGCGCGCTCAGCTTGGAGCTCACGCAAGAGCGCATCGCGGCTCGCAAACGCCTCACGAAGACCAAGTTCAAGCTCGGCGATCGTCGTCTGAAGGCCGGTGCGCTCAGATCCAAACAGCGCAGCTTGCGCGTTCAGATTCTGATTCGTCATGTACCAGCGGTATCCAAGAAAGGCTGCCAATATGAGTGCAAGGACGAGGATAGACAGGAGTGCGAGGCGTAAGGGAGGAAAATGCATACCTATACCTTGCCATAGAGCTAGCTCCTAGCAAAACCCTGGGTTCGTACGGTACTATGGGTCGTCATGAGTACACGTCGCACCTACGCACCACTTCCACTAAAGCTTTCTGTCCGTCGAGCCGTCAAAGGCATGGGGCTCGGACTGTACGCAGGCGAGAGTATTCCAGAGAATGCCTGCATTATCGAATACGTAGGTCGAACGATATCTAAGGAGGAGGAAGAGAATAGCCGTAGCCGCTATCTTTTCACCGTATCAAGGACCAAGACAATTGACGGCTCTATGCGCGAGAACACTGCTCGTTACATCAATCACTCCTGCAATCCAAATAGTGAGGCGATCATACATAAAGGGCGCATTTTTATCTTTTCCTTACGACCGATCGAAGCAGGTGAAGCGATAACCTACGACTACGGCAAAGAGTACTTTGATGAGTACCTTTCCGGAGGCCGCTGTAAGTGCGACTCCTGTCTCTCTAAGATTTAGACCTTTGTATAAGCGAAGAGAGCGGTGCTATCGCAAGAGGCACAAGCATCTCTTCCTGCGATAGGCCGCCGTGTATGCCCCTGCCTCCGTACTCAAGACCGGGCATGTGCTTGTACCAGACGTGGTACCCCTCATATGGGAGTATGAGCACGTCTCCAATGCGCCGTTTGAATCGCTCGCTCGGCTCATTAAACCCGAACAATCCCCGTGAGAGCGCCTCCTCTGTTGTTAGCACCTCAGCCTTCCCCTCGAGCATGGTTCGTAGAAAGTTGAGTGTATGTGCGATCTTGGGCTTATAAATATGCAAAAACACATCGTGCGGTGCTCCGGTGGGAAGAATGGAACGAGAATCCTTTGTCCATTGATAGCTCTCCTCCAATTCTATATAGGAGTTCAAATAGATAATGTCCTCGTTATGCACTGTGGTTTGACCGTGATCGGAGGAGAGCATAAATAGTATGTTCTTGACAGCTTCCTCTGAGAGATTATCTAGCAGCAAGCGCTCAAGATTATCGGACAGTTCTGCAAGCGCGCCCAAATGTTCTTCTGACCGAGGTCCGAATATGTGCTCGGACTGATCTACGGCATACCAGGGAACGAAATAATATGCAGGTCCGCTTACCTGCGTCAGGTTATCTACAAGCTTCGTGAACAGATCAGCGACGTCGGAAAAGGGTACGATCGTCGATCCTTTCTGGCTTGCACGGCTATAGGCGCTATCTGCGTACGTTTCTGGCGTATAAACATATGACGCAACGCCGTGCTTCTTAAGTTGCTCGTATTGCGTGATACCATCAAATAGCATTTCGGGAGTTCCGCCCTCGCGTATAAGCGTCTCTCGTCCATCGGAAAGGTGGGGTCTGAACGGGAATGGCTCTATGATGCGCTCGAACTCATCGAAATACACAGTCCACTCCGGAAGACCATGTTCCTGAGGCGTTAGGCTTGTGTGAAGTGCCGTCAGTGCCGCCGGTGTCGTCGACGGAAACACTGACGTAAGAGGGTAAACCGTTCCCTCACGAGCTAGGCGCTTAAAGAAAGAAAATCTGCCTCCATAGTCTGTAAAATGTCGGTAGCCAAATCCGTCCACGAACAGAAAAAGTATCTTCTGATACCCATGGTTCCAGTCAGCGGCAAACGGCAGTACGGGACGCTCGGTAGCAATGCCAAATAGATGTTGAATCGTAGGGGGTATTTCAGCTATGGAAAGGCGTCCGTAGTACGGATATACGAAGCTCACCTGTTGACGCTCTTTCTTTATTTCATGCAGCAGGTCGTGGCGGAACATATCTATTTAATTACGTCCTTCAGGTCCAGGTAGAAGTACTCGAGTTGATTGGTGCGCGCATGATCAATAAATTGATCGACGCTTCCCAAGGGGTATTTCATCTTTCGTAACTTCGGGTTTCGAATTGTCTTTTCAATCTCCTCAACGTACTGCCACGCGTCGATAACTGGGTACCCGCGACCATAGAAGTCCATAGGCTTGGTTGATAGTGGTGGGGTGATGCCAAGCTGGTTATGCATCCTGCCCACCATCTGATAGATGCGCATGAGGAGCTTTTGCCGACGCTGCCAGTCCTGTTCCTTGAGCACCTTCTGCAAAAGCGGGTAGAGCTTCCCGCCAGAAGGAAGCCACGCTCGGAAGGCAGACCCGAACCACTTGCTATACGGCGCATAGCGACGTTCCATAAGGAAGCATAGGAACATGATCTTATGCACCGTGCGTCCCGCTACAACTTGCGATCCTAGCGCATCATCCTCTTCTCCCGTACGAGCCTGCGTTTGAAGTTCATCAACCAGCTTTCCCCACTGCACGCGCATGAGGTACTTCCAGATGTCATCAGGGAAGTAGGCAAACTCGTTCCGTACTTTCTGTATGCCCAGGTCGTCGTGATACAGCTCGCCAGCAGTCACCTCGATAAGTGCCTGCTGCGGGAAAAGAAGCCAATCTTTCAGCGAAGGCTTCCTACGAACATCAAAACCGAGGTAGTGGTCAAAGAATGAAGGAAGCGTCCAAAAGCGGAACAAATGGTTCACCGGCCCTTCCGTGATGAGCTTCGGTATATGCTTTCGATATCTATCTCCCTCTATAAAGTTTGTTGGATAGCCGCGATATGAGTAAGGGAGCTGATGCTGCAGCATCTCGTTTATCTGCGTATGCGTACCAACAAAGTCGACGCTTGATAGGAAGATGTGGAGATGGGGCCCCCAGTCGTGGTCTACAGAGGTGCGCGAATCAAAGCCTAGAACATCTGAACCGTGACCCACGAGCCCTGCGGAATAACGCAGCCCTGGAAAGTGTCTAGCCATCAATGGGCCTACGACATCTTTAAAGAAACCGGCATTGAGTTTTAACCCGTGTATGAAGTTCGGCATGCGGAAATGTCACTACTGGCTCTAGTCGTGTAATGCGGTACTCAGCTATATACCAAGTATTGCAATATGGACCATGATGCTTCCGTGACGCCTGTGATTCATCATTCATACACGCGGATGCAGGTTACAGTAGGGCATGCCAACACGAAACAAACTGAGCGGTATGGACGCCGAGCAGAAGGAAGCGCGACTTAAGGCGCAACGATCTGGTAAAGCCGGCCGCATCGCAGGCAAGGGCAAAGCTGCTCGATCTAATAAAGCGACAGGAGGGAAGCGTGCACGGTAAGGCAAAACACCCCGCGCGAGCGGGGTGTTTTGCTAATTACTGGAAATCAACTGATCAGCCATTGCCGCCACGGCTGGCCTGACCACCCTTGCGTCCTGCCTCACGAGCCGAGTTGCTGTCAAACTCGTGGGCGGTGCCCTTCTCGTGGGCAGCCTTTCCACCCTTGCTTGCGATCTCGCGCTGCTTTGCCTCATCCATGCTTGCAAAGCCGCGACCGCCACTGTTGTTATTTGCCATACGCTATTCGTCAGTTATGCGTGTAATGTGTCGATCGACACGCACACCATACCGAGCAGTGCGTAAAGCAGCCGTTAAGGAGCTCAGCCGTTACTCCAATACTGCGTCAACGAGGCCGTATGCCATAAGATCGACTGGAGTAAGTATCGTGTTTCGCTCCATGAGTTCAAGAACTTTTTCAGTAGTCAGCAGACCATTTGATGATTCAGCGACAATAGATGCGTACTGAAAATCCTTAAGTCGATCCTCGCGGAGCATGGCATCTATTTCCTTTGCCGTGTATCGCTGGTTTCCATCAAATACGCGGCCGGCAAGATGAAGTAGAAGCGTCGTGTTCTTGGTTACGTACTTACGTGAGCCTGAGAGCAAAATGATGACGCCTGATGAATCGACATCGCCTGAGCCGATAGTAACTAGCTTAGGCTTAAGCACGTAGCGCATGTGGTCATGAAAGCTCATGGCGGTGCCTGATGGCCCGCCTGCGGACGTAACCGCAAGTATGATCTCGGCTCCCGGATCCTCCTGGTATAGGGCGCGTATTTCTTCAATGACTCGTTCGTTCGTACCGTAATTGACGACGCCAAAGTACTCAATTGTACGCATCGGATCAAAGTGTGTGGGCGATTGTGCGGTAGCCGTAATAGATGAAGGGGAGAATGCAGTGTTCATGCAGGAAGTATGGACGTGAACTCTGCGTGAAGCAAGCTGAACAATAATATATTCATATTGTCAATTCTCTCTACGCTAACGCGTACTCATCAAGTACCTCTTTTATATCCTTCATGCTTGCTGGTTTAGTAAGATGCCCGGTAAACCCTGCTTCTGCAGCGCGTTCGCGATCATCTTCTCCTCCATAGCCTGAAAGCGCGAACGCTGGGCCCTCAAATCCCTCATTTCGCAGTATGCGTATAAGCGCATGACCATCCATGTCTGGCATGCCGATATCAACAAACGCGAGTTGGACGACGCTTTTGCGCGCGTGCTCAATCGCTTCGTGAGGGCCGTACACCGCGATAGCGGAGCTTCCAAGGGCCCTCATGAGGCGCACAAGGGCATCTGCGGCGGCCTGGTTATCATCAACAACAAGAATGTGGGAGGAATCCGTCATCGGTTAGCTATATGGCTGAGTATAAGACAAATTCATAAAGAAAAGATGAAGAAGAGTTTGTAAGTATGGAAATGGGAGAGCGGCGGATCTGCTAGGATCCGCCGCTTACCGCGGGCGCCACTCACGATGTATGAGTACGTCCTCGTCGTTACGCACAAGTACAGGGTCTTTTACCAGGCGAGCAGGTATGTTCCACTCAAACCAGTGCGAGTGCACAATGCTCCACAAGGGATACACCGTGGACCTGCGTGGCGGGTCCTGTTGCGGATATAGACCAACATCATGGTAGTCCTGGTGATAGCGGAGTCGATTGGTGACGCGCGCATACCGGTCGTTGATTGGTATCAGGCTCTTGGGCAGGTTGCCGGGGAGCATGGACAAGCCCAGCTCCTGTTCAAAAGCACGGGCGATGGTATCGCTCAACTTCTCGTCACCTCGTGCCGTTTCTGAGAGCGACCAGCCAGGTCGCAACAGAAGTTCGGTAGTGCAAGCGACGGAGACGTCGAACTGAACCACATGTTTGCCGCTCGGGTACAGTCGATAGATCTCGTACAGCACCTCGGTTGGCGTCTGGATCAGTATGCGTACCCTCGTAGCCTCAAGCGCGAGCTCGTGGTTTTGAGGATGTCGCATGAACTTAACTTCGCCCTTTCGGTATTCGTCAAAGAGCTGGGCGGGGGACTTACCCCATTTCTCAACGTTATCGAATTCGACGTCGACCCCCTCGTTTGCGAGGAAGGCGACCATGTCTTCAAGTGCGGAAAACCGCATGGTCGTACTCCTCTACTAACCTGCCGAAAGAGTACGTAACTTACGGGAGCTTGGCAACCCCTTTATGAAGGGCTCGTTTAAGTTCCTCAACTCCTACGGGCTTAACGAGATATTCCTCAAACCCAAGGCGCACGCCTTTCATTCGGGCGCTCGTGGGTGTAAGACCTGTAAGCGCGATAATGCGCCCGGAATATTTGTGCTTCTTCAAGCGCTTGGCTACCTCGTAGCCGTCCATATCAGGTAGGTCAAGGTCAAGCAAGATTATGTCTGGCTTTCTATCGCGCGCGGTATCTATCGCTTGAACTCCGTCATACGCGTATAGCACCTTGTGACCCTGTATCTCAAGTAGCTTTCCTATAGCAGATGCTGCGGTGTCGTTATCATCCACGATAAGTACCCGTTGCCTCTTATGCCTATCCGTAGGATTAGGCAGTATCTCAGCAGCTTCTATGGGTGCATGGCTGGTCCCCAAGAGCGGGAGGGTAACGACAAACTCGCTTCCTTGACCCTTTCCCTCGCTTCTCGCCTCTACGGTGCCGCCGTGCATCTCAACAAAGCTACGGACAAGCGCGAGTCCGATTCCAAGCCCTTTTATGGAGCGCTTGCCCGAGTCAATCTGATGGAATGGCGTGAAGACGGCCTCAAGTAGGCTCGGATCTAGACCGATACCCTTATCGCGGACATGAATGCGTGCATGTTCGCCAGTACGGGTGAGCAAAAGCGTTATGCTGCCGCCTGGATCCGTGTACTTTGAAGCATTCGTCAGTAGATTAGACACAACCTGTTCAAGCCGTGTCGCGTCTCCCGCCACAACCAACGGCTCATCTGCCGGACGGTACGTAAAGGATTGGTGACGCTCTTTGCGATAGTGCTCGGTCGAGAGTATTGCGTGACGCACGACAACATCTAGCTCAACCGGATCTTCCGCAACGCGAAGCTTGTTCTCGCTGATGCGCGATATATCAAGCAGGTCATCCAAAAGCCTGCGAACCATCTGCATGCGATCCTCCATCATGGTGAGCGTCTCTAGGTCCTCCGAGTCAGGCTCTGCCTTTAGCTTTAATAGGTCTATGCCACTAACTACCGGAGCAAGCGGGTTCCTGAGCTCATGTGCAAGCACGGCGATAAAGTCATTTTTTGCTTTAGATTCTGAGCTGACGCGCGCCACTGCGTTTTCTAGCGTCGAGAGCTGATGGCGCATGAGGTTAGAATTGAGGCGACGATCTTCCTCAAGCGAGGCGACTATATAGAAGATGACTGCGAGGACGATAAGGAGGCCTTCGGTGGAGAAAAGCCGTTCTGTGTCTACGCCATTAATTAGGGCGCTGTGTATTGCCATTCCACCCATTAGAACGAAAGCAAGTGTGAGAAACCGTGGGCGCAGCCTGAGCGCAATCCAGAAGAGTGGAATGAGAAGGAAGTAGACAAGTGAGACGCCTCCGACACGTCCTATTCCCACATAGAAAATGAAGTACGCGAGGGTGGCAAGAATGCCAAATACGACAGCCAGCTCGAGAATCTCCATAGGACTCCTTCCGAAGCGCCGCTTGGAGAACCAACGCAAAAGGAAAGGGACAGTAATTAGAAGCGCACATACAGCAGCGGCATACGTTGCGCTCCATAAACCGTCTCCAGGGTAAACACCTCTGAGAACGGCTGGTGAGAACTGTACGCCGATGTAATGTACGGTCGGCAATACGGCAGCGACAGCAAAGGTCACCACTATGAGTGACAGCATGTCTTTAAACTTCCGAAATATTGGATCTAGTGAGAGTGCGGTAAGTGCGTGCGCCCCCATAACCGCAACCGCAATATCACCTGCCGCCCAGGCAATAAGCTGCTCCACAGGGAGCTTGATTGTCAGACCTCCAACACACGCTGCGATGGCAACCATCCACCAAGCACTTGTTCCGAGAAAAAATAACGTAACGAGCGACACTCCAGACGCAACAAAGAGAATGATTGGCGCATATGCATATAGCGCAGCGAGCTGATAAAGCGCTAGGTACGCAGATATCAGCACCAGACCAGCGGCCCAGTGTCGGAGAGTCACGCTCTTTATAAGGGGCGGCGCCGTCATTTGTAGGGAGTATAGCAATCGTGTAGGCACCGCTGGTACCTAAGTAGCGTAGAGGGAAATAGCTGAAGACCTCATGAAGTCAACATATGGCCCAATCACTCGTCCGATATTCACCTGTTATCCATATCGCATTCTCTACACTCACAAAGCAAAGCGCGCGAGGGCACAGGGCTTCTTCGCAGTTCTTTGCTTGACCGGTGTCCTTTTGGACACGTTTATCAGGCAACTTAGCAACTTGAGTACCATAACGTATGAGCATTACACCAATTAGATTCAGCGCAGCTGCTGTTGTAGCACTTGCGCTCGTTCTCGGAAGCACCGGGCTGCTAGACGCACGTCTTACACAGGCTGCAGAAGGCGATGTATTCGTAAACATCTATGGGTACATAGATGGCGAGCAGGCGACGAGCGTGACCGCGGACGACTTCGCGTTCCCAATTAACGCGACCTGGAACGCAACAAGCACGGGAGAGGGAAGCGGCTCCTTCAATCTTGATAGCGGAAACGGCTATGAGACCATGACGGTTGCGCTCTCTGCGGAAGCTGACTACGCACTTGAAGCTGACCTCTCGAGCGAAGCGCTAGGCGCCTCTTGTGAGGAGGAGGGTGCTGAGTTTGCACTTGCAGGCTACAGCACGGGCGCAACGGAGGCCGAAGCTGCCGCCGCAGCACCGACTTCAGACGATCCGTCGTTCACAGACCTCACCACTGATCAGCATGTGATCGTATGGTTCGAGGATTGTACGCCTCCGGTAGATACTGACGCGCAGGTGACCATCATGAAGTATCTTGATGGAAGCCAGGCAACTGCAGAATCAGCAGGTAGCGCCGCATTCACCATGAACGCAACCTGGGACGATCCTGAAGGCGTTGGCAGCGGCTCTGGAGAGTTCACGCTCGACACCACAAGCGAGATCGACTATGAGACGCAGACCGTGTCGTTCGCACACGGTGCCGACTATACGATCGAAGAGGTTCTCGATGACGAGGTTACCGGTGCGTCCTGTAGCGAAGGTACGCAGTATGCCCTTGTAGGCTACACCACAGGCGCAACTGAGGCAGAAGCAGCTGCGGGTACGCCTGCTACGACAACGCTATCAATTACAGACATGGACAGTGATAGCTATGTCATTGTCTGGAATGAGACCTGTGAGGGTGAGACAGGTACGGACGATCTTGCGGTCGTGTCCATTGAGACAGAGGATGGAACGGGTACTGCAGACGGCACCTATGCAAACGGATGGGTCTACGTCTTCAACATTACCGTTCCTGATGATGAGACGAGCGTAGCAATGCGCTTCTCTGACTGGACAGGAAGCGCGGGTACCATGGCAGCAGCCGGAAATATCCGCATCTCGTCTGCTCAGGCAGATAACGATGGTGCAACTGTAGAGATCTCTACTGCAGATACCTACATGTCACCAGAACTAAACATAACTGGTGATCTCGATGCAGGTGCCGCAGGGCATCAGATCGAGCTCAGGGTCGAAGTGCGTATCCCTGAAGGGACGGATGACGGTTCGTACTCAACCACGTACGGCATCCGCACGCAGTAGTGCAGCTAACGAATCCTACGTATGAAAAAGGAAACCGAAAAGCTCACACTCTTGCTACCGTTCCTCTTCGCAGCTTCGACAGCATCTGCGCAATCTGAGGTTACGGGCACACTCACCGCAGGATCTGGCGGGTCTGCCGTGACCGGCACCATTTCCGGTGGGTCTGGTAGCACCCTTAGCGGTACCGTCACCGGTGGAGGAGGTGGCGGAGGCGGTGGGGGCGGAGGTGGAGGAGGTGGAAGTAACAACGACGATGATGACGATGATGATGGCGAGGTACTTGGTGTAAGCACCGAGGCTGACCCGAGCGTACTCGGCGCATACGTTGGTCTTCCAAACACCGGCGTGGGAGGCGATGCAATGCCACTCATGATTGCCATTGTCGCTGCTGCGGCAGTCGCGGGAGTTGGCGCCTTTCTCACTTCGCGCCTTATGCTGCGCTAGTGATAGCGACCAAAACAGAGCCTGAAGCAGCAGAAGCAGCCTTCTGCTGCTTCGGTGCACCTACCGTATGAACAGAAACAAAATATCCATTCTAATAGGCATTGCTGCCGCCCTCGTAGTACTTCTTGGCGCGGTCTGGTATGTACTCTACGGCGCGTCCTCTCCAGTTGCCGTATCCGCCCCGTTAATAGATCGCTCGGGAGTTTGGTTTGATGATCCCGGGACGAAATATCTAGTGGTGCCAAAAATTGGAATAGATACTAAAATTGAGGAAGTTGGCCGCACCGAGTCAGGCAACATGGCGAATCCATCTAGCTTCCACACGGTCGCATGGTATCGGCACGGCACAGCGCCAGGAGGTATAGGTAGCGCAGTCATAGCAGGGCACGTGGATAATGCGCTTAGCCTGGCTGGTGTCTTTAAAGAGCTGCATACACTTGCGTCGGGGGATGAGGTTCATGTAGTTACCGCAAGCACAACTCTCCGCTACAAGGTGCTTCGGTTAGAGGAGTATCCGTATGACAATGCGCCCCTTGCAGAAATATTTGGACGTACCGATGGGAGGTACTTGAACCTGGTTACGTGTGCAGGTACCTGGCTTCCTGGAATACGGACATATGACAAGCGCCTTATCGTCTATACGGAATTGCTGGAGTAAAGGAGCTTTCGGCCGCCGAAAAGGCTTTCTACCGAAGATTAAAACGAAGAAAGCCACAGAATCTGTGGCTTTCTTCGGAAAGTATATTATCTCCAGCTCTGCTCCGCGGGTAGGATTCGAACCTACGACCAAGCGATTAACAGTCGCCCGCTCTACCACTGAGCTACCGCGGAATGTGGTGCGCCCCAAGGGGCTTCAAGGCATAATAGCGTAAAAGCGGCCTGTGGCAATGGTAGAATCTGGATATGGAAAGCACTCCCATCCTCTATACGCGCCCGGGCTGTCCTTTTTCCGCAAAGGTCCTTCTTGAAGCGGCGATCCTAGGCGTTGAGCTTGATGAGAGGAGCACGAAAGATCCTTTAGTACTTGAGGAACTTATAGAGAAGGGCGGAAAGAATCAGACGCCGTTTCTTCTTGATGTAGAACGGGAGATTTCGTTATATGAATCCGATGCGATTATGCAGTACCTTCACGAACGCTTCGGATAAAATCCGTAATGTATATACGTACCTTCGTAACCGCCGACGCAAGACGCGATCACCTTGAGCGAAAGAAGGACGGTACACTTGCCGTAATTGTAAAAGCTCCTCCGGCAGGGAACCAAGCTAATAAGCGGGTCATTGAGCTCATTGCACGCGAGTTCTCAGTTGATCCCAAGCATGTTCGTGTCATCTCCGGACACCACAATCGTAGTAAGATGATTAGTATAGATAACTGACCATTGCCTATGGAAATACGCTATAAGGGTTTGCAGTATGACCTTCCGCAAGCAGTCACCGATAAAGCACAGAAGAAACTGCTTGGTCTTAAGAAGTACCTTGGCACAGATGCTGACACCGCACGTGCCTATGTCGAGCTAGGAAGAGAGACGACTGCGCACCAATCCGGCAGGATATGGGTCGCACGCATCAATTTCTCCACCCGCGGTACGCTCTACCGCGCAGAGGCTACCGAAGAGACTATCGAAAACGCTATAGATGAGGCTTCAAATGAACTTGCAAAGGAACTTCGCAGAGCAAAGCGGATGCGCGTGAATCTCTTCAAGCGCGGAGGACTCATGTTTAAGTCCTTTTCGCGCGGTTTCTAGAACGTAGAGAGGATGCTAGTGTGCAAATGGAGGGAGGAGAAGACCATGCTTACTACCAATTGCATGCTTGCCATAATGAAGCAGCAGCGATCCTACGGAGAGACCGGGTACCACCGCTTCGGAGGACCTGAGCCTCGGCCTCGTAAGTTTGAGCCAGCGCGAACTAAGTCCCCAGCCGGGGAACTGGTGCGCGCCTGGAACGAGGAACGCGGTTGCTTTGAGTAAGCGAACGAGCCCCAGCTGGGGCTCGGACGTTATCTAACAAAGTCTTCGTATGCCATTTCCTTCTTTCCCTCTGGGACTACCCGCTCTGGAACAAAACGACCATCTACAAATCGCGCCGATACTATCTTTACGCGCATGCGCCTTCCATCCTTATCGTGGAAGAAGTACGTACCCGGTCCCTCCGAATACGCCCTGTACTTACGCCAGTTTAGAAGATCATCTCCCGGAACCGTAAGTTCTCCCTCTTCTTTTCGAATCTTCTTCGCAAATGTCGCGGCGCTATGCTCTTGCGGGACTGCATTCATGCCGCGCTCGAACTCTGGAAGTATGGTTGCAAGCATGTCTGCACCTACAGCAACCAAGCGCGGCCGAAGCTCCCTCGTCGTCTCGCTCTCATCGATAGTGACCTGCTTTTGTATAAGCACATCCCCCGCATCAAGCTCAGGAACCATCTTCTGTACGGAAACGCCAGTGACGGATTCACCGTTTAGGAGCGCCGCCTCTACCGGAGAGGCGCCACGGTACTTCGGAAGGAGCGAGTAATGGATATTGAGAATACCGAGCGGAAACGCATCGATAAGCGTAGAAGGAAGTATCTTTCCGTAAGCGACCACTATCGCGTACTCACACCCATACACTTTGATAGCCTCTATTGTCTCCGTATCGAGCTTCGCGGGTGCAAGTACAGGGATATCATGCTCAAGAGCCCATGCTTTGGTCTCTGAAGGTGTCAGCACAAGCCCGCGGCCACGAGGTGCGTCGGGAGAAGTGACAACAAGACTCGGAACAAACCCTCGTTCAACAAGGATGGCGAGCGTATCGCGCGCGACATAGGGAGTGCCAAAATA
The DNA here is from genome assembly GCA_035627595.1 of Minisyncoccota bacterium. Classification (GTDB taxonomy): domain Bacteria; phylum Patescibacteriota; class Minisyncoccia; order Phycocordibacterales; family Phycocordibacteraceae; genus C7867-001. The sequence goes on along the minus strand of DASPLK010000002.1, from coordinate 184,575 downwards.
GACGAACGGCTTATGCATGATCCTTGGGCGGGAGTATGACGATGTCCTCCGCATGATCGGTAAAAAGAATGCCGTCCAAATGGTCAATCTCGTGCTGGTACGCTTGTGCGAGAAGACCGCCTCCTCCACGTATAAATACGCGACCGTCGGCGTCCTGAGCGCGCACGCTAGCGCGTTCATGTCGGAACGTCTTTCCGTATTTCCCGCGCACAGATAAGCAGCCCTCATCTACTACGTCCCGCCTACGACTGATCTTCTCAAACTCTGGATTAATGAATATGCCCACCTCAGGTGGAGCCTCCACGCCCTCGGGCTGAACATGCATACGGTCGTACCGAACGATGAAAATGCGGTACGGGAGCGCGATCTGCGGAGCGGCAAGCGCGACGCCGTCTGGCTGTGCATCGAGCGCCTCCTCCATATCCCTCAGCATCCCTTGGAGCTCAGGCGTGCCGAACATGCTATCGGGAACCGCAGCAGCTACTTCGCGCAGCACCGGGTGCCCATCCTGGACTATCTCTTTCATGGGTTGACTATAGCAAATAAAATACGCCGCCTAAATGATAGGCGGCGTAGTGCGGCCGCCGACGGCAGGAATCGAGCATGTGACTTCCGGGTCGTCATGCGATACCTCAACACCATCGGCGGCACCAAAGACAGGTCTCATTTGGAGAGACTCCGTCTTATACGAAAAGAGCAGGCGATGCGTCACATTGAGCGGAGGGCAACCGTTGACGTGACGTCGAGGACTGGGAGACCGTCCTCGAGCCGGGAGGTGAGACCGGCCATCGCCAGATCGCATCCTGCTACCAAAATGACTCTGGGTCAATAGCTATCTTCATAAAAGGCGGTAGCGCCTGAAGTCGCTCGGAAAGCTCTGGATCAGGCCACGCGCCTTGGGCAAGGTGTAGTAGCGCCGTAAGGCGATAGGTATTCTTTTCGACGTGTCGCTCCGGGAGGACAGTGAGGGCAAGCGGCATTACCGCTTCGATAAGCTCAATCTTTGCTTCAAGGAGTCGCTTCTTGCTCCCTTCGACATGGAAAGCAACCAATGTGCCATAAGGTGGGTAATGGAGTGCTTCTCGAAGCATCGCCTCTTCCTTAAAGAACCCATCCTCTTTCGGTGCAACGACGGTCATGAGTGCCGTGTCGTCAGGGAGACGGGTATGCACGATGGTACGTTCTGCGAGTTCACGAAGCATGAGTCCGATACGCACAAACCGCTCGCGCGCCCTCCAGAAGGGAAGCGAAAGGAACGAATCCATTGAGGCTATGATCGCGAGCCCATGTGGTTCTTTTGTTGGCGTTGCGCTCCTCAGCCAGGGCAACATCGATTCGGTTCCAACAAGGATGCCCCGCTTCTCGCGAAATGCTTTCATTGCCTTGCGCGCTTGCACATCAGTGCGGACAGTATCGGTATCGAACCGTAGGATATGCGTATCAAGGAACGCAGCTGCGAGCTCCTCGTATACACGCTCGACGGCGATACCAAGCGGCATTAGATTCCAAGAGTCGCACACAGGACAGTGTATGTCGGTGCTCATTGTACTGGTGCCATCTGCAGTGCGGAAGATCCGCTTGCCGCCCATACTTGCGAGCGAGTACGCACGTCCCTGCGCGTCTTTCAGAGTGGTTCCACAATCTCTGCATACGACCGCAGGTGCGTATCCCTTTCTTGCGGCAAGGACGACAATACGCATGTCATCGTTGATCGCCTTTTGCATAATGCGCAGGGTACTGTCCGGAAGCGCTTTCCATATCTCTCCCTGTGCCTTGAGCTCACGCACGTCTACTGCTTCCACAGCTCCCTCTGGACTGGTCTGAAGCGGCGCCTGAGGGCGTGGCCGATGCTCAAGTGGAAGCGGATAGTCACCAAGCGCCACAGGAATGTTGCGCGATTGCCCATACAGAAGAAGTGACGCGACCAGGTCGAGATTTGGCCTGCGAGGCATTCGGTACGTGCCTGCGCTCGGACGGTCGACAATAATGGTGCCGAGCGACTTGATAGATACGAATGCAAACGCTGGGGTCGCAATGACGAGACCTTTCGTGCCAGCCGCCTTATTCAGTAGCTCCTTACGAACATCCGCTTTTACCTCACCCGAAAGGACGATTGGCGAAAGATCTGCAAAATACGCCTTCGCCTCAGCAAGCTCTGCAATGGTAGGGCATACAAGGAGCGCTGCGCTCTTATCTTCTAGCGCCTCCTCGATAGAGCTCCGATACTTTCTATATCGAACCTCCTTTGGATACTCAAACGTACGCTTTTCATATCCACTGCCTTCATTGAGTACGCGTGGGATGTCCATCGCGAGGGAATCAGAGAGAATTGCGTGGAGCACGGTGCCCACGGGTACTGCGTGATACGTAGCGATAGATTCAGCTGCCGCAAAAAGCGTTCTTGGGAGCATGCCATCGGAGCGTGTCACTGACTTCACGAGTGCGAACGATGCATTCTTGAGCATCGCTTTGGCATCTTTTACTTCAGTCGCAGACACGACAATACCGTGTACTGGCGTTTTGCGTAGCAGTATCGAGACGATCGTGCCGGCGGCCAGTTTATCTTTACTCCTATAGGAAAGGGGCGCGGCGGGCGAAGAAGGTGAGAGGGCGATGACGTCGATGACGTACATGCTTCCTATTGTACCCTTTAGCGCTCCTCTTCCACCTCAGCACCGATACTCTTCAAGCGAGCGACGAGATCCTCGTATCCGCGATTGATGGAATAGACGTTCCGGAGGATGGAACGGCCATCAGCGGCGAGCATGCCGATAAGGAGGATGGTTGCAGGACGGAGTGCCGGCGGGCATACCAGCTGCGCACCGCGCAGGTGTGTGGGGCCCTCGATAAGAATGCGGTGCGGATCAAAAAGCGTGGTCGTAGCGCCCAAGCGATCTAGCTCCGTGTAATAGATGGCACGCTTCTCATACACCCAGTCATGGATGAGTGTATCCCCCTCGGCACGGGTCGCAATGACGGCAAAGAATGGGAGATTGTCGATATTGAGTCCTGGATACGGGCGCGCATGTATTTTCTCGGGAAACGCGACAAGATCTGATTCGCTAATGGCAAGGTCCGCGAGCTTTGTGATCCCATTTTCGGATACCCCTGCATCGGTCACTGAGAACTTAAGTCCCATCTTTTCAAGCACTGCGAGCTCTACCTCAAGGAACTCGATTGGAACGTTCTTTATAGTGAGTGCAGAGTTAGTAGTCGCCGCAGCCGCAATAAAGAACATGGCGTCAGTCGGGTCCTCAGCGATCGTGTACTCGACATCCATATGAATATCCTTCTTGCCGGTCACCGTTAGCGTCGTCGTACCAATCCCTTCAATGATCACGCCGAGTGCCTGTAGGTATCCGCAAACCTCCTGTACCTGATAGTTGGCCGAAGCATAACGAATGGTGGAGGTTCCCTCTATACCGGAAGCCGCATATAGCGCATTGATGGTCGCCGTGTCGCTCGATTCATACAGGATGATGGTCTCAGGAACGAGCGCATCATACGAGATATCGAAGGTTTCGGTCTCTGCGGTAATGGAGACACCGAACTTTTCCAGAGCCCATAGGTGCGGGCGCACGCTGCGGAGCCCCAAGGTACAGCCGCCTGACTGTGGAAGGCTGAAGGAAGGGAAGTGATGCAGGAGAGGACCGATGAACATGAGGATGCTCCGGGTACGAATCGCAGCCTTGGTATCAATTGTATCGAGCGTGATGCGGTCAGGTGGCGTGATGACCAGATCGCGGCCCTGCCACTCACAGGAAACCCCGATTGAGCGCAACACTTCGATGAGGCGATTGACCTCTTCTATCTTTGGCACCTTTCGGAGCGTTGTGGTGCCCTTATTTAAAAGCGATGCAGCCAGGAGGGCAACAGCGCCATTCTTGGATCGATTGGTAACGATTTCTCCAGAGAGTTTCTTGCCTCCCTGGACTATGAAGTTAAGTTCCTCGGTCATGTAGGGGAATTGTATACCAAAACAAGGGCGCGCTCTCCCTGGGGGAAAGCGCGCTTCATAGCTAGAGAACATAATTCTGTTCCGGGCTACTTGGGCTTGGGTATAGCCGAAGTCGCCAGAACAGCGCCGACGAAGGCGAGCATGAGCCCGACGACGATGAACGGTCCAGGAATGACCTTGTCCACCGCGCCGACTATCAGCAGGATGCTCACCAGAACGACGGCGACGGCAAGTAGTGCTCGACGCATGTTCATAGGAATACCCGTGCCTTTGCCGGACCATCCGGCAGCCTAAGACACGCCTTTCCGGAGTCAGCATGCTCCTCTGCATAGACGATGTCAATTGGATTTTGAGCTTACAGGAAGAGCGAGGTATGATGTGCCCACGATGGCAATGTTTTCTCCGAGACTAGGCATAGACCTAGGCACCACGAATGTGCTCGTGTTCGTCCCCGGAAAGGGCGTCGTCCTTAACGAGCCCTCCGTTGTCGCGGTTAACACCGAGACTAATAAGGTAGTTGCAATAGGCGTGGAGGCGAAAGCGATGATCGGTCGCACCCCTGACGCCATTACTGCATACCGCCCTATGAAGGACGGCGTTATCGCTGATTACCGCGTGACCGAAGCCATGCTTCGGTACTTTATGAAAAAGGCACTGGGGAAGTGGAACATGATGCGCCCGACCGTGCTCATCTCCGTACCAGCAGGAGTTACCAGTACTGAAAAGCGCGCGGTCATCGAAGCAGCAGCCAAAGCAGGTGCAGCAGATGCGTTCGTCGTCAAAGAGCCCATTCTCGCAGCGATTGGTGCGGGCATTTCCATTCAAGAACCTCTCGGACGCATGGTCGCTGACATTGGTGGTGGCACTATCGACGTAGCAGTGATCTCCCTTGGCGGCATTGTCGCCTCTACCTCCGTCAAGTGCGCGGGCAACAAGCTTGACCGCGCGATTGTGGACTATGTAAAGAAGCAGTACAACCTCGCCATTGGCGACAAGACCGCAGAAGAGATAAAGATTCAAATTGGTTCTGCCGTACCGGTCGCAGAAGAACTCACCATGCAGGTCAAAGGCCGCGATTTGGTCTCGGGACTCCCGCGCACCATCGATCTAAAAACCAACGAGGTCGTCCAAGCAATGAACAGGGAACTGCGAGAGATGATGGGCGCAATCCGCAAAGTGCTTCAAGAGACCCCGCCGGAGCTGGCTTCAGACATTATCGACAACGGAATCATCCTTACGGGCGGCACATCTCAGCTACGGAACCTTCCCGAACTCGTCTACAGGCGCACCGGCGTCCAGGCTAAGCTCGCGAACGATGCGTACTTCTGTGTCGCACGCGGTACCGGTGTTGCGCTTCGCCATTTGGATACGTATAAGAGGAGCATCCTCTCGAAGAAGTAGTGTTATCGGTAGTGAGATACTATCTATAAATGGCACACGCATACCTCCTAACGGGTGATCTCGAGCAAGGTGTCTCCCACGCAACGGAATTTTCTGAAAGGGAGTTGAATCTCGCAGCATCAGACGCTGCGAATCTAACCGTTCTACGTTATACGAACTTCACGATCGATGATGTTCGCGACTTTGCGCAGGATGCATACGCTGCTCCGACCCAGGGCACGCGCCGAGCAGTCATTTTGTCCGCATCACGCCTCTTCCACGAGGCGCAGAATGCGATGCTCAAGCTTTTCGAGGAACCGCCAGTCGGCACGACGCTGTTTCTTGTAGTGCCGTCGGAAGGGACCATTCTTCCGACGCTCCGGTCGCGCCTTACGCCGCTACCTGGAACAAGTGAGGAGAGCGGAACGGGCGCGCTATTTCTTGCTCTCACGCAGCCTGAACGCAAGAAGTACCTCGATAAGCTCTATGACCGAACGCGTTCGGATAAGCAAGAAGAAAAGAGGGAAGGTAGGCGTGAGGCGTTAGAACTCGCCCAAAGCCTCACACGAGAGCTCCGCAAAAATGAAGCCTTCATGAAAGAGGGTATTCTCGCTGACCTCGTCATACTCACCAAGATCCTCCACGACTCTTCAGCGCCCATAAAACCTATATTTGAGCACCTTCTTTTGACTCTTCCAGCCTCTGCAGATATGCACCGGTAATGGGTTTGACTATATTTGAGCTATCTGGTATAAGTAATTGACTAACTGCTAATAAATATGCCAAAGAAGGTCGCTAAAAAGGGTTCCGCGGGCAAAAAAGCACCTGCCAAAAAGGCAGGCGCAGGTTCGCTTTCCTTTGATACCGCGACGCTTGTAAAGCGCCTTCTCGCTGAGGTTCCTGAGCGAGCTCGCGAGGTTCTTGTATTTCGCTTTGGACTCGGTACCTCTGCAGAGCGCGAGACGCTTGAGGCTATCGGCGAGCGCTGGGGCATCACCCGCGAGCGTGTTCGCCAGATCGAAGCTGCCGGCATAGAAGCTATCCGCACCAGTAAGGCGTTCGAGGACGCGGAGAACGCATTTAACGAGCTTTGCGACCGTATAAAGTCTATGGGCGGCATCGTCCATGAGGAAGAGCTTCTTGGCTCCCTCGCAAACGACGAGAAGAGTCGCAACCGCGTGCGCTTCCTACTTGTCGTTGGTAGCGCGTTCTTCCGCGAGCGCGAGACCGATCATTTCTATGCACGCTGGCATGTGGATTCTGGCACTGCCGAAGCCGTTCATCAGGCGCTTTCTCGCCTCTATTCTTCTCTTTCTGATGACGAGGTGCTTGAGGAGGGCGCTATTATCGAGCGATTCCTCGAGGAGCTGAAGGATGTGAACGATGCGTATCAGGACGAAGAAATTCTGAAGCGTTGGCTCTCTCTTTCCAAAACCATTGCATCAAATCCGCTTTCAGAGTGGGGCAAGGCCACCTCGCCGACCATACGTACGAAGGGCATTCGCGATTACGCGTACCTCGTTATAAAGCGTAACGGCCAGCCAATGCACTTCTCTGATGTTGCCAAAGCTATCGGTAGTTTGTTTGCCAAGGAGGCACATGTTGCTACTACGCACAACGAGCTCATCAAGGACGAGCGTTTTGTTCTTGTAGGTCGCGGACTTTACGCACTTAAGGAATGGGGCTACCAGCCTGGCGTCGTTCGCGATGTCATCAAGGATGTCATCCGCAGAAATGGTTCAATGACGCGCGAGCAGGTCATTGAAGAGGTGAAGAAGGTGCGCTATGTGAAAGACAACACCATCCTCGTAAACTTGAACGACCCGAAACACTTCAAGCGCGGAAAGGACGGAACCTATACCGTCATCTAATCCACGAAGACACCGCCCGAAAGGGCGGTGTCTTGTTTATGCTTGCTATACTTGAGGCATGTCGAGCGGAGAACACGGAGGCGGCGGTCTCCCGGGACTACATGCGATCGAACACTGGATGCACTCGGGACACGAGACCGGTGGTCTTCACCTAGAGGCACGGCCCATTATCATCGCGTTTGTGGTGATGACCGTCGTATTCCTGTTCATGTCACCTGCACAAACCCTCAGGAATTTCTCGTTCCTCTTGTTCTTTGCGCCTTTGTGGCTGCCCATCATTCTCTGGAAGTGGACCTTTTTCCAGTACCTAACCGCTAATCGCGCTGCATATATTGCGCGCCAGAAGCATGTACTCCTTGAGCTCCGACTTCCACGCGATACGATGAAGACACCGGCTGCGATGGAATCGGTCTTCTCAGCGCTGCATCTTGGACTTGGCGAAGCGACGTGGTGGAAGCGAATCGTGCTCGGTCAAGTTCGTGCATGGTACTCGTTTGAGATCGTATCGTTGGGTGGCCAAGTACACTTTTACGTATGGACGCGTGATGGCTTCCGACGCGCTATAGAGAGCGCGTTCTATGCACAGTATCCAGGCGCAGAGATTATCGAGGTCGAGGACTACAGCCGCCTTATCGACCCTTCCCATGAGCCAAACCAGATGGTCGGCTTCGAGTATTTGAAGTCAAAGCCGCTTCCGCTTCCAATCCGAACATACGTAGAGTTCGGTCTTGATAAGCCGCAGAAGCCAGAAGAACAGATTGACCCTCTTGCGCAGCTCATCGAGCTTCTAGGATCGCTCGGACCGCACGAACAGCTGTGGGTGCAGATAACAATCAGAACGCACAAGGGCGAGACATACAACAAGAAAAAGCCGGACGGTAAAGATTACACATGGAAGGACGCGGCGCTCGAGCAGATAGCAAAGCTTCGAAAGGAAGCCGTTGGCGAGACCGAGCAGGTCGATCCTGTATCTGGCAGAACCATCAAAGTACGCGCGTTTCCGAACCCGACCAAGGGTCAGACTGAGACCATTGCTGCGTACGAGCGCAATTCCGGTAAGCTCGCATTTGATACTGGCATCCGAGCGCTTTATACAGCACCTAAGGAGCATTACCAGGGCATCGTGGGAGGATTCCTGGTTAACCTTTGGAAACCATTCGTCTCTGAAGGTTGGAACAGTCTGAACGTCATGCCGGACTGGTCTAACAAGTACATGGAATATCCTTGGGAAGATCCGCATGGGCACCACCAGGCGCACACCATGCACCTCATGGTTGATGCGTGGCGCCGCAGACAGTTCTTCCACAGCCCGTACAAGGCAAAGTGGAATGTCATGAGCACCGAGGAACTAGCGACTCTCTTCCATGTTCCAAGCGCGACTGTCGCAACACCGAGCTTACCGCGCATCCAGTCCACCACCTCCGGCGCTCCATCGAATCTTCCTGTATAACCATGGAGCGGTTCCAGACGGCAATCCATATTCTGTTGGGGTATCTACGCTCTACGCCCCTTCTATTGCGACTTCTTGCCTGCGCTATTGCAGCACTGATCTTCATCACTTCCATCTGCTGGCACTTGCTTGTCTCGGCACCTTCAGCATTTCCGACTGACTCACTTATCGATGTACCTGCGGGCGTGCCGGTATCTGTGCTTGCTGCCTCGCTTGAGCAGGAGCAGGTAATACGCTCGTCGCTTCTATTCCACATATGGATGCGCCTTACAGGAGCGGACCGGGAGGTACATGCTGGGACCTACTACTTCGCTGAGCCGCTAAATATGCTAGAAGTCGCATCACGCATCAAAGATGGCGAGCGCGGCATAGAATCCATCCGCATCACACTTACAGAGGGCATGAATGCGCGCGAGATGGGAGACGCGCTAGCCGCTGCGCTTCCTATGTTTGATGCCAAGCTGTTTACGACTCTTGCAACACCATTTGAAGGATACCTGTTCCCGGATACGTATTTTATTGATCCGGGCACCACGCCCCAAAGCGTTCTTGCACGCCTTCAAGAGACCTTTACTGATAGAACGCGTGCCTTACAGCAGGCGGCGGAAGAGCGCGGTATTCCGTTTACTGACGTGGTCACTCTAGCGTCCCTCATCGAAAAGGAGGCTGACACTGCGGAAGACCGTCGCATGGTCTCAGGCATTCTCTGGAACCGCTTGGAGGTAGGCATGCCCCTTCAGGTGGATGCGGTATTCGGCTATATCCTCAACCGCTCCGGCTATGCACCTACCGGAGAGGATCTCGATATCGATTCTCCGTACAACACGTATGAGAACCGTGGCCTGCCGCCGGGTCCTATAGCAAATCCGGGAATCGACGCTCTTGATGCGGCGCTCAACCCTACGGAGAGCGAGTATTTCTATTACCTTACTGGACGGGACGGGCTCATGTACTACGCACGCACGTTTGACGAGCATAAGGGCAACCGCGAGCTCTATCTCGACTAGGTGTGCTATACAGTGGGCATGAATGTGAAAGGGAAGCGCGTCTATGCGGGTCTTTCAGGCGGAGTAGACTCTGCCGTAACGGCTGCGCTCCTTGTTAAGGCAGGTGCTGAAGTGACAGGGGTATTCATAAAGGGCTGGTACCCACCAGGCATGCCCTGTACCTGGGCAGCAGACCGTAGAGATGCGATGCGTGTAGCAGCACGTCTTGGGATACCGTTTATAACGCTTGATGCGAGTGACGAATACAAGCGAGGTGTCATCGATTACCTGCTTCGTGAGTACCAGGCTGGCAGAACGCCTAACCCAGATGTGATGTGCAATCGCGAGGTTAAATTCGGCGCGTTTTACACCTATGCGAAGGAAAGCGGTGCGGACTATATCGCGACCGGACACTACGCAAGGAGCGAGAGCGGCGTCCTCCTACGTGGCATAGACGAGGATAAGGATCAGAGCTATTTCCTATGGGCGGTGCCGCAGGATGCAATCGCACACACGCTCCTTCCGGTAGGCGGGCTTAAGAAGGATGAGGTGCGTAATCTTGCTAGGCGCTTTAAACTACCGGTCGCCGATAAACGAGATAGTCAGGGCATCTGCTTTCTGGGAAACATTTCAGTTGAGGATTTTCTTCGCAGCGAGTTCGGAAGCACAGAGGGTATAGCCATAGACGAGGAGGGCAAGAAAGTAGGCATGCACAAAGGGGCCACGCTCCATACGCTCGGCGAGCGTATCGCACTTGCCGGGGCAGCACCTGGTCCCTGGTACGTGGTGCGAAAGGACATGCAGGAGAATGTGCTTGTAGTTGCAAAGCAGCTTGATAAGGAACATGTGAGTCGCACCATACGTCTTTCTGAAACAAACTGGCACACACAAATGGTGGATGGCGTATACGAAGCACAGTACCGATACCATGGTCCCATCGTACGGGGGTACTTGAATGCAAAAGAGAATACCTTCACGCCCGAAGAAGGCACAGAGCCGCTGGCACCGGGGCAGTCGTTAGTCCTCTACACCAAAGACCGCTGCCATGGGGGTGGTATCATGCTCTAAGCATGCGCTTCATAGGAAATCTCATGGCCGCGTGGAAGGAACTTAGGCCTCGTACGCATCTCTCCCTTACCGCAGGCGCGCTCATCGTTCTTGCGGCGTTTGCTGCACTTTTATACTTCCGACCGGCAGTGGCGCCGGTGGAGCGAGAAACATTTGAGACGCCAGCGCTTCCTGTATCCATCTCATCAACCTACTTGGACGGCGTACACACCATAGAGGGTGCGGTGACACTCCGTAACCGCTGCCAACGACTTGATACCATCGCGACACTCGATGAGACGCTATCACCGGCGCTTATCCGTATTGATGTCACTTCCGAGCATGATGAGGGCATCTGCCTTGAGGTGCCAGAGGAGCGCACATTTACCCTAGAGGTAGAGGGTCCAGAGGCAGTGCGCATGGAGGTATTCGTTAACGGGCTCCCGCAGGGAGGTGACGCACTGTAGTATGGGACCGAACATTGTTAAGACAGACGGAACAGTAGAGCCCTTTGACGGCGCAAAGCTCGAGTCATCCCTTAAAAAAGCAGGTGCAACCGAGCGTACGGCCAAGCGCATCCGGCACACGATTGAGAGCACCATCGCGCCCGGCGCGATGACGAACGAGATATATCGTCGTGCGTTCCAGATGCTTCGGCACGATGCGAGGACCGCGGCAGCCCGCTACAGCCTCCGCCGGGCGCTCTTTGAGTTTGGGCCTTCCGGACATCCATTTGAAGACTTTGTCGCAGAGATATTCAAGGCTGAAGGATGGGTCGTAGAGGGACGACAGATGATCCCGGGTAAGTGCATATCACACGAGGTAGATGTGTACGCGACCCGGGGAGAGGAGTACCTTGGCGCCGAGCTGAAATACCACAACGATCCTGGATACAAGACAGATGTAAAGGTGGCGCTCTATGTGAAGGCGCGATTCGATGACATATTTGCCTGCGATCCCGCTCAAAAGCTGACTTGCCCGGTATCTACGGGAATGCTCATCACGAACACTAAATTCACGAGCCAGGCGGTGCAATACGCAAAGTGCTCCGGACTCGGGCTTCTTGGTTGGAGCTACCCGCATGAAGGGAACCTTTATGACCGCATTGTCGCTTCTGGTCTCTACCCCATAACCGCCCTCACGCTTCTTAGAAAGAGCGAGAAGCGTCTTTTGATAGACCAGGGCATAGTCACATGCCAAATGCTAAGAGAGAACCGTGATGCGATGCGGAAACTTACCATGAGCCCGGAGCGTATCGGTGCAGTCATTGCCGAAGCAGAAGCGCTCTGCCAGTCAGTTGCGGTACACTAGGGATATGGCATTTCCATACAAGCTCAAATGGGAGAAAGGACGTTTCTCTCCGAATCAAAAGGAACCGTACGTTATCTCACGTTCGAAGGTAGAGCGCTACCAGGAATGCGCCCGCTGCTTCTGGCTCGAGGCTCGATACGGCATCGGCCGTCCTGACTCATTCCCATTTACCCTCAACAACGCCGTAGACGAGCTCTTTAAGCGCGAGTTCGATGTGTACCGCGCGAACGGCGAAGCGCATCCGCTGATGAAGACCTATGGCATCGACATGGTCCCGCTTAAGCACAAGGATCTTGAAGAGTGGCGTGATGCCTTTAAGCGCGGCATCAAATATGCGCATCCAGAGCTGAACCTTACGCTTCGCGGGGGTATTGATGACATCTGGCAGGACAAGGACGGGAAGGTCTACATCGTCGACTACAAGGCGACTGCCGGAAAGGACACGGTTACGCTCGATGACGAGTGGAAGGACTCGTACAAGCGCCAGGTGGAGATATATCAGTATCTGTTTAGGAAGAACGGCTTCGATGTCTCGAACACCGCGTACTTCGTATACGCAAATGGTCAGAACGATAGGAAGGCATTCGACGGCAAGCTCGAATTCGAGGTTACCATCCTTCCGTACGAGGGCGACGACTCATGGGTAGAGGGGTGCCTTAAGAAGCTCCGCGAGTGCTTGGATTGTGATGATATTCCTCCTGTAGGAAAGGATTGCCAGTACTGTCCGTACCGTGAGTACGCCGGTAAGAAGCTTCTAGAACTTCACCGGGCGAAGAAATAGTTGCAAAGTTTTGTAATAAGCGCACTATGGCGCCACGCAGGCTAATGTCCTGTCCATAGAATCCTGGAGGGTTTGATGACCTTTGTTGATTTACTGAATCGCATTGGGAAAGCGATGGCGATTGCCATCATCCCATCGTTCGTGCTCGTCGGCTCGTCGTACATGTTCCTACATGACTTCGGCGAGAAGTTCCTCGGAGCTTCGGAAGAGAGCGCTTTCTGGAAGGGATCGCTCACACTCTACGCGGCGCTGGTGCTGATCACACTGCTGTTCATGCGCGGGCTTTCAGGCGTAAAGCGCGCCTGACCGTTCACAAGGGCGGACCACCACGGTCCGCCCTTCGCCTTTTGCTATACTCAGCTTATGAAGCAGGTAACATTTGCAGACCTTGTGCGCGATGCTGTTCGCCATATACCAAAAGGAGAGACGCGTACATATGGGCAGGTTGCAGCAGCGATAGGTCGCCCGGGCGCCGCACGCGCGGTCGGTACCGTTATGAAAGGGAACTACGACCCGACCGTTCCATGTCATAGAGTCGTGCGTGGAGACGGAAAGATCGGCGCATACAATCGCGGAGGACCCGTCGAGAAGGAGCGCCTCCTAAGAGCCGAAGGTGCGCTCTAGATTTTGTATGGAAAGCAGGGAGATAGCTATCGAGCCGAGCTGGAAAAGGCGGCTATCTGCTGAGTTTGAGAAACCCTACTTTAAGGACTTATCTACATTTGTGCGAGAGGAGTACAGGAAAGGGAAGGTATATCCGCTTCCAGAGCATGTCTTCCGCGCGTTTGAGCTAACGCCTTTTGATGTTGTAAAGGTTGTCATACTCGGCCAAGATCCCTACCACGGGGAAAAGCAGGCAGTTGGGCTGTCATTTGCGGTCTCGGAGGAAGCAACACTCCCTCCCTCGCTCAAAAATATATTCAAAGAGCTTGAGAGCGATCTCGGGAAGGCGCTTGCAGATAAGAATGGGGATCTTACGCGCTGGGCTACGCAGGGCGTACTCCTTCTAAATGCCACCCTTACTGTGCGTGCAAAAACCCCCGGCTCGCATCAAGGTAAAGGATGGGAACAGTTTACCGACGCGGTCATCAAGAAGCTTTCTGATGAGCGGGAGCATCTCGTATTCATACTCTGGGGTAATTATGCGAGGCAAAAGGGGATGCACATCGATAGAACGAGGCACTTGGTCATCGAGTCAGCGCACCCGTCACCTTATTCAGCCGCCAATGGGTTCTTTGGGAGTAAGCCGTTTAGCAGAACAAATGCGTATCTTGAGGAGCACGGGAAAGTGCCTGTAGCCTGGACCTAGGCTCAATTCTGTGTTTAAATATTGTCTGCATTGATACACGGAGGTTAGACGATGCGCATACCAATAGGGCTCATCAGGCTCTTCTTGAACCTGGACAGGTACCTGGTCATGCGCGTTTTCCAACCGCTCGTGATCACGATCTTTAAACACACGGGCGTAGGTAACTACACAATCGCAAAGTACCTGCTTATAAGCGCAAGTGCGATTCAGGTGGGCTTATTCCTGCTGACTGCCGGCTTATTTGTGACTTCGGCCATTTTGATCCCGCATCACTTATGGTTCGCGTACACGACTGTGCATTACATGCTCACCTCGATGTTCGTGTTCCTGCTGTTCAGATGTACGCGGCACTACAAACGGGTCGCTACCATACTTGAGGCGAACCACATCAAGATGGCGGCGTACGGTAGTCTTCCGGATTACCTGGACCCGCAATATCTTGCCGTCTTCATGCGGGTAGTCCTTCTGTTCGGCTACATGGTCACGGTGCAGCTAGACATAGTCCGCTGGATTGTAGCTTCCATACTGCGGGGAAAGGTGGTCATCTTCATTGACGACCTGATCTACCTCGCAGCATTTACGCTACTGTGCGCAGGCTGCTATTTCACCGCCTGCAAGCATCCGCCGCCTAGCTCGCGGCGAGAGCCTGCTCAAGGTCGCCTATCCTACGCCTGGGGCTAAACAAGAGGGCCGCGCATGCGCGGCCCTTTCCTGTTACCAAATCCTCGCTTGTTTAGAAGGCGGTAGGTATAGCTTGTCGCCCTTCTTCACGTCCCACGCTTTGTAGAACTCAGGCATATTCACCACTGGACCATTCACGCGCCATATCGAGGGCGCGTGCTCGTTGGTGAGTACGCGAAGCTTCGCAGCCTCCGGACGCTCAATCTCATGTTCCGTTTGCGCGTACGCAAGGAAGAAGCGCTGCTCAGGCGTAAAGCCGTCGAAGTCCTTCCTGCCCGTGCGCGCAAGCTGCATCTGGTATGCCTCAAACGCAATGGTAAGACCCGCAAAGTCAGCTATGTTTTCGCCAAGCGTGAGCTTTCCTTTGACCGGAAGGCCGTGGTAGTCGTAGGCATCGAACTGCTTCTCAAGCACTTTGCCCCGTGCCTCGAACTGTTTCTTGTCTTCCGGCAGCCACCAATTCTTGAGATTGCCCTTGGCATCATATTTGGCGCCCTGATTGTCGAAGAGGTGCGTTATCTCATGCCCGATGACAACACCCATGCCGCCGTAGTTAACCGCATCGTCTGCGCCATAGACGAAGAACGGGTGCTGAAGAATGCCAGCAGGGAAAACAATCTCGTTCATAGTGAAGTTGCAGTACGCATTCACTTCGTGCGGGTTCATGAACCACTCCGTCCGATCGACAGGCTTAGTGAGTCGGCGCATTACGCGATTGTGCTCATGCGCATGTATGCGATTGAGGTTGCCAAGGTAGTCATCTTTTTCTATACGCAGACTCTTGTACGAGCGCCACTTATCCGGATACGCAAGCTTTCTCTGGAGAAGCGCGAGCTTCACGAGCGCCTTTTTCTTAGTCGCGCCGCTCATCCATTCCAATTGCTTGATACGTGCCTCACAGGCGACTACGAGATCGTCGACTATGGCATTCACCTTGTCCTTGGCTTCCTGTGGGAAGTATCGTTCTACGTATATACGGCCGAGAGGCTCGCCGAGCGTTCCGTCAACGACACTGAGTATGCGACGCCAGAGGGGCTTCATCACCTTGGTGCCTGAAAGGACGGTGCCGTAGAAGGCGAAGTTCTCCTTTACAAATCTGCTTGAGAGATACCCCGCATGATCGTTAACGACATGGAAATCAAGATACGTCTTCCAATCTTCAAGCGAGACGCTATGCATCATTTGATCGACTTCTTTCAGGAAGTCCGGCTGCATGACAATCACGTCCTTCACGTCCGCCTTGATGGTCTTGAAATATGTCTGCCAGTCGAACGATGGGGCGAGCTTCTTGAGCATTGGAAGCGTGTGCTTGTGGTACGTTTTCTCGCTGTCGCGAGCATCCTCACGCGTCATGGAAGCCTTGGCGAGCCGTGTCTCGATACGCATGATGGTCGTAGCCGCTGCACTTGCGTCACCCTTGCTGTAGCCTGCGAGCTTCAGAAGACGCTCTATATGCGGAACGTACGCCTCTCGGACACGCTTTTGCTCCTCGCCATTTAAGACATAGTAGTCACGGTCTGGCATGCCGAGACCTGACTGATAAAGATATACGACATAGCGCTCGCTATCTTTCATATCTTGATCGACCGCATAGCCCCAGGGGCCGCTAATCCCTTCAAGATGGAACGCATAGATGAGCTTCTTGAGATCTTCTACGGTGCGCACCCTCTGTATGCGCTTACGCCAGCTTTCAAGTGGCGCGATATCAAGTTCGTTCCTGCGCTTTATGTCCACGCCCGAGAGATACAGGTCGCGGATGAGCTGCTCGGAAGAGCCCTGCGGAAGGGACTTCTTTTCGAGTAGTTCATTGATGAGCTTCCTGACCTGGAGATCTGTCCTGTGCCGGAGAATGATGAACGAACCCCAGCGTGACTCATCCTTGGGAATCTCAGTAGACTTTAGCCAGTTGCCTATAGCGTAATGATAGAAGTCGTCCTGTGGGCGAATGCTCGTATCAATAAAACTGGTATCAAATCCCCATGAGTGTTTAGGCATAGTGTTTTGAGTATACAGAGTAGACGGGGCAGGCGCACCTTTAAATACAACGCATTTGCATGGTATCGTCAGTATCTATGACCCTTTCTGATGTACGCAGGCGATTTTTGGAATTCTATAAGGCGCGCGGCCATGCTGAGATACCATCGGCTCCTATTGTGCCGGGCAACGACCCGACGACGCTCTTCACCTCAAGCGGCATGCAACCTCTTATTCCGTATCTCCTCGGGCAAGAGCACCCAGAAGGCACGCGCCTTACGGACTCGCAGCTATGCTTTAGAGCAGGCGACATCGAGGAGGTGGGAGACAACCGCCACACCACGTTCTTCGAGATGCTCGGCAACTGGTCCTTAGGCGAGTACTTCAAGAAGGAGCAGCTCCCGTGGGTGTTCGAGTTTCTCACCTCTACAGAGGGACTCAACCTCGATCCCTCCAAGCTTTATGTCACCGTCTTCGCCGGCGATGAATCAACAGGAATGGATGCCGACATGGAGGCTGTTGAAATGTGGAAGGAACTTTTCAAGAGTAAGGGCGTAGATGCCGAGTTCTCAAATATAGGGAGCGAGGAGGCCGGGTACGAGAAGGGCATGCAGGAGAATGAGCGCATCTTTGCATATGACGCAAAGAAGAACTGGTGGAGTAGGGCGGGCGTACCGAGCAACATGCCCGCGGGGGAACCTGGCGGCCCGGATTCCGAAGTCTTCTACGACTTTGGATTGCCGCACGACACGAAGTGGGGCGCACACTGTCATCCGAATTGCGACTGCGGGCGTTTCGTTGAAATCGCGAACTCTGTGTTCATGCAGTTCCTGAAGCAGGAAGACGGCTCGTTTGCACCCTTGCCTAAGCAGAACGTCGACTTTGGCGGTGGCCTTGAGCGTCTCGTGTTCGCGACGCTGGGCACCCCGGATGTATTCCTTATAGATGTGTTTGCACCTGCGCGCGCGATCATCGAGAACCGCTCCCAGAAGAAATACGGGGAGGATGAAGAGACGACCCGCTCGTTCCGTATCATTATGGATCACATGCGTGCAGCTGCGTTCATACTCGCTGAAGGTGTTCGCCCGTCCAATACCGAGGCAGGATACGTGCTTCGCCGTCTCATCCGTCGCTCCATCCGCGAAGCGGACAAACTTGGCATCAAGGAAGCGCTTCTGGTCGAGGTAATCGAAGGTTTTGCCTCCTACTATGGCGACCAGTACCCGCACATTACGGAGAACGCTGCGTTCATACGCGAGGAGATTGGCAAGGAAGAAGAGAAGTTCCGAAAGACTCTTCAGCAGGGCATGAAAGAGTTCGAGAAGATCTCAAGAAAGGGAGACGTATCAGGCGATCAGGCGTTCGTGCTATTCACCTCATTCGGATTCCCCGTAGAACTAACCGAGGAGCTCGCCAAGGAGCGCGGACTTATGCTCGACCGCGCAGCATTCGATCAAAAGATGAAGGAGCACCAGGATAAATCGCGCGCTGGTGCCGCCCAGAAGTTCGCAGGCGGTCTCGCCGACCACCAAGAACAAACGGTCAGATACCACACCGCGCATCATCTTCTCTTAGCAGCGCTTCAGAACGTGCTTGGCCCTGAGGTTAAGCAGCGCGGTTCCAATATTACGTCTGAAAGGCTCCGTATCGACTTCTCGTTCGATAGAAAAATGACGCCTGAGGAGATAGCGGAGGTAGAGGACCTTGTGAACCAGAAGATTAATGAGGACCTACCAGTTATCCGGCTCGTCATGGCGAAGACCGAGGCAGAACGCCTTGGTGCGCAGATGGAATTCGGTGTTAAGTACGCTGACACTGTTACGGTGTACTCCATAGGACCCATTGGTGCGACTGAAGCGGATCCAAAGCTCGCTGAAACATTCTCACTAGAGTTCTGCGGCGGCCCGCACGCAGCGCATACGCTTGAGCTCCGGGAAGGTGAGAAGAAGAAAGTATTCAAGATACAGAAGGAAGAAGCAGTGTCCGCAGGTGTGCGACGCATTAAGGGAATACTCGTATAGCGCTAGGGTATACTCTTTGCAATGGGCCTTTTCAAGAAGCCTGAGCGACGCTCGGTCGCACTTATCGATATCGGCTCCGGTTCTGTCGGAGGCGCATTCGCGCATTTCGAGGCACTTTCTTCTCCATCCATCTACTACACCGCACGCGTACCAATAGAGGTTCGTGAAGGCGAAGCGCCGGATACTTCGATGCTGCGCGCACTAGAGGTGCTCGGAAACATACTTATTACGCATGGCGCACCCTTACTCCGGCAAGAGACTGGGAGCGCGCATATCGATTCAGTCGTCGCTTCTGTGGCGGCGCCCTGGCAGGACACGAAGATACTTGTTGGCTCCAAGGAAGAGGAGAAGCCGTTTACATTCACACACAGTCTTTTGGACGACATTGCGGGGAAGTGCGAAATAGACACCAAAGGACGCACGCGTTGTCAGAACTCCGTCATTGCCACTATCTTAAACGGATATGAGGTGAACGATCCGTTTGGAAAAAGGACGAAACGTGCTGATCTAGTCATTCTTTCCTCCTCGCTTGAAGAAGCAATTGCACAGAATATCGAACGCGCCCTCCGAAAAGTATTTCATGCCCATGAGGTATCCCTCACCGCATTCGCGCCTCTTTCATACGCCGTTATACGCGACATGTATCCGCACGAGAAGGATTTCCTTATTATTGACGTTGAGGGGGAGGCAACCGACCTTGCTTTCGTGAAGCGAGGGCTTCTCGCCGATGTGGCGAGTGTCCCGCAGGGCACTAATGCACTTCTGGACGCTATTTCCCGCGGTCACACCACTATTACCGAAGGAAGCGCGGGCGTCATTGATACTGGTCGCAACGCACGGTTTGCACAGCTTGTAGGGAAGATGGAAGAGGATTGGCTTTGCGGCATTACCGATGCACTCAAATCATTTTCAACGCGACATGCGCTTCCGCGAACGATATTCCTTCTTGCTGACGAACAGGCGCGCGGATTCCTTGAGCGGGTTATAGATACACCGAAAGTACATTCTCTCTGGCTTTCCGATGAGCCACTGACAGTCATTACGCTTTCAGAGAAGCACATAGCGCAGCACGTGAAGACGAAGGGTGCAGCGGAAGGTGACCTATTTTTAGCAATGATGGCGCTCTACTCCAACAAGCAGTCACTGTAGAGTTGACAACTCTTCGTTTTTTACGCAATATCTCCCACACAGCCATTGGGAGATTTGAAATGCGCTTGTTCATTTTCCTCGCCGCGATCGCGTCACTGGTCCTGGCGTACTTTCTTGAGCCGCTTATGGTCCTCCTGAATACGACAGGTTACTCGGTGATCGTGCCATCATTCGGCGTGATCGCTTTGGGCTTCCTGGCGATCTTCAACTGCTGGGTCCTGTTCTTCTCCCGTACGTACGGAGCTGTCAGATCCACATGGGCTTTGGTCGGCATATCTGTCGGCCTGATCGGTGGCCTGATCGGATTCGACATGCTGTTCACTCAGGACATGTCGGAGATCGTCGAGCTCTTCCTCGCGCTCCTTCTGTTTTGCCTGCCGATCACGATCGCCACCGCTCTGGTCTGCGACTGGTTCCCCTGGCGCGTCGTGCGCAGGGAAGCCGAGGCCTAGGCCTCCAAGGCCCCGTTCCGCAAGGAACGGGGCCTTTTCCATTGCTATACCCACGCCGACTCTACCCAAATGTGCCCAGTGGTATACTGAACCCCATTATCCTTTAGGAAACGAGGTTCCTATGCCAAGAACATTAAACGACATCATCCCGCCGTCGCGCCGTCGCCAGATGCAGGAGCAAGCAGAGTCCCAGGATCATTTTGTACGTACCGAAGAGACTACGACCCCGCCGCCATTCACTCCGCCTCCTTCAAGGCCCACCGCTCCTCGTCCCCGCGGCGGCCGCCGTTTCCCGTACGGGACTGCGCTCATCGCCCTCCTCGTTGTGGCGATAAGTGCAGGTGTCCTATTTGCATTCTCCGGCGCCAAGGTTGAGATTACTCCGACCACGAACGTGGCGTATGTCTCAGGCGAATTTTCAGCAACGCGTGCCACTGGCGAGCTACCGTTCGAGGTTGTGACCGTCGACAAGACTGCCATTAAGTCTGTCCCCGCTGAGACAACCGAGGACGCGAACGACCCGGCTCAGGGAACTATCACCATCTACAACGCACAGACCACTCCACAGGAGCTTATTAAGAACACGCGCTTCCAGACTCCGGCAGGCCTTGTCTTCCGCATCAGGGAATCTGTTGTCATTCCAGCGGGTACCGAGAACGCGCCTGGTTCCGTTACTGCGACCGTATACGCAGACGAAGGCGGCGAGCGTTACAACATCGGCCCGTCTGATTTCACCGTGCCGGGCCTTGAGGGCTCCCGTGCGTTCGACCTCGTCTACGCAAAGAGCACTACTGCCATGACCGGCGGCTTCTCGGGTAACCGACCAGCAGTCTCTGAGACTACGCGTGAAGCGCAGGCAGCAGGACTTGAGGCAGCGCTTGCTACCGAGCTTCAGACAGCAATGCAGGAGGCAATGCCTGAGGGTTACATCCTTCTTCCGGGCGCATCCACCGTTACCTACGAACCACTCCCAGACACAGCAGGGCAGGGGAACAACGTTGATGTAAAAATGCGCGGCATTATGACTGCTGTCGTATTCCCTAATGACGCACTTGCTAAGGCGATCGCATACCAGGTGGTTGGTACGTATTCGGGCCAGCCGGTGCGCCTCACCTCTACCGACAACCTCACCCTCACGCCGACCATTTCAGGCGCTCCAGGCGCAGCCGAGACCTACGGCTTCAGCCTCGCTGGCAATGCCACCATTACCTGGGACATAGATGAGGCTCGCATCGCTGGAGCAGTCGCCGGTAAGAGCCGTGAGAGCGCCCAGGTACTACTTTCTGGCTTCCCAGAGGTCGATAAGGCCCTTCTGGTACTCCGTCCGTTCTGGAGCCAGACCTTCCCACAGGACCCCGATAAGGTCACGGTCGAGGTTAAGGCTGCAGAACCCACAGAATAAGCCAGACGTTGGTTGACGCTCTTCCCGCTATTTGTTACTATAGCGAAGCTTCACATGGCGGAATCAAACACGAACGAAAACGCGACAGGCGCTGTCGAAGAGGTATTGCCTAACTCGCTGTTCCGCGTTCGTCTTGAATCCGGTGAACTCTTGCTTGCATACCTTGCAGGGAAGATGCGATTGCACCGCATCCGCGTCCTCGTTGGTGATAAGGTCGAACTCGTGACCGATCCCTATGGTGGCCGTGCGCGCATTGTGAGGCGTCTTAGCTAAAACTTACACAACCAAATGAAAGTCCGCGCATCCGTAAAGGTTCAGCAGCCAGGCGACATCATTGTCCGCCGTGGTGGCACGCTGTACCGCATTAACAAGCGCAATCCTCGCCGTAAGGCGCGTCAGGGCTAATAGGCTCTGTCATTCTTAAGGAAACTTAAGGATTAAAACTTAATCTTTTATGCGTATCTCTGGTGTTACGATTCCTGATAACAAGCAGCTAGCGTACTCGCTACCTATGATCTACGGCATTGGTCCTACCCGTGCCCTAGATATTTTGAAAGAAGCTAAGATCGACCCGACTACTAAGGGCTCGGACCTTTCTCCTGAACAGGAGCAGGCTATCCGTACTCTTGCTGAGGCGTACACCATCGAGGGTGAACTCCGCCGCGAAGTGTCGCAGAACATAAAGCGCCTTAAGGACATCCGCGCCGAGCGTGGTATTCGTCATGAGCGCCGTCTTCCGGTTAAGGGTCAGCGCACGAAGACCAACTCCCGCACCGTCCGTGGAAACACCCGTAAGACGATGGGTAGCGGTCGCCGTACCCTTGAGAAGACCTAGTCCTGACTATCTAATCTAATTACGTATGGGAAAGAAACGAATCATCAAAAAGTCAGGAAAGGGTCTCGATCAGGGCCGCAAGGAGCGCGCGCTTTCGAAGGCTTCTAAGAAGCGCATTGAGCGTGGCATCCTTCACGTGGAGGCTACCTTCAACAACACTAAGGCTGTCCTTACTGATGAGAAGGGCAACGCCGTCATGTCCTCCTCTGCAGGAGCACTTGGTTTCTCTGGCGCTCGCAAGAGCACTCCGTATGCAGCCGCAAAGGTAGGTGAACTCCTTGGCGAGAAGGCCGCTATCATTGGCCTCAAGGAGGCATCCGTCATTATCCGTGGCGTTGGTGCAGGACGTGAGTCCGCACTTCGCGCGTTTGCCGGCAAGGGCATCGCTATCCGTGCGATTAAGGATGCGACCCCGGTTCCGCACAACGGCCCACGCCCGCCTAAGCCCCGCCGCGTCTAATCGCCGGTAATGCAACGAATATGAAAATAGGACCTAAGTACAAGATCGCCCGCCGACTCGGCCCATCCGTCTTCGAGAAGACGATGAGCCAGAAGTTTGCAGTCGCGCAGGAGCGCAGGGATATGAACCGTTCTCGCGGCCGCCGTGGCCGTGGACCGACCGAGTTCGGCAAGCAGCTCCTCGAGAAGCAGAAGGTACGCATGACGTACGGCATCTCGGAGAAGCAGTTCGCTTCCTATGTGAAGGAGGCGATGGGAAGTCATGGTGCGGTTCCGGCGCACGTGCTTCATCGCGCGCTTGAGCTTCGTCTTGATAACGTTATTTACCGTATGGGCCTTGCCCCGACCCGTCGCGCAGCGCGTCAGATGGTCTCGCACGGCCACATCACGGTCAACGGTCGCAAGACTACTATCCCGTCCCGTCGCATTTTCGTCGGAAAGGATAGGATCGGCGTTCGCGAGGGCTCTAAGGGCCGCGCGTACTTCGAAGGGTTCGAGGCACGCTTCATGGAGCGCCCCCTTCCGTCATGGCTTTCGTTTAATCCGAAATCCATGGAGGGTGGTGTACAGGAAGTACCAACAGAGGATTCGGCTGCACCTGCGGGTGACCTCCGTGCCGTGCTCTCGTTCTATAGCCGTTAATAGCTGGTAACGAAGATTGAGTTATGGAATACCACATCACATTGCCCTCAAAGCCCCGCGTTGTCTCCGAACAGGAGTCACAGGGCACCTACGAAATTGATTCCCTGTACCCAGGGTACGGTCACACGCTTGGAAACAGCCTCCGCCGCATTATCCTCTCGTCCCTTCCGGGCGCAGCTATCACTTCGGTGAAGATTGAGGATGTGCAGCATGAGTTTGCAACCATCGAGGGCGTACGCGAGTCCGTTATGGAAGTGCTTCTTAACTTGAAGCGCGTCCACTTCGATCTCGTCGGCGACGAACCGCAGACCATTCGCCTTTCGGTGAAGGGACCTAAGGAGGTAACGGCAGCTGACTTCCAGCTTCCAGGCCAGGTCTCAATTGCAAACCCGGAGCAGCACATTGCTGACCTTTCCGGTAAAGGCTCATTTGAGCTTGAGGCAACGATCGAGCGCGGCTTGGGCTACGTACCGCGCGAGATGCTTACCAAGGAAAAGGTTGATATCGGCACCATCGCACTTGATGCAACGTTCACCCCGATCCGCCGTGTTAACTACGAGGTAGAGAACATGCGCGTCGGTGATCGTACGGACTTCAACCGTCTTCGCATCCTTATCGAAACCAATGGTACCGTTTCTCCGCGTGAGGCACTTGAGAAGTCGATTGAGATCATGATCCATCAGTTGAAGTCGGTAGTTGGCTTCCAGGAGGAGATCGAGGAGGAAGTAGCTGCGGCGTTTGCTGCGTCTGCATCTTCTTCATCCGATACGCTTGGTAAGGACCCTGCTAAGACAAAGATTGATGAGATCGGCCTTTCCGCTCGCATTGCATCTGCACTTGCAGATGGCGGCATCAAGTCGGTAGCGGGTCTTACCCGCAAGTCGGCCGAGCAGTTGAAGGAGCTCGATGGTATCGGCGACAAGGCAGTCACCGAGATCGAGGAGGCTCTCGACACCTTGGGCCTATCCCTTAAGGGAGGGGAATAGTTATTGAATTTGATTAATTAGGAACGTATGCGACATCAGCACAAGGGGAGGACATTCGGGCGACCAAAGAATCAGCGTACAGCGCTGGTGCGTGGTCTCGCACGTTCCCTCATAATCCACGAGCGTATCTCGACGACCGAGGCCAAGGCCAAGGAGCTCCGTCCGTTCATCGAGAAGATAATCTCCCATGGCAGGGCGGACACGGTAGCGAATCGCCGCCTAGTGTCTTCTCGCCTCGGAAACGATGAGGAGGCGGTCAAGAAGGTCTTTGCGACCCTCTCACCGCGCTACGCAAACCGCCCGGGCGGATACACCCGTATTATCAAGCGTGCAGCGACTGCGACCGATGGCCGCAAGACCGCGTACATTGCGTTTGTTGACTAGATACGGTATGAACACACGCATGAACAAAGACTTCAAGAACCGCGTTGCGCACGATGTTGCTCCTTTGGAGTACACTATCGACGCAAAGGGCATGGCGCTCGGCCGCGTCGCTTCTGACGCTGCACAGGCGCTTCTCGGAAAGAAGTCTCCAGAGTACGTCCAGAACAAGGTCCTCCCGGTACAGGTGACCATCACCAACGCCTCCAAGATTAAGATCGCTGAGAAGAAGATGGGTCAGAAGACCTACATCCACTACACCGGATACCCGGGTGGTCTTCGCGAGACGTCGATGCCGATGTTGATCGAGAAGAAGGGCATCGAGGAAGTTATTAGGAAGGCCGTCGACGGCATGATCCCGCGCAACAAGCTCCGCAAGGAGCGCATGAAGCGCCTTACCATTACTGACTAGATTTATGGCAGAGAACACGTACACCACGGCCGTTGGTCGCCGTAAGACCGCAACCGCACGCGTAAAGGTAACTCCTGCTGCAAAATCGTCAGTGACGGTTAACGGCAAGCCTGCGAACGAGTACTTCAATACGAAGGAGCGCGATTCCATCTCCAAGGATGCGCTACTCGTCGAGGAGGTTACCGGCACCTACGAGGTAGTTGCTAGGGTCTCCGGAGGAGGCATCTCAGCTCAAGCTGAGGCAGTTCGCCACGCGATCTCACGCGCCCTTACAAAGGCAGACATGGGACTCCGTGCACCTCTTAAGGCAGCTGGGTTCCTCAAGCGCGACCCTCGCGCAGTGGAGCGCAAGAAGCCGGGTTTGAGGAAGGCCCGCAAGCGCCCACAGTGGAGCAAGCGCTAGTCTCCAAAATCAAAAGACCGCCATATGGCGGTCTTTTGATTTATCACTAGCTTAAGCTTATATCTCAAGTGAGTTCAAGATTGCCTCGAAGTCAGAGATAGTTGTGTCCTCAGGGCTCATCCAAGTCGTCGAAAGGACATACGCCTTATCTCCTTCAGTTACTACAACTGTCTTACCCTCATAGAGCCCTGACCAGGTAAAGGTGACCGCGTCATGTTCAGCAACTCTAATTTGTTCCGCTGAGCTGTTAGCTACCGTCCAGTTCGTATCGGTCTGTACCCATTCAGTTGCCGGAAGCTCCTCAGGATTCTGGTACACGTCTACCGTGATGCCGATAGGACCCTCACGCGGCTCGGTATTGCGACCCTCGAGCACGTCACGGTTCTCCTCAGTATCCTCTACAAGAAAGAGCGAGAGCTGGGAACGCTCGGGCGTTCCTGCGTCAGTACGCTCATGGAGATAGAGGTTAATAGGGTACTCAAACGAAAGACCGAATTCTTCATTGGAGTACGTCAAGATTTCATCCGTACCCGTTTCAACAACTTCTGTTGGAACTGCTAAAGGTGCCCGACTATTAAGAAGGAAGAATCCTCCGATAATAACCACGAGCGCGACCACGATTGCGATGACGGTTTTCGTATTCATGGATCGATTATACGATTTGCTAACGCACTTGACTAGGTAGTAATGAAAGTTGCATAATATATTCAGACCTGGCAATTCCTGCCATGTCCTATGCAAGGGGGCTTCAATGCTCGAATCCGGAGTTTTCGAACGGTACGGCCGTGACGACATGTCGCGCGGCGTCTTCTACATGACGATAGGCGGCGTGCTCACGGTCGGCTTCCTGATCAGCGCCTACGTCTCGACCCTGACCGCCGCCTGGGCGCCCAATCTGTGGGTGTTCCTGGGTGTCGGCCTAGTCATCCCGATCCTCGGCATCATCCTGGGTCTGAAGAGCGACAACCCGGTGCTGTCGCTCCTGGGCTTCCTGATGGTGGTCGTGCCATTCGGCGCGATCCTGGGACCGGTGCTGGCCGCTTACAAGGTGTCCGACCCAGGCCTAATCACCGAGACGGCTCTTCTGACCGGCGCCATCACCGGGGTCATGATGCTGTCGGGCCTGGCATTTCCGAACTTCTACTCGAAGATCGGTGGCGCCCTGTTCGTGGCGCTACTCTGCGTCGTCGGCGTCAGCATCGTCGGCCTGTTCGTGCCGGGCGTGGGGCAGCTGACGTGGGTGCATTACGCGGCCGCCGGCGTCTTCGCCCTGTACATCGGCTACGACATGCACCGGGCGAGCACGATCCCGGCCACGCTCGACAACGCGATCGACGTGGCCACGTCCCTGTACCTGGACATCATCAACCTGTTCCTGCGGCTTCTGGCGGCGCGTTCGCGCAGCTGACCTGGCCGCTCCGCACATGAAAGGGTGCAAGAAGGGCGCTGACTTCGGTCGGCGCCCTTTTGATTTTGACCCCCTTCATGTTCTCTGGCATATTCTTTCTATATGAACGACGACGATGTAATCATCGAAGCTGATGGCTCTGAAGAGGGCGGGAGCGAAGAAGAGCTCGAGGCTATGGAGTCTCGTGCCGATGGCAAGCTCCATAAGGTAAAGAAGGAGTTGGAGCAGGCAAAGAAAGAGAAGCAGGAATACCTCGATGGCTGGCAGCGTGCTAAGGCCGACTACGTAAATGCTGCTAAGCGCTTTGAGGAGGATCGGTTGCAGGCGACGAACTTCGGCAAGCTCGCGGTCTTCAAGTCTTTCATCACCCCTATGGATTCGCTTGAGCGTGCAAAGCAGGCAGGCGAAATTCCAGAGGCCTTTCAGGCGATAGCGAAGCAGCTTGAGGACGCTGCAAAAGTGCACGGGCTTCAGCAGTTTGGAGAAGTAGGGGAAAAGTTTGATCCCATGCTTCACGAGGCCTTGGGCCAGGAGCCTGCAAAGTCTCAGGAAGAGGACGACACTGTCACTCAGGTCTTCGAGAAAGGCTGGAAGGTAGGGGAGGCGGTCATACGCCCAGCCAAGGTGCGGGTAGCGAGCTACGAGGGCTAGCTCTTGAAAGGGGTGTGGATAATGCGTAAAATAGGGTAATCAAAGGGCATTTTGGGCGTTTCAGTTAGCAACTAATACTTTCAATAACTATATGGCAAAGATACTTGGTATCGATCTTGGAACGACCAACTCCGCCATGGCCATCATGGAGGGCGGTGAGGCACGCGTTTTGGAGAACGCGGAGGGTCAGCGTACGACCCCTTCTATCGTCGCTATCGCAAAGAACGGCGAGCGGCTCGTAGGGACCCTAGCGAAGCGTCAGGCGGTTACGAACCCGAAGAACACCATCTACGGCATTAAGCGCTTTATGGGGCACCGCTTCGAGGATGACGTGGTTAAGCGTGACAAGGGTATTGTTCCGTACGAGATAAAGAACGGCCCTGACGGCGGCGTACAAGTGAACCTCGGTGAGAAGGACTACCGTCCGGAGGAGATCTCTGCGATGATCCTCGGCAAGCTGAAGGCAGATGCAGAGGCAAAGCTCGGCGAGAAGATCACGGAGGCAGTTATCACCGTTCCTGCATATTTTGATGACGCGCAGCGTGCAGCGACGAAGGCTGCCGGCCAGATCGCAGGCCTCGACGTGAAGCGCATCATCAACGAGCCGACAGCAGCAGCGCTCGCGTACGGTTTCAACCGCAAGAAGGATGAGAAGATCGTCGTTTACGACTTCGGTGGCGGAACGTTTGACGTCTCGGTACTAGAGGTGGGTGACGACGTCGTTGAGGTGAAGAGTACCGATGGCGACTCACACATGGGCGGCCGCGATATCGACCAGAAAATTGTCCGGCACTTGGCTGACGAGTTTAAGAAGGAATCAGGTCTTGATATCACCAAGGATCCGCTTGCGCTTCAGCGCTTAGATGAGGCTGCTGAGAAAGCAAAGCTCGAGCTTTCTTCGGCCTCCGAGACTGAGGTGAATATCCCATTCGTTACGGTTGATTCTGCAGGCAATCCGCAGCACCTACTCGTGAAGCTCTCCCGTGCTACTTTGGAATCTCTTTCTGAGGAGTACGTCACCCGCTCCATCGACATCACTAGGCGCGCCCTCCAGGCAGCAAACATTCAGGCGAGCGAGATCAGCGAGGTCATCCTTGTAGGTGGCCAGACCCGCATGCCTAGGATTCAAGACGAAGTAGAGAAGCTCTTCGGCAAGAAGCCGCATAGGGACGTGAACCCGGATGAGGTGGTTGCTATAGGCGCAGCTATTCAGGCCGGAATTCTTCAGGGCGATGTTAAGGACATCCTCCTTGTAGACGTCATCCCGCTTTCACTATCCATTGAGACCATGGGAGGCGTTGCTACCAAGCTCATAGAAAGGAACACAGCTATCCCAACCTCTCGCAGCCAGACCTTCTCGACTGCGTCTGATAATCAGACTTCGGTTGAAATACACGTAACCCAAGGCGAGCGCGCTATGGCAGCAGATAACAAGTCGCTTGGTCGCTTCAATCTCGAGGGTATCCCGCCGGCACCGCGCGGCATGCCGCAGGTGGAAGTCACTTTTGATGTTGACTCTAACGGCATCCTTACTGTGAAAGCCAAGGAGAAGACCACCGGAAAGGAGCAGTCCATCCGCATCGAGGGCTCAACAGGCCTTTCAGACGCCGACATCGAAAAGATGAAGGCAGATGCTGAAGCGCACGCTGCAGAAGACGCGAAGAAGAAGGAGATCATCGATACAAAGAACGTTGCGGAGCAGATGATCTACACCGCCGAGAAGGCCGTTAAGGAGAATGGTGAGAAGGCAGGGGAGGAGATCGTCAAAGACGTGAACGAGAAAATCGACGCTCTTAAGAAGGCTCGCGAGGGAGACGACGTTGCTGCTATCACTGCGGCTTCTGAAGCGCTCTCCACATCTCTCTCCAAGATCGGCGAGTCCATGATGAAGGATCAGCCAACTCCTGATGCTGAAGCACCAAAGGAGGAAGGCCCCAAGGACGCTGAGTTTGAGGAGAAGCCGAAGGAAGATTAGAAACAAGGCCGCCGCAAGCGGCCTTGTTCTTTATATTGTGAAGTGCATAATGCGCTCGGACCGAGATGGGTCATAACCACGGGGCGATCCGATGATCATGTACTTCCGCCTCATGGCGGCACTTATAACGATCGGGGTGACGTACTGGAGTTCGAGCTTCCTGTACGGCGCATTCTACCTTCTCTTGGGACTGCTCTTCCAGTTCGCGTTGTTTATCTGGGTGAGCTTCCGCGAGCTGCTTCAGCTCGAACAGGAGATACGCGCGGTTCTGAGCAAGAGCGGGGATTGGGTCTCGACCCAAGCGCTCCGGCTGAAGATAGTGGAGTACCGGCTGGAGCAAGAGCTCTCCTCTGGGGCGCTTACGCTGAGCAAGTACCGTACCCGCAAGCGCGACCTACATCTTTATGGTGCGCCCATCGCCATGGTGCGCAGCATTCTGGTCCGGTTTAGGGATGAGGGAGCCATCATCTGGCGCAACGAGAACGGTTCGTCGGGAGACGAATGGCGTCGCGGTTTTGTTGGTTCACTTTATGGACCCTGGGGACCGCGACCAGCGTCTAGCTGAAGATAAAGAGGGCGGCCAGCGCGATGCGGCCGCCCTTTTGCTTTCCACGGCTATGGGTGGTTTTTTGGTGAAGAAGGAGTAGTATGACCTCGGACTACCCTGGCAATAAGTTCTGTAGGGAGGAACACGCCATGTTTAATCTGAAGCGAAGGGTCCGCGATGCGCTCCATGCGCATGCTCACGCGAATACGGATGTGCTTCACAAGTACATCTGCGAGGCACGTATCCAGGAGGCGGAAGGGCGGTTTGTCGGCCATCCGCATCTGACGGCGCTTCTGCTCCTCGCCATCGAGGCGACGCAGCCGAGCAAGCACGCGGTCCATCGCGTCACGCACCGGTTCCGGATGACGAACCGGCGCGTGGTCCACTTCCGGCCCAATCGCATGGAAGTTGACCATGATGCGGTAGCGACCTGAACGGTCGATCGAGGGGCGGCACGGAGCAATCCGCGTCGCCCTTCATCCATTTTTTGATACGAAAATCGATACGGTGTATAGTGTGACTCCTATGGCCAAAAACTACTACGACATCCTCGGGGTCGATAAAAAGGCCACACAGGACGATATCAAGAAGGCGTTCCGCAAACTCGCCCAGAAGCACCACCCAGACAAGGGTGGTGATGAGGCAATGTTCAAGGAGATCACTGAGGCATACTCGGTCCTTGGCGACGATCGGAAGCGCCGCGAGTACGATAATTACGGCCAGACCTTCCAGGGTGGTGGAGGTCCCCAGGGCTTTGATTTCTCCGGCTTCGGCGGCATGCATGGCAGCCAGTTCGCTGAGTTCGATCTCTCTGATCTCTTCGAAGGCTTCGGCGACATATTTGGCGGCGGCGGGCGTCAGCGGGTTAAGCGCGGGCGCGACATTTCTATAGACATCGAGGTCACTTTTAAGGAGTCGATCATGGGAACCAAACGCTCCGTGCTCGTCACTAAAGTTGGCAAGTGCGATACCTGCGAAGGATCAGGTGCAAAGAAGGGTACAGAGATGGTCACCTGTACTACCTGTAATGGACAGGGCAAGGTACACGAGACCAGGAACTCACCGCTTGGTTCATTCACAAGCGTGCGTGTGTGTAGCGTCTGCGAAGGCCAGGGCAAGATGCCTAAGGAGAAGTGTCCTACCTGTGCCGGTGGCGGTGTTCTCCGTAAGGAAGGAGAGATAAAGATTGAGGTTCCCTCCGGTATCGACGGCGGGGAAATGATTCGCCTTCCCGGCCAGGGTGAAGCTATTAAGGGCGGCACGACGGGCGATCTTTATGTAAAGGTACATGTGAAGAAGCATCCGACCTTTAAGAAAGAGGGTGCGAACCTTGTCATGGAGATGCCGGTGAAATTGACCGACGCACTTCTTGGCACGACCGTCTCCGTTACTACCATCGACGATAAAGTGCTCGAGGTAAAGGTCCCACCAATGTCCTCGACCGAAGAGACCCTCCGCATCCGTGGCAAGGGCGTCGAGTACGAGAATGGTTCAGGCGATCTCCTCATCCACGTGACTGCAACGCTTCCACGAAAGCTTTCCGGAAAAGCAAAGAAGATAGTAGAGGAACTGAAGGGCGAGGGCTTTTAGCAGGCTATACTTGATATCGTATGAGAACCATGTGGCGCGAGGACATCCCGCGCTCCCTTAACCCATTCTCGTTTCTTATCTTTTCATCGCGCCCGTACTGGCGGTCGGGCGTCTTGTCCGTTGTCGCTGTGATTTTGGGGGCGATCGCGACCTCGTTTACCGCCTACACGTTCAAGCTCATCGTTGACGCCGCGCACGGTGTATCGATCGGCGGCCCGCTCGGTCCGTTGTGGTGGGGCGCAGCCGCATTCATCGGCATCTCTATCTTCGACGCGATCATTTGGCGCGCGAGCGGCTTTTCCGGCATGCACTGGGCTACCGGCGTACGGGCGACATCTCGCTATGCGCTTACGGCGTACGTAGGGAAGCACAGCTATACCTACTTCACGAACCGCTTTGCAGGATCGATCTCAAGCAAAATCACACAGGCTTCTGCAGGAGTGAAGGATATCGGTGAGCAGATTTTATGGCAGTTCATTCCGTTCATCGTCTCGATGGTGGCGAGCTTCTTCCTTGCGTACACTACGAGTCCTCTCATTGCGTTCATATTCCTCGGTTGGGTGCTCCTCATAACCCCGCTCAACGTGCTTCTCGTTCGCTGGGGCGTGCCACTCTCAGTTGCGACACAGAAATCCGAGACTGCGTTGGTCGGCGCAACCGTCGATGGACTTACGAATGTCCATGCCGTGCAGGAGTATGCGCGGAGGAGCCACGAGCTTGTTCTGATCAAGCGGCTTATTATCGACAGGCGCGTGACTGGTATGCGCAACTGGAGCTTCCGCGAGTATGTCCGCCTCGGTAACAGCCTCCTTCAAATTGTGTTCATTGGCGGAATGATCCTCCTTGCGACCTACCTCACCTCGCAAGGAGTCCTTACTGCAGGAGACATCATCCTCATACTTACCATTATCCTCCTCGTGCAAGACCGCCTGACCTTCATTGGCAACCAGCTCAACAACTTCGGCGACTCGTGGGGTCAGATCGTAGAAAGCCTCCAAGATATCGTTCAGCAGCATGAGATCGAGGATGTGGCGGGAGCCAGAAGGCTCGAATCTGTCTCTGGAGCTATTGACCTGAAGGGCCTCACGTTCGCGTATGCTGGGTCGCCCATCTTCTCTAATCTCGACCTACATATACCCGCCGGCCAAAAGGTGGGGCTCGTGGGAAGGAGCGGTGCAGGCAAGTCGACACTCGTGAAGCTCCTCCTCCGCCATTACGAGCCTATGAGCGGTGAGATCCTCATCGACGACGTAAATATTGCGAACATAACCCGCGACAACCTCAGGGAACACATCGCGGTCGTACCGCAAGAGCCGATGCTCTTCCATAGGAGCATTAGGGACAATATCGCCTATGGAAGGCCGGATGCGATTGAGGAGGCTATTGTGAATGCGGCACGTCTTGCGCAAGCGCATGACTTCATCCAAGCGGTACCTGGCGGATATGAAGCGCTCGTCGGCGAGCGCGGTGTAAAGCTTTCCGGCGGCCAGCGACAGCGCATCGTCATCGCACGTGCGTTTCTCAAGGATGCACCCGTACTCGTGCTTGATGAAGCCACGTCGTCACTGGACAGTGAAAGCGAGGGCGCAGTTCAGAAGGCACTCATGAAGATCATGGAGGGGAGGACCGTCATCGCGATCGCGCATCGCCTTTCTACGCTGCGCGCCATGGATCGCATTATCGTTATGGATGCGGGGATGATCGTCGAGGACGGCTCGCACGACGAACTTCTGAAGAAGGGAGGTCTGTATGCAGACCTCTGGAATCACCAGGCGGGAGGATTCCTCAGCGAGGACTAGAACAGCCGAGGTATACTTGTGTCATATGGAGTCCGCGACGATGCTTGCAACTACGACCGCCGCGTCAGCCTTGTCGCTCGTAGGTAACATCTTTGTATTCCTCCTCATCGTTGCAGCGCTCGTCGTATTCGCGATGCGCGTCGGAAAGGCTGCGCTTCTCTCACTCATTCTCTCGCTTTATATAGGCTACGCGCTCTATAGCGTATTCCCATTTACAGATATTGCAGGCGGCACACCTGTCGCAAACGTTGTCGTGTACGGCGTATTCGTCATACTGTCATATCTCTTGGTCCGCAGGATAAGCGGAGGAGGCATGGGGTCATTCAAGATCGTCCCACTCATCATTCTCTGTGCGCTTGCCGGAGGGTTTGTGATGGCGCTCGGATATACCGCGCTCAATATCGATACCGTCTACGACTTCCCGAAGACGCTCGATCTTCTGTTTGCGCCTAAGGAATACTTCTTCTGGTGGTTTATGGCACCGCTTGCAGCAGCCTTCTTCGTATCTAGGTAAGTGTTAGGCCGAGCGTCGCCGCTCGGCCTATTCCATACAATTTCATTGGTCGCGCCTCTGTTCTCGCTCCCAGCGTTCGACGACGTTAGGGTCGAAGTTGGTCTCGAGAAGATCGTCTAGGCATACGCGATTGTCGATTTCGGAACCATTTCCGCACGTAGTAGCAGGTGTAAGAGCAGGTTTCTCAGCCATCTTAAGTCTCCGTAAGGTGGTAGCAGGTTAACTTGCCAGGTTATAACTCGAGTTGTATGGTCACGCAACCTTAAGCACGGGTCGCGATCACGCCGAAGATATGCCACTGCTTCTCATTTCCTGCTGCGGTCTTTCGAACACTGCGATCTTCATGAATCTTGTGTAATATCCAACGCTCATTATCAAAGAAATTTTGAACCTGTTCGAGAGTCAGCGAAGCAATTTGAGAGCCTCTTGTCCACTCCTCCTCAGGACCGAAAAAGGTACCGCAGAATACGCCGCCAGGCTTGAGCGAGCCTTCGAGTAAATCCATGACCTGCCAAATATTCTCGGGCCCTGCAAAGGGAAGGGCATTCTGCGCATTCACGAGATCGTAAGCAGATTCTTTGAACTCGAAGTTGTTGAAGGTGCATATGTGTATCTTCACTACGCCTTCGGGATCGTGCAGTTCTTCGGCGACTTCTTGAACTGTCGGCTCGATATCAACGACATCGATCGACTCGAAACCCCTCTCGAGCAGATACCGCGTATCAGCAAGTCCTCCGGCACCGAGGTCGAGAGCCCGCTGGAGCTTAACAATATGAGTTAAAGCCTCTTTCAGAAGAGGTGATGGTTCCTTTGTCTTCGTCCTCTGTATATAGAGCGGCCAGTTATGCATAGCTCTTATTACAACATACTGCGAGCGCCTAACAAAAGAAGAGGCCTTTGCGGGACCTCTTCAGATTGATGCCATCATTCGGGCCGAACCAGAGCACTCCTTCTTGCGAAGTCCCGGTTGGTCTCATCAAACGGCTCGTGATGCAGGTAGTAGCCGAAGTAGGCGTCGCAATCGGCGTGATACTGCCTGGTGTACACGATGTGCGTGTGCCAGACGGTGTCCACATCGCCGAACGGACTTAATTTCGCGTAGCGGTCCGCTTTAGCGCACGCAAGAAATCGGCGGTAGTCCTCCTCCGCCCTCAGGATGCGTTCCTCTGGCCAGTCGGGGTGTTCCTTCCTGATTCGAGCGAGAATGCGCGAGAGGTCGAATGCGGGGAGCTCGGCAACGGGCCGAGTCCCTTCGGTGCCTTGCTGTCGCACCGAGGCTGTAGCCTGGTCCATGAGATTCCCTTTCATCTGTAAGGAACAGTGGCTAGGTTGTACCCAATTTGGCTTCTGTAGTCAAACAAAAGGGCCGCCCGGTGAGGGGCGGCCCTTGGATCCGACCGGTTGTTCGAATCAGTTGTTCACGTGGCCGGAGAAGTCGCCGGCAACATGATTGCCGGAGCAGCCGTCAGCCGAGCAGCAGCACAGCGCCTTGCCCCACACGCCGGCGTTCGCCTTCCCGAAGTGCCGCTCGTAGAGCGGAATCGAGTTCTCGACGAACTCAGCGTCCAGGTCGAAGCCCTGGTCCAGGATGGACGGCCGATGGTGCATGAAGCCGCCCATGTAGACGCCGAACGCCTGGTAGTCCTCGGTGAAGATGATGTGGGTGTGCCACAGCGTATCCACCTTGGCGGCGATCGGAATCCGGGTCTCAGGGTAGGCCAGCGTCAGCGCGAGAAAACGCGTGTACTCGTCCACGATGCCGTCGATCTCGTCGGCTGTGTAGAGACCCTTCTCGACGCAGTAGCGCTTGACGATGCTCATGTCCCACCCCTTGAGGCGGGCATAGAGCGACTCCACCCTGGCGCCCATTTCGGCCAGGGTCACCGGAACGGCGCTTTCAGGCAGCGCCGAAGCCTGTACTTGCGGGGTCATGGTGAACCCTCCTCAGATAGAACAACCGCATCAAGCGCGGTATCCTAAAGCGTAGGCTGATTCCAGATTCTGTCAAGGCGTCCACTGCTACTCGCAGCTATAAGTACATCCTTGTTGGAAAAGGAGGGTAGTGCTCCATTAGTGCGTGCTATAGTCCATTTATGAACGGCGAACAGGCCGCAGATGCGGCTGAGCGCACATACCCATACTTCAGCGAGGTGCTTCAGGAGGAAATTGGCTCCGATAGGTTCCTGACGCCGTATCCGATCGCGCTTGAGGAAATCCATCGAAGGAGCGGCGACACTGCACTCAAGAGGCGGGTCGAACAGTACCTCAATTACGACATCCCTGAATATATGCAGGGTGATCCCGTGCTGTATCTAGCACGCCACGTCGCTACTCCTAACTTCGAGACCCTACGGTTTCTCCACCTGCTTGAACCGCTAGGCTTGCCGATTGTCATCAGCCAGGATACGAAAGATACATTCACATCGACCAATATGCTGAAGCGCTTCCTCGGAAAGATGCCGGTCCTAACCCGCATTACCCAGAAAGACGGGGCGACGCACGAGCTGTACCGCAATACGACCATCATAGATTTTGCGCAAGCACAGGGGAGGCCATTCTCTGAGGTTAAGACGCTTTGGGGAGAAAGCCTCATTGATTTCCATACGCGCCTCTTTTCAGAGATGAAGAACGGGCGCGCATGTATCGTCGACGACGCTGCGTGGATAGACCGCAATGAGCGCGGCAATCTTCTTGAGCACTATAAGCGCTTCCTCGCGCTCTTTGTCGCGCACGGCGTCCTGTTC
The DNA here is from genome assembly GCA_035627595.1 of Minisyncoccota bacterium. Lineage (GTDB taxonomy): Bacteria > Patescibacteriota > Minisyncoccia > Phycocordibacterales > Phycocordibacteraceae > C7867-001. The sequence continues at coordinate 147,457 of DASPLK010000002.1, read as the reverse complement.
GAGGACTACCTGATCGAGGACAAGGAGGAGGAGCATTTCATGCGCGAAGTGCTCGAGCCTGCGTTCGCATTCGTGGAGGAGACGTTCGGCGTGCGGCCACTCATCACGCAACTCACCCCGAGTTCGGTCGAGAGCGTGAAGTTCTGGCTCTCGTACCCGAAGGACGTGCTACCGTTACTGAAACACTAGCTACGCACCTATATGACTTGGTTTCTTATTGCCCTCATCGGCCCCTTCCTCTACGCAATCACAAACCACATCGACAAGATACTCCTTGAGAAGTATTTCAAGGAGGGTGGAGTAGGCACGCTCATCATTTTCTCTGCCGTTCTCTCAGCGCTCGCGCTCCCATTCCTCTTTATCGCCGATCCGAGTGCATTTTCGATGAGTCTTTCTAACATTGCGATCCTTACGGTCGTAGGCATTCTGAACGTACTCGTTCTCTTGTTCTACTTGCTTGCGCTTAAAGATGAAGAGGCCTCAATCGCAATCGTGTTCTATCAGCTGGTGCCGGTATTTGGGGTTATCCTCGGATATATCTTCCTTGACGAGGTGCTGACGCAAATGCAGCTCTTAGCCATGGGTATCGTCATTCTCGGCACGAGCATTGTTTCTTTTGAGATTGATGCAGATAACCGCTTCAGGCTCCGCCGCAGCACCATACTCTACATGTCATTGGCGGGCTTCTTCTGGGCTCTCGAATCCGTCATCTTTAAGATGGTCGCGCTTGAGGAGAACGTGGTGCGTTCTTTGTTCTGGGAGCATCTCATGCTTACGGTAGTCGGTATTCTTATATTCATCTTTATTCGCTCGTACCGTACGCACTTCCTCGAGGCTGTGCGGGTAAACAGCCGGGGCATCCTTGGTCTTAATGTTGCTAATGAGGCCATCTACATGGTCGGTAATATCGTGACTGGTTTCGCGTACCTGCTCGCACCGATAGGTCTTATTCTTCTCGGAGAGTCATACCAGCCGCTGTTCGTATTTGCGATCGGTATATTCCTTACAATCTTCTTCCCCAAGATCGTCGCGGAGAAGATCGAGGCGAAACATCTGTGGCCGAAGATATTCGCGATTGTCATCACAGGCATCGGCACCTACTTACTCCTCCTTTCCACATAAGTACAGAAAGCGGGGTAGGGCGCTGGTATACTCAAAGTACAAAGTATGACGGCTCGCCAGCATCTCCTCGCTATCGTTCTCCTTCCTCTGTGTCTAATTGCGGGCATCGCATCGTATTACCGCTTCATCGCACAAGCGGACTACACTGTGCAGTTCGAGGGCACTTGTGATCCAGAGGTCGAGAACTGCTTTGTCGCCTGTGAAGACGACGAGTGTACAGAAGTGTACTACTACACGCTCGTCCAGAAGCACGCCGCAGACGTATACGCGCAGTGCGGACCAGATATCACTGACTGTGAGGCCGCGAGTGTGTGCCTCGAGACTGATAGCACATGCTCCATTGAGTACTGCGACTTGACCGAGGAGGACTGCATCGGGCCGGGCGAGGAATCTGGGCAGGAGACTGAGGAGGTAGCTGAGGACGACATGGAGGAAGAGGTCACAGACGAGGCGGCTGAAGCCGAATAACAGTATGTTTTCCTGGATGCACCCATCGCTTACTGTCAAGGATCACCCGCTCGGGAAAGGAGTATTCGCGAGCGCCCCGATAATAAAAGACGACAGGCTCGCCGTGTTCGGCGGATTTGTTATGACGCTCGACGAGGAGCAGCATCTTCCTGAGCACATTCGGGACTTCGCACACCAGATTGATGATGACCTCGTCCTTGGAATACGGGAAGAAGGCCAGGAACAGTTGGTAGACCATTTCAATCACAGCTGCGATCCGAACGCAGGTTTCAAAGGACAGATATTCCTCGTCGCTATGCGCGACATAGATGCGGGAGAGGAAATTACGTTCGACTACGCCATGACCCTGGCCGAAGCGCCAAACCCAGAAGAGTTCCCGTACAGCCTTGCATGCGAATGCGGACTAGCATCCTGCCGCAAAACCATCACAGATCGGGATTGGAGGAGGGAAGATCTGCAGGAACGATATGCCGGTTATTTTCAGTACTACATACAACGTAAGATAGACGCACTATGATCTGCCACTACTACACAGAACCGCTGTTCCTATTCTATGTTCCCGAACTGAGCGGCATCCTCTACTACTCCCATATTCCCGCGATCATTATCGCGTTCGTAACTGGTCTCTTTATCCTCGCCAATGACAGGAAGGCGCTCCCAAACCGGCTTCTCTTTGCAATATGTACCTTCTTCTCCGGCTGGACGCTTCTGAGCCTTATTAGTTGGACCAACATAAACAGTGGTTTTCTCCTCTTCTCCTGGTCCATGTTCGGCGTGCTTTCAGCGCTTATTTCGATTTTCAGTATTTACTTCGCCCACGCGTTCCTTGAAAAGAAGGACCTATCCGTACGTACGAAGGCAGTCTTGGCAGCGCTCCTAGCGCCGGTCATCGTCCTTGCACCAACCGCACTTAACCTAACTGGCTTCAATATCTCCGACTGTGACGCGTTCGGTTTCGAGAACACCTGGTACGAGCTTTACTACACGTCGCTCGGCGTCATCGCCATGGCATGGATCGCCGTGCTTCTCCTCCGTAGCTATAAGAAGGCACTCCCGGGCTTCAGGCGGCAGGTGGTGCTCATGGGGACAGGCCTCCTATTGTTCCTCTTCAGCTTCTATAGCACCGGGTACCTGGCCTCATACCTTACAAGTATCGGATTCCTTCCGGATTCGGAGCTCGAGATGTTTGGATACTTTGGCATCATCGTATTCGTCATCTACATCGGCATACTCGTGGTTCGCTTCAAGGCATTCCATGCGGGCCTCCTTGCCGCACAAGCTCTCCTGATCGCACTCATTGCACTCGTCGGTTCACAGTATACGTTCGTCTCGAACATGACCGCACGCGGTTTGGTCACCGTCACACTCGTCCTCACGCTTATCGCTGGCGTTATCCTTATACGCAGCGTCAGACGCGAAATCGCGCAGCGAAAGCACATCGAAGAACTCGCAGGCGAGCTTGAGAAGGCAAACAAGCAACAGATCATCCTCATCCACTTCATCACGCACCAGATCAAGGGATTCCTCACGAAGTCGCGCAACATCTTCGCAATGGCCATGGAGGGCGACCTCGGTGCTGTTCCTGAGACCATGAAGCCGATGCTCGAGGAAGGCTTCAAATCTGATACGAAGGGCGTTAATACGATTCAAGAGATTCTAAATGCCGCGAACATCAAAAGCGGCAAGGTGACGTACACCATGAGCGACATCGACCTGAAGAAGCTCATAGAGGAGATCGCGGAGGATCTCCGACCAGGCGCTGAGGCGAAGGGGCTCCAGCTTACGTTCGCGTGCGACACCGAGTCGCTTATTGTGAAGGGCGATAGAGTCCAGCTTGTAAATGCTTTCAAGAACCTTATCGATAACTCCATCAAGTACACCCTTAAGGGCAGCGTAAACGTTTCACTCACCAAAGACGAGGATACGGTTCGCTTCAAAGTTGAGGATACTGGCGTCGGCATTACCGAAGAAGATATGGCAAAGCTCTTTACCGAAGGTGGTCATGGCACCAACTCGACAAAGGTAAACGTTGAGTCCACTGGCTTTGGTCTCTATATCGTAAAGAACATCATCGAGGCACACCACGGCAAGGTGTGGGCAGAGTCCGAGGGCGAAGGGAAGGGTAGCCGCTTCATCGCAGAGCTTCCTGCCTAGCCATCAAGCGCGTGCTATATTCACGCTATGGACCTCATCGAAGACCTCAAGGGCCGTGGGCTCGTAGAGCACACCTCCGCTGATATCGAAAAGATTCTCGGCAAACGCCGTACGGTGTACTTGGGCATCGATCCCTCAGCTGATTCTCCTCAGATCGGCAACCTCGCCATCATCATGCTCATGCGCCGTTTGGGTGCAGCCGGACACAAGCTCGTGTTCCTTGTAGGGGGCGGTACCGGCATGATCGGAGATCCAAGAGAGAAGGGCGAACGATCTTTGTTGGATCAGAAGACCCTTAAGGCAAATACCGCCGGTATCAAGAGCGAGCTGAGAAAGGTTCTTGGCGGCACATCCTTTACGCTCGTCGATAATGCGGATTGGCTCACCAAAATTGACCTCTTCTCGTTCCTTCGGGACATCGGCAAGCACTTTACGGTCAATGATCTTATAAAGCGCGAAACAATTAAGAAGCGCCTTGAGACGCCTGATGAAAGTATCTCCTTTACGGAATTTACCTATGCACTTCTTCAGGGCTACGACTACATGGTGCTCAATAAGAAGTACGGGGTGGACCTGCAGGTGGGAGGGAGCGACCAGTGGACGAATATTCTTTCAGGCGTCGATCTCACCAGGAAGAAGGAGGGAAAGGAAGTGTTCGCATTTACCATGCCGCTCATCACGGATGCCTCTGGAAAAAAGTTTGGCAAGTCAGAAGGAAATGCGGTTTGGACCGATGCCAAGAAGACCTCGCCCTATACCTTCTACCAGTTCTGGCTCAATACGGCAGACGATCAGGTGGAGCGATTGTTGAAGGTATACACATTCCTATCGCTCGCTGAGATCGGTGCGATCATGGAGCTCCATACCCGGAACCCCGGGAAGCGGGAGGCGCAGAAACTTCTCGCAAAGGAAGTGACGATTCTCGTTCATGGCGAGAAGGCATCCCAAAACGCCATCACGGTCTCCGAGGTGCTGTTCGGCGGCAGGCAGGTGAGCACATTGTCTAAAGATGAGCGCAAACTTCTTATAGGAGAGATTCCGAGCCATACGATTACATCCGCATCGCTTAAGGATGGATATCAAATCGCGGAAGCACTCGTCGCATCCGGACTCGCCTCATCCAAGTCTGACGCACGACGCGTCTTGGAGGCGAATGGCGTATCACTTAATGGAGAGCAGGTCGTGACAGTCGACGGCCTACTTACCCAGGCGCATTTCTTTGATGGCACAGCCCTTCTGAGACGAGGGAAGCAGATGGCAGTGCTGACAATTGAAAAATAAGCAGATTGTAGCTATAGTACCCAAACGCGTCGGTGGTAGAGTGGTCAATTACAACAGGCTGTAAACCTGTCGGCTTCGGCCTACGGAGGTTCGAATCCTCCCCGGCGCACCCCATATATGAAAGGAGGCACACATTTGTGCCTCCTTTCTTGTATATAAATAGCGACGGGACGACCTCTCAAGGAGATCGCCCCGCTTGCTGAAGCAGGCCCGTAACGGGCGTGCCCAGCGTGTAGATGGCTGGATCGCGGTCGCCACCGCATCGCGCGAGCAATTCCCCCAAGGTGAGAGAGAGCGCGAAGCCCGTCTGTGCGTTCCTGAAATGGAATAAAACATCGGGGTCGACGAGCATTTGCATCTGCATGAGCGCGCGGAAGCTGTTGCGGCAGTACCCGCAGCAGATAAGTACGCCCAGGTCGAGCCCAGTCGCGTCATCTGCTTGATGCGGCGCATGGACCGCAACTGCGAGGATCCGCTTGTAGCCAGACTCGAACGCATCCCACATGGCGTGCATCTCGGCACACCGTCGGTCCTTGCACGGGCCTGACTTCAGCTTCCGGTTCCAGCCGGCGAAGATGCCGATTGAACCGACCTCTGCAGACTCCTTCAGTGCAAGCACCGAGGCGCCCACCTTGAAGTGGTTGTAGTGCTCGGCAAGTTGCCGGGCACTTTCAGCCGCGTTCAAGAGCGGCCGGAGCATCGCTGCGACCACCATTTCGGTGTCGAGCGTGCCATCAAGTGGTCGTTGAATGATTGGTTCCACCCAACCCTCCTATATTGTGAATGAACAGCCAGATTTATATTATATAATGAAGATTACTATTGGCAAGTGCTTATGTGCACAAGCCGGCATGCTATCGTACGAACATGAACAAGAAGCCTGTCATACTCTCCGGCGTAAAGCCGACCGGCGACCTCCATATTGGCAACTATTTTGGGGCTGTGCGTCAGTATGTTGATCTCGCACAAAAGGGTGAGCACGAGATATTTGTGATGATCGCGGACTACCACGCTCTCAACTTCATTCAAGACCAAACAGAAATGCGGCGCCTCACAAGAGAGCTTGCTATGAGCTATCTAGCTGCAGGACTTGATCCGAAGAAGGTCACAATCTTCCGTCAGTCGGATGTATTTGCACACACCGAGCTTGCCTGGATATTCGACACCATCACCACCATCCCGTATCTTGAGCGTGCGCATGCGTACAAAGACGCGGAAGCGAAGGGGAAGGAAATAAGCGTGGGCACTTTCAATTACCCGATGCTCATGGCTGCCGACATACTCCTATACGATACGGCACTCGTGCCCGTGGGCCAGGACCAAAAGCAGCACATTGAGTACGCCCGGGATACCGCTGAGAAATTCAACCGCGTCTTCGGTGAGACCTTCCGCCTTCCGAAGGAATACATCATGGATGAGGTTGCGACTGTGCCAGGCATAGATGGACAGAAGATGAGCAAGAGTTATGGCAATACTATTCGTATGTTTGCCACTCCCGAAGAAACCCTCGAGCGCGTAATGTCTATCGTAACTGACTCCTCCGGCGAGCGGCCGGAGAATGTATACGCCATACACAAGCTCGTACGCACTGAGACAGAGCTTGCGGCGTTGTATGAGGAGCACAAGGGAAAGTACAAAGCACTTAAGGAGGCGCTTGCAGATGACTTGAACACGTACTTCGCACCAATGCGTGAGCGATACGCAAAGCTATCTGGTAACGAGCGAAGAGTTGAGTCTATCTTGAAGGACGGAGGTAAGCGCGCATGTAAGGCCGCAGAGAAGAAGATGCAAGAAGTTCGCAGTGCGATTGGCGTCCGCTAGTTACGCACCTCGCTGCTATTCCCGTCTACGCGTCTGCGTACGAAAATGAAGAGGTAGTGGATTGCACTGCGCTGTACACGGAAAGGGAGCCCGATGTCTCTACCGCCAATTCTCAACGAAGACAACACGCTATCCTTCGCAGCGTTCGGTTATGTTGCGGCGGTCGCGTCAGTCCTCGTCACTGGTTCGCTTATCTGGTGTTGGCTCAAGAAGAAGGAACCACAGTGATCGGATATTCCGTAACATATCCGACTGGCCATGATCACGCCCCTCCCCAAACTACGAAAACGGGGCGGGGCGTGCTACTTTGATACCTATATGAAGGACCGCATTTTGATAGGGGATTTGGGCGCACATGTCGGCGAGACCGTTTCTATAAGCGGCTGGGTGGATGTACGGAGGGACCAGGGAAAGCTTGTGTTCTTTGATTTCAGGGACGCGTCGGGCATGGTCCAGGGCGTGGTGCTCCCGGGCGACGAAGCGCTCATGGAGACCGCTAAAGAGGTGAGGAATGAGTACGTAGTTCGCATTGAGGGCATCGTAAACAAGCGCCCCGAGCGCAATATCCAGGCCGATAAGGTAAACGGTGATATCGAGCTCGAGATCAAGGGCATTGAGATCCTTAATGCGAGCGAACCGGTACCGTTTGATATCTCGGGTGACACAATCGGCGTCGACGAATCAGTACGCATGAAGTATCGGTACTTGGACCTTCGCTCCCCACGCATGCAGCGCAACATTCGTATGCGCGATAAAATCATTTCTTTCTTCCGCGACTACATGCACCAGAACGGCTTCATCGAGGTAGAGACGCCGATGATGATGAAGGGCACGCCGGAAGGATCGCGCGAGTACGTGGTGCCCAGCCGCCTTGAACAGGGCAAGTTCTACGTCCTTCCGCAGTCCCCACAGCAGTTCAAGCAGCTTTTGATGGTTGCCGGCTTTGAGAAGTACTTCCAGGTCGCCAGGTGTATGCGTGACGAGGATACCCGCGGCGACAGACAGCCCGAGTTTACGCAGCTCGACTATGAGATGTCATTCGTCGAGCAGGAGGATGTTCTCTCATACACCGAGGCGATGTTCATCGAACTCGTGAAGACCCTCTATCCAGAGAAGAAGATCACCCAGATTCCATTCCCACGCCTAACCTATGCGGAGTCCATGGAGAAGTATGGCTCCGATAAGCCCGATCTAAGGGAGAACAAAGAAGATCCCAATGAGCTCGCGTTTGCGTGGGTCGTCGACTTCCCAATGTTCGAGAAGATGGAGGACGGCTCCATACAGGCTGCGCACCATCCGTTTTGTTCGGTAAAGCCTGAGGATAAGGAGAAGTTCTTGAAGGGCGAGGACCTCTTCTCTATACGCGCAAACGCGTACGATCTCGTCCTAAATGGATACGAGCTCTCCTCAGGCTCCATCCGTATACACAAGCAGGAAGAGCAAAAGCAGGTATTCAATCTTCTTGGCATGGATGAAGAGGAGCAGCGTGCGAAGTTCGGCCATATGCTCGATGCCTTCTCATTCGGCACGCCGCCCCATGGCGGGTTCGCGCCCGGCATCGACCGCATCGTCATGCTTCTTGAAAACCAGCCCAACATCCGCGAGGTCATCGCATTCGCTAAGACCGGTGAAGGGAAGGACCTCATGACCGGCGCGCCGTCCGCCATAAACCCCGTCCAGCTCAAAGAGCTCGGCCTTACCATTAAGGAACAGAAATAATGAAGTTCACATTCTCCAAGAAGGCACTGAAGGATATCGCACCCAGCTACACCCGCATCCGCCTTATCGAGGAGGATAGGAGTGTTCGCCGATTGGTTCGCGAGGGCGGCATCGACACCCTCGAAATAGGAGCAGGAAAGGGAAACGATATGAACCAACGTCGGTTCATTATCCTCTGCCGCGCGATCGTACAAACAGCAAAGCTGCATAAGAAGCGGAAGATTACGCTCGATTTCTCAGAAAGCCCCTTCATATTTAAGAACCTCGGCGACATATCTCCGGAGCGTTTGTCCGAGCTTGCTGCGGAGAACTTCGAAATGGCGAACTTCGAGTTCACCCAGTTCAAGACGGAGCCTAAGAACGGCTTTAACGAGGTGGAGGAGATCGTCATTACGAGCCCGAGCTCGAAGACTATTGAGGCAGCCGCAAAGAAGGGTCAAATGATCGGCCAGGCGGTGAACGAGTGCCGTGCGCTCTCAAATACTCCAGGCGGGGATATGACTCCGCGAGGGCTCGCCAAAGCCGCAAAAGCAGCCGCTAACGGCCTTCCGATCACCGTTACAACCCTAGGCGGGGCCCAAATGAAGAAGCTCGGTATGGGTGCAATTTTGGGCGTTGCCGCTGGCTCCTCCGAAGAACCGACGTTCACCGTCATGGAGTACAAAGGAGGGGCAGGGAAGCCAATAGTCCTGGCTGGAAAAGGTATTACGTTTGATTCAGGCGGCCTCAATCTCAAGCCCTCGACTGGCATTTACGAGATGCACATGGACATGTCGGGTGCTTCCGCAGTCATTCACACAGTTGCGCTTGCTGCACGTCTTGGAATTAAGAAACACGTCATTGGTCTTATCCCGTCGGCGGAGAATATGCCATCGGGATCTGCAACGCGTCCGGGCGACATCCTAAGATCGCTTTCTGGAAAGACCATCGAAGTATTGAATACCGACGCGGAGGGACGTCTCGTTCTTGCCGATGCGCTTACATACGCGAAGCGCTACAAGCCATCCGTCGTACTTGATGCGGCGACTCTAACGGGTGCCGCACATATTGCGCTAGGCGACTACGCGAGCGGCCTGCTTACTCGTGATGATGCGCTTGCAGAGCAACTTACCACTCTTGGCGAGGAGTCCGGCGATTATGTATGGCGACTTCCAATGTGGGACGAGTATGAAAATTGCATCAGGGGAACGTTCGCTGACCTTGCGAACGTAGCAAGTGGCACTGCGGGTCGTTACGGCGGCGCGACTGAGGGCGGTATGTTCCTTTGGCAGTTCGCTAAGGAACTCGGATGCCCATGGGCGCATATCGACATAGCGCCAAGAATGACCGCGGCGCCAGGCGATGAGTTGGCGAAGGGTGCGGCCGGCGCCCCGGTGAGGCTCATGATCCGCTTTATCGAAGCATGGAAAGCGTAACCACGCCCAGCTACACAGTGCGCACCGCATCCTATGAAGGCCCCTTGGAGCTTCTCCTTGACCTTATCGAGAAGCGTAAGCTACACGTCAATGAGCTTTCACTTGCGGAGGTTACCGACGATTTCATTCAGCACGTCAGGGGTCAGGCAGAGTTTCCAATGGAGGAGGCTGCGAATTTCATTTCAGTCGCGGCGACCCTACTTCTCATAAAATCAAAGTCTTTGATTCCGGAGCTTGCGCTCTCTGAGGATGAGGAGGAGGACGTCGAGGATCTTAAGAGGCGCCTCCTCATGTATGAGAAGGCTCGTGAAGCGGCTCGTGAGCTCTCGCGTATCTTTGGCAGAGCTGTCTTGGTCTCGCGCGGCGAGCGTGCGCCTGAGCCCATGTTCGCGCCGTCTCGCGACCTCAGTCCTGAAACACTTACAGCCGCGCTTCGAAACGCACTCACCGAAGCGGAGAAGCAGGAGCAGCTTCCGGAGGTGCGTGTGAAGCCACTAATCACCATCGAGGAGATGATGGACCGCCTCACGGATCGTGTGCAGACCGCGCTTGCAGTCTCCTTTAAAGAATTTTCAGGTGGTGCCAAGGAGAAGGTAGAGGTTATTGTTTCGTTCCTTGCGCTCCTTGAGCTCGTGAAGCAGGGTGTTGTTGATGCGGCGCAGCACGATCATTTTGCGGACATCAAAATAACGAACACGGCGCCCACAACACCGAAGTATGGATAAGCGGCAGGTAGTAGTAATACACGGCGGGGAGACGTTTGATACTTACAATCAGTATCTCGAGGCACTTCGCTCATGGGAGTACGATCCCATGCGTCCTGACTACAAGGATTGGAAAAAGCGTCTTCCGGAGACACTCGGTGAGACGTTCGACGTACTTCGTCCTAGCATGCCGAGCAAGTACAACGCGAAGTACGAAGAGTGGAAAATATGGTTTGAGAAAATAGTCCCGTACCTGCGCGATGGCGTGGTATTGGTCGGCCATTCGCTTGGCGGCCTTTTCCTTGCAAAATACCTTTCTGAGAATGATGTGCCGGTGCGCATTTCATCAACCTATCTTGTCGCGGCGCCCTACGCAGCTACCGATTCAATCACGACGCTTGCAGATTTCGCCCTACCTAACTCGCTTGAAAAGTTCTCTGCACAAGGCGGCCGTATCCATCTCTACCACAGCACTGACGATACCGTCGTACCGTACTCAGAGCTTTCCAGATACCAGGCAGCGCTTCCGCATGCACGTGCATCCGTATTTGCTGACCGCGCGCACTTTAATCAGGAAGAGTTTCCAGAGTTAGTCGCTGAGATAATGACCAACGTGTAGTGCTAGAGCAGCACGAATACGAAGAACAGGGCCGCGAGTACGATGCGGTAGATACCAAACGGGATAAACGTGTGCTCCTTAACAAATCCGATGAGAAGCTTCATCGAAAGAAGCGCGACGATCAGTGAGGTAACGAAGCCTGCGGCTAGAAGGCCGAACCCGTCGGTCGGAAATGTATCGAAGCTCTTCAGTATGTCGTATCCGGTCGCGGCGGCCATGGTAGGCACAGCCAATAGGAACGAGAACTCAACAATGGTTGCTCGGCGCATGCCTATTAAAAGACCGCCCACAATAGTCGCAGCTGAGCGCGAAACGCCGGGAATCATGGCCACTGATTGGAAAAGTCCGACCAGGGCAACCTGCTTGTAGGGAAGGGAGCGTATCTCAGCCGGCTCCTCGTCAGATTCCTTATGTAGGAGCTCAAAAGCAATAAGTGCTATACCTCCCAGTAGAAGTGCGGCTACCACGATGTACGAATTGCCGATCAGGTAATCCTTGATGAGCTGGTACAGCGTGAAGCCGATGATGCCGGTCGGAATGAAGCCGACAATGAGGCGTTTGATGACCTCAACATCGAGAAACTTCTTGAAGTAGAGAAGGACGACTGCTGCGATAGCGCCTAGCTGCACAGCAATCATGAAGCTTTTGACGAAGTCTGATGACGAAAGACCAAGTAATTCACTTGCAAGGATAAGGTGTCCCGTCGAGGAGATCGGCAGGAACTCGGTGAAGCCCTCAAGCGCGCCGAGGAGGATGCTGTCCAATAAGGTCATGGCAACCATTATAGCCCCAGTTGACGGGTTGCCCGCACCGTTTTGTGCGGTATTCTAAAGCTACTATGCAGCTTTCTCCTTCACAGGCGCTCGAAGCGGTCCTCTTCGCAGCGGGCGAATCCATGTCTAAACGCCGCCTGGCGGGACTCTTTGAGGTCACCATGGACCTCATAAACGCAGCTGCGGCTGAGCTACGAAAGGATCTCGAGGGCAGGGGGCTCGCGCTAATTGAGACCGAGGACGAGCTCGAGCTCCGCACGGCCCCCGACGCAGCGGCTATAGTTAAGAAGCTTCGCGAGAGTGAGCTCTCGAAAGATCTTGGAAAGGCTGGACTCGAGGCGCTCGCCATCATCCTCTACCAGGGCAGCGCCACCCGCGGCGAGATCGACTGGATTCGCGGCGTGAATTCGGGCGCCGCCATTCGTTCACTACTGCTGCGCGGTCTTATAGAGCGCACAGAAGACCAGGAGGATAAGCGTCGTGCACGCTATACCACTACCGTCGACGCACTGGCACATCTTGGCGTTACTAAGAAGGAGGAGCTTCCACAGTTTGCGGAACTGTCCGCAGTACTGGCTGAACGTGCGGAGCCTGTAACAACCGATCATGACGCTTAAGGACACTATCGACCAGAAAGCAAAGCGCGACCGTACGCTCATTCAGATGAGCATCGCGATACTTGGCAGCACAGCAGTGCTTGCGGGAGCGGCATTCGCAGCTCCAATGTTATTGAAAGAGGAGCCAGTGCCTGAACCGGTCGTCGAGGCACCTCGTCCTGATGCTTTTGCCGGCATGCGCATACAGGGCAAGGCAGCAATCGTATACGACCTTACAACGGGCGAGACTCTATATGCAGAGAACGCAGAGGCGCAGCTTCCGCTCGCATCCCTCACAAAGCTTCTAACTGTATATGCTGGCGCCACAACACTTGAGGATGATGCGCCAGTGACCATAACAGCATCCGCACTCTCAGCTGAAGGCGAGAGCGGCTTTATTGAAGGTGAGGTATTCACATTCCGCGACGCAGCAGAGCTTGCACTTGTTGCGTCTTCTAATGATGCAGCAGCGGCTATAGCCGAGGCAGCGCAAAAAAAGCGCGGCATTGCCGGTTCCGCACTCATGGCAAGCGCAGCTCAGGCAGCACACCTCTCTCAGACATACGCGCTTAACGGTACGGGACTTGATGAGGATGCAGAGGTCTCCGGCGGTTACGGATCAGCGCGTGATGTAGCGCTCCTTGCTGGCGCTCTGCTTGAGGCGGCACCCGAGCTTGCGTATACGACCACCAAATCGACTGTTTCTGTTGTTTCTGAAACCGGCATTCCGCATGAAATGAGGAATACGAATCAGGGAGTAGTTGAAGTACCGGGTGCGCTCCTATCCAAGACCGGCTTTACTGACCTTGCCGGCGGAAACCTTGCAGTCGTATTCGATGCCGGGTTTGGGCATCCGGTCGCAGTGGTAGTGCTCGGCTCCACGATCGATGGCAGGTTCAGCGATGTGAAGCGGCTTATGGACGCGGCGTTCGCACACTTTGCAGGAACGACACCCTCATGATCCTTGACGCTGCACGAGTCCTCATCCCGTTTGTCGTCGCCTTTGCGATAGGAATCGCGTCAGCTCCGGTCCTGACGCACTACCTGTATAAACATAAGGCCTGGAAGAAAAAGGCAGGGAAGCACAAGGGCATGGGAGATGGAAACGGCACCCCGTTATTTAACGAGCTTCATAAGGAGCGTGAAGTTAATGTGCCCAGAATGGGAGGCATTCTTATCTGGAGCACGGTTGCTCTTACTGCACTCTTTTTCTCCGCCCTCGGGTTTTTCCTTGATGGATCGTTCTCACTTCTTGATTTTGTTACGCGCGAGCAGACGTGGCTACCGCTCGCAGCATTGCTTATCGGCGGCGCCGTCGGCCTCATTGACGATGTTCTTGAGGTGACGCAGAGCAAGGGAGGACTGTCACTTTTAAAGCGATTGCTGCTAGTTGCTGCATTCGCGACGTTCGCAGGCTGGTGGTTTTATGCAAAGCTCGGCGTTGCCGCCGTCGGCGTACCTTTTCTAGAGGCGATTCCGCTTGGGCAGCTATTCATACTGTTCTTTGTAGTTGTGACGCTCGCACTTTATGCTAGCGGTGTCATCGACGGCATAGACGGCCTCGCCGGCGGCGTATTTGCGATTATATTTATGGCCTATGCGGGCATCGCGTTCGCGCAGACTCAGATCTCGCTCGCAGCTTTCTCAGCGGTCGTCTCTGGAGCCCTGCTCGCTTTCACTTGGTTTAATATCCCGCCGGCGCGCTTCTACTTATCAGAGACAGGCAGTATGGCGCTTACTATGGCCCTTGCGGTCACCGCGTTCTCTGCGGACGTTCTTGGCGAGGGCGTTGGTGTGTTTGTCCTTCCGATTATTGCGCTTCCGCTTGCCGCGACCGTCTTTACGAACGTGCTTCAGGTTCTCTGGAAGAAGTTTTTCAAACGAAAGCTCTTTCGCGTTGCGCCTATCCACCACCATTTCGAGGCAATTGGCTGGCCCGCATACAAAGTCACCATGCGCTACTGGGTGGTTACCATCATTGCAGGTATCTTTGGCGTCGCGCTCGCGCTCCTTAAGTAACAGGTGCATAGCAGAGGTGCGCTAGAATAGGGAAGCATGCGACTTTCTGGTGATCGCCTTTTCGCGCTAATCGTCCTCACCCTCGTGGTGAGCGGCATTGCTATGTTTGCCTCAGCCGCACTCGGACTTCTTGCACGAGCTGACGGTGCGCCATGGCGCCTTGCGATCACGCAGCTGGTTCTTGGACTTATCCCGGGCATCGCACTCCTCATTGGACTCCGATTTGCTCCACCGAAGCTTCTACTGAAAGGCATTGTGCCTTTGTATGTTGGTAGCGTCATACTTACCGCTCTCGTGTTTACACCGCTTGGACTCACGACTAACGGCGCGACCCGCTGGCTTGATTTTGGTTTTGTCACCGTACAGCCGGCAGAATTTCTCAAGATAGGCGTCATCCTGATGCTTGCTGCGTACCTGGCAAATATGAAAGCAAAGCTGCATGAGTTCAGGTATGGGCTTATACCGTTCGGTATTATTGTCGGCGTTCCGTCCCTGTTGCTTCTGGCACAACCAAACACCTCGACCGTGCTCATTCTTGGAGCCACGTCTGTCGCGCTCTATTTCCTAGCAGGCGCGCGCCTACGTGATTTCGTGATCATAGGCATCATTGGACTTATAGGTATTTCCGTTCTGATTGCGACACGCCCATACCTAATGAATCGCGTGCAGACGTTCATTGACCCTTCGCAAAACTCACTCACTTCTGGATATCAGATACAGCAGTCCCTTATCGCCATAGGCTCAGGAGGCGTTCTCGGCCGCGGGTACGGACAAAGCGTTCAGAAGTTTAACTATCTTCCGGAGCCGGTCGGCGACTCGGTGTTTGCGGTCTTCGGAGAGGAGTTCGGATTCTTCGGTACCGTTTTGCTAGTACTCCTATTTACTGCGTTTGCGACCCGTGGGCTCATGATCGCCGCAGAGGCTGCCAATACTTTCGGGGCACTCGCCGCGGCCGGCCTCACGCTCCTTATCACATTCTCCGCATTTCTTAATATCGGCGCCATGCTCGGCATAATGCCGCTGACGGGACTGCCGCTCCCATTTGTGTCCCACGGCGGCACGGCGCTTTTATGCGCCCTGGCTTCAGTCGGTATCATCTTGAACGTCGCAGCGCACCGCACTAAGAGGCGACGTACGGCCTAGCAGATACGGCCCTTTTGGGTGCTATACTCAGCGTACCTGTATGAAGATCGTATTCACCGGTGGCGGCACGGGCGGCCATTTCTACCCCATAATCGCGGTTGCGGAGGCTATCCGGGACATCTCACGAGAGCAGCATCTTGTCGCACCGCAGCTCTTCTATGTCGCGCCAACGCCTTTTGATCCGTCTGCGCTACTTGAGAACGAGATTATTTATATCCCTAGTAGGGCAGGGAAGATGCGACGCTACGCATCCGTTCAGAACGTCGTCGATTTATTTACTACATTCTGGGGCATACTCGGATGCGTAGCCACACTCTTTAAGATCTATCCGGACGTTGTCTTCTCTAAGGGTGGCTATGCGAGTGTGCCGACTGTGCTTGCAGCACGCATACTTGGGATACCAGTTATCATCCACGAGTCAGACGCGAAACCAGGACGCGCGAACCTACTTGCCGCCAAGTTTGCAAAACGCATTGCGATCGCGTTCCCGAACGCAGAGAATTACTTTCCTGCAAAGACACGAGCAAAGATTGCCGTTACGGGTATACCACTACGAAAGCGCCTTGCAGATCTCGATCCAGCTGGCGGCGTGGCTTCGCTTTCACTTGATCCATCAGTCCCCACGGTGCTTATCCTTGGCGGCTCTACTGGTTCCCGCGCAATTAACGAGACAGTTCTTGGCGCGCTTCCAGAAATGGTCGAGTACGTAAACGTGATCCACCAAACAGGGAAGGACAACTTTGCGGAAGTGGAGCGTACCGCGCCTGTTATTCTCGAGGGTACATCGCACAAGGAGCGGTATCACGTCTTCCCCTATCTATCGCTTGAAACCATGCGCCAGGCAGCAGGCGCGGCCCACCTCATCGTCTCAAGAGCAGGTTCGACTGCTATTGCTGAGATAGCGCTTTGGAGGCGTCCCTCCATACTTATTCCAATACCCGAGAGCATAAGCCACGACCAACGCACTAACGCGTACTCCTATGCTCAGTCGGGTGCTGCGGTGGTACTTGAGCAGGAGAATATGACGCCGCATCTTCTAGCCTCTGAAGTGCGTCGCATTACCGCCGACCGCGCGCTCTCAAACCAGATGTCAGAGCGCGGCGCGCTTTTTGGCAACCAGGACGCCGCTCGCACGGTCGCAGAAGAGCTCTTACGAATAACGCTTTCCCACGAGGAGCCTAAATAGCTTATGACCGTACGCACTCGATTTGCTCCAAGCCCAACCGGATTTATGCACGTTGGAAACGTGCGCACTGCGCTTTACGCATGGCTCTATGCCAGAAAGCACGGCGGGCAGTTCATTCTGCGTATCGAAGATACTGATAAGAACCGCGAAGTAGAGGGTTCGATCGGCCACATCATGGAGTGCCTCAAATGGCTTGGTATTGAATGGGATGAGAGCATCGATAAGGGCGGCCCGTATGAGCCGTACCTCCAGTCAGCACGCATCGAAAGCCATCACCGCTTCGCTCGCGAACTCATCAACAAAGGCTACGCGTATCCAGATCCGTATACCCAGGACGAGCTTGAATCATTCCGTAAGAAGGCCGAAGAGGAGAAGCGCCCGTTCCTGTTTAGGGACCACCGTCCAGACACCATTATGGAATGGGACGGAAAGACGCCACTCCGTTTTCGCGTACCTGAAATAAAGCGCTATACCTGGAACGATCTTGTACGCGGCGAATTGACCGCAGGTGAGGAAGCGCTAGATGACTTCATACTCATTAAGGGCGACGGCTACCCGACATATAACTTCGCGCATATCATCGACGACTACGAGATGAAAGTGACGCATATCATGCGCGGGCAGGAGTTCATCTCCTCAACCCCTAAGTTCCTCTCACTCTATGAGGCGCTTGGCATCGATCGCCCGGAGATCGCGACCATGCCACCCATTATGGGAGAGGGAGGCAATAAGAAGCTCGGCAAGCGCGATGGCGCTAAGGACCTGCTTGAGTACCGCGCAGAGGGGTACCTGCCAGAAGCCATGGTCAACTTCCTCGCTCTGCTTGGATGGAATCCAGGCACAGATGAAGAGATATTTTCTGCAACGGAGCTGATCAATCTCTTTGATCTTTCTCGGGTCCAGCGCTCTGGAGCGCAGTTCAATGAGGAGAAGCTTCTTCACATTAATCAGGACTGGATGCGGAAGCTTTCTGATGCAGACTTTATTTGTATCGGCGGAATTGACGCACCTGATACTGGTCGACTCATGCGCCTGGTTCCTGAACTTAAGGAGCGCGCAACCACACTAGGCGACGCGCGTGCGCTTGTCCAAGGCGAGCTGTCATATGTATTTGAAGCGCCAGAACTTGATTCCTCTCTCCTGACTGCAAAGGAAGTGGTATCGGGCAGCACTAAGGCGCACCTTACGCACATTGCGACGCGACTTTCTGAGATGCCCGAAGGAGCTGGCGTCGAGGGCATCAAAGCGCATCTCATGCCCTATGCGGACAGTGTTGCCAAGGAGGATGGGGGCAGGGGAGCGGTGCTCTGGCCGCTACGCTACGCGCTTTCTGGGAAGGAGCGGTCGCCGGATCCGTTCACCCTCGTATATATTCTAGGACTTCATGAAGCTACTTCTCGTGTACGCCACGCGCTTGGTATACTAGAGAAATGATGTTCCTCCGTACGCTCTCTGCGCACGTCGTATCTGGTCTCGTTTTGTTTGCTGCTTCTGCAGTATTGATAGGCGTACTTCTCAATCCCGGTGCCACAAGTGCACAGTCAGTTGATCAGATCCGCGCGCAGATCGAGAACCATAATAAGCAGATCCAGGCACTTGAAGCCGAGATCGCTGGATACCAGCGCCAACTCAACTCGCTCGGCAGCCAAAAGCAGACCCTGCAGACCTCCATATCCTCTCTTGATACGCAGCGCGCAAAGCTAAACGCGCAGATACGCTCGACACAGTCAAAGATAGATGCGCAGAACCTCATGCTCGAAGATCTGCGGTACCAAATTAACGATAGCGAGGAGACTATCTCACTTGAGCAGGAAGTGCTTGCTGAGACCATACGCAAGATCGCTATGGCCGATGACACAACGCTTGTCGAGCAGCTTTTTTCTGCACAGTCTCTTTCAGATGCATGGACAGCTGCAGATCAGATCGTCGCATTCAAGTCAGCAGTGCGCGACCACAGCATCAATCTTGCAGCGATTAAGGAAGAGCTAGAGGGCCAGGAAGAACAGGTGTCTGAGTCGCGACGCTTGCTCTCCAGTCTTAGCAGCGAGCTTTCAGGACAGAAAGGCTCACTCGACGCGACGCGTGCTGCGAAGAACGAGCTACTAAGCCAGACCAAGGCAGAGGAGGCTGCATACCAGAAGCTCATCGATCAGAAGCGCGCTGAGGCAGCATCCTTCCAGTCTGCGCTCTTCCAACTCTCCTCAATGTTGAAGCAGGCAGATACGACTACCGTTCCGCCAGCTGGCCCTGGCGTGCTTCGCTGGCCGCTGGATAGCATCCGCGTTACCCAGGAGTTTGGTCGCACATCTGATTCAGGGCGTCTTTATGCATCTGGTACACACGACGGCATGGACTTCGCTGCCGCGGTCGGTACGCCGGTGCGTGCCGCGCTTGCCGGCACGGTCCAGGAGGTGAATCACGGCGCAGTGCAGAACTGTCAGTATGGAAAATGGGTTATCGTCAGGCATGGCAACGGCCTCTCCACGCTTTACGCGCACCTTTCCTCAATTGAGGTTGCAAAGGGCTCGGTCGTTACGTCCGGACAGATCGTAGGTTCCTCCGGTATGACCGGATACGCGACCGGACCGCACCTCCACTTCACCGTTTATAATTCGAGCTCGCTTTCGTTTAAGCAGTACACGTGTAGGAGTGGTCCGACGGTTACGATTCCGATCGCTCCGCCTAACGGATACCTGAATCCTAGAGCATATCTATAGCATGCGTTTGACGGCCTTCTTGAGGCCGTCTTTCGCTTATGGCTGGTCCCTATGCCGCCACAATATTAAGCACGCAACCGAACGATACGGAGCCCAGCGCTCCGCAATCGCGATGTACTCGTTCTTGTGAGAGTCTTTCTCTAAGCCATAGAGTTCCTCTATGGCACGCACGACGCCAAGATCGCCGGGAGAGAATACATCAAGGCGACCGAGCGCAAATATTAGGAACATCTCAGCTGTCCAGGTTCCAATACCCCATACACGGGTGAGGGAAGCTATGGCTTCTTCTTCGGGCACCTTCCGTAGGGAAGGGAGGTCGAGTCCGTCTTTTACGGCTTTCGATAGCTCCTTAAGTGTCCGCACTTTGGCCGCTGAGAGGCCAGCCGCGCGCATATCCTCCTCCTTAAGCAGTGCGATAGTGTCTGCAGTCACCGCGCCTCCTGAAGCTGTTCTAAGCCGTTCCCATATCGTCGCTGCCGCCTTTGTGGAAAGCTGTTGAGAGACCACAGATGAGGCGAGAGAGGCAAATAGGGCGTCAGCACCTCGCTTAGGTGCTATGCGGGAGATGATAGTCCCTTTGTGACGCTTGGCAGCTCTGTAGAGGACTGGATCGGACTTCTTGAAGTGCCTTAGCGCTTGTTCCTCATGTTCACCCTTCATGACCCCATTCTACCCCAGCGGTTGCTATACTGATTGATATGCTAAAGATGGTATTTTGGGTTGCATTCGGCGTTCTCGCGCTCTCGTTTTTCGGCGTATCCTTGCGGGAACTCGTTCAAGACCCGCAGACGCAGGATAACTTTTCCTTCATCATAGACTTGGTACGAAATGGATGGGGCTTCCTCACGGGTTGGGTTGAGGGTCTTGGGGAATTCTTCAGGGGCGAACGCTAATAATACACACATGGCCGACCAGAAACAGATATCAATAACAATGCCGCAGAACGCGAAGCCTGCGTTCTCGAATGCTACTCAGGTGAACGTATCAGATGACTCAGTTATTTTGCAGTTTGCATACCTGCGACCAAATAGCCCGAGCGGTCAGCTCATCGCAGAAGTAGTACTCTCGCCCAAGCACGCAATAGACTTCAGTCGCGCACTGGACTCAACGATTAAGCAGCATTTTACGCGTCATCTAGAGAAGGAAGGGTAGAAGATGAAGTCTTCATCTTGTGTTCATAACTAGTTTCTTATCGTTACTGCTGTGCTCACGCAGAGATGCACGTTAACGAATAAACGAAAGAACGACATGAAGAAGATATTCCTCGCTGCAGTTGCGCTTGCAAGTCTCGTTGCAGGCCCTGCTCTAACGCATGCGCAAATGTTCGCGTATGTTGACGCTGCAGGTGACGTCAGGACGATTGATACGACTGACGCGACGACTGCACTCAATACTGCTCCGAACATCCACAATCGTAGCGGCGTCATGGTCCTCGACAGCTCTGCTGATCAGGAGGTCGTAGGCGACGACGTCCCAGTTAACTAGCTCCTAAAGTAGGTAGCCACAACGGTCCGGACTAGCTCCGGACCGTTGTGTATATAACATTGCTACTATGCGATAATTATTGTATAGTCACGGCAATGGTCCGCGACTTACTTCTTATAGCGCTAGCTGTGGGCGTCCTTGCTGCAGGAACTTTGATAGAAGCTCCTGCTTCGCCTGAGCCTGCACAGCCCGTCGAGCTTGGTGCCTCCGTCCGTGCCGCAAGCGTCTTTTCGCTCTCAAACGAAGAGCGTAAGGCCGAGGGTGTGGCGCAGCTTTCATTGAACCCGCTTATCATGCGTGCCGCGCAGCTCAAGGCCGAAGATATGGCCGAGGAGGCGTACTATGCCCATGTTTCTCCCGATGGTGAGACGCCAATGCACTGGCTAGATCAAGTTGGTTACAAATACCAGTATGTAGGAGAGAACCTTACAGCAAACATCATGGACGAGGAAAGCGTCGTGTCCGCCTGGATGGGTTCCCCTGGTCACCGCAGGAACCTCCTTGATCCAAAGTTTTCCCATATGGGCATTGGTGTTGCTGAGGGTACCTACAAAGGGAAGCCTGCGCTTTTCGTAGTCCAGATGCTCGCGACCCCAAAGCCTGTGGCAGTTCCAGCCGCACCTAAACCCGTTACGGTTGCCTCAAAGCCCGTCACACCGGTAAAGACTCCGCCAGCAAAGCCAATCGCAACTCCTACACCGTTAGCGCCTAAGCCTATTACCGAGAATAAGGTTGTAGCCGAGGTTAAGGAATTAACGAAGCCAATTGTTGAGCCATTGCTTGCGACCTCCACCGTGCGACTATTCTCGGCGTCCTCTACCGACCCGATCCCATTAGTTATCTCGACCTCCGCAATTCCTGTCGAGCTGCGCACCGGCACGACTGCAGATACTCAAGTAGCAGCTCCAGAAGAGATGCGCGAAATCGGGAGAGAGGTGTCTGTGCGCTGGCACCAGCAGGTCACCGGATTTATGCGCGGTGTTATTGATCAAGTATCTGCGCTCTTAGGCTCATAAACCCTTCAGTATCTGCCACTCATGATGAGTGGCATGGATGACTCAAAACTACTTCCGAACCCCTGGGCTTCAGGTAGCTCAGACTTCTGGCTCAGCGCACTTCTGGGCCTTCTTACGGCGCTTAGTCTTAGCCATATTCCTGCAGGTATGCTTGCTGCTGTGGCTGCGTATAGCTCGCTCAAGTACGTTGATGCACGGAATCGAGCTCGCCAAGAGGGTGAGGTATTCGTGCGACTTCCCGTACAAGCGCTCTAGGGCATGTCGGTCATGCTAGATTTGTAGTATATGCAGAAAATTGTCCCTCATCTCTGGTTTGATACAGAGGCCAAGGAAGCCGCCGAATTCTATGTTTCGGCTTTTGAGAACTCAAGAATAGTAAATATTACGACTCTGCACGACACGCCTTCGGGCGATGCTGACACGGTCGCGTTCGATCTCTCAGGATACTCCTTCATGGCCATCAGTGCTGGCCCATATTTTAAGATCAATCCTGCAATTTCGTTCATGCTGAACTTCGATCCGTCGAGGGACGCGGATGCGGAGGAGAAGTTGAACTCCTTATGGGAAAAGCTTTCAGAGGATGGAACAGAACGTATGCCACTTCAGGAGTATCCGTTCAGTAAGCGCTTCGGATGGATTGAGGATAGATTCGGCGTATCCTGGCAGCTCATCCTCACAAATCCAGAAGGGGAGGAGCGGCCGTTTATTATTCCATCCCTTATGTTTGTTGGGGAGGTTAGCGGCAGAGCTGAGGAAGCAGCAAACTTCTACATGTCGGTATTTAGCGACTCCAAGCTTGGCACCATCTCGCGGTATCCTGCCGGTATGGAACCAGACAAGGAAGGAACGGTCATGTTCAGTGATTTTCAGATCGAGGGTCAGTGGTTCACGGCAATGGACAGCGCCCATCCTCATCAGTTCGGATTCAATGAGGGCATCTCTCTCATGGTCCGCTGCGATACGCAGGATGAGATCGACTACTATTGGGAGAAGCTTTCAGCCGCTCCTGAGTCTGAGCAGTGTGGCTGGCTCAAGGATAAGTTCGGCGTATCCTGGCAGATCACTCCAACTAGGCTCGACGAGATGATGCGAGAGGGAAGCCCTGATCAGGTGAATGGGGTCACACAAGCATTTCTCAAGATGAAGAAGTTTGACCTTGCCGCTCTAGAGGAGGCGTACCAGGTTTCTATATAAGGTAAGCCATATCGTGCGCTTCATGTCTGACTCTTGACTCAGACTTAAAACTGTATTATTCTGTACATAACGTTGCCTTCCTCCATGAGATAAAGTGTTTACGGCTTATGCAGACAAGTTCTGCCCCTTTTACAACTAAGCCGTAAACACTTTCTCTTATCGAGCCGGCTTAGCGTCATAATCTTTACACCATGGCTGAATACAAGAAATTTGCTCGCACCGGAAGCTTCAAAAAGCACACTCCCTCTGGAGGCGGTCAGGCATTCAAAAAAGAACTCTATGACGCTGAGTGCGCGAACTGTCATAAGCGGTGCCAGGTTCCGTTTCGCCCTAACGGCAAGAAGCCAGTGCATTGCGCTGACTGTTTTGTTAAGGATGAGAAGCGTGCGCCTTCTCGCTATGGCTCTGACGACAGGAAGTTCTCACCTCGTCCTACACACTCAACACCAGCACCAGCCATCGACGGTCAGGTTCAGGATCTAAGCAAGCAGATTAAGGTTATGAATGAGACTTTGGAGCGACTTGCCGTTGCCGTTGAGTCTCTTAACCGATCTACCGAGTTTTCTGCAGAGGTACGCAAGCACCTACCTGTAGAGGCTGCTGAGGCTCCTGTAAAGAAAGCTACAAAGGTAGTAAAGAAGAAGTAGGCGCACGCGTCCGTGCGTTCTGTTAACTCGTAAGTCCAGCACCTTGTTAGGTGCTAGAATTTTTATATGAAGAACATCATTCACATTGGTGCCAAGGCCATTCTCTCGCTTATCCTTTTGCTTCCCATCGTAGGATCGACTGGTGCGCTCGGCGAGGCGACCCGCGACCTCTACAACACCGATCAGGCCTTCGCGTTCATCGAAATGCTCGTCCAGATAATGTACATCAACTACATGATGGCGGCAGTGCTCATAGTCGCGCTCATTGCACTCTGGACCCGTCGCGAAGCGCTTGCCGCGCTTCTTATTGCGCCGATTACGGTGAACGTTGTCGCGTTCCACCTCGTCCTTGATGGAGGATTGTTTACGAGTGGGGCAGTAATGGGGAACATAATGCTTCTCCTTAATATCTATCTTCTGTGGAAGAATCGGGAATCATACAACCCGCTTCTACGACCTTCCGCTTAGGCAACCGACACTCTAAATAGAAAGCCGCGCCTTATGACGCGGTTTTCTACTTACTATTTATTGGCTGATAGAACAAAAATAATATCTCCAATGTGAATCTCGGATACGCAAGAAATGGCTTCGGTGGGCCGCCATACAGCGAGGGAAGGGGCTGTAACTTGCAGCGCCTGAAGAGAGATATATTCGGCAGCTTTTATATTGTTTATCGCAAAAGATATAGGTAGATTCAACTGACAACGAAATACGAGTTGCCGGTTTCGGTAACTCGTATTTCGTTACTCAACCTCTCTTAGAGTTATTGAGGATTCTCTATACCAGGACTTGGTAGGTCTTGATCATCGTACACACGATCCTGAAGTGCTTGTAGCTTAGTCTCAATGTGGCCTTGTAGGCCACGGATTGTGTCGATCGTCTCAATGATCTTCATCCTACCTTCCTCGGTATCAAAGTGCTGAGGTGAGATTTGCCATATCGTCATGCGCGAAGTGATTAGTAACTAGTAAAAATTACACTCCATGAAGAATGGTAGCATCACGAACGCAAATCAGATTAAGAAGGAATTGGAGGAACTGATTGAGCTGAGTCGGCTTGTCTCAAGTCACTTAAGTGAGCTGAGCGAATCTCTGAAAGACCGGGAGGTAACCCACGGCAAGTAGCATTAATGTTGTACCAAAATTACCCATACTGGGTCGCGATAGCTGATAGTATTAGCCTGATGTACAAGCAGTTCCGCGCACAGAAACTATTAAAGATTCTAGACAAGTCTAGGCGAAATAGCGTTCCAGATTGGGCATGGGTAGGAAACAGTGCGAACATTATTGGAATCCAAGCTATCCTGCTTGAGAACATGTATCTCGAGAATTACAGAGATACAGTTAGAAGAGTTCTACGTATTCCTGATCCAAGAACAACCTCGGACGAGCTGGATGTGTCGTCACCATCTTTTGCCCGAGCGAAGCAGCGGATGGACCAAATAGACAGACTCATTAACTACTGTATCGAGGAAAAGTACCTTGTTCCGAGCCCACGCTATCTGGGTAAGTTTGAGATAGGGGAGCCGGGCTACGACTTCTTAGAACCAATGTCCTTTACTGAGACAGTTCTAAGTAAGTATCCAAGTCTAGTAAAAGTAGTATTGACCATACTAGCCACGCTCCCTATTGGAGCGTTAATCGGCTGGATCTTAAATGCTAATTTCGGCTAGATAGATATGCTCCTGCACAAATCTCGGTCACACGAGAAGCCTTAAAAACGGCCCACTCCCTAATTATTTTTGATAGTTGGGGGAAGTGCCTACTTTTCCGGCAAAATTTCGGGAAAGTAAGCGTTGACAGTGGCGTTGACAGTTCATCAAAACCCAGTAAATAGGCCGTATAATGGGGAATAGGACATGCTTAAGGAAAGCAGACCCAAATCCACAGCCTATTTACTGGGTTTTATGGGATTTCGCAAAAGATATATTGTGCGAACAATACCTAGAGAAGCTGGGGCTGTATACGACTCTATTCTCCTATCGTTTAGCAGGTGCACTTCTCTTCCCGACCGTTCTCTGAAAATATTATTGACATGCTCGATTGCGAGGAAGTTTCGCAGCAAGATGTATAGGCTGGGAAGCGGAGTTACCCCTTCCCCCAAGAGGTGGCGGGGGAGCCAGGGGAGGTGCTTTATGCTGATTGATCTAGAGGATTGGGAAAGGCGACTCCCCTACTCTTTCAATCCATCGAGTTCTGAAACTTGTGTCTTGAACGTACTCCTATTACTGTGGCTTTGGGCAAGTCAAAGGAGGAGTTGTACCCATGCACGGATTACATTTTCACTGGCTTCGTGCGGCAGCCAATCGCTGTCGATGCGGAGCGGATATGCGACCTACGAAGCAGGGATTCGAATGCGATACCTGCGGCAGGATCGTTACAATGAATGCAGATGGGCTGCCCGTACGGGCAGCCCATTCTTCTTTGCTTTCTTGGTGACTCTAGCACCTGACGTTGGCAACAATGTACTCGAACGCCTCGTCCACTGAATCGACGACTCTGTAGAGATCAAGGTCAGCCGCATCGATTGCGTTGTATTCCTTAAGGAGCCGCTCTTCGAAGATCTTCGTGAATGGCTCCCAGTACTCCTTGCCGTAGAGAACGATCGGTACCTTGCGGATTTTCCTGGTCTGAACAAGAGTCGCTATCTCTGTGAACTCATCCAAGGTGCCGAAGCCTCCCGGGAAATAAATGTAGACCTCGGACGCGAATGTGAGCATGACCTTCCTTACGAAGAAGTGGTCAAAGCTCATTGCTTCGGTCGTGTAGTGGTTAGTGTGCTGCTCCATAGGAAGCTCGATGTTGAGGCCGATGGATGCGCCACCTGCTTCATACGCCCCCTTGTTAGCCGCTTCCATGATGCCAGCAGAGCCGCCTGTAATGATTGCAAAACCGTGCTTTGCAAGACGTCCCGCAAGCTCCTCCGCATCCTTATATACCTGATCATCAAAGCTCTGGCGCGCAGTACCAAAAATGGACGCAGCGAGACCATACTTCTTAATAAGGTCGAACCCTTCAACGAACTCTGACATGATCTTAAATACCCTCCAGCTCTCAAGCTCGCGAGGTTTGCAAACCAAAGGCGCAGGACTTTCCGGCACCTCATGTTTCCCTTCTGCAATCGCCTGTTGAAGCACCTGGCTCATGGCATGGTGCTTTTCAGGAACTTCCGGAAGCTCGCGCAATGGTTCGACGCTTGGAACGGTAGATGCGTCTGCTGGGATCGGCCCCTGTGTGGTATCTAACTTGTCTGCCATGGTATGTCGAAGGAACTAAAGTCGGGCAATAATTTTTTAGTATACGCTACGCGCGCAAACACTTCCGCATGGGATAACGCTCCGGTGAGTGCATTGTGAGGCTTGGGCTCTTCTGGAATACCGCAGTAGCGAAGCGCGAAGTCGAGACTTATGAGTGAGTGCTTGTTCCCCACCGGCTGCGGCACACCTGCATACTCCATGTGCATCCAAACTAAGGAATGAATATCGAGTGTTCTTTTGGCGAACGGAAACTCTACCCCTGCCCTCTTGCAAGCTTGGAGCACAAATTCGTGGTCAAAGGAGACATTCTGCGCGACGAATGTCCTGTTCTCCGGACGATCGCATGCCCAGGCAACGAATGCCCTTATGAGCTCCGCTTCGCTTTTTCGAGAGCCGTTCGTAAGCTCTTCCCTTGTAAAGCCGTGAATAGCGAGTGCCTCGTCCGAAAGATGCGCACCTTCCCACACGCCGCACTCGTCATAGAACTGGTTCTCCGGGTGGTCGGTATCAACCGCGCCCAGGGAGACTATCGAACAGGTTTTAGGGTCGAGACCCGTCGTTTCAACATCAAGAGCGATCATGTACCCCTAGGATATCAGATGCCCTTACAATTCTTAGCTGGCCTATACCCTTTCGCCTCAGCTTCTTCCTTTGAATCAAACCATACCCTGTTCTCCTCCTTTATTCTGGAGACCCCACCACACCATGGGAGATAGTAGGCCTCTCCACTCTTTGAAGCGACATATTGCCCTCCCTGGACGATAGGATCGACGTCATCCTCCCCTTCCCCAATTACTCCCTGAGCTGCGGCGGAGAGGTCTGCGGCCTCAACTGGACGTTCCTCAATCCAAATCCCAGGACGTTCGGCCGTTTCCATGTCCTTCCCTGCCAGAACCCCCAACCCAAAGGAGAGCGTGGCGGTTAGAAATATGACTGCTACGATAAGGGCATCGGTGGGTATCCGACCCAGGAAACGCTTGATTTGGCTACCCAGTGCTGGTATAGTCATGGATACCTAACAGGATACCACTATGGCAAGTACGAAAGCGGGCGGATCAGCAAAAAACCTAAACACATCGAACCCGAAATACCTCGGTGTTAAGCTTGCTGACGGCGCCAAAGCAGCTCCGGGTATGATCATCGTCCGCCAACGCGGTACGAAGGTCGAGCCTGGCCAGAACGTACGCGTAGGCAAGGATCACACTCTCTTCTCGATGGTTACGGGCGTCGTGAAGTTCGGTGAGATGCGGAAGACCAACTTCGACGGCAACACCCGCCGCAAGAAGATCGTCCACGTCCTCCCTGCCTAAGCGATACATCTTCACAAAAGCCCCCGGTTCACCCGGGGGCTTTTGTGTGATAGGGTCGTACCGGGAAAAGAAAAGGTGCACTCTGCGCCTTTGGACCTTTAAGGGGGAGAACTACCCATGAGAAAGCTTGTCTTGGCGACCAGCGTGTTTGCGCTCTTGGCTACCGCAACCGCGGCCCAGGAGCGCGAGCGGAGCTCTGCTGAGCTCGTCAGCGACTGCGTCGCTTCTATGCGTACTGAGAACGGCCTGTCGGAGAGGGATCTAAACCATCTCCAGCAGAATCATCCATACCTCGTGTATGGGAGGCCGTACACGCTCGACGCAGGTAACACCGCTTCGGACATCTGCCGCATCGCCATCTTCACGCCGCTCGCGGCACGATATGATCTTCTTGTTGAGGAGCTCAATGGCGAACGTACGAAAGCGGCAGACGCTGTGGAGGCTCAGGGCTTGCTCAGGACCGAGCTTGAGAAGTACGAGAGGCCCCTCGGTCTGGATCTGCCGCCGAGCTTCCTGGATGCGCTCAATTGGCTGAGAGGACATTGGCCGGCTGGCTGGTTACTCGGCTTTCTGTTCAGCGCTTACGCCTGCGGACATATCTACAGCCAAACGCCTTGGGGCAAAGCATCCGCTGCTCGCGCACATGCTCGCCGGTGGAGGAATGTTCGGGAGAACCCGATCCGCCTCTGAGCAATCATGGGAAAACGCCGCACGTCCTTGGACATGCGGCGTTTTCTACTTCCCATCCCTATTCTGCTTCAACCTTGAGGGTGAACTTTCCGAACGCGTCACCATACGAAACCGGAACTTCGAAAGCACCAAGTTCCTTGAACGGCTTCTCAATGCGGATTACCTCCTCAGGGAGTTTAGCTGCCTCTGCGATCTCCTTTGCATCAACTCCGTCATAGAGGTGTCCCTGCTCATTAGCCTTCTTAATGATAGTGACTGGTTCTTCGGCGAGCGCTGCAAGGCGCTCTTCTACAAGCTTCACATCGAGCTCTTTGCGATCAGAGACCGCCTTTACACGAACCGACGCCTGCTTAAGGGCGGAGTTAGTTGCAAGTACGGCGAGCTTGCGAGGAATAAGGAAGTTTAGGGCATGGCCATCCGAAACATCTACCGTGGTGTGTGCACGGCCGATATCGCGAACGTCCTTTAGAAGTACGACTTTCATAGTGCGTGCATGGTACCTTTTGGGCACTCATCACGCAACTTCGGTGCGTTGCCAGACATAGAGAAATGTGGCTATATGTGCAAGGACGTACCGCAGGGGGCCGTCAGATGGTAGGAGGGACACATGGGCCAACAGGCACTTGTACATGATCTGGCTGCACAAGCGGCATCAGAAATAGCGGCGGTGCGGAACGCTGCTGCCCAAAAGGTGGTGAGTTTGGAGGAGAGCCTCGCCAAACGTCGCCTTTCGTACCGCAACCAGGAATGGCGTGCGGCACGGAGGAAGCGTACTCGGGCCGGACGCATCGCTATGGGCTTGAAAGGTCTCGCTACGGCGGGCCGCCAGCCTGAGATCCTGGAGCTCATTCGACTACGAGGCCCGCTCACAATATGGGGCGCAGTCAGTAGTGCGGGTGTCGGCTGGGAGCACCAGTGGGGCATTGTTCTCACTGAGGAAGCTGTCGTCATCTTCGACGAGGTTTTCATCGGTGGTAAGCAAGACGCCGCCGCTGAACCGCTTCGCGTGGAATTCGGTTACGACTGCATCACCACCTGGTCACAGTCGTCATGGCTGTTTGACCTGTGCGGTCATACGCCGACCATTGATTTCCGCGACTACGAGGGCATGGCGATGCTCGACGAAGAACAGAGCTGTCGTGAGTTGCTTTGGCAGCATGTGGCCGAGTGCGCCAACCCCAAAGCGCTCGTACGCTATATGCGTAGCGCAATCGGTAGTTGAATACCGAAAAGAAAGGCCGCGTGGTAACCCCATGCGGCCTTCCCTGTTATTTGCCTGTCTTTAAAAACTGAATGGCGCGGTCCATCTGCGGATCCCGATCCGCTTTCATATCGTCGACAGTGCGTTCAATTTCAATGTCCGGCGTAAGGCCACCATCGGATATCGAACGGCCAGATGGTGTGAGCCAGCGCGCAACAGTGACTTTAAGTGAGCCGCCGCCAAGATCGATCAGCTCTTGGACCGACCCCTTGCCGAATGAGCGGGCGCCAATGAGCGTAGCGCGATCCGCGTCTTGAAGTGCGCCTGCAAGGATCTCAGACGCAGAAGCAGAACCCTGATTGATGAGAACGACAACCTTCGCCGTGTCTGGCACGCCACCCAAACCTGAGCTGCGGTGGACGAGGTTCTCTCGATTACCCTTATAGTCCTCGGTTACAACTTCAGTGCCCTTAGGGAGGAAGCGACTTGCCATCTGTACAGCCGCATCAAGGTATCCGCCCGGGTTGCCACGCAAGTCGACGATAAGGTTCTCGGCACCCGATGCGCGAAACTCTGCGAGTGCTTGTGAGAACTTCTGTGCGGAGTTTGCGGTAAAGGAGTAGAGCGCAATCGTAAAGATGCCGTCTTCGTACGTTGTGCTGATGGTCGGCACGTCAATGACTGCGCGCACAACCGGTATTTCGATAACCTCACCAGCGCGGAGCATACGGAAGGTCACCGTAGTTCCCTTCGGACCGCGGATGATTTTTACGGCTTCGTCAGTCGTCATGCCCTCTGCCGATCGATCATTGATTGATACGATGATGTCGCCTGTGAGAATACCTGCACGCTCAGCAGGAGTGTCCTTCAAAGGAGCGATGACTGTAAGCGCGCCATCAGGGTTTAGACCTAACTCCATGCCGACACCCTCAAAGTTGCCGCTGATGTCTTCTTCGAACATCTTCGCCTCTTCTGGCGGAAGGAAGATGGTATACGGATCTCCGTACGACTCAGCAAGACCCTCTATAGCACCCCAAATACGCTCCTGTGTGGTCGGATCAGTGCTTGAAGCGGTTGTCGGTACAAATCGCTGACCAAGGACATTCCACGCCCTCCAAAAATCAGAGAGATCTGCCGACTCGTCAGGTTCTGCGGAAAGCCCGCTGAATAGTGACGTACTAAAAATTCGCGATGTGCCGGTTGCACTTGCCGTAACGCCGCCCGCAAAGCCAATGACGAGTACGAGAGCAAACGCGACCGCGAGCCGCGCGGTCTTCGCAAATGAGCGTCCGTCGTTACCCTCCTCTTGCATGCGAGAAGTGTATCACGCGCGCATGAAAGGTGTGCAAAGAACGCACGCATACGCATGTGCGTTGCTATACTACGAGGGTATGATCACGAGGCGCACGCGCGGCAAAGTTACTTGGGTGGACATGGAATGTCCTACTCCAAATGAACTCCAGGCCGTCATGACGGAATTCGATATCGACCCGCGCGTCGAAGAGGAAATTGTGACTCCGACTCCCTACCCTATTGTCGTCACATTTCCCAAGTACCTTTATATGATTCTTCATTTCCCGACGACGGAAGTTACCGGCGGCGCGAAGAATCAAGAAGTTGACTTTATTGTTGGCAAGAATTTCCTTATTACCTCGCGCTATGAGGTCATCGAGTCTATACACAATCTGCAGCGTGTATTTGAGGCTGAGGAGCTTATCGGTATGCCCGCGACAGACTCAACCACAAGCGAGCTTCTAGAGCGAATCATGCGCCGACTGTATGGCGCCATACGCCAAGAAGCCGAGCATATCGCCATCTCCCTTGAGCGTATCGAGCGCGACATCTTCTCAGGCAAGGAGCGGCAGGCGGTGCGCAACATTTCCGAGGCAAGCCGTATCCTTCTCAGGTTCGACACAGCGCTTGGCCGACATGCGGAATCCCTGGAGGTGTTCCTGCGCGAGCTGCAGACGCCTGCATTCTTTGGGAAAGCATTCGCAACGAATGCAGCGCATATAAGCGCGCACCGCGACCATGTCGCAGCTTTGGTTGCATCCTACAAGGCAGTAGCTACCGAACTCCGACAGACGAACGATTCTTTGCTTAACACCTCGCAGAACGATGTGATGAAAACGCTTACCATCATGACCTTCATCACCTTCCCACCGGTGGCGCTCGCAGGCCTTTTTGGCATGAACATCAGCGAGGGCAACATGCCTATCGTCAACCATCCTATGGGCTTCTTCCTTATCGTTCTCCTTATGATTTTCAGTTCGATGATCATATTCCTCTTCTTCCGACTGAAGAAGTGGCTCTAGCGGGCCGTGGTATCGTTTCCGTATGCTGCAATTCTTCAAAAAGAAGGAGCTTCCTAATACTACGCCCATATTCCTGACAAACACACTTTCGGGTAAGCGAGAGGCATTTGCACCATTGAAAGCAGGGATTGCGACTCTTTATTCCTGTGGACCGACGGTGTACGACCGTGCACATATCGGGAACCTAAAGGCGTATGTGTTCTCAGATGTACTTGCACGAACCCTCTCAGCTTCCGGCAGCCATGTACGCCGTGTCATTAACATCACAGATGTGGGCCATTTAGTTGGCGATGCGGAAGAAGGAGAAGACAAAATGGCGCTTGGTGCCGAGCGCGAGAAGGTTCGACCCGAGGACATCGCGAATCGGTATGCGACTCTGTTTATTGAAGATATCGCGCGGCTCAATATAGATACGAAGGAGATACTTTTTCCGAAGGCGACCGGTTACATAGAAGAACAGATAGCACTTATAAAGGTACTAGAAGCTCGGGGTCATACATACCGTATTAAAGATGGTGTCTATTTCGACGTCTCTACATTCCCCGACTATGGGAAATTGGGCGGTGTACCGGAGGAGGTCGTGAAGCACGGTACCGCCGACACGCTTCCAGACCGCGCAAAGCTCGCTATGCACGGCCGCATCAAAGAGAACAAGGAAAAGCGTAACCCTGCGGATTTTGCCCTTTGGCGTCGCGCAAAGCCAAACGATCTCCAGCAGTGGGATTCACCATGGGGTTTTGGAAATCCAGGATGGCATATAGAGTGCTCCGCCATGGCCAAGGCACTCCTTGGCGAGACCATTGATATTCATACTGGCGGTATGGATCACATAAGCGTTCACCACAACAATGAGATTGCGCAGTCAGAGAGCGCTAACAACGTCCCACTCGCCCGCTATTGGGTACACGGTGCATTCCTCACCATTGGAGGCGATAAGATCTCGAAATCTCTAAAGAACGACATTTATCTCTCCGATATCGAAGAGCGCGGCATGCACCCGCTTGCTCTCCGCTACTTCTTCCTTCAGGCCCACTACCGTACCCCGCTCTCCTTCTCCTGGGAGGCACTAGAGGCATCGCAAGAGGCGCTTATGCGGCTCTGGAAGATTTGTGAAGAGGTTGGCATAGATGCCAAGGGAGAGACGAAGCCCACCGATGCCTCGCGTCGTATCATCGCTCTCCTTCGAGAGGATCTCTCCACGCCGCAGGCCATCGCATACCTGTGGGAGTGTCTCAAGGACGACGTTCTGACCGCCAAGGAAGCGTGGGGCGTCGTTGTTGCAGCTGACCCCATTCTCGGCCTTTCACTCACTAATCCGCCGGTAAGAAGCCGCCCATACGCCCTTTCAGAGCTTCCGGAGGACATTAGAGCGCTCATCGAAGAGCGCGACAGGGCCCGCAAAGAGAAAAACTTCCTTGATGCGGACCGCATACGTATCCACCTCGAAAACCGGGGATATCGTGTGGAGGACGGGCCTTCCGGCACCCTTCTTAGTCCCCTGCCGCGCTGATACAATGAGGGTCAATGGCCGACCCCACCCTACGCATCCCCCCGCAGAGTCTCGAGTCCGAGCGTGCCCTTTTGGGTTCGCTTCTTTTGAAGCCTGACGCCATACACGATGTCGGTGACATGGTGCGCCCTGATTCCTTCTATGCGGATAAGCACCGTGCCATTTATGAGGGCATGCGCGAACTTTCTGATCGCGGTGAGCCTATCGATATCCTTTCCCTGTCTGAGCGCCTGCAGGCAAACGGCCAGCTCGAGCGCATCGGCGGAAGGGCGTATATCGCAGAACTGGTTGCAGCCTCTCCTTCGCCTGGCAACTACCACCACTACGCGGAGCTGGTCGCCAGAAAGCATGTCATGCGCGCCCTTATTGATTGCGCGTATCAAATAACTGAAAACGCATACGACGAGAGCCAGGATCACGCGATCGTTCTGGATGAGGCAGA
Organism: Minisyncoccota bacterium; assembly: GCA_035627595.1. Taxonomy (GTDB): domain Bacteria; phylum Patescibacteriota; class Minisyncoccia; order Phycocordibacterales; family Phycocordibacteraceae; genus C7867-001. The sequence goes on along the minus strand of DASPLK010000002.1, from coordinate 112,654 downwards.
GAAGATGATCTATGCGATCGGCAACCAGTCGGCAGTTCATAAGTTCGTTGCCATCAAAGACAAGATGGATGACGCCTGGGACCGTATCGAGGCGCTCTCGAAACAGGACGGCTCCATCCGTGGAGTCCCGACCGGTTTTCCGGATCTCGACTCCCTCCTTTCTGGTCTTCACCCGTCAGACCTGGTCATCCTCGCAGCGCGTCCGTCTATGGGTAAGACCTCCCTGGCGCTTGATATCGCACGTAACGCAGCTGTCAGGCACAACGTACCGGTGGGCATCTTTTCGCTCGAGATGAGTTCCGAGCAGCTTATCGACCGCATGCTCTCTTCCGAGAGCTACGTGAACTCTTGGAAGCTCCGCACGGGTGGCGTTCGCGATGAAGAAGACTTTGGACGTATCCGTGATGCGCTTGAGGCACTTTCTAAGGCGCCTATATTCATCGACGACAAGCCGGGCAATAACATCCTGGCCATGCGTGCAGTCGCGCGCCGTCTGAAGCGCGAACATGGTATCGGCCTCATTGTGGTTGACTACCTTCAGCTCATGGCGCCGACCAATACCAAGGCGACCGATTCCATGGTGCAGCAGGTTACTGAGATTTCCCGCTCCCTTAAGGGACTTGCCCGTGAGCTCCAGGTGCCGGTCCTCGCTCTCTCCCAGCTATCTCGTGCCGTGGAGCAGCGGGGTGGTAAGCCCCGCCTCTCGGATCTTCGCGACTCGGGCTCCATCGAGCAGGACGCGGACGTCGTTATGTTCATCCATAGAGAGGACAAGCGTAACCCTGACAGCGACCGCCCGAACATCGCGGAAATTCTGGTCGAGAAGCATCGTAATGGCCCAGTCGGAAAGGTCGATCTATACTTTGACGATAAGCGCACGACCTTCCAGCCGCTTGATAAGAGCGGATACGGCGATCTGGGCGGCGAGTTCTAGCGTATGGCTACAGACCGTGTCGAGGAGCTTACTTCCCTGTTCTCGCGCTTCCCGGGCATAGGGCCGCGTCAGGCGAAGCGTTTCGTATACCACCTACTTGCCGTCTCACACGGCGACCGCGCCAAGCTCGCGCGTCTCATACAAGATCTGGCAAACGACGTACACCAGTGCGCGGACTGTAAGCGCTTCTGGAGCGGCACGGGTACGCTTTGTAACTACTGCGCAGACACTTCCAGAGACGACTCCCTCCTCATGCTTATCGAGAAGGATCAGGACCTCCTTGCTGTGGAGCGCGCCGGCACCTATCGCGGACGCTACTTTGTTCTTGGCGGAGTGCTCACCCTCTCAGGCAAGGGTGCAATACGCGAAGACGCGCTCGTACGGCTCGTAGAGCGCAAAGCAAAAGGCTCTCTTAAAGAAATCGTACTCGCGCTCTCTGCGACTAGCGAAGGCGAACATACCGCAGACCGTATACGCGAGGTGCTCCGCCCACTACGCGAACACATCCGTTTCTCAATGCTCGGCAGGGGTCTTGCAACCGGATCCGAGCTTGAATATGCGGATAAGGAAACCCTATCCGCTGCTTTTCAGAACCGGAGGGAGACCTAGAGCAAAGGCCGGGATCTTGTGATCCCGGCCTTGTGTTGTCCCGCATTCACGCGGGACGCCACCGATCGCCGCGCCCCATGAGACGAGTATAGTCTTCAGCGCCGGCAACGACAGTGACGCTTATGACACGCTCGCCCAAAAGTTGGTGCGAGACGATATCGAGCGCGTGGTTGAGCCCAGACAGTAGAAGCTTCCTTCCTTCGCGGAGCGGAATGCCCCTGTATACATGCTTGCCGATGAGCTCCCTGCGGAGGTTCGGCTCATGACAGCGCACGCGTACTTCCACGCGCCGCTTCCTTGCTTCCTTGCGCCTACGGCACTGCGTTTGACGGCTCACGGACACCTCCTCTAACAGCCAAGGCAATTATTAGTTTTTTGGAGAGATAAAGTCAAGGCCCGCATTTCTGCGGGCCTTTGGCTTATGCGACGGAGTCGATTTTTACCTTTACGAACGGCTGGCGATGGCCGCGGCGCTTGTGGTAGTTGCTCTTCGCCTTGTACTTGACCACCTCAACCTTTGGAAGGCGTCCGACGGAGAAGACGGTGCCTTTCACCTCTGCTCCCTTGATCATCGGAGCTCCGATGTTCGTCACCTTGCCGTCGTCCGTAAGAAGTACCTCAGAGAACGTGAGCGCATCCCCCCTCTTGAGGTCCTGCGCATTGATACCCCTCCCGAGCTTCTCAATGGTGATAAGGTCGCCCTGCTTGACGACGTACTGCTTACCACCTGTCTTTATAACGGCATAATTCATAAGGGCTATACTAAGCCATTTCCTATAAAAAGCAAGGCTAATCCTCCCCCTGCTCTCCCGGCTTATCCAAGAGCTGCGCCTCGATTCCAGCCTTACTTTCCGCGATCCTGTAGACATCCTTGTCTATCTTCTGGAGCTCCTTATACCCAGAATTGTAATGAGACACCGTAGTTCCTAACGCCACGCCGAGCTTACGATAGTACTCCTCGTACGCGCCCACATGCTTCCCGAGCTCTCCCACCCGTTTCTGAATCTCTACCGCCTTCTGCTCGATTTCGAGCGCTTTGAGTCCCTGGAGCACCGTCTGGAGGTATGCGAGGAACGAGGTCGGCGAGACGATGATGATCTTGTGCTTACTTGCCGCCCGCTGGATTAGGTTCTCCTCCTCTCCTGCCCCGACCGTATTCACGAGAAGATCGTAGTAGATGGCTTCGGAAGGTATGAACATGAACGCAAAGTCCATGGTGCCCTCCTCCGGACGGATATATTTCGCTGTCTCCTGTATGCGAAGTTTTAGGTCATTTACGAATGCCTTCTCCAAGGCCGCGCGCTCTGTAGCGTCTACTGCTTGGATGAAGCGGTTGTAATTCTCAAGAGAAAACTTCGAGTCTACCGGTACCACCTTCTTGTCGATAAACACGACCGCATCGACTATCTCGCCATTTCCAAACGGATATTGCATCTGATACATGCCTGGCGGCAAGACATTCCTGAGGACCGTTTCTAGATAATACTCACCTACGACGCCGCGCTGTTTGGGGTTCTTGAGGACATCTGACAGAGACTTTAACTCCTTCGCGAAGTCACCAGTCTGCCGGCCAATCTCCTTAACTGAGGTGATCTCCTCGGTAATCTCTTTAATGAGTCGGGAGGACTCGCCAAGCTGGGTGCGCATGGTTTCGTGCGTTTGGCGACTTGATTCGGCCATGCGGGAATCCAAGGCGCGCTCCATTGCCTCAAGGCGCTGCATGAGCATGAGGCCTGAGCCATCCTCCTTCTTTGATCGGCCGAAGAAGAACCAAAGCACAACGCTCTGAATAACAAGGAAAACGAGGAGGGCGAGGATCACTTCCATGCTCCCTAGTATACCGGAGCGAGCGCTGGACGCGATTCCGGACGGATGAAAATCATCCACTTAGCGAGCTCTACAGTCGCCAGATTCACGAGACCGACGAAGACGAAGAACAGGAGCTGCTCGGCAGACGGCGTAACGGTCTTTACGATCGCCTGGATCGGATCAAGGTAGAGTGCCGCCCAGAGTAAGGTGACGGAAGCAGCGACCGATACCATAAGGAATTTGTTCGAGAAGAAGTCAATTTTCCATATAGGCGTGCCGAAGCTCTTAAGAGAGAAGGCCGTGAACATGGTGCTGATAGAGATGCCGATGAACATAAGCGTCTGGATCTCAAGCTCAGGAACACCTGCTGCAACTAGGTAGAGGTAGATCATCGAGAGGAAGCCGGCAGTAATGACGCCTACAGAACCAATAAGCCAGAGCACCTTCTTCGAAAGCACTTTTCGAATATCTGTATCGGTCGGCTTGCGCTTCATGACGGATGGGTAGAGAGGCTCAAACGCATACGCGAAGTTCATGAGTCCGCCCTCCACGAGGTTAGACCAGAGTATCTGCGTTGGAAGGAGCGGAAGTGGCATGCCGAGGATAAGCGCGAAGGAGATGAGGACAACTTCACTGAAGTTGGTCGAGAGCATGTACGCGAATATCTTCTTGAAGTTATCACGCAGGCGTCTGCCCTCGCGAATGGCATGGGTGATGACCGAGAAGCTGTCTCCTAAAAGAACAAGGTCAGCTGCTTCCTTGGCTACATCGGTACCAGACCCTACCGCAACGCCGATCGAGGCCGCTTCAAGAGCCGGGGCGTCGTTGACGCCGTCTCCCGTCATTGCGACCACCTCCCCTGCGCCTGTTAGTAGGCGTGCGATTCGGAGCTTATCTGAGGGCGCAACACGAGCGAATACGCGGTTTTCCCGAAGGATGCGAAGCACCTCCTCATCCGATAGATCCTTGAGCTCAGCACCCGTGTACGCGCGATCACCAGCATCTGCGATCCCAGTCTCGCGCGCCACGTAGAGCGCGGTTTCGGGATTGTCGCCAGTGAGCATAAGGACACGGGCGCCCGCATCGCGCATGGAGAGCACTGCCGCGCGCGCTTCATCACGTATTTCGTCCGAAAAGATAATGAAGCCAAGGAGTTCAAGCCCCTCAATGAAATCAATACGTCCCGCCTCATCGGTCGGGAATGCATCTGCCTTGGTCTCAAGGCGCGCGACCGCAAGCACGCGCTTTCCATCACGCGTCGAACGCGTAAGCGCATCCTCAAAGAGTGCGGAGTACTCCTTGCCGAGCTTTGCGCGACCGGAAAGGGTGCGCGCATGGGTTGCATGCGGCACAAGCGCTTCAGGGGCGCCGGTGATGTATGCGACATGTCCACCATCCTCTTTCACGAGCATGGCTCCGAATCGTCGCTCCGAGGCAAATGGCAAAATATCGATGCGCGGATGTAGTTCGCGCACATGCGCTTCACCGATGCCGGAGCGCAAAGCAGCAAGAAGTATCGCCTGTTCTACCGGACGGCCATGTGCGACGATCTTCTCTTCTTCCGGGGTGGGTGCGTCTACTTCCTCAATATAGCCATCTGAGGCGAGCACCGCCGCTTTCAGCATGGCCTGGGCGAGCTTTCCATCTGCGTCCTCGGTAGTACCAGAGAGCGTCGCAAACCCAGCTGCCTTGATATTACCCTTGGTGAGAGTGCCGGTCTTATCGGTAAGGATGATGCTTGTCGTACCCAAAGTTTCTGCTGCGAGCAGGTTCCTCACAAGTCCTCCCTTCTTAAGGATGCGCTCCATTCCAAGCGCAAGCACAACCGTCACAGCTGCTGGAAGACCCTCAGGGACTGAGGAAACCGCAAGAGCGATCGCAATAAAGAGCATGTCACCAAACGGCATCTCTCTGAGATATCCAAGAAATAGGACCACGACCAGAATTGCGATAGCAGCGCCAACCAAAAGCCGCGCCACTTCCCTAATGTCGCGCATAAGCGGGGTCTCCGTGCGTTTGTTCTTACCTAGCTCTGCAGCAATTGCGCCTAGCTCAGTACCGGCTCCGGTTGCAACAACGATGCCCTGCCCGGTTCCTCCCACAACGAGCGTGCCTGAGTACGCCATGCCACTCCGCTCGACTAGAGGAGCGGCTTCTGGTGCCTCTCCTACCGACTTCTCTACCGCAACCCACTCGCCCGAGAGCGCCGCTTCGCTAATGGAGAGGCTGTGCGCTTCCGTGAGGCGAATATCTGCCGGCACTGCGTTACCGGTCGCAAGCGCGACTAAATCGCCTGGTACCAGTTCCTCAGCGGGTATCTTTTGCGCCTGCCCATCTCGAAAGACCATGGCAAACTTCGCCTCGCTTTTCTGTAGAGCCTCAAATGCGCGCGATGCTCTCCCTTCCTGGACAAGCCCCATGACCACATTCACGATGAGCGCGATGAAGATGACGAGCGCATCCGTGTAATGGAAAAGAAATAGTGTCGCGCCTGCGGCAAAGAGGAGTACGATGGCGATGGGACTCGCAAACTGGCGAGCAATACGGCTGAAAAATGTCTCCCTATGTGGTGATGGAAGACGGTTCGTACCTTTTTTGAGTCGCTCGGCAGCAGCCGCGCGTGAAAGGCCCATCTTCATATCGGTGCCAAGCCGGTCAGTAACATCAGGAAGGGTAAACGAGTGCCAAGGGTGATTCTCCATAGTACTTAGGAGTATACCCCGTACATGCTAGTCTATAGGGCATATGACGCTACACGAGACACTCAAAGCAGGTATTCCTGACGCCATGCGCGCCAAGGACGAGGTGCGCCTCAGGACAATCCGTTCTTTGGTGTCTGCCATGACAAACGAGGTGGTCGCGAAGAAGCGTAAACCAGATGAGTTCTTGGCCGACGATGAGGCTATCGCGGTGATAAAGCGGGCCGCTAACCAGCGCAAGGACTCCATCGAGCAGTTCACTGCCGGCGGGCGCGACGACTTGGCTGCGCCTGAGCGCGAGGAGCTCACGATCATCGAATCGTTTCTCCCTGAGCAGATGGGTCGCGAGGAGCTTGAGACTATCGCTCGCGCGAAGATGGCCGAGCTTGGCATCTCCGAGAAAAAGGACATGGGCCGCTTTATGGGCGCAGTCATGCAGGAGGTTAAGGGGCGCGCGGATGGCAATGACGTCAAGGAAGTCGTTGATTCCCTTCTCTCATAGTTTGACGAGTAAGTATTTTTAAGGTATATTTTTCCTTCCAGTCAAACCTGAGGAGGCATAAGTGGAGATAGTTCGCATGAGCCTCCTTCAAGGGGAGGCTGGTAGAGAAATCCTGGTACAGGGAGCGCAACGCGAGGCTGAGAGCACCGCAACGCTCATCTGTGCCTATGTGCAGGCGGATCTGGCTCGCATACGCAGGAATGAGGGGCTTGCCCTTGATCCTGCGCGCAAGCCGTTCTGGCGACCACGCATCAGGAAGTTCGTAGGGGGTGCAGCTCTGCCGCTTCCCTGTCCTGACGCGATTCCAGAAGCCCGATTCAAGCGCGCCGTTACATACGCGCTCAAAGAGGTGCAGGACGATACTCATCTGCTCATCCGAGAGGAGGAATAGATGGGATATCGAGTTCGTTTGGAAGTGGTCGTAGAAGCGATCAAAGAGACGGCGGTAACTGATAAAGGCGAGATGCTTGTCGACTTCACGCCGCTTACGGGAACATCCGCACACATCGCACGGCGCATGATCGTACTTTGCGAGGAAGTCCGTGAGCGAGCTCGGATTGAGGAACGGCGGGACATCAAGGGTGAAGCCTTGTATCTGCTTGTGCGAGAAATGGCTTACAAGTTGCCTGTTCCCTTCCCACAGAAGCGCGCGTACCATCTGATCGGGATGGCGTACTATCGAGTCATAAAGCGATTCGTTAGAAGCGTGCGCGAGAAGCGGAAGGAGATTGTCGCGCTTCGCACCCAACAACTTGCCGCACACAATCAGCAGCGACTCGCTGAAACAATTTCTCTATGAACCTTCGAGGGTGGCCCCGTGCCACCCTCATTTTGTTATACTCTCTCTATGGAATCAGCCCCCTCTTCCTTTGACCGAATCAAGCCATACAAGGGCGACCCTTCGCGAATTGAGGTCGTAATTGACAGGCAGTCGAGCGCCACCTTTGCATTTAATCCTGAAACAAAGCAGGTCGTGCAGACCGGCGTTTCTGTGGACGCATCTTCGCTCGATATCCCGCCGGAACAGTTCATTGGAGCTAGTAGGCTGCGCCAAGCTGCAGAGCGTGCACGCAAGTATTTTGAAACGCGTCCTATTGCGCAGAAGCCGGAGGCATCCGTTGGCTCGCAGTATGAACTCGACCTCGAGGACGAAACGCGGCACTAATTCGCTTCCGTTTCTTTTCACTACGCTATCTGGTATATATAAGCGGGGTTCGGTGATGGTGGACTAACATCAATCAAATGATGAGGTCTATCAAATGTGTGAGTTGTCAAAAGACTGCCGTGCGTGCATCGTCCATCCGCGTTGCCCCACGATCCGACCTGAAGGGGTTCCGATCGCAATATTCGGATGGGTGAATATCGGCCCTGAAATCTCAATCGCTGCGGAACTCCTGGAGTTCCAGCGCCACTACGGAGGCGAGATCAAGGTGTCGTCGATTAAAGACAAGCTCGTCTTCGATCGCGTCGCCCTCATCACCAGCGAGCGAGAGTTCTGGGAAGAATTGCTCCGGCTTGAGGAAACAATCGGTACGCGTTTCGGCTACTCGGCCATGCGCATCCCGTTCAACGCCTCAGGCACGCAGCGTCCGGTGCACCATTAAACCGAACAGAACGTTCATTCCTTGGCCAGAACGGCCAAGAGAGCCGCTTAGTATCCTTTGGGGTCTGAGCGGTTTTCTCTTTATCTGGTATCGTCCACGTATGCAGCGCTATGCCATTATCAATAAGCCACTCGGTCAGACGCCCCTTGAGGCTGTAGAGATGTTTCGGGAGGCACAAAAGATTGGAAAGGACGTTCCTCTCTCTTATGCAGGACGCCTCGATCCGATGGCTTCCGGCAAGCTTCTCCTGCTTATTGGTGACGAGTGTAAAAAGCAGAAGAGGTACACGGGTCTTGATAAGGAGTATGAGGTAGAGGTGCTTCTAGGCGTTGGAAGTGATACGGGGGATGTGCTTGGCATACCGACCATCGGTCCTACCGTTTCCCCTTCTAGAGATCGCATACAGGGCGCTCTCAAAGACGAGGTCGGTATACATGAGCGTGCATACCCCGCTTTCTCGTCTAAGACAGTTGCCGGCAAACCGCTCTTTTTGTACGCACTTGAGGGGACGCTCGATTCAATAGAGATACCGACACACGAGGAAATCTTCTATCGCATTGATCTTATAGATGTCGGTGCACTATCTTCGCAGGAACTTACTTCCCGCGTAGAGAGTATCCTTTCACATACACCTACGAGCGATGAGCCGTCTAAAGCGCTCGGTGCAGATTTCCGTATCAACACTATTCGCCCGGCGTGGCAGGAGCTTCTTAAGGCCAATACTACTTACCCATTCCTTAAAATTCGCGTTATTTGCGGCAGTGGTGCGTACATGCGTACGCTTGCAGGGAGCATTGGCAAATCTCTTGGCACAAAGGGGCTCGCGCTTTCTATCAAACGAACGCGCATCGGTCGCTATCGCACTTTTCCATTTCACTTCTGGACTAGGTCATACTAGGTTTGCCAACCCAGCCGTCCGGGCTATCCTACTTAAGGAGCTGGCAAAGGAGGACGCTATGCCCAGAAAGACAGAGCAAGATCCGGGCAAATCGCCTCTTAGCGATGATCCGGAGAACATGCTCAAGAAGACGGATGTGCCGCTTGTGCAGGAACTACTCCTTGCATCTGGCAGGTGCGGCCTGAACGTGGGCGCTTTAGACGGCAAACCGTTCGTAGATCCGGACTGCACGGGCGTGCAAGTCCAGGTCATCGACGCCAAGAAGAAGATCGGCCGTGTTACATTCGACATCGACCTTCCCGATTGATCGCCCGGACAAAGGAATCGCCCGTTCCTTTTGGTCCGGGCGATTTCCTATTATGTGGTGACCCACGTTAGTGAGAATTGGAATCAGTTGGTACAGGAGCTTAGTACCTGGCTAGCCTTTGGAAGGTCTCTAGATAATGAAGTAGCCCCGCGCACCTAGATGGTGGCGGGGCTCCCGTGACGAAATCGGGCTACATCCAGACCTCACTTGCTGGCAGAAAATTCATCCGTCCGTTGTTGGAACGCCCTGTTCTCGTCGTCGGTCATTTCGCGGATGCTGAAGTCTTCAAGAAGAAGCTCGCGAGAGTCTTCAACCTTGAGGAAACCGCTATCCCACAGAGGAACAGCCTCGGACAAAGGGTAGAATTTCTTTTCCCCGTTAACGATCAAGCCGACCTTGGGGAAGTCTTTCCAGTCGTCCAGAATGTCTGGCATCAGAACCTCCTGAGTTGAGCGCCAAAAGTGGCCTGGTTCTGGGATGCAATATGCGCTCTTTGCGAGAAATAATCAAACAGTGTTCTAGCGACTACTGTGGTCGCCTTGTAGGAGCTTGTATTTTAGGCACAAAGTCTATGTGACCCACATTAGTGCGAATTGGAACCAGATTATATTGGAGCTCGGCAAATGGTACCTGCTAGGGAGAGCGTTGCGTTAACGTGGGTTTTTCTTACGAAGCTTGATCCACATTAAGATCATTCCAATGATACCTAGTGCAAGTACAAGGCTGCCGCCAATAGCGGCATCCTTTCTTATGTAGTGAGTAATTGTTCCGCACGAAGTAGGCCCATTGGAGTACATAGGAAAGTACTCATGCAGATTAGTATAAGTACTTCCGAAAGACTCTCCTGTCTGTATGAATATGTCGGAGCCGCTAAGATACTTTGGTTCCCAACCAGGTGGTGGTAAACAGGCAGAGGCAGTATAAGGCAGACTTACTGATAGGAGTAAGGAAAATACTATTGCGCGCAGAATCATGCTGCCACTGTAACAGACAGAAACTACAAGTAATCCAAGCTAATTGTTTAAATCCGGAATGCTGTGACCCTACGGGGAATCGAACCCCGGTTTTCGCCGTGAGAGGGCGACGTCCTAACCGCTAGACGATAGGGCCTGTACCAGGAAGTTATACCAGATGAGCCTCTAAAAATGAAGCCCTAGCGACTCTTCCATTCCCTATCTTGTCGTACGAGCTTTGTGCGGTCTCCCATGTCTCGAAGAAGCACCTCGACGATTCGTTCTGTGCGAATACTCTGAGATCCTTTGATGAGCACAATGTCCCCTTCTCCTACAATCTCAGGAAGTAGCGTCGCCGCTTCTTTGGATGTCTCGTACGCAAAGACCTCACTTCTCCCTTCACGCTCAGCAGCCTCAGCAATCACATGCGCACGGCCGCCTACCGCAACTACGACGTCAGCCGCAGCGGCTGCAAGCTCCCCGATACGCTCATGCTCCCGCTTGGAATACCTGCCAAGCTCAAGCATATCGCCCAGTACCGCAATGCGCCGCTTCCCTGGTACGAGGCTCATAGCGCCAAGTGCTTCTTCGACCGCTGCAGGCGAAGAGTTATAGGAATCGTCGATCAAGATAGACCCGTTCTTGCCCGGCAGGATGCGGGAGCGACCCGGGGGTGGTTCGTACCCCTCAATAGCCTTCAGGGCCTCCTCAAGGGGCATGGAGAGCGAGAGAGCAACCGCAAGTGCTGCGGCAGGGGCGTAGAGCTGCTGGCGTCCTAGCGCACCACGTACGATAAGCGGATAAGAGGAGCCCTGGTACAGGAGTCGCGCTTCCATACCTACCGGCTCCCCATCTTCGATACGAACCTTAGGGTCAGCGATATGTATCTCCGCGTCCTCATCAAATCCGTAGGTGATGGTGCGTACAGGAAGCGGCTTCGCCATCTCGCGTGCGTAGGGATCATCAGCAGAGATAATGAGCGGAGAGCCTGCATTAAGCGCGTATGCCGGTTCAAACTCCTCTTCGCGAACTGCGTTGGGGCTCGCATAGAACTCCACGTGTACCGGAAGCTCTGGAAGCTTCGTAACGACGACGACGTCCGGTGTCGCGATACGAAGGATGCGCTCAAGATCGCCGGGACTGTCTGCTCCTACCTCAAGCACTAGAAGCTTCGGATAGTGACTTGGGAGCATGATGAGCGCAAGCGCATCCTGAAAGACCTTCAGCCATCGAATAGGATTGGACCAAGGATTCTTGGAACCGATGATGGTGAGCGGCACGCCGAACTCGCTGTTATAGCTCTTCTCACTTGCGCGCGAGAAAAAATGATCTCTGACGACTGCCGCGACCGCATCCTTGGTCGAAGTTTTCCCTACGCTACCCGTGACCATAACTACGCCAGGGCGGTACTTCCTTAGCACTGCGCGCGCCAAAATGGCGAGGATGGTTGCGACAATGTTTCTAGCGAGTCGTTTCATAGGAAGCTCTATCTGGAGGGATATCGTAATAGTTTATAAGGAAATGCGTAAGTTCAAAGAACGGCTCCGTGAGGGTCTCCGATGCATACTGAACGCCTCCCGGCTCCCTAATATAGAGCAGGATAACGAACCGCGGCTCGTACGCCGGGAAGTAGCCGAAGAATGAGTGTAGGTACCGGTCGTCATAGTAGCCGCCTGTCGGCGACGGTATCTGTGCGGTACCGGTCTTCGCAGCAACGCTCATCTCAGGAATCGATTTTGTACCGCCCGCGAGCGCATCATCTACAACATTTACAAGTATCTGCGTAGTTTCTTCTGCTGCCTTCTCGGAAAACACGCGCTCGGATTCTCCCCAGGTGAGATTCTTGGTAACGCCAGATTCAAGGCGCACCGCCTTCACGAGGTGCGGCGTCACAATCTTGCCGTCGTTCGCGAGCGATGAAAGCGCGCGGACCATGCCGACCGGAGTTACGGCAATACCCTGGCCGAACGATGCATTAAAGTACTCGACATCGCGCGGGCTCTCAAGGTTATTGATAATGCCGCGCGTTTCGTCAGGCAGATCGATACCGGTCTCGGTACCTATACCGAGATCCTTGAAGTATGTGCGGAATGCATCATGCCCAAGGCGGTCAGTTATGAATGAGACGCCGAGGTTTAGCGACTGAGAAAGTACTTCTTGCATAGGAACGACGCCGCGAGCTTTTAGATCGTAGTTACAGATCGTGCGTGTATTGACAGTAATACAGCCAACATCGTTGTATGTCGTCTCTGGGCGTATGACCCCTGCATCAAGGCCTGCAGCGACAGTAAGCGTCTTTACAATCGAACCGAACTCATACACGTGTTCAACCAAAGGATTATTGAAAGTCGTTGGATCAGCTTTCGAGAAGTCGTTAGGATTGAACCCTGGTATTGAATCCATAGCGATGATTTCGCCTGTCTTTGGATCCATGATGATCGCCGCAGTCTCTCGGGCGCCATAGCGCGCATGTGCGTCTTCAAGCACCTGATTGAGCTTCTCCTGAACCATAGGCTCAATGGAGGTGATGAGGTCTCCCTGGCGCGCACTTCGCGCGTCGACCATCACGCTATCAAGATTCGCAAACAACTCCGCGAAAAAATTGCCGAAGAGACCGTCTGCCTTATGATCGAGCACGTCGTTGTAATAGCGCTCAAGTCCAAACCTGCCGGCGAGCGTATTGTCGTTATCGTAGGCGACAAATCCTATGGTCTGCGCAGCCATAGAGCCAGCTGGGTACGTACGCCAGCGTTCGCGCTCTACTATGACGCCTGGAATCTCAAGCTCTCCGATTTGCCGGCCAGCCGCGTCTGGAACGCGCCGAGCGATAACTTCGTACGGATCATCGGTCTTAGCAACAGCAGCCATAAACGCCTCGTACTCAATTGGGACAATAGCCGCAAGCGCAGCGTATGCCGCTTCTGGATCTTCAATGCGCTTTGCGTCTACCGCAAGCGTGAAGCCAGTCGCCAAAGTCGCTGCAGAAAGGTACGTCCCGTCCTTCCGGGTGAAATAAATGGAGCCGCGGTCATAGAGTTGCTGGCTCGAGCTTACATACTGACGCTCAGCACGGAGCGCATAGTCAGACCCATGCACTACCTGCACAAAGTAGAGCCGGGTAACGAGAAGAAGTGTAAAGACGAAGAGGACGCCGGAGAGAATGCGGAGCTTCAGCCGGAACGCCCTGCGCATACTAGCGGCTTGCGAACGAAACGTTGGTGCCCTCGGTTGCCGCTACATAGCGGACGGCAATGGGAGCAGAAAGGCCATGCGCCATCGGATCGGTGCGGTTGATGCGCTCGATAGCAGCATAGTAGTCAGTCTCAAGAGATGCGATGGTGCCCTCGAGCTCGCGTATCTGGGCGATGCCCTGGGTCTGCCAGGTAGCAAAATAGATTGTGGTGACCACGAGCGTGACATAAACGCCTATGAGGAGTGCGGTTACTGAACCGAGGACGGGGATGAGTTTATCAGACATAGGCTACGTGATTATGAAATAAAGAGCTTTTAGACGGTGCGACATCCTCACGCAGGAACACGCGCAGCTTCGCGCTGCGTGCGCGAGGATTCACTGTGAGTTCCTCCTCGGAAGGCACAATGGGTTTCTTAGTACCGAGGCACCCTTTCCCCGCGTACGCTGCGTCGCGGAACATGCTTTTAACAATGCGGTCCTCGATGCTGTGGAAAGTAATAACTGCGATGCGGCCGCCAGGATTCACAACACGGAGCGCCGCAGCGAGGCCCTCACGTAGGGCGCCCAGCTCGTCGTTAACCGCGATACGCAGCGCCTGGAAGGTCTTTGTTGCCGGGTGGAGACGTCGATGGTGGTACCAGGACGGCGTTCCCTTTTCGACAGCGGCAACGAGATCGGCTGTTGTAAGAATGCTTTTTGTTTTTCGCTCTCGAACGATCGACTTAGCGATGCCGCGCGCGAAGCGCTCTTCACCGTATGTAAAAATAATGTCTGAGAGCTCTTCCTCACTTGCACTGTTGACGAGGTCAGCTGCGGTCTCTGCCTCCTCTGGGTTGCCATAGGTCATGAGAAGCGGCTCATCAGCCTTAAAGGAGAAGCCGCGGCCCCGTGTAAGCTGAAACGAGCTCCAACCTAGATCGAAGAGGATCTTGTCGGGCGCACCTACCCCAGCTTCCTCCACAATCGACTCAAGGTTGCGGAAATTGTTCTCGACAAGATGGATGGCAGCCTTTTCACACCTAAGATCACTATCCACGACCTTCTGCGCGCGCAGGATGGCGTCATGATCTGCATCGATGCCCACAAGCGCTCCCTGCGGACCAAGCGCAGAGAGCATAGCCTTGAAGTGCCCTGCCCCGCCAAGGGTAGCGTCTACGACCGTATCTCCCGGCTCAATATCAAGCCATTCGATAGTTTCGTTAAAGAGGACGCTGTCGTGCTTGGTCTCCATACGTTATAGGACTCCCTGGTCGCCGAGCTTCTCAGCAAAAGCATCAGCTTCAGACTCAATGGTCTTCGTGTACGCCTCCCATGCGTTCTCGTCCCAAATCTCGACACGATCTGAAACCCCAGCAATAACACCCTTATCAGAAAGACTCGCAAACGAACGCAAGTAGTCAGGCACGAGGATGCGGCCTGCTGAATCAACATCAGCTTCTACCGCGCCAGCAAGCATAAGTCGTGAAAGGCCGCGGCCTGCTGCGCTTCCCGTTGAGTGGCGAGCAATCTTCTCAGCTTCCTTCTTCCACGCACTCTTTGCGTATACGAAGAGACACTTATCAAGACCGCGCGTAACAACCACAGATGCGCCAAGTTCCTTCCTGAATTTCGCTGGTAGCGAAATTCTGTTCTTCGTATCGAATGTGTGGCGGTATTCTCCGATGAACATAGTAGGAAGTAGGCGCAGGAGGTGGTGGAATCTCATCCCACTTTCTCCCACATGTATGCCAGTATATGACACTTTCTCCCACTCCTCATTCTGTTATCCCCATGAACGTTGACACATAAGATGAAGAAGCCTATCCTAAGAAGTAATGAAGAGTGCAATAAATACATTCGTCTTCGCAACCTTTGTGTACTTCGGCCTAATTAAACCGGTCGGGGTTTCGCTTGAGGTTTCCTCCACGAAGTAAGACGAGAAGGAGAAATGAAGCGAGAGCCCGACCGAAAGGATCGGGCTCTCGCCGTTTTAGAACGAAACGGTACACAATGAACCACATGCACCTTGGAGAATAGCGATGACTGAGACCAGCAATACTGTTCCTGCATGGATGCGTGGAGTCGAACCGGGAGATTCCATCCAGAACACCCCCGTCCAGGCGCTGCCGCCGATCCCCCGCCCCTATTGCACGGAGGAAATCGACACCAGCGCATGCAAGGATCACGGCATCACGCACCGGGCTCCGTTCCTTACGCGCGGGACTGACGACCAATACAACGAAAGTCTTGGACGCCAGACCCGCGACTACTACCACGCCACCGACCGTGAACTCTACTAAAAAATCATCTGCAAACTCAAACGGCCCCTTCTGGGGCCGTTCTTCTTATGCGCTTCCCTTCTTTAGGCGATTGAGGACATAGTCTCGCGGCAAGACCGAGAGGAACCAACCTGCTTTAGGACCAGATGTACGACCTAAGAAAAGTTCGTAGATTCCGGAGAAGAGCTCCTTCGGGGAAATCGGGATATCGGTCTTAAGCGCGTGCAGGAATGCATGCACCTCCTCTCCCGTACGCTCCTCATCGACAAAAGTCATAAGGGCTTTGAATGCGGCCTTCTGCGCTTCGGAAAATGAGACGGTGGGCACTACCTCCTGGAGTACATAGCGCGCAGATTCAGGCGCGTACATCTCAAGCCAGAAACGTGCGTATCCTGCCCGCTCACTGAGCTTCGTTTCCTCTTCCTGCGTAAGAACGGCGCCCTTTATCCGCGCAGCCTCGGTAATGAGATCCATATGCGGCATCTGTACGATAAAAGAAAGCTGGCTGAAGCGAAGCTGCCATGGCGCTGATATCTCTGCCTGATCCTCAGGCAACTGAGCTAGTGCGTAGAGGCGGGTGAAATCGTCGGCAATGCCCTCCCTGACCATCTGCGCAAGATCGTCATACCAGTCGTACATGCGCGGCACGGAGTCACCTTCTGGATCCACATCAATCTGCTGCATAGGCTCCTTACCGATCAGGAGCAGCCTGAACAGCTCAGGCGTAAAGAGCTCAGACATGTCCTTTGCTGAAGAACCCCTACCTTTTGATGAAGACATCTTCTTTCCGCCGACGAGGAAGAACTCGTATGGAATATCAAACGGCGAATCTATGCCGAACACTTCCCGCGCAATATGATTCGCAACGTCGCGCGCGCCGCCCTTTGTGGAATGGTCTTTGCCACCGCCCTCGACATCGACACCCATTGCGACCCACTTTGCGGCCCACTCAACCTTCCAGAAGAGCTTCGCGGCGCCTGAGAAAGGAGCGACTCGTCCCTCATGTCCGCATGGCACGCATTCGTCAGGAGTGCGCTCACAGGTATACGCCACGGTCTCACCATCCCAGTCGTACGCGCGAGTGGTCATCATCTTCTTACACTTCTCACATACAACCGATACGGGAAGCCAGCTCTCATCCTTCACCGATCCTGAAACTTCCTTAAGGATGCGGCGTATATCAGAAACTCGATCAAGTGCGGTTCTGATCTGTGCGTCCATCTTCCCTGCACCGTATAGGTCGCGGTATGCACGGTAGTAGGAGGGCGTCGCACCGAACTTACGGTGTACACCTTCGAACTCAGCGCCATAAAACTCCGCATAGTTGTCATAGCCAGGCTCCGGCGACGGGACGAGATACAAAGGTTTTCCGAGATGCTCTCGGTACACCGACTCGTCTAGCTGCGGCGGTATGGAATCGAATGGATCGAAATCATTATGTTCCCAGAGGAAGGTGTTCTTGATCCCATACTCGTCCAAAACCTCAGCGACTAGCGCATGAATGGCGAGTCCCCGCATGCTTCCCACATGTACGCGTCCGGAAAGGGTCTTTTCGTCGCGAATGATAAGCGGGCGACTAAGGCCACCTTTCTCCTTTTGTATTTCCTTTGCGATTCGGTCTGCCCAAAACATGAGGGCATACTAGCATGGAAATGAAGAAGGCCGCGTTTGCGGCCTTCTTGCTAGGATACCTTTTCGATGGCGTAGGTTTGCTTGCCGCCTGGGGTCTCGAAGGTGAACACTTCCCCCTTCTTCTTGCCCATGAGTGCTGCGCCAAGTGGCGACACATGAGAGAGCTTGCGCTCACGCATATCTGCCTCCTCGCTTCCAACGATGGTGTACTCATGCGGCTCAGATGTTCCATCGCGCTTGATGGTGACTTTGGAACCGAAGCCAACGATGTCCTTCTTCTTGCCATCGGTTACGATCTTGGCACGCTTAACGAGCTCCTCAAGCTTCCTGATACGCTCTTCGGTGGCTGCCTGAAGTTCGCGTGCTTCCTGGTACTCTGCGTTCTCGGAGAGATCGCCGAGCGAACGTGCGTATTCGAGATTCTTAGCGATCTCGGTGCGGCGAACCGTCTTTAAGTTCTCGAGTTCCTTCACCATCTCGTCGAACTTCTCCTGGCTCACCATTGTTTCCTGCTCGGTCATCATGAGAATTAACTTACTAGTTCCTCGTATTCTACGTGCTCCTTGTGGGGCGTCAATCTGCGGATAATCCGAAGTACTCTGGGGCCGTCTGGCGGAGCTTAGAGAATGCTTTGTGCGCAACGTATACGCCGCCAATGGCAGTGCCTGCCGGGGCGCGCTCCATAACCACGGCAAAGGCGTACTTTGGATTGTCGTACGGGAAGAAGCCTACTAGCCATGTGTTGTACCACTCATTGTTAGCGCCGAGCTGCGCGGTTCCCGTCTTTCCAGCAGCCTTCATATATGAAAGATCATTGAGACCGAGCGCTGTTCCTTCGGTGACACTGAGGCGCATACCCTCACGCACAACACGGAGCGCTTCAGGATTAATGGCAATCGAATGTCCTTGTATCGGTTTTCCCTTCTCTATCGTGGGAACGACAAGCTTGCCGCCGTTCGCGATTGCAGCGGTCGCACGTACCGCCTCTAGCGGCGTCACCTGCATCGCGTACTGCCCGATCGCGGTGTGGAAGGTATTGCCGATGCGCCACGGCTCATCATAAGTCTCCTCTTTCCACGCTGGAGTTGGTACGAAGCCAGACTTCTCACCCGAGAGATCGATGCCCGTCGGATCTGTATAGCCAAACGCACGGTACCAGAATGCAAGCCGCTCTATGCCAAGCCCCTTCTGTCCGTTAAAGCCACCACCGATCGTATAGAAATACACATCCGAGGAGACCGCGATCGATTGACGCATGTCGGTTGCACCGTGTGCCTTCCAATCACGGAAGATGGTCGGGTTGGACGGATTGTATGGGTTTGGTATGGAAATAGATCCCGTAGAGACGATTGCCGTTGCGGCAGCTATGACACCATCGTGATGCGCCCCTGCAGCGACCACGGGCTTCACGATGGATCCTGGGGTATATAGACCTGCGACTGGTCGATTCAGGTACGGCTGACGGAAGTCAGACAGGTATCCCTCGATAAGATCGGCCGGCTGACCCTTGGAAAGTACATTCGAGTCATATTCTGGATATGACACCAGGGCGTGTACCTCTCCGGTCGTGACGTCCATAAGGACCGCTGCGCCGCCCTGGTACGGGATCATGTCGGCAACCTCTTTCACCGCATCATAAAGCGCTTCCTGCGCTCGATAATCTATTGCTAGTGATACCGTCTCTCCCGGCACTGGCTGGCGAACGCTTCCCTGCGACTGTATCTGACCGAGCGCATTCTCCTCGACTAGAAGCGTTCCGTTCTGTCCCTTCAGTCGCTCCTCAAACTGAAGCTCAGCACCTGCAAGTCCCTTGATTTCAGTATCGTAGTAGAAGCCCGACTTATCCTTCTTCGGGTATGAGACGTAGCCTAGGAGAAGCGAGAAACCTGGAGCGCGATAGTTGCGATCCGGGTATCCGTCCGCTCCTGGCTCATTCTCAACAAGCGGTACCCCGTTTCTGTCGACTATTGCGCCGCGCTCTGCAAAGAGGACTTCTGGCCGCAGACGGTTGCGCTCGCTCTGCGCAGCATATTTCTCACCCTGTATGATGCCGAGGTTTGCCGCCTGCGTGACCAAAGCGACGAATATAAGCGCGACTGCACCTAAAAGGCCAAGGTATACGCGTTCTGGCAGCGGCTTCTCGAGGCGTCCCTCAAGGCGTCCCTGATCGAAGTCGGGAATGTTATAGGAATCGAGGAATATCTCGTCCGGCGCGAGCTCCAGCGCACGCTTCCTGCGCTTACCCCATCTCATGCGTCCATGATACGCGTCTTCACAAAACGGCGCACGCCGAGCATGAGCGTGAAGATAACAGCTCCTATAAAGAACGCGTACGGTACCGTACCCTGTCCGTAGAGAACCTCAAACAGAGTACCCATGACTAATGCTGTAGGCGGAAAGAAATAGGACGCTATGAGACCTAGCAGTACCGCATACGCCCAAGGCATGGTGAAGGGCGCTACCATGGCGAGGATGATGAGTATCGCGCGTACCATGCTGCTTGCTAGCGCTCAATGGAAACCCACGTGAGCGAGAAGGGACTTACGAGCGGACGTATGAAAAGGGTCGATGAAGGGGACGATGGATTTGTGTCGATACGTGCGACGCTGCCGATCGGGAGCGCGCCCGGCCCTGGCACGTACACGAGATCACCCACTACGATGCCCGCGTCCTTAGTGACCATTACTCGAAACGCGCCGCTGCCAACTCCAATTAGTTCGACCGGTATGCGCGCCTCTCCCGCCCAGCCTAAGGTCGAGCGCCCCGCTGTCGAATAGAACGATATGTGAGCACTACCCACGTCAGCACGCGAAACAGTACCGATGGGTGCTCCCCCAATTCCGTAGGTCTGCGCTCCCTCACGCACAGGGGCTTCAGGCTCTACGATAAGTGTGTCGTACGGAGACATGGGTGGGCGCGCGAGCACGCCTGCAATGATGCGGTCCTCCGTATCGCCAAGGCGCGCTAAATCATCAGTCTGCGCCTGTAGTGCATAGAGCTCGTTCGAACGCGCTGTAAGTTCCGCCTCGAGACGGTCGCGCTCCTCTTTGAGAGCTGTCGGATTCTCGGGCATGACATTACCGACCGCGGCAGTGATCCCCGTGCCCGCAGACCACAACGGACGCGCAAAGGAAACGAGTGCTGCCGGAAATACGAGCCCAAGGATAAGAAGTACAACGAGCACTACCGCGACGACGAGCGCCGGTATGCGTCCTCCGGACAAAAGTCCTCTGCTACCGCTTCGTGAGAATTGCCTCTTCATGCATGAATATTTCGCCCCAAGCACGCGGGTCCTCGGTCACAATGCCCGTACCGCGCACAACCGCCGTCAAAGGATCGGAGGCGACATGGACCGGGACCCCAAGCATCTTGGCCAGAAGTTCTGGAAGACCCCGCAGCTGTGCGCCGCCTCCGAATACCGTCACGCCATGCTCGAGCACATCTGAAAGAAGCTCGGGCGGCGTTTTCTCGATAACCTCTTTCATTGCCTCCATCAATGAGTCCAGGGATGCGGCGAGAGCCTCCCGCACATGGGTATCGGTAAGGATAATCTCGCGCGGCAAACCCGTAGCGAGATCCCTACCGCGTATCGCCTTCTCCATAGGCTCATCCAGCGGAAGTACCGCACCGATGTCTATTTTTACATCTTCGGCGGTGCGCTCGCCGATCGCAAGCTGAAACTCACTACGCACGTAATCGATGATGTTCTCATTGAACCGGTCGCCCGCTACCTGCGAGCTCTTAGAGGCAACCGTACCGCCGAGCGCGAGCACCGCGATATCGGTCGTACCGCCGCCGATATCGAGCACCATCGTGCCCTGCGCCGCTGTGATAGGCAGCTTTGCGCCAATCGCCCCTGCGGTCGGCTCCTCGATGATATAGACCTCACGTGCACCTGCAGTCATCGCCGCGTCCCTCACTGCCCTACTCTCAACGTTCGTGACGCCGGTCGGAACGCCAACAACAACACGCGGGCCAAATAGGCGCGCGCGGCCGCCTGAGGCCTTAGTGATGAGATAACCAAGAAGCTCCTGGGTCACCTCGAAGTCGGAGATGACGCCATGGCTAAGGGGGCGCACCGCGCGGATATGCGGCGGAGTCTTGCCGAGCATGACCTTCGCTTCCTTTCCAACCGCAACCACCTGACCAGTCTTATCGTTAACTGCCACAACCGACGGCTCATTCATTACAATACCTTTGCCACGCACGTACACGAGCGTGTTTGCGGTACCGAGATCGATACCGATATCGCTTGAGAAGAGAGAGTTGCCGCGTACTTTCTTTACCATACCTATGCTTCAGTTCCGAAGAACTGCTCGCGGGATACCATATCGACCTTGCCGCTTCCACGCGCAACGATCTCAAGCTGTCCGCTCTCGAGCGTCTTCTTTCCAACGATTATTTTTACTGGGATGCCGATGAGGTCTGCGTCTGCAAACTTCTCGCCTGCATGAAGCTCACGATCGTCATAGAGTACCGGTACGCCAAGTTTTGATATGTCCTCGTACAACTTTTCAGCGTATTCCTCGACCTCCTTATTACCGCCCGCAAGCGATACGAGATGGAACTTAAAAGGAGCGACCGTGTGCGGCCAGACAAGACCCTTGTCGTCCGAAAGCGCCTCTGCGATGACGCCCATAAGGCGCGTAATGCCAATGCCGTAGCAACCCATGATTGGATACTGGTCATTGCCCTCTGCATCCTTGAAAGTGAAGTCGAAGTCCTTGGCGTACTTCTGTCCGAGATCAAATACGTTAGCGACCTCAGCCGCCTTGGCCGCCTGCATTGTTCCCTTCTCGCACTTCATACAGGTATCACCCTCTTTGTCCTTGGCAACTTCAACGTTAACGCAGTGCGTGCACTCGGTGCAGTACAGGATATCGTCCTCACCCGCATCGGTAAGGACCATGAATTCGTAGGAAAGCTTCTCCGTGAAGCTTCCGCCTGACGCTTCTGTCACGCGCGCAGTAAGTCCGCAAAGGGAGAAGATCTGAAGATATATCTCCTTTACGCGCTCGTAGTACGTATCGAAATCCTCCTGAGTGGCGTGAAAGGAATACATGTCCTTCATTGTGAACTCGCGTCCGCGCATAATGCCGGACTTGGCGCGGAGCTCATCACGATATTTCTGTCCTATCTGATAGACAGACATCGGCAGGTCCTTGTAGGAGACCGCATATTCTTTTCCGATTGGCGTGACAATCTCTTCCTCGCTCTGACCGAGTGCGTACTCCCGCTCGGTTCGGCTATTGATCTTGAACAAGACGTCAATGTTGTCCCACCCCCCAGTCTGTTTCCACGGCTCAGACGGATGCAGCGTCGCCATACGGATTTCTTGACCATCAACAAAGTTCATCGCCGAGCGCACAATATTCTCAATGTTCTGCAGCACGCGTGTGCCAAGGGGAAGATAGGAGTAGACACCAGCCATTTCCTTATGCACATATCCTGCGCGGATAAGGAGCTGCGCGTTCTTCGCGGTCTCATCAGACGGCGCGTCGCGGCGGGTGCGGGTGAAGAGTGCTGACTGGCGCATGTATTCCCTAGTATACGAGGTTGTTCCTATAGGAGCAAAACACCAGTATTTGACACTCCTTCTGGATGTACTTAAATGATACCGGAGCAACAACTGGAGCGTTTCCCATGTCCGCCATACTGACGCTGACCGGAATGTCCGGTTCCGGCAAGACCACCCTCGCAGGAGAACTCTTGCGACAACGATCCGACGTTCGAATGATACAGAGCGTCACGACGCGCTGCAGGCGCGAGAGCGACCTGCCGGGCGAGTACGAGTATGTGAGCAAAGAAGACTTTGAGCGCTTCGTGCGCGCCCAGTTCTTCCTCTGGCATGTCAGTCGTGGCGACGTCAGCTACGGCACCGACCGCAACGCTGTGTTCGATGTCTGCGACAAACCGCGCGGCATCGGCATCATGATCTTGGTGCCGAGCAAAGTGCACGAGCTTGCTGAGTTCATCCGCGGACAGTACGGCCTTACGGTGCCCGTGGTCTCGATCTATCTCGAGTCCCCAGGCGAAGCGGTGCTGCGCGAGCGGCTCCTTCGCCGCGGAGAATCAGCTGTAGGCATTGATGAGCGGATGTCGCTCGAGCGTACCTGGCCGGAAGAAATTGGAGCCTCTTCCGAGGCATTCCATTTCATCCCGGGCGGCAAGACGCTTGAAGACCTCCCGCAAGTAGTCGCTGCGGTCAACGACAAACTTTGCGGCCTGTAACGGCCGACGCCGTGTCCTTCGGGACACGGCGTCTTCGTTTTCTAGCCTGCGATCTTGAACAGATCGCTTGCGGTCACGACGATCATGAGCAAGATGAGGAACGCGAATCCGGCAGCATTCACCCAAGCCTG
The DNA here is from genome assembly GCA_035627595.1 of Minisyncoccota bacterium. Taxonomy (GTDB): domain Bacteria; phylum Patescibacteriota; class Minisyncoccia; order Phycocordibacterales; family Phycocordibacteraceae; genus C7867-001. The sequence goes on along the minus strand of DASPLK010000002.1, from coordinate 88,894 downwards.
GAACTTCCGTGGTAAGGGGCGCCTAATGACCGCCTCAATGGCGACAAAAAGAAGTCGTCCGCCGTCCAGAGCCGGTATCGGCAGCAGGTTAATGAGCGCAAGATTTATTGAGATAATCGCTGTAAGCGTCAGGAGCTCGGATAGTCCCGTTCCCGCAGCATCCCCCACCGCCCCTGCTATGCCAACCGGTCCTGAAACTTGCGACAGATCGGCGGAGAGCGTGAAGATACTACCGAAGAACTGAACGAGGCCGACTGCGGTTGCTTTCGTAAGCTCCCAGGTGAGCGTGAGGCCTTCGACAGGCGCCACGTGCCACGGCGTCTTTACAATTCCGACCGAAGCTACACCGACACCGAGTACTTTGCGCTCAGGATCCTCGGGCGAGAGCCCTGCGCGTGGCGTTGCCGTAAGCGTGCGTTCCGCATCCTGGTTCTCGACGACAAACGTTATTGGATCGGTCTCTCCTGAAACAAATGAGGTGAATTCATCTGCACTCGCGCTTAGGAATAGATCAGCGCCGGCAGTAGCGCGCACGATGCGGTCACCCGGCATAAAGCCTGCTTCCTCAGCCGGAGACCCGGGCATCACACTCGAGACGAGAACATACGGGTCATTGGCGTTTCCAATCTCGCTCTCTTCAAGCGCTCGCGTAGCGCCAAGGCCGAGGGTTAGAGAAAGGAGGAGCCATGCGAACAAGAGATTCATGAGGATGCCTGCCCCAAGCACCAGTGCCTGAAGGATGCGGGGTTTCTTGAAGAACGCACGCTCTGCGTCCTGAGGGTCTTCATCGACCGCCTGCTGGTCCTCGCCGTATATGCGGACAAAGCCACCAAACGGAAGCCAGTTAAGGGTGTACTCGGTCCCGTGCCACTTCCGGCCTGCTGCCTTGGGCGGGTATCCGATACCGAACTCATCAACACGCATGCCCGAGAGCTTTGCGGCGACGAAGTGACCGAACTCATGCACTACGATGAGCGCAACGAGTACGATAATGAAAATTATGATGGCGGATACCATGTACTAGAGGGTGGTGATCTCGTCCTGCTTCTTCTTGGTGATAGCCTCGAGCTGCATGTTCGCAGCGTCGATCATCTTCTGAAGATCCTCCTTCAGACGGAACAGCTCGTCCTTGCTCATGCCGCCCTCTTTCTCCGCCGCTTCGAGATCCTTGATGGCCTCGTTCCTCAATCCACGGAGAGTAACTTTAGCGTGCTCTGTCTTTTCTCCGGCAAGTTTTGCGAGCTGCTGCCTGCGCTCGGCGGTTAACTCCGGAAAGATGACGCGAAGGCCCATATCATCTACAGCGACCGAGATGCCAAGATCTGCTTCCGTAATACCCTTTTCGATCGACTTTACGACCGACTTGTCCCACGGAACGATGCGCAAAGTGCGCGCGTCCTCGATGGTAACCGAGGCGACATTGGTAATAGGAGTGCGTGCGCCGTATATATCCGGCTTTACGTTATCAAGTAGCGTCGGAGTAGCCCGTCCGGTTCTGACGCCGGAAAGCTCACGCGTGAGCCACTCTTCGTTCTCTTTGATGCCGTCTTTGAGTTTCTGAAAGTCGTATGCCATGTGCCTAGTGTAACAAATGCTCTTCATAATGCGCCATTCATACCTAGTATGCTTTGCTATCATGAAGCTATGAAGAAGCGGTGGTTTAGGACTAAACGGTATGGCTGGGGCTGGACCCCTTCCTCCTGGGAGGGCTGGGTTGTGACTCTTGTATACGCCGCCGCGCTCGCATGGTCCATCGGCCGCTTCACCAACTACGTAGTCGAGCATACTGGCGAGCCTTTTCTCGACATCCTCTTCCCTGTTCTTACGCATGCCCTGTGGGTTTCCGTATTGATCGGAAGCCTTATGTACATTTGCGTGAGGACCGGTGAAAAGCCTGAGTGGCGCGAGGGTGCTTAGGCCTTGCCGTACTTCTTGTCGAGCTTCTTTATCTTTTCATCGCCATCCTTGGCAACAGCGCGAAGAATCTCATCCAACTTCTCCTCCTTTCGGTCGTCACCCTCCTTGGACTGGGGTGAACCTAGGTAAAACAGATACGCGAGACCGGCGACCTGCCAAATGAGTTGCAGGAACTCCGACTGCCAGTTCTCTAGCGTGTCGCGCATCATTTCGATCGTATAGCTTGCGACAACGGGAGGCTCTCCATGCTCTCTCTGTTCTTCTACGTACGCATACCAGCCAAACATCCAATGCCCTGCGAGCGAGAATGCAAATAGGAATAACGTCGCCCAGGCATACCCGTATTTCTTCCAGACTGAATGGTTTCTCATAAGCGCATCAATACGCTCATGAGCCTGTAGCCTACGTGAAGCCTACGAAGCCTGACTTTCTATGTACGGCTGCCCTAAAAGATGCTCCTTGTGGTAAAGCGCAAAACCAAGCAGAATCGCGAGCGCGAGCAAAATGGCAATGGTTGGCCAAAGCTTTGGGAACCTCTTTCCAAATACAAACCCTACGACCAACAGTATGAGAAAAACGCCGAGAAGTACGTAGAACGCCTGCTTCTGCGGGGAGTCTGGGGACGTCAGGAATTGCCCGACGAGTGACGTACTGGTACCGAGCACCTGTTCTGAATGCAGGAACGCATCAGCAGCGACTCTCGAGCCGTCAGCGCCACCAACCTGCGCTAGTCCCTGGGGAGCGGGCTTGCCGAAGAACTGCACTACAAAAACTGCCTCTTTGCCTTTATAGGTTCCAGTCGCAATACCAATGCCTATCTCGGTAAAATCTTTCTTAAGAATATTTGCGCGGTGTGATGGCGACTTGAGCCACGCTGCAACCACATCTTCGGACTCTGTGAAATTGACCGCAAGGTTCTCTCCAGCGAATTGGTAGCGGTATCCTGCAAGGGAAAACCACTTCCATGGCTGCGAACCGTCGGGACCGGTGTGGGAGAAGTATCCTTTCTCTGCCATATCATCAGCCTTCATTTGCGCGCCCTGGCGCAGAAGCTCATTGTCGGTCAACGATGCGAGATGTTCCTCAGTACGCGCATCATTCGTAAGGAGCGCGACTACGCTGGGGAGAACGCTCGCGAGGCCCCCGTGCTGCTTTAGAAATGAAATACCGCCTACGAGGACGAACGCCTCTATGAGAACCGCCACAGAAAGCACGCCCACAAGAGCGATCTTCAAGGTGCGGTGTCCCTTCCGTAATGACATGGCGCTATTGTACTCCCTTTAACTTGTTTATCTCAGCCTGGAGCCGCATGATCTCTTCAAGAAGCGCCGGAATGCGCGGATCTGATGAGACCGTTCCCATGTTCAAGAGCGCGAGTGTTTTCGGGCCGATGTATCCGACCGGTTGAAGCCCGTGCGCCTCTTGGTATGCCGCGAGTGCAGCGCGCGTAAGGGGGCCGAAATACCCTGTTGGCTCATGCGACAGATGCCCGAATGCACTGAGAAGCTTTTGCAACTCTATAACTTCCTCTCCCGTAGCGCCCATACGCAGATAGCTGGTGAAGTGGTACGCACGCGCACCAAGCACTTCCCCTTGAGCCGTTTCGTCTGACTCGCCCAAGACCTCGCCAGGCTCAGCTGCAACTTCCTCCTCCTCATCGTCTTGCGATGAGCGACCGCCCCCGCCGGAAGAGGTGGCAACCACAGTAACGGTACGTGCGATGGTCGCGCTATTTCCTGACCCATCGGTGACGGTATACGTAATCGTGTATGTGTCGGGGACTGACGTGTCCACAGCTATATCCGTAGTGGTCGTGAACTCTGTGTACGCGTTATCACTAATGGTAAGGCCTGGATCCATGTAGATGCTGTCCTGCTCTATCGATAGCTCCGCGTCACCCACAAGCTCCACCATCGGCGCCGTTGTATCGCTTACCTGGACGGTGAAAAATGTCACTGAATCTGAGGTGTTACCTGCTAAATCCAGCGCAAAACAGAACACCTCGGTATCTCCCACGATAAAGTTCGCTCCTGAAGAAGGCTCGCATACGACCTCAACAAGTGGGTCGCTGCTCTCCGGCATGAGATAAGCGACTGGGGAACCTTCAGGTTGCGTGGCTTCAAAGCTGATGGGGCTCAGTTGTGTAAGGGACAAGCTCGGCGGCGTCAGGTCGATGATGAGGGTGTCCCCTTCTGTAACACCTACCTGCTCCGCGCCACCTGCGATAGACGCGCGCAGATCGATCGGACCTTCCGTGTCACCTACCTCAACGCGATGTATTCCTGTGAAATGTGTACCGGTTGTGGATGCGGTCATCGTAACGGCTTCACCATTTACGGAGACGCTCACGTTTTCTACTGAAACTACCTGGGTTGACTCAAGCGATACCTCAATGTCGGCAAGCGCTGCAATATAGGACGTATCAGTATAAAGTGAGCGGGCGGTAAGCGCGGCTATCGCTGGCGCGTCGACAACCTGCGCCGACGAGAAAAGCGGCGCACACATCCCAAGCAGGAGCATGGCCGTGGATACGGGGACGCGAACGTTCATAGGGAAATAGTAGCACTTACGGCCGCGCCTATGCCCTATACTTTACGTACATGCGGTTTCTCGTCTTGTTCCTTACCCTTCCAGCTTTTGCGCTTGCGGCACCAGTACCAGCAGGCTTTCCTACGTCCTCGCTCTGGCTTTCAAAGACCGAGCTTACAGACGGTGAGAGCGTGTCCATTTATACGGTGGTGTACAACAGCAGCGATGAGCCGCTTACTGGTTCTGTCGAGTTCATGGTTGATAGCGAGGTTGTTGGCGCAAAGAGCATCACAGCGGCGCCGGGCACAACACAGGTCATCTCACAGGCATGGACCGCAGATGAGGGCACGCACGCGTTCTCTGCGCGCCTTACCGGCTCTACTGAGGAGCTTTCACAAACGGTGACCGGAACGACGACCGTCGCAGTTGCGCCAAAACCACCGCCGCCTGAGGCTGTGCAGAAGACCGTTGAAGCTGCGAGTGCGGTGGAGGCTGCGATTGCATCGACAACACCCATAGTTCAGAACATTGCCTCAACAACATTTGCGACTACAGAGTCCATCCGCGAGAGCGCCGTGAAAGCTCTCGAAAAGCTTGCAAGCTCGACCACTCCGACGGGCGAGGTGCTTGGTATAGAGGATGAACAAACCGCACTCTCACCCGAAGAGAACGCTGCGCAATCATTCGATATAGGTGGGTGGATACAAAACGTCTGGCAAGCAATTATTGCGGCACTCCTTTTCCTTGCGCGTTCCCCGCTCTGGTTTTATGTGGCCATAGGAACAGTACTGTTCTTCGTCATACTCTTTGTCAAAACAGCCCTTTCCGATCGCGGACGGTATCGATAGACAGGAACGTATTTTTCAGCCGTCCATACCTATATGAGGCTTCTTCATGAAGCGTTCAGGTACAGTATATGAAGCTTAGGCAAGCCACCTGGCACTCTGATTGATCGATAACTTCCAGAACATGCGTATCCTTATCGTAGAAGATGAAGTGAAGCTAGCTGAGGCGCTTAAGAAAGGCCTCGAATTAAAGGGCTTTACTGTCGACTGGCTCGCAGACAGTGAAAAAGCGAGGACCCGTATTCTCCTCTACCGGAACGAGTACGACCTCATACTCCTCGACCTTATGCTCCCTGGGATCGATGGCGCGACCATCTGCCGAGACGCGCGTGCAGAAGGTGTTACCACGCCTATCATTATTCTTACGGCACGTGACGAGACCGAGTACAAGGTCGATCTCCTCAACTCAGGTGCTGACGATTACGTCGCAAAGCCGTTTTCATTCGATGAGCTCATTGCGCGCATCAATGCGGTCTTGCGTCGCCCGGAGCATGCACTCCCGACCGTACTCCACGCGCGCGATATAGAACTTGATCCGACCAAGCATACGGTCACCAAGGACGGAAAGCCGGTGAACCTTACTCTGAAGGAGTTCGCGCTCTTGGAGTTCTTCATGCGCAGTCCGGGCGAGGCAATCCCTCGCGAAGCCGTCATGGACCATGTGTGGAGTTTCGATTTCCCTGGCTTCAGCAACGTTCTTGATGTACATATGAAGAATCTTCGTAAAAAACTTGATGACTATGCAGACGGCGTCCCCCTCTTTGAAACGATTCGCGGCGTGGGCTACCGGCTTAACGGATAACTTCCGCTTCAATCCGTTCGTCAAAGCGACGACCGTCATCATCATCCTGCAGATCGTCCTCGTTACGTTTAAGATTGGCGTCTTCTGGTGGGCTATCCAGTACGTTCAGGACGTGACAGTGGATGCCATAAGCGACCACATCACTTTGGCTGCACAGGGACTAGCTACTCCCGAGTCGCTTGCGGCTGAGATATCACGCGTCCGCCAGATGATTCTCATGTACGTGTTTGCAGGTCTTGTCGCACTCACCGCTGTCTTCGGATTTCTCATGACACGATTTGCACTGCGCCCTGCGCGGAATTCTCTGCAGTTCCAGAAGAGGTTCATTGGGAACGTCGCGCATGAGATACGTACGCCCATGGCGATCATTAAGACCAATACGGAGGTTGCGCTTATGGACCCTTCCATTCCGAAAGCGCAGCGCGAAGTGCTTGAAGAGACGATTGTAGAGCTCGACCGTATGAGCGAGACTATCAACAATCTCCTCACCTTCGACACGCTAGTACGGCCGGGTTCTCTAAAGGTATCGCCGGTAGACATGCATGCTCTTGCACACACGGTCGCAGAACGTCACGCGGCACTCGCAGACTCACGAGGTGTCGCTGTGCAGGTCCGCGCTGAGGAAGGCGCGTGTGTTGATGGGAATGCAACAGCGCTCGACCAGATACTTACGAACCTGGTAAAGAATGCGATCAACTACACTCCGAAGAACGAGCAGAAAAAAGTGGAGCTTACAGTCGAGACCGACTTCAACGGCAGGGTTGTTGTATCGGTCGCCGACCAGGGCATCGGCATTGCGCAGAAAGACCTCTATCACATCTTCGAGCCGTTCTACCGTGCCGACACCTCACGCGCACGCGGGGTTGGAACGGGCTCGTCTGGTCTTGGTCTCGCCATAGTTAACGAGATCGTGCGTCTGCATCATGGCTCTATAAGCATCCGCAGCGCGCTTGGGCACGGCACAACGATACGGGTCTCTCTTCCCCGCTCTACACGAGGCACACCTACCGAAACGCCTGCAGAGAATCCAGAGGATACCACCGAGGTATCAGTCGACTTCTCAAAGCCGTAGAACGCATTCATCTACGCTTCAGGATACCTTCGGTATGGTACTGAGCGTAGAGATTGGACGACACGGCACGGAGGAACGCCGGCCGTCCCTCTGCTTGGCCCTATTGGTGCGGGGAGAAGCACATTATGAGCTCATATACATGGCCCATGATGCGACAGAACGAGTCCTAGGCCGGGGAAGCGCGAGGAGGAGCGCTTCCCCGGCCGCTTTTTTATGGTCCGTTACCCGCAGCGTAGTTGTATCCATATTGTGTACATGGTCCGATCCATACGCTCGAGGGCATGTACGCACTCAGCACTTCAGTCACCTGAGTAGCGGTCATAGGGCTTTTGCCGAGCTTGGCCATGAGGACGTAATTCGTTGCAGTGGTGTGTAGGAGAAAAGGAAAGTTTTGAGCATTTGGAAGTGTAGGCAGAAACTCGCCGCACAATGACTCCCACTCCCCCACGACATCATTATCGCTAAACAATGAGCGATTGCATGCATTTAATGATGGCTCACCCATTGCGTACGTTCCCCGCTTTGCATAGCACATCTCGATCGCAAGCTGCATCTGTTTGAATGACTTTAGATCAGCAGCATCCTTTGCTTTTGCGCGCGCAGTATTCAAAGACACAAGTACAGTCGCGGAAAGAATGCCGATAATGGCAATGACGACGAGAAGCTCGATAAGGGTAAAGCCGCGGCGCCCCACCGCATCGGATCGAAGTACACCCATTAATTAGAGCCTACCACGCTACGTCTCGCCAAAATTGTATGTGTGGAAACGAAGCTCTTATTCTTTCTCAAGTGCGATTACAGTCATAAACCGCCCCTCCGCTTCTCCGGTGCGCACTGATCGATAGTGCGAGAAGTATTCGTTCGCCATGGCAGTATCTACTGGATCAACATCTATCTGTCCGCATGGTACGCCCACACTAATAAGCTGATCGTATAAATAACCGAAAACATCGACGCGCATCTGCGTACCCTCGGGCGCGAGATATTTTGCCCATGCAGGATCCTGCACTTGTTCGACTCCTTCGACAATATAGGATTCCGGATGTATGCCCGGACCTATGAACGCGCATACGTCTTTTGGGTTTGTACCAAACGTCTCGGTCATAGCTTCAATAGTCTTCCTAGGCAACCCTAGTCCGGTCGGACGCCAGCCGCAGTGTGCAAGCGCAATCGCACGATGCTTTCCATCATAAAGAGCTACCGGAAAGCAGTCTGCGGTTGGTAGCGCGAGCACGACATCAGTCTCGTCAGTCATGAGGGCTTCCGCCGCAATGCTTGTGCCGCACCGGTCTCTGCCGACGCGCACAATCTTATCCGCGTGCTGTGGAAGCAGGGAGGCCATGTCTTCCCTCTTTGCTCCTAAGGTCTTTAGAAACTTCTCTTGATTTGCATGCGCGTCCTCTTCACCGAACTTGTCGGCCATATTCCCGTCGCTCTTTGTTGATATGCGATACAGGAGTCCCTTCATGATGGGGACTATAGCACGCTAGTTCTTTAGTCCCGCGCCCTTTTTGAAGAACCAAAGGACCGCGACCAGGAAGACGATAATGAAGGCGCCCATTACGGCAAAGGAGGTAGTGAGCGGCACATCTGAAACGCCAAGGAAGCCGTACCTAAATGCATTGACCATATACAGGATCGGATTGAGCAATGAAAGTTGCTGCCAGAACGGCGGTAACATCTCAACTGAATAGAACACGCCGCCGAGGTACGTGAGTGGGGTCAGGACGAAGGTGGGAACGATGCTGATGGCATCGAAGGATTTCGCGAACATACCGTTGACGAGGCCGGCGAGCGCGAACACAACCGAGGTAAGGATGGCCGCACCAAAGATTATGAACGCGTTGTATATAACCAGGTGCGTGAAGAAAAGCGAGACGAGGAGCACCAAGAAACCTACCAGCATGCCACGAATAACGCCGCCGGTTACGAACCCAGCAACCACGACCCAGCTTGGCATCGGCGAAACGAGCATTTCCTCGATGTGCTTCTGGAACTTCGCAAAGAAGAACGTCGAGACTGTATTCATGTACGAACTCGTAATAATGGTCATCATGACGAGGCCCGGCACAATATATGCCATGTATGAAAAGCCATCGATATCCGCTACCTGACTACCAATAAAGGCACCGAAGATGACGTAGTAGAGGGTATTGGTGACAACTGGCGGTAGCAGGGTCTGCGACCAGATGCGGAAGAGGCGCGTTGTCTCCTCGCGCACCATCGTTGTATAACCGTGGATTATTGGGGACCTCATGCCTTAATTAGGTTAACGAATACCTCTTCGAGCGATCCTGAGTTGCGCACATTGGCAACCTGTACGCCAATCGACGAGAGCTTACGGAACGCATCGTTCACCGTCTCGCCAGGCTTAAGCGTAAGCTCGAGCGTGTTGTCATCGATCTTCGTGAGCGGGTAGCCTTTCAGCAACTGCATGTTCGCCTCGGTCAATGGCTCTACCGTATCGAGCTGCATAGTTATAAAGCTGAGCTTCTTGAGGAGCTGCTTCATGCTCCCCTGCTCAATGATTTCGCCCTTATTGATGATGGCTGCGCTCCTGCAGAGCTGTTCTGCCTCTTCGAGGTAGTGGGTGGTGAGGATGATGGTCGTGCCTTCAGCATTGATGCGCTTCAGGTACTCCCACATGCCACGGCGGAGCTCCACATCGACGCCCGCGGTCGGCTCATCCAGAAGCAGTACCTTAGGCTCATGAACCAGGGCACGCGCAATCATGACGCGACGCTTCATGCCGCCTGAAAGTCGCATACTCATCTCGTTGCGCTTCTCCCAGAGGCCGAGATCTTTGAGCATCTGTTCGGCGCGCACGATTGCTTCCTTCCTTGGAATGCCGTAGTAGCCAGCCTGATCAACGACAACGTTGATCACCTTCTTGAACATATTGAAGTTGAACTCCTGGGGCACGAGTCCGATAAAGGATTTGGCCGCGTCCGGATCAGCGTCTATGGAGACTCCGTTGATCATCACCTCACCGGAGGTTTTCCTGACGAGGTGCGAAATGATGGAGATGAGCGTGGTCTTCCCGGCGCCGTTAGGCCCAAGAAGCGCGAAGAACTCACCCTGTGGGATATTCATAGAGACACCTTTCAGGGCTTCCACGCCCTTTGAATACGTCTTTTTAACCTCTGAGACGGAGATGGCAGGAGTGTCGGTCATGGCGGGAGTATACAAATTCAAACCCCATGAAGCTAGTGGGCAATGAGCTACGCATGGTATTTGCCCATGCGGCAAGTATGATGTATCACATGGCTGCCCGTATTGATCGTAAAGGTCTCGTCCGTTTCTTCCGCTACTCGCTCGTAGGTGGATCTACGTTCGCTTTTGACCTCCTCCTTATTTGGGTTATGACCGAGCTCTTCGGCATTCCCTACTACATCTCCACTTTCATTGGATTTGTTATTGCTGTCTCACTGAACTACTTCATTTCACGCCGTTTCGTCTTCAAAGGTACCGAGCGCAAAGTACATCACGGGTACGCGTACTTTCTCTCATTCGCATGTGCCGGAGCGTTTCTCATCAGCGCAGCGGTTGCATTTCTTACCGAGACATTCCATCTCCACTACATGCTAGCGCGCGTACTGGTAGCCTGTGTCGTTGGAGTCGGCAATTACCTCTTCAATCTCCATTTCAACTTCAAAGTTGCCGGTCGCCATCACTAGCCGGGCTATACTGCTTCCATGCAGGAACTTATTGAACAGTTGCGATCATCACTTTCTGGTGATGTGACGGATGAAGCGGCCGAGCGCGAAAAGCACAGCCGCGATACAAGCCTCTTCACGAGGATGCCTTCGCTCGTTGTATATCCAAAATCAGCTGATGATGTTTCAGTACTCGTACGCTCAATACGAGAAGCAAAGGAGCGCGGTCAGGACGTATCTGTAACAGCACGATCAGCCGGTACTGATATGTCAGGCGGTCCCCTGACTCGCTCCGTTGTAGCGGTATTCACAAGGTATTTGAATAAGGTGCATGAAGTTGGCGACGGATACGCGGTCGTCGAGCCTGGGTCCTATTATCGTGATTTTGAGAAAGAAACACTCAAGAAGAATTTAATACTTCCCTCCTACCCTGCGTCCCGCTCTATCGCAGCGCTCGGAGGCATCATCAATAACGATTCGGGCGGCGAGCGCACCCTTGAGTACGGCAAAACGCGTGACTATGTCGAGGAGCTTGATGTCGTACTTTCTGACGGTAGCCAGGCATTATTCAAGAAGCTCAGCCCGGCGGAGTTAGCGGAGAAGAAGGAACTCCAGACACTTGAGGGTCAGATATATCGCGACATGCACCGTCTCATTTCTGACAATTACGAGGCTATCAAAGCTGCGCGGCCGAAAGTGTCAAAGAATTCGGCTGGATATGCGCTTTGGGAAGTCTTGGGCGAAGACGGAAGTTTCAATCTCGCAAAGCTCATCACTGGCGCACAGGGCACCCTCACCCTTGTCACGAAAGCGAAGCTACGCCTCATACATCCGCAGCCACACAGGTCTATGCTCGTAATCTTTTTGAAGGACATAAAGGACCTTCCCGAAATCGTGCGACGCGTACTCGCGCGTAATCCAGAGTCATTTGAATCGTATGACGATCATACGTTCAAACTTGCAGTGCAGTTCCTGCCGCAAATGCTTTCGCAGATGGGCCTTCTGCGTGCGCTTCGTCTTGGCATGGCATTTATTCCAGAGATGCTCATGCTACTTCGAGGAGGCGTACCAAAACTTGTCCTCATGGCAGAGTTCTCCGAAGATACGCACCAGATTGCCGTGGTACGAGCACAGCAGGCTAAGGATGATCTTGCCGAATTTGAACTTCCAACAAAGGTGCTCAAGAACGAGCGTGTGTCTGAAAAGTATTGGATTGTGCGTCGGGAGAGCTTTGCTCTTCTACGTAAGAATCTCCACGGGTACTATGCGTCTCCGTTTATCGACGATTTTGTTGTTCCACCAGACACATACCCAGAGTTCCTTCCCCGTCTCTACGCAATACTAGACGAGTACAAGCTCATCGACACAATCGCGGGACACATCGGCAATGGTAACTTCCACATCATCCCGCTCATGGATCTTAATAAGCCTGAGTCGAAGAAGATAATTATCGAGCTTTCCCGCCGCGTGTACGATCTTGTCATTGAGTATGGCGGCACCACGACTGGCGAACACAATGACGGCATCATTCGTACGCCGTACCTCCCGCAGCTCTTTGGTGAGCATGTGATGTCTTTGTTTGAAGAAACAAAGCGCATCTTCGATCCTCTAAATATATTTAATCCCGGCAAGAAGGTTGGCGGTACGTTCGCGGATATAGAGCGCGATTTACTAACGAAGAGCTAAGGAGAAAGCCGTCGCGATCGCGACGGCTTTGCCCATACGTTACGTCTCTGGTCTGGCCAGCCTTTGCGCGCGCGCGTTCAGCTCCTGGATGATGTTTCGGAAGAACTTTTCACGCATGTTTTTCGGAACACCTTTAAGCTTGAACGCTTCGATGTCGATGACCCCGTCTTGGGCCTCCTCGACACCATAGACGTGCATGTCGGAGAAGAAGGATCCGAGAATGACGAGCTCTTCATGTTTGAGCACGCGCCGTTCGTTTGGGGACTTCTTATCTGTCTGCTTTGGAGCCATCTGCAACCTCGCTGGTATGGGTGAATGTACTATCGGGGCTTCCCGATATTGATGAGATTATAATACAAAAAATTGATTTAATCAAATCACTCTTTTATTATCCACATTCCCCGCTGTCTTCCTTGCGAATTCATCTAGTTTGTAGCATAGTACATACACCTCGCAGGTCCCCCTCCTCGTGCGGCCCTTTCAAGAAGTCGTCCAAGTTAGGAATCAGCGGGTGTTATCAAGTTCACGACAGCCAAATGTCCACAAACAAGCTCTACGTCGGTGGTATCCCATACCGCACGACCGAAGACGAGCTCCGCACCGCCTTTGAAGAGGCTGGTACGGTTACCTCCGTCAGCATTATCAGCGATCGTATGACCGGCCGCTCTCGCGGATTCGGTTTCGTCGAAATGGCAGATGAGGCCCAGGCCCAGGCTGCTGTTGACCGTTGGGATGGCAAGGAAATGGATGGGCGTATGCTCTCCGTATCCTTCGCGCGTCCTCAGGGCGACCGCCCTGCTCGCGATAACAATCGCGGCGGTGGCGGCTTCGGCGGCGGCAATCGCGGTGGTTTCGGAGGAGGCTACTAAGCCAAACACTCGCTACTAAGAAAACACCCCCGGATATCCGGGGGTGTTTTCCTTTAAGTTTAGGAGCAGGTATTCGGTGCCGGTTCGCCTTTCTCTCGGGATACTGCAAGTTTCTTCGCTTCCGCATGCCATCCGATGAGATTCGAGAATATCTGGATGAAGGATGCGAGTGCAGCGAGAGCAAGGATGAGGATGACCGGCCACGCAAGCGGTGTAGCGTATGCGAAGAACACTACGAGGAAGCTAAACCAGAGTCCCGTGCACCATGGGCAGTTCAGCAAGGCGCCCATTGTACCCAGAAGCGATTCAGGAGGTGAGGTACGGAACCAGGCGCGGATAAAGTCCGTGATGTGGTCGTAGGTAAAGAGACGCACCAGCCGGAAGATAGCGAGCGCCATGAGAATGAAGTTTCCAAACGTTATGCCAAGTGCAATCTTCCCGGTCTGCAAAAGCCACGATGATGCCATGAGCACGAGTACTGCAAAGAAGATCGAGAACGCGAGATTCCAGAAGTGTATACGCATAGTGTTGTGCCTAGTAGTATACAACGAACCATATGACTGTTCCTCCAGAGGATATCCGCGCACTGGTGTGCGATAAATATGACGGCGATTCGAGCGTGGATACCTCTGCAGATATAGCGCGCTTGGAGCAAGGCGAGCCCCTCGCGTACGTTATCGGCTGGATACCATTTCATGGCTGTCGCATTGGCCTCTCGTCGCACCCTCTGATACCGCGCGCGGAGACGGAGTTCTGGACCGAGAAACTTATCGCTCACCTTGTGGAGCGATTTGGTGATACGCCGTTCACGCTCCTTGATCTATGCGCAGGCTCAGGCGCGATTGGCATAGCGGTTTTAAAATCCCTTCCGAACGCATCGGTAACTTTTGCGGAACTTATTGATACGCATGTTCCCCAGATCCGTGAGAATGTGCATGCGAACGACATCGACGCCGAACGCACCCGTATCTTAGTTGGCGACCTCTTCAATGCAGTGCCCCATGAGCGCTTTGATGTCATCGCAACAAATCCTCCCTACGTTCCATCGGTACGAACTCTTGATGCGAGCGTAATTGATCACGAACCTGCGGAGGCGCTCTTTTCAGGATCGGACGGGCTCTTACACATACAGCGCATCCTAGAAGGTTCGGCGGCTCACCTACTTCCAGGCGGCGAGCTATGGCTTGAGTGCGACATCGTCCATGCAGAAGAGGTACGGGCGCTCGCAATAACAAATGGTGCACGGTCAGCAGCTATCAACGACGACCAGTATGGTCGCCCCCGGTACCTAGTGTCATACTATCCGTAATGGAAGACGAGCTCCCTGAGGCACCCATAGAGGCGATCGGCTCTCCCCTCTCCTTTCTCCCGCGCGTTGATAATGCGTACGATCTTGTTTCGATACTTTTTACGGGCATTTTTCTACTGTGGGCCATCTATACCGTCATCTCCATATACCACTGGCTACGCTATGGGCACAATTCATGGATAGCAGTGCCGTCCATTGCTCTTCATCTTTTCATATCGGCAGTGCTTATGATATTCGCAACCTCCGGGTTCAATTAATATGACTGAATTTAGACTAGAGCGAGGAGAGAAGGTTATGCGCGCAGTTAGGAAGCACTGGTTCGTGCTTGTGCTCGAGATACTGCCGTTCGTGCTCATGGCACTGGTGCCGCTACTTATACCCGACATACTCGAATTCATCTCGCGCGGAGGATCTTCCGGTCTTGATCGATTCACTACGCTCCTCACGCTCGAGAATCCATGGATAAGGCTTGCAGTCGGTCTCTGGTGGCTCGTGCTCTGGGTCACCGCGTTCAGTGCCTTCACGAGCTATTATTTGAACGAATGGATCATAACGACGCACCGCATCGTGGAAATAAACCAGCACGCGTTCTTCAGCCGCGAGGTTTCTAGTCTCCTATTAAACCGTGTGCAGGATGTCCGTACGGATATCTCCGGATTGTTCGCCACCTTGCTAGGGTACGGAACCCTAACCGTGCAAAGTGCGGGCGCAAACGACTATTTCCATATGCACGGCATCCCCCATCCGCAGGAGCTCCGCGATCTCGTTATGCGAGAAATAACAGAGTTTCATAAGAACGTAAATACGTCGCGAGTAATCTGATAGACTAGGGGCAATGAATGAGCCTCTTTCGACCGAGCCATATAAGGGCGTACGCGACTTCTACCCTGCAGATTGGGCGCGTTTTGAGGCGATCCTAGAGCGTCAGCGTCGGATGCTTCGGTCGTGGGGATATGAGGAGTACCAGGCGTCTCCTCTTGAGAGCGCGGAGCTGTATGAAAAGAAGACGAGTGAGGAGATCGTCTCCGAGCAAACGTATACCTTCGAGGACCGTGGTGGCAGGCGCGTCACACTCCGACCCGAGATGACCCCGACGCTTGCGCGTATGGTTGCAGGCAAACGCCGCGAATTATCATTCCCGCTCCGTTGGTTTTCTATCGGTAACCGTTTCCGTTATGAGCGCCCGCAAAAGGGCCGTACGCGTGAGTTCTACCAGTGTGATGTTGATCTACTCGGTCTTCCTGAGGGAGAGGCAGATGTCGAAGTGGTTATGCTTGCAGACCAGATGCTGAAAGCGTTCGGCGCGCATGGGAACGAGTATGTCATCCGCATAAATTCTCGCTCACTTCTTACAAAGGCTTGCGATGCTGCAGGCCTCACCGACGACCAGGTGAAGGGATATCTCCGCCTTCTCGACAAAAAGGACAAGATGCCTGCCGCTGATTTCTCTGAGAAGCTTCGTGAGATAACCGACACTGACCCGCTAATGTTGATCGAAAATGATGATGCGCGCATCACTGGAGAAAAGGAAGCCGTGACTGGACTGGTCGCAACACTACAGGAGCGCGGCGTGTCTGGCGCTACTTTCGATCCGACCGTTACCCGCGGATTTGATTACTATACCGGCCTTACCTTCGAGGTATTTGATGTGAATCCGGAGAATCAACGCGCCATACTTGGGGGGGGACGCTATGATCGTTTGCTCGCGCTATTTGGAGGCGAGGCGATTCCTGCTGTCGGATTTGCAGTCGGCACCACTACCCTTTCTGATTTCCTTGAAACACATGGGCTCCTTCCGGACGCGAGTGCTGCGCCGCAGGTATACCTCGGCACTCCTTTGCCAGCTGACCGTGAGCTTGCTGCGAAGTTTGCTCAGTCGCTCCGTGCCGAGGGTCTACGCGTGTTCGTTAACCTGACAGAGAAGAATCTCGGTGACCAGGTCAGGGATGCGGTACGCCGCGCTATTCCCTATTTCCTTCCCTACGGCGCAGAGGAAGAATCGAGCGGCCGCGTGCGTCTGAAGGCACTTGTAACGGGTGAGGAGAACGACGTTCCGTCGACTGACGTCGCGGAGTTCGTAGCGGGTAGCTAGTATGCGTCAGATTACGTTCGACATCGAGACCGCTAATATACTCCCCTCGTTCCAACGAGGAGACATGACGCAGCTCGAGCTCGCACTTGTGGGCGTGCATGATTCAGAGACAGGTGAATTCTCTTCCTATGTAAAGGAAGAGCTTCCGCAGCTCTGGCCCATCATTGAGCGCGCAGATCTGCTGATTGGGTACAACTCAGATAGTTTTGATATACCGCTCCTAAACCGCTATTACCCAGGCGACCTCACCAAGATCCGCTCTCTTGATCTTATGGTCGAGGTGCAAAAGGTGCTTGGTAGGCGCCTCAGGCTTCAGTCGCTTGCCCAGGCAACACTGGGTCGCGGCAAGGGCGGAGACGGGTTGAAGTCGGTTGAGTGGTGGCAGCAGGGTCTCGTCGACAAAGTTCGGGCATACTGCATTGAGGATGTGCGTATTACGCGTGAGCTGTTCGATCATGCTATTGAGCACAGCGCGCTAAAGTATATGGATTTCAAGACTAAGCGGGACGTGAAGCTCGATACTTCAAAATGGCTTCTTCCTGAAGAGCCGGTCGCTCTTACCCATACGCTTCCGTTTTAGCCTTTTGTGCGTGCTATCATCGTCCTATGGACATGGACCGCAGAGCATGGCTCATCCCCGGCGCAATAGTGCTTGCTGGCATTATACTTTCGTTCACAATCTACTCCGTTCGAACAACGCACATTCTTGGTGCCCCTGAAGGCGATGTCGGCGCACTTCGCCCCATACACCCAAACGAACACGTCATTGGAGATCCCGAGGCGTCAGTAATTATCGTCGAGTATGCGGATATTGATTCCCCGTACGCAAAGGAGTTTCAGCAGACTCTCGCCCAACTTGTGACTGAGTATGGACCCACTGGTAAAGTCGCGTGGGTGTACCGCCACTTTCCACTCATCGACCAGCATCGCTACTCTGTAGAACACGCTGAGGCAGCCGAGTGCGTCGCCTCCCTAGGAAATCGCACGGCTTTCTGGCGCTTTATCGACCTCATACAGGCAAATGCGCCGGGCTCTGCGCAATTCAACCCTTCTGGTTACCCTGCAATTATCGCGCAGCTTGGCGTCGACGCGACCGCGTTTAATGAGTGTCTCACCTCAAATCGCTTCTCAGCAAAGGTAGAAGCTGACTTTGCGAACGCCCTTGAAATAGGCGCGGATGCTTCACCCTACAGCGTGCTTCTTATAGAAGGAAGAGAGCCGGCAGTCATAAACGGCTCGGTCCCGTACGCAACCCTAAAGGAGATAGTCGACGCAGCGCCCTAAAGGTCGCGAAGGATGCTATCAATGCGCTCATGCGCATCACGTAGCCACTTGCGAATGTCTGTGCGTATGCGCTCGGCATCTGCTTCTGAGCGCGGCTGCTTCTCCCAGTTGTAATCGATAATATCGTGGGTGAGAAGGTTCCGTACCGTCTGTACCCGCTCGAGTAGTGCGCGCTGCTCGCGCATCGCACGCGTTGTGTCGAATTCGTCAGCCATAGTTTCAGTATACCGCTAGGCAAAGAGTTTAAGCACGTCGTCGTATGCAGTTGGCTCCCCTTTGCGCCACTTCCCAGAAAGCAGCTCTCCTATGACTTCGTCCAGCAGCGCGGTGAACGCAGCGCGCGTCTCGTCGGTAAGGGGAATCGGGTGATCCTCTATTTTCTCTGCGGCAACCTGTACGATCTTGGCCGAGCGCGTCTCATGGCCGTTTGATCGCAGCAGCAGGTCATAAAACGCAAGCTGGTGCCGATATTCCTCGTCATGTGCACGTATAGCACTTGCTGTCTTAAAGTCGACAATACACTCGCCACCATCGCTATTAAAGACCGCATCCACCTTACCCCGAAGCAGCACTGCTTCGCCCTGCACCGTACGCGTATGCGTATATGTCTCTTCGACCGCAACAACCTCGTCGTTTCGTCCTTCGTGCGTAAGATATGTGGCGAGACGCGCACGTGCATCACTTGCCATATGATCGAACGCTGCGTTTCGTGGAAGGAGCGACTTGCGTAGTGAGCGCTCGAGCGCAATGTATGCAGCACTCTCCTCCTTTGTCTTAAGGAAGGCCGCAATACCCTCATGAACGGCATTTCCGATGGTTATGGCAGGAGTCTCAGGTTCTCGTAGGCGCAGGACACGCTTGGCGAAAAAGCACGCAGGCGATTCAAGATATTCTTTTAACGCAGACGGGGAGAGGCCTTCATCCGTCAGATAGGTTTTCGTAAGCTCACAAACGAGCTTCGATGCATCAATATCCGTATGAAGCACAGGAATAGGGTCATATGCAACCTCGATCCTTTCCAGCCCTTCCGGTATAAGCATGGAGGGCGCGCGATCTTTGCCATCTCCTGACTCGTTCGCATATGAGAGAACGACCTCATCCTTAGCGCGTGTGAGCGCGACATAGAACTGCCGAAGCACATCGTCCAAGGTACGTTTCTGATCTATTGGCGTAGGGATGAGTGGCGCTTTACCCCCCTTTTCCCATTCATTAGCGGTAAGCCCGACAACAAACACCCGCTCAAACTCCATGCCCTTCGCCTTGTGTGCTGTGATGACTGTCACGTGTCCTTCCCGCTGCAAAACGGATGATTTAACGCCTGCAAGACCGTGCTCGCTCGCTTTGGTGAGTGCATCGACAATACGCGGAAAGGTCGCTTCCTTATCGCGGGCGATCATATCCTCCACATGCATATAGAGCTTCCTGAGGAGTACGAGGTCATCTCCTATATGTTCAGCGTAAGAAAGAACATATCCGCGTGCACCTGATTCCTCAAGGAGGCGCGAGAAGAGTACGAGCGCGGGCTCTGCGAGCGCCAGCTTCTGTAGGCTCTCGAGCGTTTCGGCTATCTTTGGGTATGTAGTCCTAAGCGCGTCCAAAAGCTCGTGGTCACGGTATCGCAAAAGCATGGAGGCGCGCTCCGGGAGCGGAATCTGCCACCAAGGGGCAAGGAGAGATTCTCTAAGTGAAGCAACGTCCAAAGGATCCGCAACCGCACGCATATAGGCGAGCAATGAGCGCAGGAGTGGCCTTGATTCAAGTGCCATGTCGCCCGCGCGAAGTACCGGCACACCACGTGCGCGCAGGTGTTCACTCATGAGGTCGGCGGTAGAGTTGCGGCTCGTGATAATGGCAATCTCATGGGGAGTGGTGCCCGATGCGATAGACGATTCAACAAGCTGCGCAACTTGGTCGCGCTCAGCGAGCGGGTCTGGGGAAATGAGCAGTCGCATGGATGCGTTACCCTCGCGCGTTGCTGTTAGCTCAGCATGCTCTCTATCGCCGGCGTGCTCGTTCATGAGCGCATGTGCAGCATCTAAGATGCCTTGGTACGACCGGAAGCTCTCAGCAAGTGCAATGACCTCAGCCCGAGGGTAGCGAGCAATGAACTCGTTGAAGTGCGTTGCATCGGCTCCTTGGAAGCGGAAGATTGCCTGTTTCTCATCACCCACTACAAACAAGTTCGGATGCTCGTCGTAGGCGAGCACGTCCAGAAGCGCATGCTGGAGCGCATTTGCATCCTGATGCTCATCGGCAAGCACGTACTGGTATAGCTCTTGAAGCTCAGCCGCGAGGGCAGCATCCTCCTGAATCGCATCGACCGCCCTCCGGAGCATATCTCCAAAATCGTAGACGCCGCGCTTTTCCTTAAGCACCTCGTACGCTTCAATGATGCGCGCCGCCTCATATGCCTTCTCGAGCCGCTCGAGCTTCTTCTGTCCCTCCGGCTTCAGCTCCCCTTCCTTCTCGCCACGTACATACCTGAGCGACGGATCCGCTTCAAGGCGTTTCCCTTCCTCCCCTATCCATTCCCTATACATATCGAGTGTTATGCGCTCGCGTACAAGATCCTTCTGCAGGGATGCGAGATCCTTTAGGTAATGAAACGGTGACTTAGGGGTACGAAGATGCGCAACCTCCTCGGTCTCTAGTACCTCTCGCCATAGAAGCGTGTTCTCCACGTCGCCCATGAGGCGGCGGGATGCGAAATCTGGAAAAGACTCAGCATGTGTATTTAAAATGTACTCTGCAAACCCGTGGAAGGTCGATATGAACACTTCCCTGCCCACTTTTTCCCCTACGAGCTCAATGAGCCTTCTACGCACCGTACGCGCAGCAGAATCGGTAAATGTGAGCACAAGTATGTTGGTGGGGTTTGCCTGTGTCTTTAGAAGAATATTTGCAATGCGAAGCGTGAGGATGTGTGTCTTCCCCGTACCCGGTCCCGCGACCACAAGCACCGGTCCCTCGACCGTGTCGACGGCCTTCTTCTGGGCCGGGGTCAGCTTCGTGTAGTGTTCGGTAAAGCGCTCCTCAGGATTCATTCCCCTAGTGTACCTGAATATAAAAGACACGCCCCAGAGGTTTTCCTCCGGGGCGTCTTTATCCTCGCATCTGGCCTAGTCGAGGCGTCGGGTCAGCCGGCGCAGGTCGCTGCAGAAGCCGCGACGGAACCGGGCCACTTCACGCGCCCGATCGCGTTCACGATCCTCGTAGTATTCGAGGACGTCGCCGGCGAATCGAGCGCGGGCGTTTGCGTTGCGTCCGCCGCCGCGGACCGAGGCTGACAGGTCTAGGTCGTAGCCGCCGTAGCGGTTCGCCCGATTCTGATGGCCGGCGGTATCACAGTAGGTCTGGGACCTGGCATAGGCCTGCAGGAAGCGGACGCGGCCTTGGGTCTCGAAGTACAATAGCGCAGAGACCGGAGTCCCGGACGCAGGGTCCATGATCCGGTCGCTTGCGCGGATGTCGAGCTCCTGAGCGACGACTGGCGTTGCGAAGATGGAAAGGGCTGCCGAGATGGCGAGCACGGTGGTCTTCATGATGCACTCCTTCGTGCGTGGGTTACGGCCATCTGGCCAACTCTTTCCAGTATACCAGATTGAGTATATATGTCAAGAAGGCCCCGTTCGGGGCCTTCTTCTAGTAGCTCTTCAGGCGACGGGACTTTTCGTGCGTACGAATCTTCTCAAGCGCCTTGGCCTCGATCTGACGAATACGCTCGCGAGTCACACCGAACTCCTTACCCACTTCCTCGAGCGTATGGTACACGCCATCAAGGAGACCATGGCGCATCTCAAGAATCTTGCGCTCCTTTGGTGAAAGGTCGTCGAGGATGTCACGGACCTGCTCGGTAAGAATACGCTCGGAAGACTCCTGAATCGGAGACGGAATCTTGTCGTCTGCGATAAAGTCACCAAGCGTGGATTTCTCATCATCATCAGAACCAATTGGGTTCTCAAGGGAAAGAGTGTCCTGATTGATTTTCTCAATCTGGTAGATCTTATCTACCTCAACACCCATCTCAACCGCAATCTCTTCTGGCTGCGGGTCACGACCCAAGGCCTGCGCGAGACGACGTGACACCTGCTTATATTTGGCGATAGTCTCGACCATGTGCACTGGAATGCGGATGGTACGAGATTGGTCTGCAAGCGCGCGGGTGATAGCCTGACGGATCCACCATGTTGCGTAGGTCGAAAACTTAAAGCCTTTGTTCCAATCGAACTTGTCGACAGCTTTGAAGAGGCCGAGATTTCCCTCCTGAATAAGGTCGAGGAGGGTGAGGTCTGGGGAGCGGCCCACGTACTTCTTGGCGATAGACACCACAAGACGCAGGTTGGAGCGGGCGAGAATATTACGCGCCTCGTCATCCCCCGCCTCAATGCGCTTTGCGAGCTCGCGCTCCTCAGCAGCGGTCAGAAGTGGGTACTGGCCAATCTCACGAAGATAAATTTGAATAGAATCGTAACCGGAAGATTCACGCCCCTTGATGTTGCGGGTCGCGAGATATTCGTCAGCATTATCCTCGAGCATGCCGCCCTCGAGAATATCGATGCCTGCAATCGTAAAACGCTCATAGAGCTCATCAAGGAACATGACGTCGTCTTCAACATGCGGAAACTCCCTGAGGATCTCACTATAAGTGATGTAGCCGCGCTCCTTTCCCTTCTGAATGAGTAGCTCTGCCTTATCGGCCTTCTGCGCCTGCGCCTTTGCTTTAGCACCCTTAGCAGCTGTGCGTACAACCGCCATCGCACGAACGCTCTTAGCCGCTTTCTTTGCAACGGTTTTCTTTGCAGGAGCTTTCTTTGCGACTTTCTTTACCACTTTCTTAGCTGACGTCTTCTTGACGCTCTTCTTAGCAATAGTTTTCTTCGCCGGCTGCTTTGCGGCTACTTTTTTATTAGCAACGGGCTTTTTAGCCTTCGCAGGCTTTTTTGTGGTAGGCATGGGAAATGTGTGAAGGGGTCTTAAAGGGATGCGAGCTGGCTCGAGAGCTCCGTGCAGAGCTTCGATAGCTGGGCGATCTCCGATTCGTTCCGTGCAGCTTCGGCTAGCCGAAGGCGCATAGTCGCGTCATTAAGCCGTTCGCTTAATACGGCGTGCTCGAACGCGCGAACAAGATCATCTGCTTCTGTTTCTCGTGGCGACTCCCCGAAGGCAAGTCCGGCCTCAAAAAGGGCGCGCTCGGGAGGAGGCTCCTCCGGTAACGCTGCTCCAGTAATACGACTATACTCGCTCGTCAAGCGTTTCGCAATGGCAAGGTCTGGGTAGCTATGGATGATAGCACGAACAAGGATGGCGCGCTGATCTCTGGGCGTCATTGAAGTAGACGATTGAGGAGCAGATTTCTGAGCGGTCGATGAGGAGGTGGGGCGATCTCCTTTCGGTAGCCCTGCACGCACTGCGTCCGGCGTCGTCCCAAGTGCCCGGGATATAACACCCACGAAGTGCTCCCGCTCTAGAGCAGACGGGATAGCCGCGACCAAAGGCAGTACCGTCTTCTCGACCGCGATCACGAGTTTGTGCGAATCGGTCTCGGAAGAAGCCAGAACTGATAGGAAGAATTCAACAATAGACTCCGCATCTTTAACGAGCCGAGTAAACTCTTTAGGATCTTCATTTGCGATATCTGCAGGATCCTTTCCCAGAGGGAGCCGAACTGCCTTTACACGCATACCTGCAGACAGGGCTGCGTGTGCGCTCTTGGCACTTGCGGCGAGTCCTGCCCTATCAGCATCCAATGCGAGCATAAGGTTATCTGCGTAGCGCTTGATGAGCGCAATATGTCGGTCGGTAAGCGCGGTACCGGAAAGCGCGATGGTGTTTGCAAAGCCAATCTGGTGGAGGAGTATAAGGTCGAACTGCCCTTCCACAAGAATAGCGAACCCACGCTGACGTATCGCATCCTTGGCCTTATCGAGGCCAAAAAGTATTTCCGATTTTTTATAGAGATCTGTTTCCGGTGAGTTTAAGTACTTCGCCTGATCATTCGGATCCAAAGAGCGGCCAGTGAAGGCTACCGTGCGGCCAGCAATGTCCTTAATTGGGAACATGAGGCGATTCCGGAAACGGTCATAGAAGGTACCGCGCTTTTCGTCAGCCTCCTTGATGAGTCCTGCAGCCTCCATTTCCCTTGTTGCGAATCCTGCTGCAGTAAGTTCCTCAAGCAATGTGCGCCACGCATCAGACGCGTAGCCGATGCTCCAATTCCTAATGGTCTCGTCTGTAAGTCCGCGCGACTTCGCATATGAGTATGCAGCACCCTTGGGGTCCAGGTGCTCCACGTACTTCTGCTCCGCTCGCGCCATCGCCTCACGAAGCCTGTCGAGCTTCCCTTTGTTATCATTGCCACCCTTCTCATACACAACCTCAACGCCCGCCTTTTCTGCAAGAATCTTTAGCGCTCCCTTGAAATCCACGCCCTCCATCTTCTCGATAAATGTGAAGATGTCGCCACCCTGGCTCGTGGAGAAGCAGTAATAGGAGTTGCGTTCCGGGTTCACAAAGAATGACGGGGTCTTTTCCTTCGTGAAGGGCGAAAGCCCTTTCAGGTAGCGGCCGGACTTTGTGAGCTTCACGTACGGCGCCACCACCTCTTGGATGGTGAGCTTATCTTTTACCTGCTGGACCGTATCGGGCATGTACCCCTAGTGTACCCTCTTTTCCGTCTGGCTTCATTTGACAGATCCCCTGCTACGTATTTAACTCCCCCTAGTTGAAAGGAGATTGCCATGACTAAAATTCGAGTCTCAAGTCTCGTCAGGGACTTGGGCATCACCCAGTACCTCAAGGATTTGCTCGAGCAATACGGGCTAACGACAGTGAGGAAGCTCGCGAACTGTGAGGGCACCACCCTTCGCCAGATCAAGGGTCTTGGCGCAGACAAGATACGAATCCTCGCCGAAGAGCTCGACCAGCACCAGATCCCGCATCGGCTTCGTGAGTAGCGAAACAACAAGGCCGCGTCATCTGACGCGGCCTTTGAAATAGCAAAAGGCCCGCATGTGCGGGCCTTTTGCTATAACACTCTTTGCTAGACAGCTTCTGCCATCTGGCGCTCTGCCTCTTCCTCCATCTCGCGACGAAGCTTTGCGCGTTCTGCCTGAAGCTCCGAGATAGCCTCGTGCTTCTTGCTTCCTGCAAAGCCCGTACCAGCCGGAATGAGGCGGCCGAGAATAACATTCTCCTTGAGGCCGCGAAGCGTATCGACGGAGCCCTTGAGAGCTGCGTTGATGAGAATCTTCGTGGTCTGCTCGAAGGACGCAGCTGAAAGGAATGAGCGGCGAGACAATGCGGACTCCTTGATACCAAGGACCATCTCACGCGCCTTAGGCGCAATCTTCCCTTCTGCCTCCATAGTCTTCACCGATTCTGCGAACTCCCAGTGCTCGACGACATCGCCAACCGAGTAGTCAGAATCGCCAGTGTCGGTGATCTTAACGCGGGAGAACATCTGCTTGACCACGACCTCGAGGTGCTTACGGGACACGGATGCACCCTGAAGCTCGTAGATCTTGGAGGTCTCCGCAATGATGTACTCCTGTACCGCTGCGCGGCCCGCATACTCGAAGAGATCGTCAAGATCCGCGGAACCGTCGGTGAGGAACTGGCCTCGTACGACTGCGTCACCAGCCTTAACAAGCGCCATACGCGGGTGCGGTGCAGTGTACTCGATTGCGGCGCCGTTCTTCTTGCCCTGACCCGCTTCCGGAGCGACCACGATGATGCGCTCCCTGCCCTCCTCCCTGATCTCCGTGACCATACCGTCGGTCTTAGAGATGACAGCTGGATTCTTCGGCGAACGCTTCTCGAAGATTTCCTCGACACGTGGGAGACCCTGGGTAATATCGCCGCCCACAGATGCCGTACCGCCAGCGTGGAAGGTACGCATCGTAAGCTGAGTTCCCGGCTCGCCGATAGCCTGTGCTGCGACCGTTCCAACCGCCTCGCCGAGATCTACCGGCTGCTGGGTCGTTAGATCCATACCGTAACAGGTACCGCAGATTCCGTAGCGAGTCTCACATGCCATTGGCGAACGAACCGTGACCGCCTGTACATCTGATTCGGAGATCTTCACCGAGTCCTCTGTGGTGAGGTAATGACCCTTCTTGAAGAGGTCAGCAACCTCAGCGGAGAGCGTCCTGCCACGAATAGCCTCTGCGAAGTCAATGCGTATACCCGACGCTGAAACACGGGAGATAGCGGTACCACGCTTGGTGCCACAATCTCTTTCCGTAACGATGGAATCCTGCGCGACGTCGAACAAGCGGCGGGTAAGGTAGCCTGCACGTGCGGTTCCAAGCGCGGTGTCGGTAAGACCCTTACGCGCTCCGTGCGTACTCATGAAGTACTCGACCGGGTTGAGGCCCTCGGTCATCGAGGACACGATCGGCACCTCGATGGTCTCGCCGGCGGTGTTCTGGATGAGACCCTTCATGCCGGCCATCTGGGTAAGGTTACCCAAGGTACCGCGGGCGCCGGAGCGCACCATGTCATGGACAGAGCCTGCCGGATCGAGCTGCTCCTCGACAGCCTTCTCGACTTCGGTCTTTGCGCCGTGCCAGATCTCAATAACCATGCGGCGCTTCTCTTCCTCGGTCAGAAGACCGTTGCGGTAGTCATCCTCAATCTTAGTCACCTTTGTCTTAGCGCTTTCGATGATATCTCCCTTCTTTGCAGGGACCGACACATCGTCGATAGACCAGGACACGCCTGACTTGGTAGCGTACTCGAATCCGAAGCGCTTAACCTTGTTGACGATGCCCGGAACCGCATCGATGCCGTAGCGGATCATACAGTCATGCATGATGCCGGAAAGCACCTTCTTAGTGATGGCATCGTTGATGAATGGGTAGTCGCTTGGAAGGACCGTGTTGAACAAGAGTCGTCCGACGGTGGTCTCAAACAACTCACCATTGAACTGCTCATACTTCGCCTTGTCTGCACGAGGCAAAATTTTCACCATTGCACGCAAGTCGACAGCGTCGTACTCGTGCGCGAGGATGGCCGCATTTGGAGAGTCGAAGTACATGCCCTCACCCTTTGCGCCTGGAACGGCCTTGGTGAGCCAGAAGGTACCAAGCACGATATCAAGCGGCTTCTGGGTCATGACAATCATTTCGCCTGAACCCGGCTTCAAGATGTTCTTGTTCGCGCTCATGACGTTCTTTGCCTCCCACTGTGCCTCCTCTGAAAGCGGCACGTGAATTGCCATCTGGTCACCATCGAAGTCAGCGTTGAAGGCCGGACAGACGAGCGGATGGAGCTGGATAGCATCACCCTCGATAAGGCGAGGACGGAACGCCTGGATACCCTGGCGGTGAAGCGTTGGCGCGCGGTTGAGGAGCACATACTTGCCCTGGATAGCCTCTTCGAGGATCTCCCACACCTCTGGTACGCCGTCTTCAATGAGGCGACCTGCACCACGGATGTTGAAGGCGAGCTCGCGCGAGAGAAGTCCTGCGATGACGAACGGGCGGAAGAGCTCGAGCGCCATATGTTTTGGAAGACCGCACTCATCAAGCTCAAGGTCAGGACCCACCACGATCACGGAGCGGCCGGAGTAGTCGACGCGCTTACCGAGAAGGTTCTGGCGGAAGTAGCCCTGCTTACCCTTGAGGTAGTCAGCGAGACTCTTCAAAGGACGACGCTGTGCTGGCGTCATTGCACCTGCGTTAGCTCCTGACTTCCTAATCGAGTTATCAAGGAGCGCGTCTACTGCCTCTTGAAGAATGCGCTTCTCGTTACGAAGGATGACCTCCGGTGCGTGAATATCAAGAAGCTTCTTCAAGCGGTTATTGCGGTTGATGACGCGACGATATAGGTCGTTAACGTCAGACGTTGCATGGCGACCACCTTCAAGTGCGACCATCGGACGAAGCGCTGGCGGGATGACCGGAATCTTCGTGAGGAACATCCACTCAGGGCGCGTCTTAGCAGCAAGCATATTGGAGATAAGGGAGATGCGCTTTGCGAGCTTCTCCTTCTCTGCCTGGCCTGCGCTGGTGTAACGCTCTTCAAGCTTTGTCTTGAGCTCCTCCATCTTAAGTCCGCGGAAGAGGTCGTAGATGGCTTCTGCGCCAATACGCGCCTCGAACAGTGTGCCGTACTTAACCGAGTAGCGATGGTATGCGATCTCATCGAATACCTTACCTACAACGATCGTGTCGATCTCCTGCTTAGCAAGCGTCATGCGCTCCTTTAGAGCATCGCGCTGCTTATCGTCTGCGCACTCCTTGTGCTTACTCTTATATTCAGCCTCAAGCTCATTAAGAAGACGCTTTTTCACATCTTCGTTTACCTTCGTGACGATGTAGCCAGCGAAGTAGATAACCTTCTCCAGGTCAGTTGCAGGAACGCCAAGAAGAAGCGCCATGCGAGAAGGCATCGAGCGTAGGAACCAGATGTGAGCAACAGGAGTAACAAGCTCGATGTGACCCATACGCTCGCGACGGACGATGGAACGCGTGATTTCAACACCACACTTATCACAAACGATGCCCTTATAACGAATGCCCTTGTACTTGCCGCAGTAACACTCGTAGTCCTTCTCCGGACCGAAGATCTTCTCATCGAAGAGGCCGTGCTTCTCCGAACGCTGGGTGCGGTAGTTGATGGTCTCCGGCTTGGTGATTTCACCGCGGGACCATTCAAGGATACGCTCCGGGCTTGCGAGCGAAAGACGTAGCGAGTTCCAGTCGCGCGCGTGCGGTCCTGGGTTGCGCTTTCCGGTGCTGTTTGGTGTAGCCATAGGAATGTGGATTAGGACAGGACTATGCGTCCATGTCGTTATCGCGCGCGAGCGGCTCAATATCGAGCGCAAGACCGCGGATCTGGTTGGTAAGTACG
This sequence comes from Minisyncoccota bacterium, assembly GCA_035627595.1. GTDB lineage: Bacteria > Patescibacteriota > Minisyncoccia > Phycocordibacterales > Phycocordibacteraceae > C7867-001. The sequence continues at coordinate 59,979 of DASPLK010000002.1, read as the reverse complement.
GAGAACGATGCCGGGGTTCCCGCATGGGAGACCGGTTCGCCCTTCACGATTGCATCGAAGGTCGCCGAGCGGCCTGTGATGTCGTCAGACTTGATGGTGAGCATCTCGCGGAGCGTGTACGCGGAACCGTATCCGAGGAGTGCCCACACCTCCATTTCGCCAAAGCGCTGACCGCCGTTCTGCGCCTTTCCACCGAGCGGCTGCTGGGTGATAAGGGAGTACGGGCCAATGGAACGCATGTGGATCTTGTCCTCCACCATGTGATGGAGCTTTAGGATGTACATGTAGCCAACGGAGATCGCCTGTGCGAACGCCGCACCGGTGCGGCCATCGAAGAGCTGCATCTTACCGGAACGGTCGAATCCTGCCGCCTCGAGCTCGTTACGAATCTCATCTGCGGTAGCTCCTGCAAACGGCGGAACGATAGCTTGGTAGTTAAGGGTGTTTGCCGCAAGACCGAGGTGAAGCTCGAGAATCTGTCCGAGGTTCATACGACTCGGGACGCCGAGCGGGGTGAGGATGACATCGACAGGGTTACCGTCCTTGTCGTACGGCATGTCCTCGACCGGAAGCACGCGAGAGATAACGCCCTTGTTTCCGTGGCGTCCGGCGAGCTTATCACCCACCGATACGTTACGGACCTGTGCGACCGTGACTACGATCTTCTTGATGATGCCGCTCTCGAGCTGGTCGCCCTTCTCGCGTGAGAAGACGCGCACTCCGATAACGCGACCGCGCTTGCCGCCCTCCATGCGGAGCGAGGTGTCCTTCACGTCCTTGGCCTTGTCGCCGAAGATCGAGCGGAGAAGACGCTCTTCTGGGGTTAGCTGGGTCTCGCCCTTAGGCGTCACCTTTCCGACGAGAATGTCGCCAGGACGTACTTCTGCGCCGATGCGGACAACGCCTTCCTCGTCGAGGTTCTTAAGGCGCAATTCGCCGACGTTCGGGATGTCATGCGTAGTTACCTCCTGACCAAGCTTCGTATCGCGGACGGCGCACTCGAAGTCCTCGATATGAATGGTGGTGAACTTTGAGTTCTCCACGAGCCTCTCAGACACGATGATAGCGTCCTCGTAGTTCGCACCGCTCCAACTCATGAAGGCGACGCGGACGTTCTGTCCAAGCGCCATCTGGCCCTGATCGGTCGAGGAGTTGTCCGCGAGCACGTCACCCCTCTTCACCTTGTCTCCAAGGCGCACCGAAGGACGCTGCATAAACGCAGAGTTCTGGTTGGTCTGAGTAAGACCCTGGAGCTTGTACTCCTTCTTGCCCTTTGCGCCCTCGACGGTGATCTTGCGCGCATCGACATAGGTAACCTCGCCGGCATCCTCAGATATGACGAGACGGCCAGTGTTGCGAGCTGCATGACCCTCTATACCGGTTGCAACGAGCGGAGCCTCAGGAACGAGGACCGGTGTCGCCTGTTTCTGCATGTTCGAACCCATGAGCGCACGGTTCGCGTCATCATGGTCGACGAACGGAATCATCGCGGTTGCTGCGGAGAACATCTGGTAGGTTGATGCATCAATGAGATCAATCTCATTGCGTGACACAATTGCCGGTTCGCCGTTCTTTCGCGCCTCAATAACATCCGGGACGATGCGTCCCTTTTCATCGATTGGCGTTGCGCCGTGCGCAATGACACGACTCTCCTCCTCAAGTGCGTTGAGATACACGACCTCTTCGGTCACTGCGCCGTTTTTCACAACCGCGTACGGGGTCTCGATGACGCCAAACTCATTCGTGCGTGCATGAAGTGCAAGACGCAGGATAAGACCGATGTTCTGACCTTCCGGAGTATGGATTGGACAGAGACGACCGTAGTGGGATGGGTGCACGTCGCGAACCTCAAAGCCTGCGCGCTCGCGGGTGAGACCACCCGGACCAAGTGCTGAGAGCGTACGCATGTTCTCAAGCTCAGCGAGAATATTCTGCTGGTCCATGAACTGCGAAAGCTGGTTGGCAGTGAAGAACTCGCGAACCGATGCCTGGAATGGGCGCGGATTAATGAACGCCATCGGGAGCGAAGTTTCGCTCTCAATAGTACTCATGCGGTCCTGAATGTTGCGCTTCATACGCGACATACCCACGCGCATACGCGCCTGGAGAAGCTCACCGACGAAACGAACGCGACGGAAACCGAGGTGATCAATGTCGTCCGGAACCGCGTTCGGATCCTGGTTCATGCGCGCGATCTCAGCGACGATCTTCGTAAGATCATCGAGAGAAAGAACGCGATCTGCAAGCGCCTTGGCATCAAGCTTGCCAGCAAAGCGCTGATTGAGACGGTAGCGTCCAACCTTAGAGAGGTCGTAGCGCTCGGGGGTAAAGAGCGCGTTGACGTACTGCTTGGCGTTCTCGGGGGTAGCAAGATCACCATCGCGCATGCGGCGGTGAATCTCGACATACGCATCCTCCAGGGAGTTCGCGGTGTCATGGGCGATAGTCGCCTGCATTGCAGCGGTTGCGACCGCGTCGCCCTTAAAGCGTGCAAGGACATCTTCCTTAGTGCCTGCACCAAATACGGTGAGGAGGTTGGAGACTGGGAACTTGCGCTTACGATCGATCTTAACGTAGATCGCACCATCAGCATCAGATTCGATCTCGATCCATACACCGCGGCTCGGGATGATCTTCGCGCCAAAGAAGTTCTTTCCTTTCACTTCCTCTGCAACGAAGAACGCGCCAAAGGAGCGAGCAAGCTGCGGAACAATAGCGCGCTCGACACCACTTACGATGAACGAGCCGTGTGGCGTCATCATCGGAATGTCTGCGAGGAATATCTCCTGGGTCTTTTCAGTACCCATGGTCTTGTTGAGAAGGGTCACGGATACCTTGAGCGGTACCTCGTACGTACGCATATTCTCGCGCGCGGACTCTTCGTCACCCTTAGGATCACCTATCTCGAACCCGTCGATGCGGAGCTCGAACTTCTTTCCTGAGTAATCAGGGATCGGCGAAAACTCCTTGAAGAGTTCCATGAAGCCGTCCTTCAAAAGCCAGTTGAACGAATCCCGCTGGTGGCCTACCAGATCTGGGAACGGGACGCGGGGCGGCTGGAATGCCGCAAACGTCTTCTGCGTGAGCGTTTTGGTATTACGCATATCGTTCGCAAGTGTTATATATCGCCCAAAGAAACGCCGAATCGGCCCGTGTACAACGAGCCGCGTCCCGTTCCCTGGACGCTTTGTAAATAAAACCTTGATTTTGCTACCCCCAGAGTGCCCCCACCACTCAATCTTTTCTGGTTAGCCCTACTGTATACCCCAGTGTCTGTAGCGTCAATGAAAAGCGCATGAATCCTGAGGATTGCTATTTCTTCCTCTTTGCGCTGACTTTCTCTCTCCAGGCGTCTATCTCCTTATGGTTGCCTTTTTGAAGCACCTTAGGTACACGTAGCTTTTTTCCTTCCCATTCAACACTCTCTGGACGTGTATATATTTCTCTTGAGGCGATTCTTCGCTCCTCTACTGACTCATCTGTTCCAAGGACGCCAGGTATCCTGCGGGTGACCGCATCGACGATAGCCATTGCGGGTATTTCTCCTCCTGTGTAGACCGCACTCCCGACAGAATATGTATGAAGCTTCCCCATGGCCTTAGCTATCTTCTTCGCACGCTCGTCGATACCCTCGTACCTGCCGCACACAAGGACGACATCGTCATATTTTGAAAGCTTGTCCGCTTCCGTATTATTAAATTCTTTTGCTTCAGGCTGGAACCAAATGACTGCAATCTTTCCCTTCCTTCTGGCAAGGGATTTCTTTATTGCTTTAGCAACCGGTAGCGCAGTCATGACCATGCCAGGACCGCCGCCGTATGGTCGTTCGTCCACCTTTCCCCACCGGTTGGTCACATAGTCGCGCGGCGACTGGTAGTCGACAGAGATCTTCTTCTCTTTGCGCGCACGGCCAAGAATCGACGCGGATAAGTACGCCTCACAAGCTTCAGGGAACAGAGTGATGAGATGGAATCGGAGCATGTGTTTGAAGAAAGCGGCCTTTGCCGCTTTCATTCTAGCCTAGCGCTTCGACGGCCTCATCGACGGTACGCATATCATCGCGCTTGCCGCCAACTGGCTCATTGATCTTTAAGTTCACACGGGCATTGTGCTTCATGCCGACCACGCGAAGAAGCGTGCGGAGCGCCTTGGCGATATTGCCATCGCGTCCGATGATCTTGCCCATGTCCTCTGCGTTAACGGTAAGAGTGAGGAGGACGCCCATTTCGTCCACCGAGCGGGTGATGACGACCTGGTCTGGATTGTCTACGAGTGCTTTTACGACGTACTCAAGGAAAGCGTGGTCTTGGTCTTGCATAGCGGAATGGTAGGAATGTCAGAGTAAAGCTTTCGTGAGGAAGCAAATGCTTCCTGGCCGAGACTTACGCAGCTGGCTGCTCTTCCTCGGTAGCGGGTGCCTCTTCGGCAGGAGCTGCCTCAGGAGCAATCACCTCGGTCTCAGCAGCCTCCTCGGCTACCTCCTCCTCGGTCGGCGCCACCTCTACGGACTCCTCAGCAGCAGGAGCTGCTTCAGCTACAGGTGCCTCAGGAGCTACCTCAGCAGGCTTGTTCTTCTCGAGATTCTTCTTGGAGATGACCTGGATCTTCGGACCCTCGTACACCTTGTTGGCAATAAGGAGGTTCATGACCGACGGGGAGATCTGGGCGCCCTTAGAAACCCAGTCCTTAATAGCATCAGCCTTAAGGCTGGTCTCCTTGGTCTTTGGATTGTAAGAACCTACGAGGTCCACGAACTTTCCGGCCTTAGGGCCAGAAGTCTTCTCGAGTACGGCAATGCGAAACGCCGGATCATTCCTCCGGCCGATGCGCTGAAATCGGATCATCAACATAGTGCGGCAAGAGTACCAGAATCAATATATATAGTCAAAAGAAAGCGCCCCCGACCTTGCGGTTGGGGGCACTGTAGTCGGAGGAGCGGGTCGCGCTAGGCGCGAACCGTACTCCAACTGAAGGACCGAGTCCAGATGAGCCCGAGGATCCAGGCGACGCCCCAGGGCCAGGTGAAGATGCCGAAGCGCTTCCGCACCCTTTCCCAGAAGTCGACGACGCGATCGACCACCTTCGGGTCGCGATCGGATCCGTTGGTGACCCGATAGGCCCAGTTGTCGCTCACGAGGAACGATGCGATTCCGACGATGAGATACATGACGATACCGCCGATTATCATCGCCGCGGCCCAAGCCAGGTTCACCCAGAGCGACTTCTGGTCAAAGTTCAGGACCCATAGGATCCAGATGGTCCAGTAGGTCACGCTAAATGCGGCCATTCCCATGCCGCGTCCCACCAGCGACACCAGCCAGTGGTAGTCGCAGCAGCTGTTCTCACGTCTCAGTTTACGCATTTGGGTCTCCTCCCAGAGCGATGAATTCAAAAGCCAACTAATGTGGCTGAGCAGCCAAGGTATATATGGAGCCAATATCACCTAATTGTCAAAGCGGCCGTACCTAACCTAATTACTGACCCGAGGTTCTTCTTAACCTCTTCTGAGAAGAGGCCAGGGTCAGCTATAGCGAATGCGCGTTTGCTCTGGAGATCTGTGGCGAAGCAGAGTGCGCACCGTCGCGATATCAATCATATATCGGGTGGTCCAACAATCTATTCAGATCAATATGCAGGCATATATGACCTGCGAAGATACCATCACGAACAATTTAGCTTCCCTACCCTAATCTGCTACAGTCTTTAGTAATGACACCAACCGAGACATACGAGGGCCCCATCGTTATTACCCGCCGCGGCACGGGCTTCTTCTCCATAGACCCCGAGCAGGAAGACCTCATCATTGAGCCCGGCAACCTCGGTAACGCCCTCCCGGGCGACATCGTGAAGGTTGAATCCATAGGCTTCGTCGAAGATCAGCGCACCCGTAAGAAGCGTGCAGCCGGCAAGATAGTCGAGGTCGTGCGTCGTGCACACGACAAGTTTGTTGGCAAACTCATCCTCGCGAACCCTGACTCGGGTCTTGGCGCAGGCGCGGTCATCCTCATCCCTGACTGGAAGAAAATGCATGTCCCGATTCTCGTACGCGGTGAGTCGTTGCCGCTTGAGCATAAAGTCGTCGTCGCGTTCAAGGGCTGGAACGAGAACGAGCCCATCCCGTGGGGCACGATGGAGGAGATCATTGGCCCAGCAGGCGTACATGAGACCGAGATGCGGGCTCTGGCGCTCTCGCAAGGATTCCGTTCCGACTTCCCGCCAGGCGTCGTAACGGAAGCCAGAGAGCTTGAGACCTCCGGCAAGGACTTGATCGCTGCTGAGGTAGCGCTCGGTACACGACGTGATTTCCGCGACACCCTCACCTTTACTATCGATCCGGCAGATGCCAAAGACTTCGACGATGCGCTCTCTGTGAAGGAATTAGAGGACGGCACCTATGAGATCGGAGTGCATATCGCCGATGTTTCGTTCTTTGTAAAGCCGGGCAAGGCAATCGATGACGAGGCACGCTACAGGGCAACCTCTGTGTATCTTGTAGATCGCACCATCCCGATGCTTCCCCACGTGCTTTCAACGAACCTTTGTTCCTTGAACCCAAATGAGGATCGGCTTGCGATGTCTGCGGTATTCCGCATGGACAAAGATGCCAATGTTCTTGAGCGCTGGTTCGGTGAGACGATAATTCATTCTGATAAGCGCTTCTCATACGAGGAGGCGCAGGCAGTGCTTGATACTAATGAAGGCCCACATCTCAAAGAGCTCACGCTCCTCAATACCCTTTCGAAGATCATGCGCAAGAGGCGTGAGGCATCAGGCGCAATTGCGTTTGATACCCCTGAGGTGAAAGTCGAAATTGATGAGACCGGAAAGCCTGTCGCTGTGCATCTCAAAGAGCGCCGCGATACGAATCTCCTTATCGAGGACTTCATGCTCCTTGCTAACGTGGAGGTTGCGACCGAGCTCGCCAACCGCACCAAGAACGATAAGATCGCGAGTGTTTCTGTATACCGTGTGCACGATCTGCCGAACGCAGAGAAGATCGAGAACCTCGCCGAGTTCCTGAAGGTCCTTGGCTATACGCTTGAGCACACGGGTGGCAAGGTAAAAGGTTCCGATATCAACGAGCTTCTTAAGAAAGTTGAGGGGAAGCCGGAAGAGTATCTCATCAAGGTCGCCACGCTTCGCTCCATGGCCAAGGCGACCTACGCCATAAAGAACGGTGGCCACTACGGCCTCGCGTTCGCGTACTACACGCACTTCACCTCTCCGATTCGACGCTACCCTGACCTTCTCGTGCATCGCATCATGAAGCACTTCTCGAACAACCAGCCTATCTCTAAGGAAGAAGTTGACGAACTCGATGAGCTTGCAGTCCACTCTTCCGAGCGCGAGGTATCCGCTGCCGAAGCAGAGCGCGACTCTGTGAAGCTTAAACTCGTTGAGTTCATGGAGCCGAAGACCGGCGAAGAGTTCGATGCCGTCATCTCTGGCGTCTCCGATCGCGGTCTCTATGTTGAGGTTACCGAGAACCGCGCCGAGGGTATGATCCGCATCCGCGATCTCGGTCAGGACTACTTCATCTATGACGATAAGCGGTACCGAATCGTCGGTGAGCGCACAAAGAAGGAATACCGCCTTGGTGACCCCATCCGCGTAAAGCTTATCGCTGCCCGCATTCAGGAGCGAGAGCTCGACTTTGGTCTTGGGGAGGAGTCGTCCTAGGTCGCACTCCTTTCAGAGGATATAAAATGGTGGGTCCCCAACGGGGACCCTAGGCATTTGTGTATTGTTCTTGAATACGTCCGATCGATTCTCTGATAGCTGTGTCTCCAGCGGCCAGAAGCTCTTCGATCTTTCTCTTGCCGTGCAGCGCGGTCGTATGGTCGCGACCACCGATCCTTGCTCCGATCCACGGATAAGACTTGCGCGCATCAAAGTGCGCAAGGTACATGAGCACTTGGCGAGGTCGTGCGATCTTACGAACGCGGGACTCACCGCAAAGTTCGCTTTCTTCGATACCGAACTCTGCGCAGACCAGGCGAAGTAGATTACGGTAGCTCACCTTCGCTGGTTTATCGTCCTCTTCCCGTACAAGGGGAAGATAGGTAAACGGCAGCAAAGGCTGTTGCGTCGCAAGCATTGTGCCCTCCCAGAGCAGTTGAACCCTTTCCAACATAGCCCAGAATCCTGGACATGCAACTTTAACGACCACGCGCACGCACCGCCTCGTCTATCCGCTCTATGCCAAGCACATATGCCGCCTCACGAAGCGTGATTCCGCGTTCTGCAGCAATATCCGCGACATCGCGGTACGCCTTCGTCATTACACCCTCTAACCGTTCCTTCACTTCTCCTCTGGTCCAATAGTGTCCTGTGCGATTTTGTATCCACTCAAAGTACGACACCGTGACCCCACCAGCATTTGCCAAAACATCAGGAACTACGACGACACCTTCTGATGCAAGGATGGTATCTGCGGCTGGTGTCGTTGGACCGTTCGCAACCTCAAGTACAATACCCGCTCTAACTTCCTTCGCATTTGATTCAGTTATCTGCTCCTCCAGGGCGGAAGGCACGAGTACGTCGCATCCTTCGATAATAACGGCATCGGCTGGCAGTATCTTTCCTTCCTCATTCTGAAGCGGCGCAGCGTGTATAACCGAACCCTCTGCTTCTTTAACTGCAAGCACGCTCTCTACATCCATTCCATCTGACACAAGGAGCGTTCCCTTGCTGTCGGCAAGCGCTGTCACTTTCATGCCCATTGAATAAAGTAGATGCGCTGCCTGTGCCCCTGCATTTCCGGCACCCTGTACGCCCGCTCGAAGCGTTTTTGGATCAAGTCCCCTGTCCTGCATAAGGCTCTTCAAAACAGCGATCGCACCATCTGCAGTCGCCGTATCGCGCCCAAGACTTCCACCAAGCGAAAGTGGCTTTCCCGTGATCATGCCGGGCGCGGATCTTCCGACGATATGCTCATACTCATCAAGCATCACGCCCATAATCTCCGGATTTGTGTATACGTCAGGCGCCGGAATATCCTGATCGGGACCTACATGTTCCGCAAATGCGCGAACGTATGCGCGCGCAAGGGCATGTATTTCATCCTTAGAAAGTTTTTTAGGGTCAACAGCAACGCCGCCCTTTGCACCTCCAAGCGGAATGCCGACAACCGCGCATTTCACCGCCATCATTGCAGCGAGCGCCGAGACCTCATCCTCATCGGCTTCCGGATGGAAGCGTATGCCGCCCTTGTATGGGCCGCGCGCGTTATTGAACTGGACACGGTATGCAGGAAAAGACGCCGTGCTCCCATCATCCATGCGTATGGATAGATTCGCACGAAGAACGCGGTCTGGTGTCATAAGCAGTTCCGCGCGCTCAGAAGTAAGGGAGAGGACCTTTGCGGCGTTTGATACGTGCTCTTGGAAGTATTGGAATGCGGCCATATCTAAACAATACGCCCGGGACGGGTCCCGGGCGAGTGGATAGTGTGCTTGGCACATCTAGCGCTTTCTTCTTTTCTTTTCGATCATAGCGAGGCGACGCCTCTTGCGGTCTCTTCGTGCACAGCGATTGAAAAGAGTGACAAGCGCAAACCTGCTTCTTTTCGGACGCGGCATCTCGGACTTCTCACCCTGACGTATCAAGCGAACGCCCGTCAGGCTTGCCAGATCCGTGCTGGCGTTGACCGAACCGTTCTCAAAAGGAGGCGGGTCGTATCGCACATGTACTTTCATTACCGTCTCTCCTGATTACGGGGGTTCCCCGTTATATACAACTTCTATCGAAACGGCAAGGTCGCTACTTCGCGACCGCAACTGCTTCTTCAAATTTTACTGACAGGAGCTTGGAAACACCGTCGCCTCCCATAGTCACGCCATAGAGGATGCCTGCGCGGCTCATAGTCTCGCGGTTGTGCGTGATTACGATTAGCTGAGACTTTTTCGCGAGCTCCTCAATCATATCGCCGTAACGGCGGGAGTTTGCCTCATCCAAAGCTGCATCGGTCTCATCAAGTATCAAAAATGGCGGAGGATTCACCTGGCTCATGGCAAAGATGAGCGCAATGGAGGTTAGCGCTCGCTCACCCCCTGAGAGCTGCATTAGTGACTGAAGGCGTTTCTTCGGCAGGTTAACGGCTATCTCGATACCCAGCCGCTCGTTCTTCGGCCGAATGTCCATTTCCTCTTCTTCTTCATCAACTGCTGTAGGCTCTTCCAAAACAAGCTTCGCAGAGCCGCCTCCGAACATGAGTGCGAAGAACTCACTGAACGATGCATTTACCTTTGCGAGACCTTCAGAGAAGGTCTTCTGAAGCTCGGTATCCAGATCATGTATAAGCTCACGCAGTCCTTCTGCAGATTTGCCGAGGTCCTCAACTTCCTTAGCAAGAAACTCTTCTCGTTCCTTCGTCTCTTGGTATTCAGTGCGTACGTCTTCGCCTGAACCACCCGCTTCCTCGACACGAATCTTCAAACGCTCCATCGAGCGCTTTCGATCCTCTTGAGTACGACGATCTTCATTAGGAAGATCCGTAAGCGCCTCATATGAAAGTGCATTGCGTCCTGCTAATGGCACGACCTCGGCTTTATCACGCATCAATTCCTCCGCAAGGAGCTGTAGCTCATTAAGACGTGCTTCTGCGCGCGCAACGTTCGCCTCCTCATGCGCGCGCGTCTCGGCAAGCGAGAGGAGGCGGTGCCGCTCTTCCCTACCTGTCTCTTGGTATGCAATCTGCGCTTCGCGTGCCTTTTGGAGCGCATTACGAGCAATCTCTATCTGTTCCGCTAGCTCACGGTCCTTAGTCGCGAGCGCATCGTATTGGTTCTGAAGGCTATAGACCGCATTCTGCTCCTCTGCCAGGAGGTCATCGTTCGGACTGCCAAATCGCTCAAAGAATGCTGATACGGCCCCTCGAAGGGCGACCAGCGCTGCTTTTAAAGCTCCGGGGTCTTCTGCAGCGATCGCAGCATCCGTTTGGCGATCTACTTCCTGTTTGAGAATAGAGAGCTCCTCACGCGCGATCTTAACGTATGGGGAATCAGCGACCTGCGCACTCCGTCGCTTTGCGGCATCGAGCGCTCCCTCGGCCTTACCAATATCGCGCGTAAGCTGGGTGCGCTCTTCGCGTAGCTTTTCGAGTTCACGCTCAGCGATACGGACCGCCTCTGTCTTTTTCATGCCCTCGCTATCGGTTGTAGCGCGCTCCTCAAACACAGCGAGCTCGCCAGCTGCCTCTTGGAGCCGTTGGCTTGATTCAGACCGCTCTCGTTCAGCTTTTATCTTCTCCTCCTTTAGGTATAGGTCCTCTATCGCAAAGTATGTGCGGCAGACGTCAGCGAGCTCACGTGAAAGCTCCTCCGCGCGTTCGAGCTTCTCGACTTGTTTAGCGAGGAATCGTAGATGCGGTGCAAGCTCCCTACGGATCGCTTCAACCTCGCGCATGTTTTCCTCAGTCTTCTCGAGCTTTCGCTCGGCCTCTTGCTTTTTGAACTCAAAAACTTTCAACCCAAGTGCGTCCTCGAGCATCGCGCGACGTTCGCGCGGATGTGCCATGAGAATGCGGTCGGCCTCTCCCTGAGAAATGATGTGATGTCCGGTCTCACCAATGTTTGCGCTTGCAAGTAGCTCCTGTATGTCGCGCAGACGCGCTTTAGAGCCATTGATCGAGTATTCGCTCACACCATCGCGGTATACAACGCGCTCAATGGCAACCTCATCAAAATCTAGCTTCGGAAATACGCGCACACCCTTGCGTGGCGTGTTATCGAACACGATTGCAACCGCTGCCCTATTTTGGCGGGCGGTTGAGTGGCTACCTGCCCAAATAAGGTCCTCACTTCTCTTTCCTCGCATCGACTTCATCGACTGCTCGCCAAGTGCAAAGCGGAAAGCCTCGGCAACGTTGCTCTTTCCGGAGCCGTTAGGTCCGACAATAGCCGTAGCGGCACTCGAGAAATCGAGCACGGTCTTCCGGGCAAAGGACTTGAACCCTGCGATTTCAAGGCGCTTTAGCATTTGTACGTAGTATAGCGCGCCTTTGGAGGGCCGTAAGGGAGAACTGCAGATAAAGCTTCAGCCGCTCTTAATAACGAGCTCTGCATGCTTATGTGCGGACCATTGAAAGGAGGCGGACATGCCTAACGGTTCTTTAACTGACCTGATTCCTGTAACGCCTACGTCGCGCCGGGAGGCGGCTAGTCTCCTGTCGCGGATCGGTGTCGCCCTCAACAAGCGGAGTTCCATCGAAGCGCGGTGCGACAAGCGCTTAGCCAAGCTGCAGCAGAAGATGACAGCGGTTCAGGAGCAGAAGAAGGCTCTCTCAAACCCTGAGCTTTTAAAGGCAACTGCAGTCGCGAACGTACTTATCGAGTTTGTGCTCTCGCGATGGGATGAACTGGTCGAGCGCGGCATGCGTACCGTGCGCTTCTCGACTGGCGAGATTCGTCAGCGTGATGTGCCACGCCCGAGCTTTAGCATAAAAGGCGGCGACACGGATGCGTTCTTCAAGGAGGTTAGACGCAAGGGCCTTGCACGAAAGCTTATCAGGAGAGGCGCCGACGCGCCGAACTTGCAGGCGCTTCAGGAAGATCCCGAGCTCGCAAAGCGGCTCAAAACGGTGACGACGATCTTCGATACGAAGATTGAGATCCGTCCAAATAAGAGTGGCGACGTGCGACTTGAGGGCTCTCTCCCAGAAGATCCGAGCGACATCACATGGGAAGTAACAAAACCCAAGCGCGCAAAAGTTAAGGAATGAGACGGCACGGTGTCCTCCCTCGGGAGGACACTCGTTTACCACCCAAGTTTAGAGAGGGCGGCTGTTGCTGCTGCCTGCTCAGCTTCCTGTTTACTCTTTCCTTCTCCGTGCGCTACTTCGTCATGTCCGACAAATACGCCGACGGTAAACTTCTTATCGTGATCTGGACCTTCTTCACTGATGGTCTTATAGGTCGGTGTATGTCCCTTCTTCTCCTGGGCGAGTTCCTGAAAACGGCTTTTGGCGTCCTGGTATGCGCGCTTTGCGACGATATCGTCTATCTTTGGACATAGGTGCCGCTCAACAAAGGCATTGGCAGCTTCGTACCCCTGGTCGAGATAGACTGCACCTAGTACCGCTTCGAACGCGTTAGCAAGGATTATCTGACGCGCGCGGCCGGTATCCTTTGCCTCACCTTTTGAGAGAAGCAACATATCATTAAGGCCGATCTCCTCTGCGGTCTCAGCTAGAGAATATGTGTTCACGAGTGCCGCTCGATATGCGGTCAAATCACCCTCGGGCTTGTTAGGAAACTTCGTAAAGAGGAAGTGCGTGATGGAGAGCTCAAGAACCGCATCCCCCAAAAATTCGAGCCGCTCGTTATGCGCCTTAGCGGCTTTATGCTCGTTCAAATAGGAGCGATGCGTTAACGCCTCGGCCAAAAGGTCGAGGTCGGAGAATACTATTCCGAGCCTTGCGGCATGAGAAGCGATATCGCTCATATGTCTGCACTATGCAATAAAAGGGGTCAAAAAGGAAGCTAGCGCTGTTCGTTTGCCTCTTTCTTTGCTTGCGACTTATTGAGAAGTTCCTGTACGCCCTGAGTGACGATAGGGAGCATGTCGTCATAGAAATTGAGGTCAAGAATATCTGTCAGACGGAACCAGCGCGTGTCATCGAGACCGCCCTTCCCCTCCTCGAGCTTAAGCGGCAGAAACTCGGAGCGCGCTAAGAAATACGTGACATGCTTGCGGAACTTTCCCTTCTCCGGGTGCGACGCGACATATTCGTTTTCACCAATCTTTTGTTCAATCTCAATATCGATACCCATCTCCTCCTTGATCTCGCGCTTTGTACCGTCCTTGAGGTCTTCGCCTTCTGCGAGTCTGCCCTTTGAGAGCGTCCAGTGTCCAAACACATCATGGACGAGCGCAAGGAAATACTGACCCTCGTGCTCTGCGTACACAACTGCGCCGCCGAGGTGCTCAACCGGCAGGTCCTCACGCCTCACACGCTGCTTCTTGCCGGTCTCATCCTTGCCGGGCTCGCCCATTTCCTTATACACAGCGCCAAGCACACCATTCACAAAGCGGCCGGAGGAATCGCCGCCAAACACCTTGGCAAGTTCAATCGCCTCGTTTATTGCAACCTTGGCAGGAACTTGCGCGCGGTCCGCAAACAGAAGCTCAAAAAGGCCGATGCGTAGGATGTTTCGGTCTACTGGTGCGATGCGGTCTATAGGCCAGTCCGGAGCGGCTTTCGCGATAACGAGGTCGAGATCTGGCTGCTTGGCGAGTACGCCTTGGAGAAGTTGTTCCATAAATGGCCGGTCGGTTTCGTCGCCGCTGAACTCCTCGATGTTGCGAGCGAGGACTTCTGCGACTCCCTCCTGCGGGATATGCGCAGTATCCCACTCGAAGAGCGTCTGCAGAACAACGGAGCGTGCAAGGTGCCGATTAGCCATACTGGAAAGAGCGTGTCCCTAAAGCCTAACAGTAATGCACAACCCCGCGCAAGTGCGCGGGGTTGTGCATTGTCCCTTGATGGGAAGGATTAGGAACCGGTGGCGTTGCGGGAGGTGACGCGGCCCTTAGTCATGCGGCCGAGAACGCCCTTCTTTTCAGGCTGCTTCTCTTCCATATGTACGGGCTCCTTGTGGCCCATGCCTGCGTTCAGCATCTCCTCCTTCTTGCCCTCGTTGCGCTCACGACGCTTCTCCTCCTTCTTAAGCGCCTTCTTGCGCTCAGGAACGATGAGCTTGCCGCGGTACATGCCGGTCGTCTCATCGAGACGGTGCGGCAGGCGTAGCGCGCCCGAGTCCTTATCCTTCACGACCTTATCCGCCGTTAGCGCGTGATGGCTGCGGCGGTTCTTGGTGTGGGAACTGGTATGGCGCATTCGTACTGACATGGGGCATACCGTACCATAGGGCCCTAAAAAGCGGAAGGGTGCCGTATTTACTTGCCAGAGGGACGATACGGTGAAAAGATGGGAATGCCCGCCCTCTTTGCCCATTTGCTGGAGCGCGGGGCCGTAACCTGATGCAGCAAGAGCAGCTAAGGTTAGGCTTCGAAAAGTACATGTTTACCCTGTTTTTTGGGGGCCTCAATGAGGTATCAGCTCGAAGCCAATACCGGAGTCTCATGTTCGCGTCAGGGTTTCCAGATCCCCGAGTAGCAATGCTCATGGGTTTGGACACCCTGAGGCGGGCTAGCCTCCACAGCTCACCATGGGCGTCTTCGGGCGCCTTCCGACACTGAGCTCGTCCCTCCGGTTAACACCCGGAGGGATTGCTTTTACTTGGACAACTTGCGAAGGAAGAGCCTGCGGTGTTCATCACAGGGACCAAGCAACTTGAGCGCTTCGTAATGCATTTTGGTGCCATACCCTTTGTGTTTTTCAAATCCATACCCAGGATACTTCTCTGCGAGTTCTACCATCTTTCTATCCCGCAGCACTTTTGCTGCGACAGAGGCAATCATAATTGCCGGGATGAGTGCGTCGCCACCAATAACTGTTTCTTGCACGTACTCGGCAGGCGCTTTCAATGAGCCATCAAGATACACCTTCCCTTCCTCCGGCTGCATGAGTGCGCGCACACCGCGCGCAACTGCGGCACCAATTGAGGCGGTAAGGCCATGTGCATCTATTTCGCTTGCTTCAATCCACTCAACCCGATACGCGACTTCCCCGCACCCTTCAAGCAGCGCAAAAATCACTTCCCGGCTTTTCTCGGATAATTGCTTAGAGTCATTCAAACCAGAGAATGCGCCTAGAAAATCGAATCCGTCGGGTGCGCGCACAAATCCGATTGCAAGCGGGCCGGCGAGTGGACCACGCCCGGCTTCATCAATACCGAGAATATACATATGCGTTAGGGGTTGCTGTAACAGCCGGGCTGTACATAATTCGCACTTAAAAATGCAACCTCCGAAGTCGCTCCGCTAGACCCCGCGCAAAACATGTTTCCGTCGGGAAGCACGGCCATAATTGCCACGTCCTCTGTGTAGGTAAACCCGAGTGCGGTATTTACGCCTGTATGTAAAACATTTTCCCCCGCAATGCCATTTGAGACTATGCCTCTACAGATGGCAACAGCCTGATCCGCGTATGCTCCGGCATATCCACGATTTTCGCATGTGGGGTTTGTGGCGCCGGTTCCAACCCAACCACGTGCAAGGTTCACATAGCTTCCAGTCTGAAGGTGTTCAAGCTCCATTAATTTACGGAATTCAATGACCTGCGCTTTTATGGCTGCGGTCCGCGCTTTTGTTCTCGCTGTATTCAAAGACACGAGCACGGTCGCCGATAGAATGCCGATGATAGCGATGACGACCAGGAGCTCGATAAGCGTGAAGCCGCGCTCGCTCCGGGAAGTGAACATATACCTTTTATAGCACGCACGCTACATAGAATTTAATATTGCTACGCGCCATTTCTAGGATATACGACCTACCTCTTCGGACCGAGCAGGCACCACGATGGGCCAGAAGCACCAACGCGACCTACTGGATGGTTTAGATCGGCACCCTCCGTAGAGAAGAAGAGGACATACTCGTATTCATTCGCATTAACGGCAGTACCGCAGTTTCCGCCATCGTGCTGTTCGGTAAAGTACCAGTAGCAATGTATAGGACTGCCACTGCTTTGGTTGACCGGATCTATAGGTATGGATGGCAAGTACCCTTCAGACACTAACGGCTCAAGCGCCGTATAGTACTGACTTCCGGTGACACATGAGCTGCGCGCCCAGGTGAAGCCACCTGCTGGCGATACGGGATATGAACCGTGTGCGTGGTAATAGAGCTCAAGCGCAATTTGCACTTGCCGCAGGTCGGAAAGACGCCGAGCATCACGTGCTTTCCCACGTGCGGTGTTCAAGGAAACGAGCACCGTAGCTGAGAGAATGCCGATTATGGCGATGACAACCAGGAGCTCGATGAGCGTGAAGCCGCGCGTATTACGCGTGGAAACCATATACATTTTATAGCATGTACGCCCTCGTTTCCTGTGCGCTCTGAGGATAGCCGATGCTTTGGTATCCTAGGGGTAATGAGTCGCTACGCGCACCTCCACGTTCATAGCCACTACTCCTTCCTTGAGGCGCTTCCAAAGATTCCGGAACTCGTTAAAACCGCGAAGGAAGCTGGGATGGAGGCACTCGCGCTTACGGATGCAGGCAACCTCCATGGTGTCATCGAGTTCTATAAAGCTGCGACCAAGGCCGGCATCAAGCCCATCATCGGCGTCGACGCATACGTCGCGCAGCGCTCCCGGCACGACCGCGATGCTAACGAGAAATTCTCACGTCTCGTCCTTTTGGCTGAAAACGAAGCCGGGTATAAGAATCTTTTGAAACTTGTCACCCTCTCCTTTACCGAGGGTATGTCCGACCGCCCGCGCATAGACCTCGAGATACTTAAGGAGCATAAGGATGGACTCATAGCGCTCATCCCCTCATTTGCTGGAGCACCCATGAAGCTCCTATCGGCAGGCGATGTTGCAGGCGCTGCCGCTGCTCTGGCTGAGTACGTAAGTGTGTTTGGCAAGGGCAACGTATTCCTCGAGATTACGCATCACCCGAAAGCGGATGGTCATATAAAGCGCATGGACGGCGTACGCGCGCTTTCTAAAGAGTCAGGCGTTCCTCTTGTGGCGCAACACGATGTTTATTATCTGCGCCCTGATGATCGAGAAGCAAATGAGGTACTGCGTCGCATCAAGCACGGGCGGCACGGCGCAAATGAAGTCGAGGACTTCTCGTTCGTTACTGAGAAAGAAATGCTTGAATGGTTCAAGGACGAGGAAGATGCGGTCTGGCGTTCAGGAGAGATCGCAGAACGCTGCAACGTATCGTTTGAGCTTGGAAGCTGGGTCTTCCCTGCTATCGAGGTTGAGGAGGGCAAAACGCATGAGCAAGTCTTACGAGAGCGCACGTACGCCGGTCTCTCCATGCGCGGTATGAAGGAGACTCCTGAGGTGAAGGAGCGTATCGAGTATGAACTCGAAGTCATTATCTCTAAGGGCTTCGCTCCGTACTATCTTGTGGTCTCGGACCTCCTCACGTTTGCCAAAAGCGCGGGCATCCTTACTACGACTCGCGGTTCGGCTGCTGGCTCCCTAGTCTCATACTTGGTTGGCATAACGAACGTCGACCCTATCGCATACAAGCTTCCGTTCGAGCGCTTCCTCAATCCAGAACGCCCAAAGGCGCCGGACATCGATATGGACTTCGCCGACAACCGCCGTGACGAGGTTATTCAGTATGCGAAAAGGAAGTACGGCGAGGATAAGGTCGCGCAGATCGGTACGTTTGGCACTATGATGGCGCGTGCTGCAGTTCGCGACGTAGCACGCGCTTTAGGGCACTCCTACGGTATTGGCGACCGCATCGCAAAGTTGATCCCCATGGGCAGCCAGGGATTCCCCATGACCATCGGTCGCGCGCTCGAGCTTGAGGAGGAATTAAAGAATCTCTATGAGAGCGATGACGATGTGAAAGAAGTCATAGATCTTGCTCGCCGCATTGAGGGATCAGCCCGCCATACGGGCGTGCATGCCGCAGGCGTCGTCATTGCTCCTACCCCGCTTACGGAATGGACCGCCCTTCAGACCGACCCTAAGACCGGGAAATTGATTACACAGTACGACATGCATGCGATTGAAGATGCGGGTCTTCTCAAATTCGACTTTCTCGGCATTAAGAACCTTGCGATCCTTTCTGACGCAGTTGACCGCGTAAGGGAGAGTCGCGACCGCTGGATAGATATCGAGAACATACCGCTTGACGATGCCCTTACCTTTTCTATGCTCGCCCGCGGCGAGACCGAGGGGCTCTTCCAGCTAAACGGTTCGGGCATGACCCGGTACCTCAAAGAGCTCCGTCCTACTACTATCCATGACATCAATGCCATGGTCGCGCTCTATCGACCGGGCCCGATGGAAACGATCCCACAGTATGTGGAGCGTAAGCATAATTCGAAGCTCATCCACTATATGGACGAGCGCATGAAAGACTACCTCGATGCGTCGTACGGGCTTCTCGTGTATCAGGACGACGTGCTTTTGACCGCGATTAAGCTGGGTGGGTACTCCTGGCTCGAAGCCGACAATCTCCGAAAGGCTATGGGAAAGAAGATCCCGGCTGAGATGGAGGCGCAGAAGGAGAAGCTCTTGCAAGGCTTTATGGATTTCGGAAAGCTCAGCAGAGAGAAAGCTGAGCGTATTTGGAAGCTCATCGAGCCCTTTGCCGCGTACGGTTTCAATAAGGCGCACGCTGCAAGCTACGGCAAGGTGGCGTACCAGACCGCGTATATGAAGGCTAATCACCCGGTCGAGTACATGGCTGCCGTGCTTACTGCTGACGCGGGAGATACCGAAGCTATCGCAATCTTCGTTGCAGAGTGCGTGCGACTCGGTATACCTGTACTCCCGCCGGACGTTAACGAGAGCGGCACCGACTTCACCGTCGTATTAGGCAAAGACCGCGAGGATGGCACGGATGCCATCCGCTTCGGCCTCACATCCATTAAGAACTTCGGTGAGGGTATATCTGAGGAGATTCTGCGTGCGCGTCAGGAGGGTGGACCATTCTCCTCCCTTTCCGATTTCCTCTGCCGTATCGGTTCAAGAGCACTAAACCGTAAATCCCTCGAGTCTCTGATCAAGTGCGGTGCGCTCGACAGTCTCGGCGATCGCGGACTCATGCTTCGCCATATCGAGCAGATGCTCACCTTCCATAGGGACGCTACGCAGACAGCGCATCAGGATTCCCTGTTTGGCACTATGAGCGCGCCTACACTTCGACTTCCAGAGGAGGTCGTCGAGATCTCTCTGGGAGAGAAGCTTGTATGGGAGAAGGAGCTTTTGGGCATTTATGTCTCCGGTCACCCCCTTGATGAGCATGCGGAAACGTTGAACAAGGCGAAGCGGACGATTGCGAATGTGCTCGCAGATCCGACCCCAGGACTTCCAGTAATTCTTCCGGTCATTGTTGAAGAGGTGCGCACTATCCTTACCAAGAAGGGCGAGAAGATGGCATTCGTGCGCTTTGCAGATAAAACCGACTCCATCGAGGCAGTTATCTTCACGAAACTATACAAGGACTTCGCAGAGTTTCTCGTGCCTGGCACCTGCCTTCTCATAAAAGCGACCATCTCCGGAAGAAACGGCGAGACATCGCTCTCCATTGAGAACATGAAGGCGCTTTGATATAACGGTGTTGCGAGACTGACTCGCGTGGAGAAACGGTAATGAGCGAATCATCGCTGACACTGCCTGAGATTCTCAAAAGACTTCAGGACGGGCGCGGACCGATCGCGCACGTAGCCCTTCTGGCCATCGCTACCCAGGGCCTGGAGAAGCGAAAGGCCGAGAAGAGCGGCACTATGAGCGACCTACTGTATGAGTTCGCCGCCAAACTTACGCAACTTGCTAGCGCATATAGGGAGCCTTCCTAGGGATGCACCCGAGCGCTAGGACTATACAGGGCGGCCCCGCAAGGAGCCGCCCTTTGTCTTTCCATGCTATTCTCATGCTATGCCAACGCTAGAAGAAAAACGCCATACCTTGGCCCATTTGCTTGCCGCTGCAGTGAAGGAGCGCTATCCCCACGCAAAGGCCACTATCGGGCCGGCTGTTGAGACCGGCTTCTATTACGACTTCGATTTCTCAGGCGGTGAGACCCCGGGAGAGACCGAACTCGCTGCGCTCACTGCTTCCATGCGGGAGCTTCTTGCCGACTGGAAGGATATGACGGGCACGGAAGTATCTGAAAAAGATGCTCGCGACCGCTTTAGCGGCAATCCCTACAAACTCGAGCTCATAGACGAAATTGTTAGCAAGGGAGAGCCTATCACCCTCTACACTGCGGGCGGCTTCACTGACTTATGTAGGGGCGGCCACAGTGAGACGCCCGCTCATGACATAAAAGCCGACTCGTTCATACTTGATAGAGTTGCAGGCGCATACTGGCGTGGCGATGAGAAGAACGCGATGCTCACCCGCATCTATGGTCTTGCTTTCGATACCAAAGAAGAGCTAGAGGCGTACCAGGCGCAGATCGAGGAAGCCAAGAAGCGCGATCATCGTAAGCTCGGCGCGGAACTCGACCTCTTTATCACGTCCCCCCTCGTAGGGTCTGGACTTCCCTTGTGGACGCCAAAAGGCACCATCGTGCGCCATGAGCTCGACCGCTTCATCTGGGAACTCCGCCAGAGGAACGGGTACCAGCGCGTAACCATCCCGCACATTACTAAGAAGGATCTCTATGAGACTTCTGGTCACTGGGCTAAGTTCGCCGATGAGCTTTTCCGTATCACGACCCGCGAAGGCAAGGAATACGCACTGAAGCCTATGAACTGCCCGCACCACACGCAGATCTTCGCCCGCAAGCCCCACTCCTACCGCGAGATGCCGCAGCGCTACGCAGAGACCACCATGGTCTATCGTGATGAGCAGTCCGGGGAACTCGGCGGGCTTACACGCGTCCTTTCGATTACACAGGATGACAGTCACGTCTTCTGTCGCCAGAGCCAGGTCAAAGAAGAATTCTTCCGCATCTGGGACATGGTGGATACCTTCTACAGCGCCTTTGGCTACACGCTCAAGGTTCGTCTCTCTTTCCATGATCCTAAGAACATGGAGAGCTACCTGGGTACGCCTGAGATCTGGGCAAATGCAGAGAACGCGCTTCGCGAGATTGCCAAAGAGCGCAATGCTGATTATTTCGAAGCCGAAGGTGAGGCGGCGATGTACGGTCCCAAGCTCGACTTCATGGCAACCGATTCTATGGGCCGCCAGCACCAGGTTGCGACCATCCAGCTCGATATGAACCAGCCGGAGCGCTTCGACCTCACCTGTGTTAATGAGAAGGGCGAGAAAGAGCGCATCGTTATGATTCATTGCGCAATTATGGGTTCCATAGAGCGCTTCTCTGCGGTCTTGATTGAGCACCTTGGCGGCAACTTCCCGCTCTGGCTTTCTCCGGTGCAGGTAAAGGTATTGCCGGTATCCGATAAGCATCACGAGTATGCGCGCGGAGTATCCACCATGCTCCAGGCTGCTGGCGTGCGCGCCGAACTTGATGACGCGAGCGAATCTCTTGGTAAGAAGATACGCGCTACGAAACAGGAGCGTGTCCCCTACTTCCTCGTGCTTGGCGATAAAGAGGTTGAGAGCGGTGCGGTTACCCTTGAATCAAGGGGCGGGTCCTCCGAGACACTTTCAAGGGAAGAGCTCGTTTCGCGGCTCACTACAGAAATTCAAGAACGTTCCTAACACAAAAGCCCCCGGCATTAGCCGGGGGCTTTTGGTATTGGTGGCTTATCCGTTTACAACGGAGAGCGCACGAGTGAGCGCAAGTTTTGCGCCTGTCACGCCCGTTGAGTAGCTCGAGTCTACTGCGGTCGCAAGGGATACGATCACCTTCTCAAGGAATGGTGTAGCACAATCCTCGGTAGCGCGGAGAATCTCTGGATGGCACGGGGTGCCCTCAAGACGTGCGCGGTACGCATCGTCAAGCGCGCAGACCGCATGGGTCACGAAGGTCTCAGAGTCGCCGCCCGTACGATTCACCTGGCGCAGCATGCCGAAGACCGTATCACGGTCACCTGCAAGAAGTGCCTGGATGAATGCTGGAACGTCGTGATGGATCTCCATCTGAGCGGCGGTCTGCTCCTGGATGCGCTCTGTGTTCGGTACGATGACCGGCTCAATCTGCGCCTGTGCGATTGGCGCCTGGTATACCGATGCCTGTACTACTGGCTCCTGGTGTACTGGTGCCTGCGCGCTTTCGCGAGATAGACCCTTTACGATGTCATCGATCGTAAGCGTATCGGTCTGCGCGAAGGAGCGGAAGCCCTCCTTAGAGGTGTAGCCCCGGAAGTGGCTTGCATCAGCGTGTGCAGGTGCATGCGATGCCGGAGGATGTGCAGCAGGTACTGCATGCGATGCGGAATGCATCACGGTCTCCTCGTGCGCCTCTGGAGCATGATCGCTATTGAGGACGCCATGAACATCCGTGCCGAAGGTGCGGACCCTACGGAGCGCGAACGGCATGATGTGGAAGAGCGTGAGGTATGCAGCTGCTGCGCTCCAGCCGATCAGCATGAGCCAGTAGACAGCGGTACCCATAGGACCGAGATCAAGACCGGTGTACGGCATCTCAGAGAGGTACACGAAGGAGAGCGGTGGCTCAGGCTCAATGGTGTCTACATCAAGTACGACACGCGGCCTGCGGCTTCCGCCACCGCCACCGCCGCCTCCATCATCATCGTCGTCGTCATCGAGAGAAACGCTCACCTGGCAGGTGTCGATGAGATCAGCGGCTTCGCCATCTTCGTCGTCATACACTGAGAGAACATAGGTCGTGTCCTCATCTGGGCTAACCTCACGAGAACCGTCAGCGGCAACACGACCGATACCCTGGTTGAGTTCGACGCGCGATGCCCTTTCGGTCTCCCAGGTAAGGGTGATCTCCTGTCCTTCCTCAATAGTTGTATCGCTAGCCCTTAGGTAGATACAGCGAGGACCGGACGGAGGAGGTCCATCATCGACAACTACTGTATCCTGACAATCGACTGGCCCATTTACGCCCTCAACAGTAAGGATGTAGGTCGTGGTCTGGGTCGGGTTGACCGTCATGGAACCCGATAGAGCTACCTGACCGATGTTCTGGTTAATCGAGGCGCGGGTAGCGTTCTCGGTCTCCCAGGTAAGCGTGACGGCCTGGCCCGGTGTGATTTGCTCATGGCTTGCAGCAAATGCAACACAACGCGCAGCTGGCTGCGTATCACCAATAGTGATACTCGTCTCACAATCGGCCTGGCCGATGATGCCGTTGACGGTAAGAGTATACGTAGTGTCCCCTGTCGGATTAACGGTTATAGAACCCTCCCCGACCGGAGAAACAGCACCGACTCCATTATTGATGGATGCAGATACACCATTAATGGTCTTCCAGCTAAGGACGACTGCTTCGCCTGGTGCCGAAATAGTGCTCTTGTTTGCACGCAAGTAGACACACTGCGCGACTACCGGCGGTGGCGGTGGCGGAGGAGGTGGAGGTGGTGGAGGTGGTGGCGGAGGTGGTGGAGGTGGTGGAGGTGGTGGTGGAGGTGGCGGCGGTGGAGGCGGTGGAGGCACGCAGCAGGGAGGCTGTGGAGTGACCGGAGGTGTTGGCGGTGGTGGAGGTGGCGGTGGTGGAGGTGGCTGCGGTGGCTGCGGTGTGCAGCATGGCGGCTGTGGCGTGACCTGTGCCATCAATTTCTCCGGGGTCGTAAATCCGAGTGCGAACGCGAGTGCCATACCGCTTGCGAGCGTTACGAGCACGGCGAACACGCCGACAAGAATCGGTTTGGATTTCGAGAATCGGCTTTTGGCGACGATGCTTTCCATAGGTGTTTCAGTAAAGTGATAAGAAATAATTCCCTGCTGCTTTCGCAGCGTATAAAAAAGGAGAAAGAGATGGAGGTGACGTGCGGGGGTTTTAAGCCCCGCACGCACCAACAATCAGCCGATGTCGTGGGTATTGTTGCGGATGTCCGCTTCAGTAACCACGTACTCGCCGTCCACGTAGTTCCGTTCGCTGACCGAAAACGTGACGATGTCGCCGTTCGGAAGCTCGAAACAGAGTGCGGCATGGCCCTCGACCGCCTCGGGAGGAAGGTACCAGTCGAAACCGTCCGTCTCCCTGACGACGAAGCTGAAGCTCACGTTCTGGATCTGCACGGGTTGTCCCATGATCCGGCTCGTGTTGCGTTCGACGGCGGTCCAGTCACAAACGATCGGGACCAGCCGACCTTCACGCTCGCGAACGCCCATCGGACATTCTTCCGGGAGGTCGAAGATGCGATCTTCGGCACCCGGAAGCCGGAGCGCGTGGCAGCGGCCCGGAAGCAGGCGCGGACCGATGTACCCGCCACGCGCGACGGTGCCGACAGGCAGCGGGGGTACCCGAATGCGGATGCACTCCCTGCCCACGACGATGAGCTCGAGGCTTGGGGCGAACCCGGGATTGGCGCAGCCGCTCCACAGGACCTTCGTCTGCGTATCGGGGTTCATGTAGATCACTTCCCCGCGACGCAGCGAGCGCGTAACACAACCCATCTCGACTGCCCTCCTGCCGCCCGACATCACGCGGATGCAAGACGACTGGTACTCGAGCGTCCGGTCCACTTCCACGGGGACCAGCTTCCTGGCATAGGCTGGGAGCTGGTTGACGTGGGTCAGACCTTCTTGTCGATCGGCAGCATTGAAGGCCACCAGGAACTCGATAGGGTTCGCGTGACAGCCTTCAAGCGGCCGGCTGCCCTGCGGGTCGATCGCCAGCGAAGCATCAAGCTTTCGGGCGAGTTCCTCGCCGCTTTCGATTCCGTCCGGACAGAATGACTGCCCAGCCGGCTCCATCGCCATCACCGCCGATGCTCCCACGAATTGAGTGGGCAGCGCGACGAGAGCGATGGAAAGCGCGGTAGTCAGAAGGCGCTTCTTCATCTCTGTTCTCCTTGCTTGTGCTGAACCCGAAATTGGGAGCACGTTTGAACATTCGCTCGCTTCCGCTTTCGCGGCCGAACTTCTCATCTTGCGACGAGCCATCCAACGGGGACCTTAGTCCTCGATCGGATGGCTTCCCACAAGCTTTGCGGTAACAACGAACCGGTCGGTTTTCTTTCCGAACGAATCGCAAGTCGAAAGGGTTAGCGTCGGCTCCCCTACGGTTAGTGGGATTGCATCTGCTTCAGCATCCTTCTCTTCTACGGCATCCACCTCGTATACGTATACAGTTTCGGTGCCATAGACGGTGATGCGATCACCCTCTTCAAGCTTCTGAATTTCATTGAAGATCTTATATGCCTCATTGTTCACGACCGGAAGATAGCTCGAGTGGCCGAAAAGGATAACGTTCCCTTCTTCGCCAAGTCGTGCCGACGTCGGATAGCGGACCGCCGTCTTCAGGAGCGCGCGATCAAGTACCGCAACATTTGTCGACGTCGGGTTCGCAATCTCCGCATTCATCTCAATAGCCGGGATCTCAATACGCGTCGGATACTCCGGAAGCGCCTTTACCGTCTCAGCGACTGATGCAGTGAGGCGCCCCTCCTTTACTTCCTCTTTTGCAATCTCCTCAGGCACCAGCTCAAACGCCTGGAGCACCGAGAAGGTCACAAAAAATACAAGCGTAAAGGCCGCAACGAAGCTGAACTTCCTTGCGAATACCTGTGCGAGCAGCCCTGAGGCCTCCTTGCTGTCGTGAACCTGTGCCATATGTTCTTACATATAACTACATAAGATTATCTCTTTTGTCAAGTTTTCAGCTTTTACCACAGATTTGACAAAGAATATAGGCTATGGTACATATGTGAGCATATGGAACCCATGACCCATACCACCACAACGACCGTCGAGCGCCCAACAGGCACCCGCCGGGCCGCGATTAACGGCCTTGCCGTCGTCGGCTTCGTCGCGCTTCTGTTTATTGGTATTACGCTTGCTATCTACGCTGCCCGCATCCTCCCGGATACGGCTTCCCGCCTCGGCGCAGCTAACGTGTACTTCTCGTCTATCTTCGGAGGCGATGAGGGAGACAATGACCTTGAGGTCGTTCCAGGAGAAAGCGTCCCATTTGAGAATGAAAGGAATGATGAAGATGAGGAGAGTGCCACCTCTACCGATCCGGTAGAAACAACCACCTACCCTGTTCCGTCAACTCCTTCCCAGACTGTGACGCCTACACAGCCTACGACCCCGACTGTGATTGCAGTCCCGGTACCGGGCACTCGGAACCTTTATGGCAAAGCCGATCTTACGGTTCGCCTTGTCGAGGTCGGGTATCTCCGCACGAGTTCGACCGACTCGTTTGTGAAGGACTCAACTGTCCCTGAGGACGAGCGTCCTGCGTTCAAGTTCCGCGTGACCAATACCGGCACGAACGAGAGCGGCCGGTGGCAGTTCGAAGCAGAACTTCCGACCCGCCCGCGCTACACCTACAAGTCCCGCGAGCAGGTATCGCTCATGCCCGGTCAGTTTGCTGACTTCACTCTGGGCTACGATCGTCCCCGTGATGGCGAGAACGATGTAAAAATTGAGATCGACAGCGGTGAAGACGTCAACGAGTCCAACGAAAACAACAACCGCCTCACTTTCGAAATTGAGGTCGAGGACTAAGGGTTCCCTACTCCATTTACAAAAAGCCCCACGCACGTGGGGCTTTTTGTTATCCTAAGTCAGGCATGGCGTCCATATCTCAACAGGGTATAACGTATATATGAAGCGCGGATTCACTCTTATTGAATTATTGGTTGTCATCGCCATCATAGGTATCCTTTCTGCGACCGTCCTCGTATCGCTAAATAGCGCGCGATTCAAGGCGCTGGATGCCAGGCGCAAGGCTGATGTTGATACCATCATTAAAGCGCTCTATTTATATGCGTTAGATCACGGCACCTTTGCAGGTTCCGGAAGCGGATGTGGTAGTGGTGGAAACGGTAGTGGCTGGTTCAATGTAGCGTATAGCGGCCACACCTCTACTGCAATGTGCTTAGTAAATGGTGGATACGTACCGAGCGAGATAATTGACCCCACAGGCGCTCGTTCCTCAAGCGCGTCAGTCCAAAGTCATGCATACATGAAATATAGCTGCTCAGAAGCTACGTATGTGATGGCAAGTCTCGCTACCGAAGATAGGTTTGTAAATGGGCCCACGAACCATGTAAGTTGTTGTCCTACCTGTGACACCAGCTACGGAATGAACTACGTTAAAGCTATCCCGCACTAAACATCAATATTTGCGAGCTTCGCGTTGCTTTGTATAAATGCTTTGCGACTTGCAACGTCCGTACCCATAAGTACTCCGAAGATGCGGTCTGCCTCGGTTGCGTCTTCAATAGTGACACGCTTGAGAACGCGACGGTTCGGATCCATAGTAGTTTCCCAGAGCTCGGATGCGTTCATCTCACCAAGACCCTTATAACGCTGAATGGAGATCTTAGCGGACTTCTTGGATGAGGTAGTTTCCTCCTCTTCCTCAGACTCATTTTCACCCTCCTCGCTTGTACCCTCGTTCTCGCCGGGGTCTTCCAAAAGTTCAGCGTCCTTGCCTAGAATCTTGAATTTATCCTCATCGGTGTATGCGTAAAGCACTTCCTTGCCGCGCTTGATTTTGTAGAGAGGTGGCTGAGCGATATAGATATACCCGCCATCGATAACTGCACGGAAATGGCGATAGAAAAGAGTCAGAAGAAGCGTACGAATATGGGCGCCGTCGACGTCAGCATCGGTTGCAATGATGATCTTGTGATAGCGGAGCTTCGTAATATCGAAGACATCGCCAATCGCGGTACCGAGCGCAACGACAAGGTTCTTGATCTGCTCTGAAGCGAGCATCTTATCGAGGCGCGCGCGCTCAATGTTGAGGATCTTTCCGCGTAGCGGAAGGATGGCCTGGGTACGGCGGTCGCGTCCGGTCTTCGCGGTACCGCCTGCGGAGTCTCCCTCCACAATAAAGAGTTCGGACTCTTCCGCAGCTTTGGTCTGGCAGTCGGCAAGTTTGCCTGGAAGGGTCATTCCTTCCAATGCACCCTTGCGGAGCACTGAATCCTTTGCGGCCTTAGCAGCCTTACGCGCCTTGAGCGCTATAAGCACCTTGTTAACGATTGCTTTTGCATCATCCGGGTTCTCTTCGAAGAATGACGACAGCGCGCCGCCAAATACGCTCTCGACAGCGCCGCGCGCTTCCACGGAACCTAGCTTTCCCTTAGTCTGGCCTTCGAATTGGATCTCAGGCATCTTCACCGATATAACGGCCGTGATGCCCTCCAGAACATCGTCTCCCGTAAAGTTTTCCTCGCTATCCTTGAGGATGCCGGAGGAGCGACCGTATGCATTAAGGGTACGCGTTAGCGCAGTCTTAAATCCCGTCACGTGCATACCGTGCTCGGGGTTGTAGATGTTGTTCGCAAACGCCAGGAGGCGCGGCGTGAGATCATCCGTGTACTGGAACGCTACCTCGACTGCGACGTCTCCTTCCCCGCCATCGACATAAAAGATGTTCTTATGGGCCGGGGTCTGGTGCTGGTTATAGAATGATACAAGAGAGCGAAGACCTCCCTCGAAGTAGAAAGTCATCGAGGGTGCTTCAAGTCCGAGTTCGCGGAGATAAAAGGCGCCCGCATCGGATACCGACTCGAGATTGCGGGCATCAATCACAGAGATACGCGTGCCCTTCACAAGGTACGCCTGCTGGCGGACATGGTTGGCGATTCGGTGCCAATCATACTTGATCTCCTGGAAGATCGTTGGGTCCGCCTCGAAGGAGATAATAGTTCCTCGACGATCAGAAGTTCCTATCTTCTTTACCGCACTCTTTGGCTTGCCGATGTTGTATTCCTGTTCATGTACCGCACCGTCGCGATGCACCTCGGCACGTGCCCAGGTCGAAAGCGCGTTGACGACTGATGCGCCCACGCCGTGAAGACCGCCGGATACTTTGTAGCCGGAAGATTCTCCACCGAACTTACCGCCGGCATGGAGCGTAGTCATGATCATCTCAAGCGCGGATACTTTGGTCTGCGGGTGCTTGTCTACCGGGATGCCGCGTCCGTTATCGACAACGCGAATGCGGTTATTTGGCAACAGTGCGATCTCGATATCGTCAGCATGACCACCCATTGCCTCATCACGTGAGTTATCGAAAATCTCCCAGATGAGATGGTGGAGGCCATCGGGACCGGTGGTACCGATGTACATACCCGGACGCTTACGGACTGGGTCAAGACCCTCAAGGACGGTAATCGATGAGGCATCGTACGAGCTGCCCTTTGCGGCAGCTTTTTTCTCTTTATTATCTGCGGCTTTGGCCATGTTTCTTACGTAAAGTATAGCACATCAAGTGCAAGTTTTCCCCTGCTTAAAGCACTGAAATAGAGCCTACTTGCTAGCCTAAATGGGCCAGGTCGTTCCAGGATACGATATGCCAGTCGCGCTCCCAATGATGTCCCTCTTCTAGGCGTCTGATGTAGGAGATGCCCGTATTATGGGTCGCCATCTTCCAGGTCTTCTGGAAATCCTTTCCTGTATACGACGGACCCTCATAAAGGGCACAGAAAAGCGCGTGAAGGAATATCCCATGCGTAACCACGCATATCCGCGTTGCAGGGTGCTCTTCGAGGAAGCGCAGCGCGGCCAAGGAACGCTCGCGCATCTGCGGCAATGTCTCTTCATCCGAGTGCACGTACCCGTCTTCGCAGTATCGTGCCTGGAACGTCTGTACCTCGTCCTTGAGTTCTGCATCCTGGGACTTGTTGCGGAAAGCGCTCGGCGAACGGCGCTCAATAAGAAGATCATTGGTCTCGAGTGACAAGCCAAGTGCCTGGACTATAGGTGTAGCGGTCTGAATAGCACGCGGATACGTACTTGCGATCACCGCATCGACACCTATATGCGTCATACGTTCTGCTACGAATGCAGCCTCTTTATGCCCTTTATCCGTAAGTATGGAATCGATGCCACGCATCACACCATCAACATTAGAGTTGCTCTCACCGTGTCTGACGAAATACAGGTGCTTTTCCATTAGCGTACGGTCCAGCCCTCTTGGGAATTGAGCGCCTGAGTAACACGCGCCATGGCAGGATCAAGATCAGCGTCTGAAAGCGTGCGTTCCTTGCTTTCAAATACGAGACGGAACGCGTAGGAAATGCGGCTGTCCTTTTCGAAGCGATCAAATAGATCGATGCGCACGAGGTTATCACCCGCCTCCTTCAATATCTGGTTTGCGACCTCGGACTCTGCTGTGCCTTCAGGGGTCCAGACCGCAATATCGCGAAGCGCAAACGGATAGATGGAGTACATGCGAAATGTACCGAGCGAGAACGGTAGCGGCGCGTAATCCCTTCCGAGTGACTCGAGATCGACCGCGCGAAGCGAGAGCTCTGCCACCGATTCGGATGTGCGTGCCACTGGCCCAGCAAGCCCAAGCTCGTCATTAAGTGCGTCCAGAATTTCACTTAGGTGTTCCTCCTTAGTTTTCCCTGCCGTAGCGGCGTATCCGATAACGAGTGAAAGATGCTCCCCGTCCTTTGGGAATACTGATCCTATTTCAAAAAGCCGTACAGGTATTGAGGGTCCGAGCACGCGGGGCGCCAACTGGACGGCGCGTGCAAGGGCGGCCTGCATGTTTTCTGATAGAGCCGTACGGAGCGCGGGCTTAGATACATCAAGAGGATTAGCAAGCATAATATCTCCCGTGGATGCGAAGCTCTGGGTCGAGATCTCTGTATAGCCGCGCATGCGGAGCAAATCCCTGATGCGTTCCACACCCGCATAGCGCGCGCTCTCGAGCGGGCGCGCTATCGGTGAAAGCTGTGCACTCGCAATGGCGTCGTACCCAATGATACGTCCTATCTCTTCTATAAGGTCTGCATCGATGACGAGGTCACGGCGTTCGAATGAAGGCGTCACCGTATAGACATTGCCCTCAGCCACAAACGAAAGACCGAGCCGGGCAAGTGCGCTCTCGATGTCGTCCGAAGAGAGCGCGGTCCCGAGAAGTCGGTTCACACGATCGAGGGATACCGAGACCACCACCGGCGCAGTGCCTCCTCCGTATACATCATTCACACCAACAACCTCTCCCCCAGCAACCTCCTGTATGAGCGCCAATACGTCGCGCATGCCATAGGCAGCAAGCTCCGGGGAAATCTTATTCTGGAACCTGAGCGAAGCATCAGTGAAGAGGTTCAATGCCTGTGCCGTTTTCCTGACCGAAGGGCCGTCAAAGTTCGCGACCGAGACGAACAGATCGGTCGTATCTTCCGTTATCGCTGACGCTGCCCCGCCCTTGATGCCAGCGATATCGAGCGCCGTACCCTCGACCGCTTCCGCGATGACGAGCGCTCCTTCTGGAAGCGTGTACGTCTCGCCGGTAAGCACGGTTATCTTCTCACCTGCAGCGGCACCACGAACGGTGATATGGAGCTTGCTGTCATGCCACGTGATCTTTTTTGCATCAAACGCATGCAAGGGCTGCCCCATGTTTAGGGTCACGTAGTTAGTTGCATCGACGACATTATTTATTGAACGCGCTCCGACTGATTCGAGCGCTTCCTTAAGCCACGAAGGGGACGGACCTACCCTTACGCCACGCACGAGCGCACCCATTTTACGGTTCACCTTATCCTCAACGCCTCTTGTAAGAACAAGCTCATCTGCTGGAGTCCATGTCGGGAGCGCCTCGCGTAGCGGATCGCGCACGAGCGGGATCTTCAAGTTCGCTGCAACCTCGGTCGCGATGCCGCGGTGCGAAAGCGCATACGCAGCCCTATCGGGAAGCACCTTGATATCGAGCACCTCACCATCTACCTCCTCTATCTCAAACGCGTGGAAGGTCAACGCATCAGCAATGACTTCAGCGCTCGGGAGCTCTGTATCAAAGTACTTCTGTAACCAGGTGCGGGAAATCCTCATACTTCTGATTCAGCGAACCCATGCACGAATCGCACATCGCCTCCATGGAAGAGCCGCACGTCAGGCACGCCATACTTCACCATGATGAGTCGCTCGATGCCGCCACCAAACGCGAAGCCCTGATACTTCTCAGGATCGAGTCCTGCATTCTTTATTACGGTTGGATGCACCATACCCGCGCCCATGACCTCGAGCCATCGTCCTTCCTTCCCTTCCGGTTCGAACCATACGTCTACCTCGACGCCGGGCTCCACGAACGGGAAGTAGCTCGGACGGAAACGCACGCGCGACCCCTCGCCCAGGTATTCCTTGAAGAAGGTATCGAGCGTTCCCTTCAGGTTCGCGAGCGATACGTCCTCTCCTATTGCGAGTCCCTCATTCTGATAGAACTGCGCCTCATGCGTCGCGTCGGTCGCTTCGTTTCGGAACACCTTGCCGGGAACGATGATGCGATACGGCGGCAAGATGCCCTTTGCTACTTGCGCTTCCATATACCGGACCTGCATCGGTGAGGTCTGCGTGCGCGGCACGCGTCGCGGCTCCTCCGTGGTCCAGAAGGTGTCCTGCATATCGCGCGCAGGATGGTCTGCGGGAATGTTAAGTGCATTGAAGTTGTAGTGCTCGGTCTCGAGTTCGGGACCCTGGGCTACCGAGAAGCCCATGCGGCCGAATATCTCCGCCATTTCGCGGATGGCGACCGTTATAGGATGCAGGCGACCTTCTTCCATGTTCATTTGAGTATACCCGGAAACACTTCATGTACGAACTAGGAAAAGGGACCTATATTTGCTAGGCTTTCAGGTACATCCGGGCCCATTTATGTATTTCGAGCTAATCTCGTATCCCTTCCTTTTTGCGGCCATCTATTTCGAGGTCTTTTTGCTGCTGACCTTCCTTTCTGGTCCAGCGCGCGCAAGCCGCAACCGTGTTTTCTCTGACGCGACCCCCACGGTCGCCCTCATTGTTCCCTGCTGGAACGAGGAGCGTACCATCCGTGGCAGTGTCGACTCCCTACTTGCGCTTGATTACCCTAAGGACAAACTTTCTATCGTCGTCGTAGATGACGGGTCGACCGATAACTCTGCCAAGGAGCTTGAAGCGTTCAAGGGCAATCCGCGAGTCACCATTGTGCATAAGGAGAATGGCGGCAAGCACACAGCCCTTAATGCGGGCATCGCGATAACGGATGCAGAGATTGTCGGCTGCATGGACGCCGACTCGTTCGTAGAGCCAAATGCACTAAAAGAGACTGTCCCCTATTTCGAAGAACCGAAGGTGGGTGCTGTGACGGTCGCCATGTCAGTCCATCAGCCAAAAACACTTATAGAAGCAATGCAGAATGTGGAGTATATCCTCGGCATCGCACTTCGCCACATACTCGCGTCCGTAAACGGCATCTATGTGACTCCGGGCCCGTTCTCTCTCTACCGCAGGAGTATCGTGGAGGAAGTGGGCGGCTTTAGAAATGGCCATAACGCAGAGGACATGGAAATGGCACTTCGCCTTCAGCGCAACGGCTATTGGATCGAGAACGCCTATAAGGCGCGCGTATATGCACAGAGCCCTAAGAGCGTGCCGTCCCTAATTAAGCAGCGTGTCCGCTGGACGACTGGATTCCTCCGAAACGTTCTTTATGACTACCGCGACATGGTCGGCAATCCTGCATTTGGCGTTCTCGGCCTTATCGTGCTTCCTCTGGGCTTCTTCGCAATCGTTGGCGGTATCATGATGACCTTTATCGTCGTCTACCAGTTCATTTCCGATTCTATCCAGACCTACAGCACCACGCACGGCCTCCCGCTCTCCTATCTCCTCACGCCGCGCTTCAGTTTTGACCTCTTTTACTTCCCCGTTACGGTATTCGTGACGCTCGCCATGGTCGCCGCCCTAGGCTCTGTGATGTTCATTATCATGGGCAAGCACATTTCTAAGACCCCTGCTAAGCTTTCATTAGGCGTCCTCGGCTGGATCTTCCTATACGGCCTTATCGCGCCGTTCTGGCTCATCCGGTCAATCGCTGATGTTGCGACTGGCACCCGCCGGCCGTGGCGCTAATTAGTAACCTTTCTGTATGAATCTACTCACCCGTAACGCGCTTCTCGCACTCATTATCACAATCGCCATCATCGGTTCGATCGCCTACCTTATTGATCGCTTGAACCGTGAGCGTGCTGCCGACCTTGCAGCTATCCAAAACCAGCTCGCAACCGACACCCTTTCCATAGAGACCCAGTTCTCGCTCCTTGAAGAAGCGTCGTGTGAGAACCTCACCGAGGGCAACGTACTCTCACGTGAGGTATCGACCTTAGGCGACAAGGTCGCCGTGACCGAGGAGCGGCTCGGTAGCGACGATGCGCAGGTGCTGCAATTGAAGAAGCAGTACACCCTTCTGCAGATCCGCGATTACCTCCTCACCAAGCGCCTTGCAGAGGCCTGTGATCTCGAGCCAGTCGTGGTCCTCTACTTCTACTCCAATGAGGGTGATTGTCCGGATTGTGATAGGGCCGGTGCTGCGCTCTCGTACCTGCGCGAAACGTACCCGTCACTTCGCGTCTACTCCTTCGACTACAACCTTGATCTTGGCGCCCTCTCCACTCTCATTGCTGTCGAAAAGATAAAGGCTCCTTTCCCGGCTTTCGTCATCGACGGCAAGCGCGTGAATGGATTCACCTCAGTCGAGGAGTTTGAACCGAAGTTCCCCAAGCGTCTCTTTGAGATGGCGACATCGACTGCCACAACAACCTCAAAGCGATAAGCGAAACGGCCCCATATGGGGCCGTTTTCGTTTGGAGCCAGCGGTCGGGTTCGAACCGACGACCTGCTGTTTACAAAACAGCTGCTCTAACCAACTGAGCTACGCTGGCGCACAACGCACTGTATCACACCTCTGCCTCTTCTTTTGCCTTCTTCAGGGTTTGACGCAATTGCGCCAAGGACGCACGCAAGTCGAACTTCTTCCTGTCGCTTGTCGCGGCCGCCTGCTGACGACTTGAGCGCAGGTACTTTACCACGCGCGTAAGAAGGCGCTCAATGATACGCACGGCTATCAGGGACGCGTGCGCGATGTCATGCACGATACGCGCTGCAGCGGTACGTACAAGTGTCGCAAGCACGGCACTCCAATCAACATGGCGGATGATGAAGCTCGTACGCTCGACGCCTGTATCAAAGCGAGTACGAATGCTTCCAAAGAACCGTACGCCCCGTCCAGTCTCAAAGCGCGTGAGCGCGAGGAAACCGCCAAGGAGTAGGAATGAGATGGCTATGGCGATCAGGTACGCCATAGGCGGCTAGCGGGCGCTAAAGCGCGCAAACTTGCTGATCTCGACGCGCTCGCCGAACTTCTGCGAAGCCTCGGTGATGAGGTCGCGAACGGTCTTGGAATCGTCCTTGATGTATGCCTGCTCTAGAAGAACCTGGTCCTTGAAGTAGCTCTTCATTTTGCCCTCAAGAATCTTCTCCTGCATGTCCTCAGACTTATCTTTCACCTCCTCCTTAAAGACCGCCATGGCTGCGTTCCTTGCTTCCTCGCTGATCTCAGTCTCGGATAGGTACGTCGGGTTCGATGCTGCTACCTGCATAGCGATCTCGCGGGCAAGCTGCGGAAATTCCTCGTTGCGAGCGACGAAGTCAGTTTCGCAAGAAAGGAGCACCATTGCGCCAATCTCGCCGCCGTGTACGTAGGTCGCAACCGCGCCCGCGCCAAGCTCACGGTCAGCCTTCTTATCAGCAGCAGCACCAGAACGCTTCCTGAGGATTACTTCGGCCTGATCAACATCGCCATTTGCCTCCTCAAGCGCCTTCTTGCACTGCATAACAGAGACGCCCGTCTTGTCGCGAAGCATCTTCAGTGTTTCGGTCGTGATTTCCATAGGTACAGGTAGATCTAAATAGATAAACGAGCGAAGCCGCAATGCGGCTTTACTCTAGCCTTTGCGGCCCTGCTCGTATGCAGCAGCGAGCTCGTTGAGGATAAGGGTAACGGTCTCGCGGGAGGAATCGTTACCTGCGATCGGATACGCAGCATCCTTGATGTTGCAGTCAGAGCTCATGACACCGATGACTGGGATGCCAGCCTCCCGTGCCTCCTTGGTTGCGTGTGCCTCATGGCGCGTATCAACGATGACCATGGCGTCAGGACGCTTGGAAAGGTCGCGGATGCCCTCAAGACGCTCAGAGAGGCGCTCGATCTCGCGATCAATATAGATACGCTCAAGCTTGGTGTAGAGCTTCGTGAGCTCACCTGCATCGCGCTTCTGCGAGAGATCAGCAAGGCGATCGATACGCTTCTTGATTTCAGTGAAGTTGGAGATAGTTCCTCCAAGCCAACGGCCGGCAACATATGGTGCGCCGATGCGGCGGGCGGTATCGCGAAGAATATCGGAGACCTCGCGCTTGCCACCTACGAAGAGGACGGTCTTACCATCGCGCGCAAGAGCGGCAATGGCGGCCTTAGCAGCTGCTAGCTGCTCGTCGGTCTTCTTAAGATCGAAGATCTCGACGCGAGACTTCGTGCCGATAATGTAGGGCTTCATTGAAGGATGCCGGCGGCTCTTCAACTGAGCAAAGTGAGCGCCCGTCGCAAAGAGACGGTCAACACCAACACCGGCCATTTCTGGTATGGTCATATTGTTCATTAAGGTATCACGGGCCTATAAAACAAGCAATTCCCGGGCTAGTCGGCCTCCTCGGCCGGTCCCACCCCACCCTCGGCTGCACGCTGCTTCAGAGTCTCAACAATGTCATCAAGTCCGCCTGCCATGATCTTAGGCAGGTTGTGCCAAGACTCCTTCAGACGATGGTCGGTAATGCGGTCCTGGAGGAAATTATAGGTCCTGATCTTCTCAGAACGATCCCCTGTGCCAATCTGGCCTGCACGCAGGTCTGAGTGCCGCTTTGCCTCTTCCTCGATGGCGAGTGCCTCGAGCTTCGCGGTTAGGATCTGCATAGCCTTTTCGCGATTGGCTAGCTGGCTGCGCTCGCTTGAGGAGCGCACGTCTACGCCTGTTGGGATATGCACGAGTCGCACTGCAGACTCAACCTTATTCACGTTCTGGCCGCCGGCGCCTCCCGAGCGCGTGAATTCCATATGTATATCCGCAGGGTTGATCTCCACCGATGGCTTCTGGCGGATTGGTAGCGCTGCAACTGACGCGGTTGAGGTATGTATACGGCCGGACTTCTCGGTAAGCGGGACACGCTGCACACGGTGCACACCAGTCTCGTAGCGCAGCGCGTCATACGCGTCAGTGCCCTGGATCTCTACAGTGAGGTCGTCGATGACACGCGTTTTCCACCCCTTCCCTTCCGCATACCGCGTGTACATCTCCTTAAGCTCACCTGCAAACAGGGTCGCCTCGTCCCCGCCAGCACCAGCCCTAAACTCAAGTACGATGGCGTGAGGCTTTGCAGCCTCCTCCTTGTCCTTGTCGAGTATGCGCTCTATCTCCTTCAATATTTCACCCTTACGCTCCTCAATTCGCTTAACGTCCTCCTCAGCCATTAGGAGAAGCTCAGCATCTCCACCTGCAGCAAAAACAGCCTCTTCTGCCTCAGCGACAAGACGCTCGTACTCTTCCGCAAGATACGCAGTCGAGAAATTCTTTTTAAATTCTGGAGAGTATTCCATAGGTCTATGATAGCGCAGAACGCCCGCCTCCTTAGTAGAGGCGGGCGTTCGTAAGCGTCGTTACTTACGCTTTGCGGCGCGCTGCTTGAAGCGCTCAACGCGACCGGTCTTATCGAGGGTGCGGTCCTCGCCCGTGTAAAACGGGTGGGACTTCGACGAGATTTCGACGATCACCTTAGGGTACTCCTTGCCTTCAAAGGTGCCCGTCTCCGTAGTACGGATAGTAGAGCCCAAAAGGAAAGACTGCCCCGAGGCAATGTCCTCGAAGATAACCTGGCGGTAGTTTGCCGGATGGATGTCTGTCTTCATCGTCGGCAACTGTACCATAGAGGAAAACCCCGTGCAAACACGGGGTTTTCCTCACCCTTCTACGTTTAGAACTCTGTGAACTCAGGGATGACGTTTACGATGACGGAGTCCGTAATCTCTCCGCTATCGCAGGAAATGGTGAAGGTGCTCTGGGTCGTGACCGCCGCAGTAATAGTGCCGTCAGGAATGTTACAGCTCGTAGCATTTACGGTATGGAGCGTGCCTGTAGGCCCTGTTATCACACAGCTCCGAGCGACGCCGCTAGCTTCCCAGTTGAGCGTAATGGTAGAACCGGAACTGACGCGGGTCCTGTCAGCCTCGATGGAGGCTGTGTGTGATCCAGGGCACGCGCTAACTGACACGGTTGGACAGTAAGAGACAGCCGTATTCGACGCATCGACATTCATCGCATAAACGCCAGGAGCCGTAAGCGTACGCGTAACAGTGGCAGCAGTGCCGTAGCTTCCCCCATCAGCTGCGCTCCAGCTGTACGGGCCGGTAGCACCACCCGACGGATTTGCATTGTATGTCACGCTTTGTCCGGGACTGACACTGGTATTGCTGACACTACAACTAAGTGCGGGTGAGGAGGCGGCTTGTACCGTAATTGTTGTCCACGGTCCACAATTGTTTGCGTAGTTGCCTTCAGCCGTGATATTGGCCCATGAGGTGTTGTAGTTCGCACAGGCTCGGACAGAATACGTGCCCTCATCGCTAAAAGTATGGCTTGCGGTGCCTTCTCTACTGCCGCCAGCAGCAATGGCAGCCAAGTACGAGCTATTGAAGCGTGCTCCCGTTTCAAGTACTTGGAACAGCACCGGGAAGCTCCCCGATGCTGCAGTACCAATATTTGAAGCATTTGCGCGAAGAGTTATCGCTGATCCAGCAGTTGCGGTTGTTGGCGTGACGGCTCCTGCCGTCAGGTCTACCGACGAAGCGACACACGCACTTCCCGTACCCGTCACCCCGTATCCCGAACCACTAAATGAAAGCCAGCCAATAACGCCATTCTGAAGGTTTTGTCCTCCTCCCCATGCATAGCCATCCCATTGGCAGCCTGTTGCCGATACTCCGTACGAGCTACCGGAAAGCTGTATCCAGCCTCCCCAACCACCTGTTTGGACGGACGAACCGTTACCTGCGAGGGCGCGTGCCCATCCGGTTACTGCGCCCGTCTGCTTGTTGAAGTTTGCCTGGCACGGTGCAGTAGGACAACCACCAAGCTGGCTGCTGTTGAAGGTTATCCAGCCCACGTTTGGAGACCATGCGTATCCACTCATGAGGCCACTGTCGCTCACGGTTACGCCATAATTAGCGCCGCCTCCTGTTGTGCTGTTGAAGCTTACCCATCCGATGGTGGATGACCATGCCCAACCCGACAGATTGTCAGAAGATCCTGCTTCTGCGATATGCGGAAGTGCGAATATCGCAACAGACAGGAATACTAGAAGGAAGCGCATGAAATAGACGATAAGGACTTACTGTACTGTTTCGTACTCGGTAGACCTTTCTTCAAACCTATCGCCTGGATTTACGACTTCGTCATTTCCATCACCCGTGTAAGTAGGAGGGGCTGGCGCTGGTCTATCGCCGTATGGAGCCGTACAGTCGAGCTTCCACTGCATCTGACAGCCACCGGCACGGTCGTCAGTATCGTCACGATACGGTGCGGTCCACTGGTCGATCGGCACACACGACGTACCTCCACCTGCAGCTATTCCGCCTGAGGTGCCGCCACACTGACGCGCCTTGCTGTTGTCGCCGCTAGTGTCAGCCTTGACCGAAATACACATCTGGCAGCTCGCGATCGTATTGGTTGGCCACTCCGTGATACAGCTGTCCCCAATACAGTATCCATCATCCGTACCCATGGACTTTGACCACAATTGGCCAAGCTTCTGCTGAAATGTCGTTCCAACATTTACCGGTGCCGAGACGTTTCCACCAGGAGGTGTTGATGCAGGCTGTGTGAAGGTTGTCTGAGCGACGGCAACACCGCCGACAACAAACACGGCGATAAGCGCCGTAAGTAGAGGCTTGTGTATAGCACCCAGTAGTTTCTTAATGGTACGCATGCGGAAATAATTCGTAGGTTAATACACTAAGTATACTCCTGAGGCTCTCTCACATACCAGGGCAAAACCCTTTAGGGGGAAAACTATTCAGCTATCTCAAGGCCCGAAAGGATCGCCTCACGTTCCTCAAAGGTGAGGTCTTTGGCCGCAGGATTCTCAGGGAGCGAGTTGAGAATGGCCTGTCTTTCCTCGCCCTCTTGCACCGCGCGCTGCTCTTTAAAATACGGATGGTAGTGCCAAAGCGCTGCCGCGGCGAGAGCTGCTGTAACAAGCAGGGCAACGATAAGAGCATAAATGGGAAGCTTTTTCTTTATAGACGCAGATGCTTCTTGCACAGGAGTAGTAGTAGGTTCATCCATATAACGCAATGATACCGCCTCCTTTACAGGGACGGTATCACGCATGTGGATAGATCACTGTTCAGGCTGCACCGCAACCGCTCACTTCAGTGTCATCCGGCTGTCTGACTAGAACTCGACGACGTCAGGCACCACGTTCACAATAACTGACTCGCTCGTAGCACCACAGGTGAGCGTATAGGTACTTTGAGTGTTTATGACCGGATTTGCTGATCCAGATACGCTACAGGAAGGTGCTAGAGAGACCGGTCCAGACCAGGAAACTCCAGGGCCCGTAACCGTACAAGTAGCGTTCTGGCCATTAACTCCCCTAGCACTCCACTCAAGCTCAACTGACTGGCCAATGTTAACTCGACTAGGCTCTGCGGTTATGGTGAGGTCCGGTGTTGAACTCGTACACCAGGTTGCGGTCACATCCACAAGCGGACAGTTTGCTACCGCTGTGTTTGAACCCTTTACGGTCATGCTGTGAGGGCCAGGCGTAGTGATTGTGCGAGTCACTGATGCGCCCGTACCTACGTTTGCTCCATCTGAAGGAGTCCAGGTGTAAGGTCCCGTAGCTCCGCCATTAGATGTCGTCGTGTACGTAACACTTTGACCTGAGCTGATGCGTGTTGGAGATACGGCACACGAGACTGAAGGCGGCACTGCAGGATCAACAACAATTGTGGTCCAATCCTGACAGTTATTCGTCTCATTAGACTCGACGACCGCATTAGCGGGACGGTCTGCGCATACACGCATGACGTACGTGCCTTGATTAGGGAATGTGTAGCTTCCCGTTTGCTGCCCACTTGAAGCTGCAGCAATTCCGCTTCCACTTAGCCGCACCTGAACCGCAGTAGCAGCTCGCGCTACAGATGGTATGAAGAACGCTACAAGCCGTTTAAACCATGAGTTATTTGCGTTTGCGACGACACTATTCCTGCAGGCTGTATCTGCCTGGGCACAGATGTACACCGTTGATGAGAATGTTCCAGCAGCCGCTCCTCCTGCATTCGATATGTTGGCAACGAACGTTACGGACCTATCTTCGACTGCTCGCTGCGGTGTAAGCGAAGTTGGGATGAGGTCAGGCGACGCTGAAATCGTTACCTGGCACGAGGCCCATGCAGAGGATGCTCCCTTGCTGTCTTGGGCAAGAGCCCTCACCGTGTACGTGCCAGCAGAAGTCCATGTGCGCTTAACCGTCTGGGCAGTTCCGCTATTTACGTATCCTGATGCAGGTGCCCACTGGGTAACAGTCGTGCCCCCTGCCCAGTTAATACCGTAACGAAGCTGGTCACTGTTTGGATCCGCTGCGGTAAAGGTGAAGCTAAGCTCTTGTCCCACCTTACCTGAAGCTGGACACGTTATCGTTGGAGCTGCTGGCGGTGCCTGAACATCTACTGCGTTAAAAGAGAACGTAATAGACTTCTCCGGAACATCGACACGTGCAACTTCGCTGGAGTACGACCAACCGTCCGGATTTCGATATGTATTATATACGGGACTAAATCCACGCCTACACGTAGTTGGATCTCCCGAAGGTTTGTAGGATGAGTGCCATGTACCGGATGTCGCAGCAAATTTAACTGTTGCTGTAGCAGCTCCTACACCCGTCACGGTACATATTTTTGATCCATCTGCGGCAACAGCTCCGCAAGTCATATTGCTTGACTGTGTAATCGTTTTAGTTGGCGGAGGGACAATCACAGACACATACACATCACCGACGTAGTAGACCGGGTTCAGGAAGTCCTTAGCGTCGCAGGTGACGCCAGGAGCGGAAGTGCCCCAGCTACCATACGGACTGTCATTTGAGGAACCAGTGCCGAACCAGTAAATATCGTCCGAGGTATGCGGCTTAGGCGCTATCTTGATGCGTGTTCCTTTGGGCACCTGCGCACCATCATTGATCACTGCACCCGTGTCTGCATTAGTGATCGTGGCTTCATAGGTAACCGTCACGTTCGGATTGCTCATTTCCGCCCAAAATGGCGTCGCCTGGGTGAGCATCATGTATGCCTCGTACACATAGCTATGAGACACACTCTTAGCTTCCGCTTGCGGTGCGTACGAGACAGCTCCCAAAAGTACTAGCGAGAAAACGAGGGCGTTGGTGATACGGATCATACGGTTGGGGTTACTGGTGGCTGCGGTATTGCAGTAGTACGTCGTCGTCTCAGAAGAACGTACACACCGATTCCAATAAGACTGAGGAGGATCAAACCTACGGATACGTACACCCAGATCATGGATGCGCACTTGTCACCTTCACAGTACGGCACACTCA
The DNA here is from genome assembly GCA_035627595.1 of Minisyncoccota bacterium. GTDB lineage: Bacteria > Patescibacteriota > Minisyncoccia > Phycocordibacterales > Phycocordibacteraceae > C7867-001. The sequence goes on along the minus strand of DASPLK010000002.1, from coordinate 16,928 downwards.
CCTGGTCCACGAGCTCATCTCCTTGATACAGTTTTGCGCTTACTACGTATGAAGCTGCTGCTGCAGTAAGAGGCATCTCAAGCGCATAAATCTCGCTAGAGATTAGGCCCTCATACTTCTTGAATCCAAGATCGCCAATTCCAAACGGCGCGAGGAGATCGTAAAAGAGTCCCGAACGGCGAGCAGAAAGCTCTATGCGGCCATTTTCAACGGGCGTGTAGTTAGTTGCGTGAATACACGCAACCGCAACACCCTTTCCGCTCTCTGGGTCAGGTGTACCCGTTACGAAGTTCAAACGTGCCTCCTGAACTCCCTCGCGTACAAAGCGTACGCCAATAATTGATTTCGAGCCTAGCTCGGTCTCTAGTTCGCCAACGAGATAGTACACCGCGTGATCTGTATCATCCACGGTATAGGATACGGTCGCAGTTTCATTTGGATTAACCTGCACCTCTTCAGTTGATTCAGAGATGAGCGTGCGATTTGTAATGCGATCCCAATAGTGCAGCTTCCACGTTACCGTTCCAAAGTAGGGTGCCGGCGTTGTGTTAACGATAGTAGCGACTACCGGTACGGACTCCGTATCTCTAGGAAGAGTTGGCGGATAGGCAGCAAAGTAAAATGTGCGATCAGCAACCGTTACACCATCTTTATCAAAGCGCACTGCGCCCATAGAGTCTCCAACCACCGTGAACTCATTCTTCATGCCGACGATATCGTCCGTGAAGGTCAGACCTGATAGCTCAAACCTATCGAAGTTGGTGACATAGGTTGCGAGCTGGTAGTTTCCCGGCTCGGCATCTGCAGGAACGAACCATTCATACGAGAGCGGACGTGTCTCGCCTGCTTTAAGGGTTAGATCAGTTGCGACCGCTTCCCATGCAAGCACATCCGGGCCGTTTATGTCCTTTCCTTCCGTACGAACCTTAAATACTTTCGCCCAGATCGTGATATCAGATACAGGATATGGATTCTCATTTGTTATCGTCCCTGAGAATGCGAGCGAGGAGCTTTGCGATGCTTCTGTGAGTGATGGAGCTAAATCTGCATATACCGAGCCAAAGCGATATGTCTCAAAACACGAGGTGAGTCCTTCAGGAGCAGTGAGGCGTGCTGGTAGCTCGACTGTTTCTGGCAAAACAGCAGTTTCCTGTTGCTCAACCGCTTCTGGTTCTGGCAGATCAGCGGCTTCTTGTGCGGACGAGTATAGCGGCGATGACAATAATAATACGGAGAGGACAAATGCGAGTGTCTTGTTCATGTAAGTCTAAGCATAACCGACCTACATGGTTTTCGTTTATCCAATGTGGAAAAGTATAGGAAGAAAGGAACCGCCTAATTTCCGTTTAGCGTATCGATATCCTTCTGGAAAGCGGCTGCCTTCCCCATTACGCTGTTAGCGTATACCTGTCCTGCCGTTGCCCAGTTGCCGCCAGCATAATATCGGGCTGCTGCCGTATGTTCTGCTTGGTAAGCACCTCCAGCGGCACCGACATCAGCTAGATAGAAGCCCGTTGCGGTAATCGCATGTAGTGAATTCCATGGGTTTGATGCAGCAACCCCAAGCGCACTCTTGATGCGGCCCTCATACATTTCCCACGTAGAAGGAATGAACTGCGTTGGTCCCATCGCACCTCCATAGCCACCCGGCTGCGGACAGGAGACTGCTGTTGTAGACCAGTCTTGGCCAAGCGCATCCATAATGCGCTTGAACGGGACGGTATCACGCGGCACCTTCATGACACCCGAGAACGGCGTGCCTGTGTTCTTTCCCTTTCCATCGCCTGTCTCAAGACTTGTGATAAGACACTGACCGACATTCCTTCCGAGATCAGATTCCTGAGAGAGAATTGCGAGGATGAGCGCGGGACGAACGCCTGTGAGACGTGATGCTGTCTTTGCATGTTCGACCGCTGTGCCAAATGGAATTGCGCCGCCTCCGCCCGCTAGCGCAAAGAGCTCAGCACGGATCTGCGCTGCAGTACGCTCATGCATTGCCTTAACCTGCTGATACGCGGCTTCTTGCCCCTTGGTCTGATCGAGCAGCTTCTGCTTTGCGACTTCCTGCTCCTGAACTTTCCGCTGCTCAGCCACCTTCAACTGTTTTAGCTTCTCGTGTTGCGACTTCTGAGTCTCAAGCGCATCGCGCTCCTGGGATGTAGACTCGCGTGTGGAAATGATGCGCTTACTTGAAGCGTCGATGGCGGCGTTGATCGCTGCATAAGAATCGAGATCGCCGAAGAACTCGGATACGTCCTTAGCAGAAAACGCGACCTCCACCAAAGAGTAGTCATCGTACTCACGTGTCTTGCGGATCACTTCTGCGAGCGCCTCCTTTTGAGTTCCCAGCTGTTCCGTGAGCGTACTGATGGTTCTCGAATGGACTGTGATGTTACTTGCCAGCGCTTGGATTGCGATATCGGTCGCCTGCACCTGGAGCTTTGCCTTTTTGATCTCTCCATCGAGAATATTGATATCGCGCTGCAATGATGCGCCTTCGCCCTGAAGCTTCGTAATGACAGAGTTGGTTGCTGCGATCTGTGATTCCACTGAATTTAGCTGACGCTGAAGTTCTGCGCGACGTTGCGCGGTCGCATCCGTACTCTGCGCAAATAATACCGACGGAGCAATCGCGCCGATGGTACTAAGTAGAAGTGCTGCGAAGAGAAGTCGTGCACCCATAAGAAGCTTAGTATATCAAAAAGCGGTCCCTCTCGGAACCGCTTTTTGTGAAGCGTTCATGTTTATGCCGCCTGTTCTTCGTCCTTACCCTTTTTCTCTACCTCGATAGCTCCCATATCTGGAGCGGCAGTATCAGTCTCAGTATCTACTTCGACTTCCTGCGCGAGCACAACGACCTCTTCTGGGTCTACATGGGTCACAACGCCCTTCGGTAGGACGAGATCCTTCACATGGATCTGATCACCAACAGCATTGAGTGCAGAAATATCGATCTCGATCTCCTGCGGAAGGTCTGCAGGCGCAGCCTCGATCTGGAGCTCATGAAGCACCTTCACTAGGTTTGCACCGGTTTTTACCGCAAACGACTCGCCAGTAAAGGAAAGCGGTACGGCTACCTCAACCTTTGCTCCCTTCTCGATAGCGTAAAGGTCTGCATGGCGGGGCTGATTTGAAACAGGATCGCGGTCGATATCGTGGATCAAGACCTGCATTGGCTTGCCGAGGCCATCGATGTCGATGACAACGGACTCACCGCTCTCGCGGAGAATCCTGGTGAAATCCGCAATCGGAAGAGAAACCGGGGTCGCCTCCTGCTTATGTCCGTAGACAACAGCAGGCATGAGGCCGTCCTTCGCCAAAAGCGAGGAGGACTTCCCGATCTCAGTGCGGGGGGTGACGGTTAGTTGTGGCATGCGGGAAGTATACGGATTAAGGGCGCTTCTGCAAGTCGCTAGCTACTACAAGCCGGGTACGAGGCCCAGGCAGTAGATGGTGCACCGCCCGCCTGCCTACACCAGGTAACGCTATCAGTCTCCATATTCACAAGTATCTCGTATCCTTGCTCGCCAGCGGAATCCGAACGATATCGGTACCCACTACTGCCTGACCCGTAGGTCGGATCAACGGGCATCTTAGGCATATATCTAGGGACCAATGACGAGGATATCTCTCCTAGACGTGTATTTGGACCGTCTGTTGGGTAACGGCCGTTATCAAAATAGTAAATCTCTAGTGCGGTACGGACTTGACGCAAGTCTGACTGGCGCAGCGCGTCACGCGCCTTCACTCGTGTTTGATTGAGCGATACGAGCACAGTCGCAGACAAGATGCCGATAATAGCAATGACGATGAGTAGTTCGATGAGCGTGAAGCCGCGCGGTTGATTTGCGTGTGACATAGGATTTAGCAGAGAGGATATGCTGCCCAGACCGCCGGAGGGTTTGCGCCTCCATCATGACGGCACCAGCTACTTAATGCGTCAGTCTCGAGCATAACTAACATTTGGTACCCATCGTAGTCTGAAGTCGAGTAGTAGCGGTAGCCAGTGCTGGTATCCCCTGCTACAGGGTCAAACGGTATGGCTCCTATATAAGTAGGGGTCATTGAGGATGCTATACCTGAAAGCCGCTGGCCTGAAACGTGATATGGGTAGCGCCCGTGTTCATGGTAATGAAGCTCGAGCGCTGTCCGCACCTGCCGCAAATCGGCCTCACGACGAGCATCACGCGCTTTGCTACGCGCGGTATTCAGGGATACGAGTACCGTTGCAGAAAGGATGCCGATGATGGCGATGACAACCAGGAGCTCGATTAAAGTGAAGCCGGCATGCCGGGTGTGCATCTATACACCCTACCGCATTGAGTAGCGATAGTAGCGCATTTATATCCACACCTTATATAAGTGCGTCTGCGACCTTAGCAAGCCGCGCTACATACGCTGCACGAGCCGCTTCCATGTTCTCATCTTTACCAGCCCAGATGGTGAGCGCTTCTTCTTGCAAGGCGCGCGCATAAGAGAAGGTCATCGGCCACGGCGCGTGCACTTCCCGAGCTTTGGCAGTAATCGCGCGCAGGTTCTCGGTTGCCTGATCCGGCGTCTGTCCACCAGACAGGAACACAATGCCCGGAACGGAGGACGGCACAGTCTCTATAAGCGCTCCTACGGTATCTTCGGCAACTTCTTCAGGTGAGTCCAGCCTACCGCTCTCGCTTCCTGAAACAGCCATAGCGGTTTTGAGTATGACACCTGAGAAATCAACCGCATGATCTTGCAGCGTCGCCATGAGCGTCTCAATAGTTCTCACGAGCACTTCGCGCGCGCGTACGCGGCTATGCGGACCTTCTAGCAGCACTTCCGGTTCAAGGATAGGCACCATGCCTGCCTCCTGTACTAGGCGTGCATACTCTGCAAGACGCTTCGCATTCTCAACGAGTGAGGTTGCGGTCGGAAGCCGGTCGCCGTCGATCTTTACGACCGCGCGCCATTTCGTGAAGCCAGTACCATAATTTGCACGATACTCTGCAAGGCGCTCAGGGAGGCCGATGAGCCCGTTAGTGATGAGCTCGTCTGCGCTCTGCGGAAACGGCTCGGTTCCCGTGTCCACTTTGATTCCAGGAATGATGCCGCGGGACGCAAGGGACTCAGGAAATGAGACGCCGTCATTCCCCTTTTGCTCCAATGTCTCCTCATAGAGGATTACACCAGAAAGGTACGCTTCGATACCGGGCGTGTTTAGAAATAGCTCGCGATACGTACGTCGCATCTCGACCGATGGCTCGATGCCATATAGCTTGAGACGCTTATCAGCGCTCATGTTGCTCTCGTCAGCAGCCAGGAGTCCCTTACCGGGCGCGACCATTTGTCGGGCGATGTGTGCAAGATCAATCATTACCGGGAGTGTAGCATGCGACGGATATGCACATGCTACACTTTTGCCATGCAAAACCTTGATTTCCTTGCCATCGGCGACACCGTCGTCGACGACTTCATCCTTTTGAAAGATGCTAAGGTGCACTGCGATGTCGATACTGATGCGTGCACCATTTCCATGCGCTGGGGCGATAAGATTCCGTTCGTCTCCTCTACGATTGTCGCGGGTGTAGGAAACTCCGCCAACGCAGCCGTGTCAGCTGCGCGCCTTGGCCTTAATGCAGCACTTATGGCAACCGTCGGAGATGATCGCGATGGCGAAGCGGTTATGGAACACTTCGATAAGGAGAGGCTTTCGACCGCACTTATTACTCGCGCTCCCGGCAAGTCAACGAACCATCATTACGTTCTCTCCTATGAGAGCGAGCGGACGATCCTTGTGAAGCCCGAGCCGTACGACTATGTCTTCCCTATGGATCTTCCTGCGCCTAAGACCGTATACCTTTCCTCCCTAGGAGAGGCCGGCGAGCAGTACTACGCGGATATGGCCGCATACCTCAACGAGCATCCGGCTATCTTTTTCACATTCCAGCCTGGAACGTTCCAGATGAACATGGGTGTCGAGAAGCTCACTCCTATATATAGGAGGGCCGATCTTCTTGTCGTGAACAAGGAAGAGGCAGAGCGTATTCTAAAGCTTCCTTCGGGGCAGGAGATAAACGCACTCCTTGAGGCGCTACGGGCGCTTGGACCAAAGCATGTCATCATCACCGATGGCCGCGAGGGTGCATATGCGTTTGACGGCGAGCGCACATACCGTGTCCCTATGTATCCGGACGACCGCGCACCGTTCGAGCGCACAGGTGCAGGCGATGCGTTTGCGTCGACCATAACCGCCGCAATCACGATGGGACTACCCTTCTCAGATGCACTTCTCTGGGGACCGGTTAACTCCATGTCCGTGGTGCAAGAGGTGGGCGCACAGGCAGGACTCCTTACGCGTGCAAAGCTTGAGGAATACTTACAGCGCGCTCCCGCAGAGTATCTGGTAACCTCGTTATAAGAAAAGAGCCCTCCATGAGGGCTCTTTTCTTATTCTCTACCGAGCAGTCGTCGCGCGACTCCCACTATCGCAGGCGCGTCTAGCTTGTAGTAGTGAATGAGTTCGTCTGGCTCGCCCGTTTGACCGAACTCGTCCTGAAGTCCCATACGCACAACAGGTACTGGATGTTTTTCTGATAGGCACTCCGCCACTGCGCTACCAAAACCTCCCGCAGCTTGATGTTCTTCAATAGTTATGACGCGACCTGCACGCGTCGCTGCGCGTACAATCACCTCCTCATCAAGCGGCTTTACCGTGTGTACGGAAAGCACAATGGAACCTATGCCGTCTGCTTCAAGAGCGCGTGCAGCAAGGAGAGCGTTGTACGCCATACTGCCGGTCGCCATAAGTGCAACCTTTGGCTTTTCACTCTCCCAGAGCACGTTTGCCTTTCCTATTGAAAATGGCGTCTCAGGCGTTGTATACACCGGGACCGCTGAGCGACCAAAGCGTAAGTATACCGGAAGCGGCGTCTTTGCTGCGGCGACAACTGCTTTCCTTGCCTCCTCTGCATCTGAAGGCACGATGACCGTCATGTTTGGCAACATGCGCATAAGGCCGATGTCCTCGAGCATCTGGTGTGTCGCTCCATCAGGGCCTACTGATACTCCCGCATGCATGCCCGCAATCTTCACGGGCTGCTGGTTGAGGGCTGCGGTGGTGCGGATCTGCTCATAGTTACGGCCTGGACTAAACGCCGCGTAGCTTGCGATGAACGGCACCTTGCCTGCAGCTGCAAATCCAGCGGCGAGCGCTGCTAGGTTCTGCTCGGCGACTCCTACTTCGATAAAGCGCGTCGGGAACTCCTTTTGAAACCATTCTGCGCGCGTACTCTCTGCAAGATCGGCACACAGTACAACAATGTTCTCGCTCTCTCTTCCCGCCTCAACCGTACCCTTACCGAAACCGTCGCGAGTCGGCTTCTTTTCGATCTTCGTATCGAAGAGGTTCTCTGCAAGCTTGAGTTCTTTGTTAATCATGCGTTTCCTTGGTTACGATGCGCCTGCTTTATCTTCATATATATATCCTCTGTACCTGGACTATTCTGTACTCCCTGGAATAGCTCAGCAGGATACTTCGACTTAACCTTCTCGAGCTTCTCGCGGACAATTGATTCTGCATCAAGATCTAGGAGCGTGGCCATATCAAGGCAGTATATGAATACGTCGGCCAGTTCGTTCCGAATCTCCGCGAGCTTTTCAGAATCAGCTTTAACCGCATCAAGCTCAGGATTCTCCCACTGAAATACCTCCAGTAGCTCTGCCGCTTCTATGGAAATAGATTTGGCGATGTCGCCGGGACGGAGGTTGTTCCAGTTGCGCTCTGTCAGGTATGCACGAATGTCATCTTGGATGTGCTTCATGTTACGCGTATTCGTTGGGAACTTTTCCACCCATTGAGCGGATCACTTTAATGAACTGCTCTGCCTCCTCTTTTGAGGGCGGCTTTCCATGCCACCTGTAGTCGTACTCTATCTCCGGTACGCCCTTCCCAGGGATTGTGTGTGCGATGACTAGCGTAGGCTTCTCGACAATGGCACGGGCGTGATCAACCGCGTCGATGATCTCTTCCATGTTGTGTCCGTCCACTTCAATAACGTGCCAGTTGAATGCGCGATACTTATCGGCAAGTGGCTCCAACGGCATGATGTCCTCGGTCATGCCGTCTATCTGTATATTGTTGCGGTCAATGAACGCGGTCAGATTGTGGAGCTTATACTTCCCTGCCCACAGTACTGCTTCCCAAATATTTCCCGCATTCTGCTCACCGTCTGACATGAGGCAGTACACGCGATTCTTCTTTCCATCCATCTTAAATGCGTATGCCATGCCTGCTGACTGGGAGAGCCCGGAACCCAAAGGTCCCGAGGTCGTCTCAAGTCCCGGCAGACGGTCGCGTTCCGGGTGTCCCTGGAGCCTGGAGCCGAACTTGCGAAGTGTCAGGCATTCTTCTACGGGAAAGTACCCTGCATGCGCCATAGCACTATAGCGGACCGGCACGATGTGTCCGTTACTCAGTATGAGGCGATCGCGCTCTTCCCAGTCAGGGTTCTTCGGATCGTGCTTCAGAATATGGAAATAGAACGCGGTAAAAATGTCTGCCATCCCAAGAGGTCCAGCGGTATGGCCAGAGCCTGCAGCGACGAGCATTTCTATAATGGTCGCGCGCACATCACGTGCCTTCGCTTCAAGATTTGCTATGTCAGTATCGGTGAGCGCCATTATAGAAAAGATAGCATGTCTTGCGTACCCACTGCTGTTAGTGAAGCTTATTATGCATTGCTTGCGGTGCCTTACATGCAACCATACCCTTCGGAGTACACCGCAAAAGTTCTCTGTGCACTTCCGCAGCCAGAACGGTAGCGCGCGTTTGGCTGGCCTGGTGCAGGCGTGCGTGTTTCAGCCGAGTTGTACGCCATAAACTTATAGTCCTTTCCATCTGATCTGTATAAATAGCAGTAGCTAGTTCCTGTTGGCTTCGGATCTTGCGGCATTGAAGGCAGGTATTTCGGGACGAGTCCCGGGATTGCCGTTTTAGGATCTGCAGGACCGCTATAGCACCCGGGCGTTGTCCCTATCCAGTTTGCCCGTACGGGATATGACCCGTTATCAAAGTAATAAAGCTCGAGCGCTGTACGCACCTGATTGAGGTCGCTTAGTCGACGGGCGTCGCGAGCCTTGGCGCGTGCACTATTGAGCGACACAAGCACCGTCGAAGAGAGGATGCCGATGATGGCAATAACGATGAGGAGTTCAATGAGCGTAAATCCGCGCGAACGAGAAGAAACCATTATCTACACCCTAGCATGCGACCTTAGCTGTATAGGCCGTGTTCGTGGACAAGATTCTTAAACCGCTCAATTTCTTCTTTCAGGTCGTGGGATTTCCAGAGACCAGACCCAATGACTAGCCGATCCACACCTGCGATAAGGAGTTGTGGCGCGGTTTCTAGTGATACCGCCCCATCAACTTGTATGCTCATGTCCGGATGTTTCTGCCTAAACGCAGCAATCTTTTCAAGCACACGCGCATCAAATGGCTGTCCCTGCTTCCCGATCGAAGCGATACCCATGAACTGCACGTAGTCGATGCGGTCAGTGTACGGCTCGATGAGAGACAGGTCGCTGTCGTTCCCTATAGCTAGCCCAAGCGATAGGAGCCCGGGAGCAAAATCCTTTGAGTGCCCATACTTCACTTCTAGCTCGCGAATGATGCCTGAAAGGTGCTCTGTGCTTTCTGCGTGTACCACAAGCCGTTGTGCGCCCGCCGCTATCCAAAGTCCAATCACCTCTTCTACGTCCTGGACCATGAGGTCTATCTCATAGTGCATGCTCCCGAGATACGGGAGCGCGTCTCCATCCTCTAAGCGCTGCGCAAATTCTCCGCTTCGATTTACATACGGCCAGGTGGGAGGGCTGGCAAACGTACCATCAACAACATCAATTTGCACGGAATCAACGATACCGTTTAAGAGCGCGAGCTTGCCCTCGAGGTCTTCTCGCGATGTTGGAAGGATTGCGGGTACGATGACCCCCATATCACTCAAGTATAGCACCTAGAACTTCCCTATTCTGCGTATGTGCCGCCCCTCTCCTGAAAAAGGAGTCTCAACAAATGCACGGACGGCGAGAACCGCCTCTTCAATGCGCACGAAGCGCGCGCCTAAAGATAGTATGTTTGCATCATTATGCATGCGTGCAATGCGTACGATATCGTACCCATCTGTACCTGTCGTGCCTTCAGACTCTAGTGCATCGAGCGTTTGTCGCGGTCCATAAAACGAAACAGCGCGCGCTCCCTTCACGCGGTTTGCTGCCATTGCTTCTCCGTGCCCGCTACCGCCGATAATAATACCGAGCGCGTCAGGTTCTGCGGCGACACGTTCCGCGCACGGTGTTACATAATCAGGATAATCGTCGTTCGCATCATACGAATTCGCGCCTAAATCATGCACAGAGTGGCCGACAGCCGTAAGTTCTTGCACAAGAAGAGACTTTAGTTCTAGTCCCGTATGATCTGATGCAATATATAGATTCATATTTATTTAGAATTTATGCGTGCGTATACCGTGCTAGATATCTCACGTATCACATTAGAAAGCGCGTCGATGTCTGTACCTCGTGTCATGACGCAAAGTGAGTATGGACGCTCCTTTGCGTAAACGATGCCGCAATCATGCAGCTGTGTCTCACTCGTGCCTACGTAGTTGCGTTCACCAAACTTGTTTGCGACTGGAATATTTGCTGGAATCCCGGCGGCGATGCCTTTGTCGAAATCCGTTTGCACCAATAGCTCAAGTGCACGCTCTGAACTCTCTGGTGAGAGGTACGTCGCGTTGTAGAGGATGCGGAAGAAAGTCGCGTAATCGCGTACCCGGATATTGTAGTCTTGGCCAGTAAATGGCGCGCCGAGTCCAAGCTCGGTATACACCTCACCCACGCGTTCATCGCCTAGGAGTGAGTATAGAAGATACGCAGACTCATTATCCGACTGTGTGATCATGCGCCTTAGAAGCTCGTCTGGACTATATCGCTCTCCTAATGTGAGCGGGTCAGCGACGGCCACGTTCTGAATAGCGGCCGACATCTTTTGCTCATATAGAATCTCCTGCTCTGCCAATGATGGGTCCTGTTCGAGGATCTTGAGATATGAGATCATCATCGGCACTTTAAGCAGGCTTCCCGGCACAAAGAGCGTATCTACATTCACGCCGAACCATGGTCCATTATTTAAGTCGCGGAAATATACGGCGGCAATCGATAGATTGCCGCCCTTTTTATGCCGCTCGATAATTTCCCGCACATCCTGCTCTGCTTCACGGACTTCTTGGGGTAGAAGTATATTGGTATCGCTACACTCTAGTAGCGGACTAATATACGCGTAGTGTCCGGTATCGCGAAGCTCTCGCTCACCCGTAGAAAGATTGCCTCCACTCAAGAACGTAATGCCATACCCTGCCCCGAAGCTCACGATGCAAGCAGCGAGGAGTATGACGCGACTCTTGAGGTCAGTGGGCATGTATATCTAAGACCCCGCTTTGATCGCGTGGCGAACGAGCGATTCGGTATACCCCATTTCGTTGTCGTACCACGCCATGACTTTCACGAGACGCGGACCGACGACACGTGTCATAGAGAGTTCTGCAATAGATGCATACGGCTCGCCGACAATATCTGAGGACACGAGCGGATCATCGCTAGCACGAAAGATCCCTTCCCAACGTGCTTCCTTTGAAGCTGTACGTAGGAGCTGGTTCACCTCCTCTGCAGTCGTATCGCGCTTTGCAACGAAGGTTATGTCCGCAATGGAGCCTGCCGGGACCGGGACACGTAGTGATACGCCATCGAACCTGCCATCGAGATTCGTGTACGCCTTACCGACTGCGATAGCGGCGCCGGTCGAGGATGGAACAATGTTCTGCGCTGCGGCGCGTCCGCGACGCAGGTCGCTTCCCTTCACGGGACTGTCGACTATGGACTGTGTCGCCGTGTACGCGTGCGTTGTAGAGAGAATGGCGTAATCAATGCCAATCGTCTCATCGAGAATAGCAATAACCGGCGAAGATGCGTTTGTTGTGCATGATGCGTTGGAGGATACCGCGCACGACTTAAGCTTTTCTTCGTTCACACCCATAAGTACAGTCTCGCCGCCGATATCGCCCTTTGCAGGTGCGGAGATAACCACGCGTTTTGCACCTGCTTGTACGTGCGCCTGTGCCTTCTCGAAATCATCAAAGACTCCCGTCGATTCGATAACAACATCTACGCCAAGATCACCCCACGGAAGCGCAGCAGGATCCTTTTCAGATATAAAGCGAACTTCCTTCCCATTTATGACGAGGTTGCCGTCCCTGATATCTACAGCAAAAGGGGCTCGACCGTACACGGTGTCGTACTTCAGTAGGTACGCAAGATTCTCCAGGGAACCTAGATCATTTACGGCGACTATCTCAATCTCCGGTCGGTTCCAAGAGCGGCGGACAAATGCGCGGCCAATGCGGCCAAAGCCATTAATGGCAATTCGTACGGGTGTCATATGAAGGAATTCTATCACGCACCTATTATTGGATTACAACCCTGCCGCCCACTATTTGCACCTTTCCGCCGAGTACCTTTACCTTTGCTTGGGAGGTGCTTCCCGTATCGGTCGATTCGTATGTAATGACGATGAGTCCTGGTGCACCGTTGCCACCCGTGCCCCTCATAAATGTGTTTGGGTCACCACCACCACCGCCGCCACCACCGCCGCCGCCGCCATAGTAGCCTCCTCCTCCTCCCCAACCGCCGGGTACCAAGTCAAAAGATGCGGCTGAGGCACCACCACCACCACCACCACCAGAGCCATGCCCGGGAATATCGTCATATTCCGTTCCCTGGCCACCATCCCAACCCCCGTCTCCTTCAAAAGAACCACCACTGCCGCCGGCGCCGCCACTGAAGGCGCCGCCACTGCCGCCAATGCCGCCGCCAAGATCACCGTCACCACCAATATCTCCCGCCCCTCCCGGTCCCGCAGCACCGCCGCCGCCGCCGCCGTGACTCGTACTATTACCGCCGCCACCGCCGCTGTACTTAACCGTACCTATAGAGGTTGCTGACGATCCTGCACCTGATGAGGCGCAAACAGACGGGGTGGGCGAACCTGAACAGAATGTCGCAGTGCTATTGAAAACAGTATCCCCGGCCGCACTAACTCGGTATGAGACTGATGCGCCTGCCGTAAGTGACAGGTTGCTAATCTTGGCATATGAGCCGCCGCCGCCGCCGATTCCACCGGTGAAGCGTCCGCCGTCGCTTCCAGGCATGCCGCCGCCGATTGCTTCAATGGTGCTTCCTGTTGAAGTCCAATCGGCGGGCACTGTCCAAGATGTACCACTCGTTAGGTATACCCGCTTGGTTATAGCCGCGTCCGTCCGAATTGGCATAAGTGTGTACTGCGATATGCCAAGTAGGAGCAAAAGAGCTACTAGGATTTTTGGGGTCTGGCTGATTGTCCGGGAAATAAACATATATAAGGAATACTATACGCCTGCGGGAGCAGCAGGCTCAGGGGACGGTACTGGAGCTGGCTCCGGAGCTGGCTGAGGCTCGGGGGCTGGGGCTGGCTGGGGCTCTGGAGCAGTATCGACCACCACAGGCTCGTCTGCCACAGGCTCAGGTGTTGGAGTCGGCTCTGGAGCTGGGTTTGTATCTACTACTACCGGCGGTGCGTCTGGGGCTGGGGTTGGATCCTGTGGCGTTGTGGCTGGCGGCTCTTCGATAACTGGCTCTTCTTCAACTACCGGCACCTCCTCCGGCTCCTCTTCAATTTCCTTATCCGTCTGAACGATGAAGTAGTCAAAAGTGACATCCTCGTCCTGCGCCTCTGAGAGACGGACGCGGAAGCTTCCCTCCTCCTTATCATCGATAAACCAGGAGCCTTCAAGCGCAGAAGTGAAGGTAACGAAGATCTTGCTATTCGGCGCAGCGAACTCGTTCTCAATCTCGATGACCGTATTGCCTGCAAGGATCTCGCCTTCCCCGGCTGAGGACTGGCCGTTCTCATCAGTTGCGGCAACAAACTTAAGTGCTGCGAGCGTCTGGAACTTTGCGAAACCATTCTCGATGATGACACCGAAGCTCTTAAGCGCTGCTACCAAGGTCGTAGTTGAGAAGCTTGGTGTACCCGTACCGACCGTGATACTGCCGCTCTCAAGCTGCACGAGACGCTCCTCAAGTGAATCGAGGCGCGTGACGATGAGGTCGGTGCGCTTAGCGAGCTCCTGGACACCCGCAAGGGTGAAGGTCGCGAGCTTGTAGATATCGACACCTTTACCATCTGCGGATAGTACTTCTGTCGGAGCCTGCTCTGCGATAAGGCCGAGGCGAAGCGGATTACTGCCGCTCTCCATCTTGTAGTGGTACTGCGCGATTTGAAGATTCTTCAGCTTCTCGAGCATAGTAGCCGCCTCTTCATCAGTGACGTATGTAATATCGGTCTTGGCAGCCTTTGTGGAGGTGTTCACGAATCCGGTAGCGCCGATATCACCTGCAACCTGAAGCGCATGGCCCGGGGTTTGGGTACCCATACCGATACGGCCGGTTGCGCCGTCGAAGTAGATATCAGTTGGTGCAAGATAGTACTGATTCTCGACGAACGCTTCGACCGTGCCGTTGCCCGATCCTGAGTACGACTCAAGTGCGATACCAACCGTGTAGCCGCTTCGAAGTGCCTTCACCGCAACGCCCGGTGTTGTTGTCGAAAGCATAAGGCGATCACCCACCATGATCGGACCATTTGCAGTCGACACCTTCACAGGTACGCGTCCGGAAAGAGCGACTGGACGCATGACCGACATGTCTGCTTCCGGATCCGCGCCTCCGAGCGTGAGACCCGGATCGCTTGAGACGATACCGAGCGGGATAGAGCCTGGCATCGCAGTCGTGATGGTCATGCCGGTCGTAGTATCAAGTGCAACGATGGTCGACGGCTCGAGGTTGAGATCGGACGTAACGTAATTCTCGGCGACGTCGTACGTGCCGGTTGATGCGGTGCGGTAGTAGATAGAACCTGCGGTCGTGCCACAAAGCGCAGTGGAGCCTGTACCGCCGCTGAAGCAGGCCGAACCGACAACGGTAAGCGTAGAGCGCGGCGAAGTCGAACCGATACCGACATTGCCGGTCGCCGTCACATCAAAGTAGCTCGTGCCGGTCGAGGTCGCGACCGAGAAGATGGAGGCAGCAGTGTTGAGCGTGCTGACGGCAAAGACTGAGCTCGCGGACGAGTTATCGACCGTAAATGCATCAGCGACGTTTGTTGCAGTACTGACCGATACCTGGCCGGATGCATTGATGCTCATGCGCGCGACGCCTGCAGTCGAGAAGCCAAGCGTATCAGTCGTTACGCGGTACATACCCATATTCGTATCTGCACTGAAGCTAAATGCAGGAGCCGAGACACTTCCTACACCGCCGCGCGCAGGAACGGTGTATACCATATCGGTTGCATCGATATGCCAGCGAACGGTGCCGTTGGTCGCAAAGCC
Source organism: Minisyncoccota bacterium (assembly GCA_035627595.1). GTDB lineage: Bacteria > Patescibacteriota > Minisyncoccia > Phycocordibacterales > Phycocordibacteraceae > C7867-001. Next base: position 1,471 of record DASPLK010000002.1, on the reverse strand, counting down.
AATGTTTCCATCAGCAACGCGGTACATACCAGTGTTTGTGTCACCGCTCCAAGTGAAGGATGGAGTGGCAACACCATCTGAGGCGTTTCCGATGAATTGACCGAGGGCGGTCATATTGCCTGCGATCTGCATGTGACCGGCAGTTGTAAGTGCGGCGGTTGGTGCAGAGCCCGTAACACCCCATGTAAAGCCTCGATCTGTATCAGCATTCATGCTCATCTTGATAGAGTAGTCTGCGACGCCGCCGTATTGGTATTCAGCACCAACACCCATTGCAATCTTGTATGTATCACTGCCCCAGAAGCGGAAACCATTGCCGACACCCGAGTCCAAGGTCACATGCGTACCAGCAGCGATAGTGCCTGATGCGTCGATGTTTGCAAAATCTGCAGTTCCCGTAAAGGTCGGACTTGCAGAGAAGACAGCAGAGCCAGTTCCGGTCTCATTAGTGAGGATAGCGGCAAGTTCGGCGGAAGTGTCAATTGAAGAGTTATTGATATAGTCAGTACCAAGCGTCGCAGCTGAGAGAAGACCAGACGTGGACTTGACCAGTCCGTTGGAGAGACCAGAGAGCGTGACGGTGCCGTTTAGTGTTGAGTTATATGCAGTGAATCCTGTGTTTTCATTTACTGTGGCAATGCTTGTGTATCCTGCTTCGCTGGTGAGCACCGATATCGACCATGTTCCAATATTGGAACCAGAACCAGGATAACCGTACGTCACTCTCGGCACAGTTACATGCGGGTAGCTGCCCCAGTTGCTACTTGTGTCGCCTATCAAGATCACACGGTCTCCATCAGCGCTTGTGGCAAATCTTACTGATTGCTTATCACTGGTTCCATTACCGATACATGTAGCAGCGGGCTGATGCCAACCGGCTCCTGAGGTAAAGGTGTAGCCTCTAACTGTACACCGTGTTATTCCGTTGTAACCCTGAATGACGATCTCCGCCTCAATCATTATGTTAGGGGTACTATCGATTTCAACTGCAATCGTACCGGTTGTCGGTGTTGAGCCGGCGTAGTAGCTGGCAACGTTTTCAAATATTCTCACACCGTCCTTAAGCGTATACATAGTATCGGTAAGGTTGAGCGCATCGGCGGAGACGGTGCCGCTAGCGGTGATGTCCGTGAAGCCGGTCGCAGCTCCAGCAGAAGAGATGTCCCAGCTGGAGGTATTAATGGTGACGGTATCACCACCATCACCGATGGTCGTTGCGCCAGTGGTCGTTAGCGTACCGGAGATGTTAGCGCCTGCGATGGTCGGGGTTGTAAGCGAGGGACTTGTACCAAATACAAGTGAACCGGAACCGGTTTCATTTGTAACGATAGCCGCAAGTTCCGCAGAGGTATCGATGAGACCGTTGTGGGTAAGAGTCACATCACTAATGACAGTATTGAGCTCGCTGTATGTATCAATGTCCGTGGTGACGCCCGAGACCATACCGTAGAGACCGTTCGTGTAGCCGGAG
>DASPLK010000001.1:0-136612 GCA_035627595.1 Minisyncoccota bacterium | reverse complement strand
TGGCGCAGTGAGCTTGACCTTGAAGGTCACGGTGTCGCCCGGCATGACCATCTCCTTGCCCTCCGGAAGAGTAACCTCGCCGGTGACATCAGTAGTACGGACGTAGAACTGTGGCTTGTAGCCAGAGAAGAATGGCGTGTGACGACCACCCTCATCCTTGGAGAGGACGTAAACCTCTGCCTCGAACTCGGTGTGCGGGGTCACAGAACCTGCCTTCGCGATGACCTGGCCGCGGTGCACGTCCTCCTTCTTCGTACCACGGAGAAGGATACCTGCGTTGTCGCCTGCCTGACCCTCGGAGAGCTGCTTGTTGAACATCTCGATACCAGTGACGGTCGTCTTAGCTGTCGGCTTTAGACCAACGATCTCGACTTCCTCACCAACCTTCACGATGCCGCGCTCGATACGGCCCGTGATAACGGTACCGCGTCCTTCGATCGAGAAGATGTCCTCGATAGGCATGAGGAACGGCTTATCAAGATCGCGCTCCGGCTGCTCGAAGTACGTGTCCATGGTGTCCACGAGCTCCTTAACCTTAAGCGCCCACTCGTCATCTGCGGAGGTCGCCTCAAGAGCCTTAAGGCCCGAGCCCTTGATGACAGGGGTGGTAGCACCATCGAAGCCCTGCTTGGTGAGAAGTTCGCGGATTTCCTCTTCAACGAGGTCAACCATATCCTTGTCATCAACCATATCTACCTTGTTGAGGAAGATGATGAGCTTCGGCACACCAACCTGCTTTGCAAGAAGGATGTGCTCGCGGGTCTGAGGCATTGCGCCGTCAGTTGCCGCAACCACGAGTACTGCGCCATCCATCTGGGCAGCACCGGTGATCATGTTCTTGATGTAGTCTGCGTGACCCGGAGCGTCGATGTGTGCGTAGTGACGGTTCGGGGACTCGTACTCAGAGTGGTGAAGAGCGATGGTAATACCACGAGCCTTCTCTTCTGGTGCGTTGTCGATGTTCTCGACCTTCTCCACACGAGCCTTGTAGCCTGCTGCGGAGTTGAGGTTAAGAACGTTAAGAATGGACGCGGTAAGCGTCGTCTTGCCGTGGTCAACGTGGCCGATGGTGCCCACGTTCATGTGCGGCTTGCTGCGATCAAATGCGTCTGCCATACGTTACGTAAATTACTGGTAGCTAAGTGATTAACTTTGCCGCCGCGCCTGCCTGCTTTAGGCAGGCGACCAAGGCTTGAGCGGGTACCCGCGCAGCGTCTTCCAGCAATCCCTGCCCCGTATGGAGAGGAACATCGAAAAGAGCGCCGTATTTCGCGTTCTAGATAAAGTACACGCCGGCTTCGCCTAGGTCAAGAACCTTACGCCGGCTCGAGAATAAACGAGCAGCTCGTGGTGGCAAACTTGTACCCCAGCCGGAGCGTCGTGGTGCCTGAAGTAAAGGTAAGAGGGTCTATGACCGAGAGCGTATCGGGATTGAGCTCCTTTACCACCTCAATGCGGGTCTTCCCGAACGTTGGGGTCTTCCAGAACTGGAAGAGGTAAGTCTTGCTACGATCAGCATATAGGCCGTAATTGCCCGGTCCTTTGCAGAAATCGAGTATTTCCTGGTTCCCATACTCACCGAGCTTCCCAACTGCCCTAAATGAATCAGGGTCTGCGTCTGGGATGCGGACCGTGGAGGTGCCAAAGGATGACCGCAGGTATACGCCGCTCTCATCCACGAAGGCGTAGCCGTCGACCGAACGCGCGGTTGGCGGAATATCGGTTCCCTCAGACTGCCGGATGATCTGTCCGGGCGCTTCAAGCTTGCCCGAATCGCGTGTCAACAGCCAGCCGAGGCCGCCAAATACGACTATCGCGATAAGAAGGCTGAGAAGCAGTTTCCAATTCATGGATCTACGATATCACAGCTGACGGCTCAAAAGGATTTTCCTGACCAAACACAAAAGCCGCCTTAGAAGGCGGCTTTTGTAAGAAAACCTGATGATCTACTTCCTCGAAGCGATGATGTCGTTTGCGACGTTCGTCGGGACGACCTCGTAGTGGTCGAACTCCATGGTCATGGAGCCACGACCCTCGGTCATAGAACGAAGCGTGGTGGTGTAGCCGAACATTTCCGAAAGCGGAACCTTGGCGTTCACTACCTTGTTCATGCCGCGCTCCTCCATTCCTTCGATCGAACCGCGCTTTCCAGAAAGCGAGCCTGTGACGTCGCCCATGAACTGCTCTGGAACGACGACCTCGACGCGCATAATCGGCTCGAGAATAACTGGCTTTGCCCTCTGCGCAGCTTCAGTGAATGCCATACCAGCAGCAACCTTGTAAGCGATTTCTGAGGAGTCGACATCATGGTACGAACCGTCGTATAGCTCGACGGATACATCGACCATCTGGTAGCCAGCGAGGATACCGCGGTTGGTGGACTCGCGGAGACCCTTCTCCACGGCTCCGATGTACTCACCCGGAATAGCGCCTCCCTTGATGCTGTTGATGAACTCGAAGTGCTCCTCGCGAGTAACGTTCTTCGGCAACTTCTCCATTTCCTCTGGCGTGATCGGCTCGAGGTGCTTCATCTTGATCTTCACGTGACCGTACTGGCCCTTACCGCCAGTCTGCTTGATGTACTTACCCTCAGCCTCAGAAGAGCCAAGAATAGTCTCGCGGTACGCCACCTGCGGCTTACCAACATTAGCGCCCACGTTGAACTCGCGCTTCATGCGATCCACGAGAATTTCGAGATGGAGCTCGCCCATACCTGCGATGATGGTCTCATTGGTCTCCTCATCTGAAGTGATGCGGAACGTCGGATCCTCATCGGAGAGCTTCTTGAGCGCCAATCCCATCTTCTCCTGGTCGGCCTTGGTCTGTGGCTCGATGCGCAACGATACGACCGGTTCTGGGAAGGTGATCTGCTCAAGCATGATCGGGTTAGCCTCATCGCAGAGCGTGTGGCTGGTCTTGGTGTCCTTGAGACCCACCATAGCGGCGATCTCACCGGTGAAGACCTGCTCCACCTCCTCACGCTTATCAGCCTGGAGGCGCACGATACGGCCCACGCGCTCCTTGTTACCGGTGTTCGCGTTGTAGACGTACGAGCCTGCTGTAACAGAGCCCGCGTATACGCGGAAGAAGGTAAGTGCTCCGACGAACGGGTCGGTCTGGAGCTTGAAAGCGAGCGCGGTAAACGGCTCTGAATCAGATGCTGCGCGCTCAACCTCTTCTCCGGTCTTTGGGTTAATACCCTTAACTGGAGGCAAATCCACAGGAGAGGGGAGGTAGTCAACGACCGCGTCCAGAACGAGCTGCACACCCTTGTTCTTAAGTGCAGAACCGGTGTAGACCGGGAAGATCTGGTTAGCAATGACTGCCTTGCGGAGCGTTGCCTTAAGTTCCTCTACTGAAGGCTCGTTGCCCTCGAAGAAGGCTGCCATCTGCGCCTCATCATGCTCGACAATGCGCTCGACGAGCTCAGCACGATAGGTCTCGACATCATCCTTCATGCTCTCTGGGTAATCACCCGGAATCACCTCATCACCCATCTTGCCCTCGAAGCGATACGCCTTCCTCTCGAGAAGGTCGACGACACCCTCGAAGTCGCCCTCTGCACCGATCGGGATCTGCATGCGTACGGCATTCTTGGACAAGCGTTCGAGAATAGACTTATACGAGTTCTCGAAGGATGCGCCGGTACGATCGAGCTTGTTAATGAAACAAATACGCGGCACACCTGCCTCGTCGGCAAGACGCCAGTTAGTCTCTGACTGCGGCTCAACGCCGGCAACGCCGTCAAAGACGACGACTGCACCGTCGAGCACACGCATCGAACGCTTCACCTCCGCTGTGAAGTCGATGTGCCCTGGGGTATCGATAACATTGAAGCGGTACTTCTTGGAAGCATCCTTCTTGTCCTCCTCCTTGGTCTTAGACCAAAAACAGGTAATGGCAGCTGCAGTAATGGTGATGCCGCGCTCGCGCTCCTGTTCCATCCAGTCGGTCGTGGTCTCGCCCTCATGGACCTCGCCGATCTTATGCTGGGAGCCTGTGTAGTAGAGCACTCGCTCAGACGTGGTGGTCTTTCCGGCGTCGACGTGGGCGACGATGCCGAAGTTGCGCACTTTCTCAAGAGGATAATCGCGTTGCATATAGCTTGGAATAAAAATAAAAGCCGCGGAGGCGTTACCGATACGATACGGTTTTGGGGTGAAAAACGCAAGAATATACAGAAAGGCCCGCCGCGCATCACGCAACGGCGGGCCTTGAGAAAACATTCGAATCCTCAGGTTCGCGGAACCTTGTTGAAAGCGAGGAGCAGGATGCCCATCACCGCCATGCCGAACAGGAAGATGCCGATGGCCGTGTAGCCAGCTGACACACCGGGCACCCAATCGCCGTTCGCACCCATCACATCGGGCAGATTCCAGCCGAGAATGCCCGAGCCTGCGAGGACGGCCCCGAGGCCCAGGAAGATCCAGGTGAGCAATTTGATCGTTTGCCGTTTCATTTCGACCTCCCCATGTGCCCGAGCGACCATTCGCCAGGCACAAGGACGTACTTAATCATGCAGTTGCGCCCTCTGCAATGTGCAAAAAGGGCGCGGAACGAATGGTCCGCGCCCTTTCCCCGCTTAAGGGAGTGGTTTGTAGAAGGGCCAACGCCTGATGGCGGTGACTTCCCTCTTGCCGGGAGGCTCGTGCTCCCGCCTGCGGGCGATGAGGTCGCGGAGAGGTTCCTCCGCGAGACCCATCGTCCATTCGGACGAGTGGCGTATGGTCGTGGCGTCTAGCATGACGCCAACGTGCCCTGACCAGCAGACTATATCGCCGCAACGAAGGTCGCCATCAAGCGCCGAAAGCGACACAGGGATGCCGAACTCCTTGGCGATGTCTCCCGCAATGCGCGGGCAGGGTATGCCGCAGACCAAGCACGCTGACTGGATGACGGACGAGCAATCGCCTGCCAAACCGCCGCGCTCGCCATGACCATAGACGCTTGAAGGCATAAGCATGCCCACGACCTCGACGAAGTCCGGGAAGTGGTCGCCGATCTCTCGAACAGCGTTCGCCGGTATCCACCCCGCACCCTCGACAAGCACGTGCCTGCCGGTGCCGCGGTCTGCTTCCTTCACCACGCGTACCGGCGAGGTGAAGCGGAGGTATTCGCTGCCGAGCTTCTTGATCTCACGCGATGACTTCACGTCCTCACTCTCCACCACGCGGGCGTAGGGCACGGATATGTAGTGCGTGGATTCGATAAGTTCATCGGTAACGCAGGCGGGAGGAATGAGCTCCTCATACTTTCCGAACACGAGGATCTTGAACAGGGATCCCGTATCATCCAGCAGAGGCACTGTCTCGCCGAACAGCAGGAAGCTCGCGTTCTTGAGCTCCTCACCGAGGTATCCGTAGCACTGCGCATTCGCGACGCGAATGCGCACGTACTTCTTGATCGTCTGGCCGCCGGGGATCTCCCCCGACGGCCTATGCAGGCCAAGTCGAAGGGTTTCCATAACTGAGTCTCCAAAGACCATCCCGGGCACGTTCGCCCTAGGTCCCGCATACCATAACCCCAATTGAAAGAAAAAGGTAACCCATGCTCGCCTGCATCGTCTATTTATATGGAAGAAGAGGAGCTCCCCATGGGACATGCCGCAATGCCTGATCCCGAGGAAGTCTTACGGGATGAACATTTTGAGTCGTACGAACTAAAGCATTCATTGCGCCGACTGAGAGAAGCGAGTAGGCGCGGAGATGAAACACCCGTATTCTGCCGGGCATCTAAGCTGCGCATGGAAGCAACGTTCGCGTATGTCCCGCACTCAGATGTTGTCTGGGTTGCGTACAGAGATATTGATCTTTCCCGCTTTGGGTTTCGTGATGTTACTCAGGAAATACTGCCTCACTGACCCGGACCAATGAAAACGCCGCTCGGTTTCCCCAGCGGCGCTTTCTTTGTGCCTATGGCGCGTAGCGTAACGAATCTATGAGCGCTTCAAACGCCGTCCTATCTTCTGGCGCGTAGCCTTTGAACATAACGGTGAGATACCGCGATGTATCCTCTACGACACGCACGTTACCCCATGACACATCAAATGGCCCTGCTGCTTGATGATGGACGCTCGGACGTTGCCAGGCAGTCTTTTCCTCGCTTTCTACGGACAATTCAATTTCTTCTATGTCGCCGTAGAACTCGCCCGGATAGTTAACCAACACTGATATCTCCTTGCCATCCTTCTCTAGGTCAATCACGACCATCGGTGGGGTTCTATCATCCGAGCCAGACAGACGCGTCACCTTAAATCCTTCTGGGATGACGAATTCGAGATTGTCTTTCTCTACGCGTACGGTATTGCCGGTGACGGTCACATGCTGCGGGGTCATCTCAGCAAGCGATACAGCCTGCACTGGAGCTTGCCCTACCTGCATAGCCCCTTGCTCTACGGCTTCAGGCGCAATTGGAGTTGGCTGCACCTCGACCTCTACTTCGCGTGCCATGTGGAGATACATAGCGCTTCCTGTGGCGATTAGAAGAACGAGGCAACCTATCCAAAGACGTGGGTGCTTCATTACAGACAGTATAACGAAAAACCGCCCTTTCGGGCGGTCCTTCTTACCAGGCGAAGTGGGCGAATGCCTTGTTGGCCTCGGCCATGCGGTGCATGTCGTCCTTCTTCTTGATAGCGGAGCCTTCGTTCTTAACGGCGAGCATGATCTCATCAGCGAGTTTCTGCGCCATCGGCTTGCCCTTCTTTGCGCGAGCGGCATTGATGAGCCAACGGTATGCGAGCGATACACGGCGCTGCTGAGGAACCTCGCGCGGCACCTGGTAGTTTGCACCACCGACGCGGCGAGAACGGACTTCCATCAAAGGAGCGACGTTGCGAATAGCAGTCTCGAAGGTCTCAAGCGGATCCGGGTTACCTTCCTGCGCAGCAATGAGATCGAGGGCATCGTAGACAACCTTGCGGGCAGTGTCCTTCTTACCATCGAGCATTACGGTATTTATAAAGCGGGAGATAGCCTCCGACTTGTACTGAATGTCCGGGCGGCGGACAGGCTTGTTCTTGATAGGGTGGCGCATAAATATTAGGCCTTAGGCTTCTTAGCACCGTAACGGGAGCGGCCACGGCGGCGCTTGTCTACGCCAGCAGCATCGAGCTTACCGCGCACAACAGTGTACTGGACACCGATATCCTTCACGCGGCCACCGCGCAGAAGCACGACGGAGTGCTCCTGGAGGTTGTGGCCCTCGCCCGGGATGTAGGCGGTTACTTCCATGCCGTTGGTGAGGCGGACACGGGCAATCTTACGGATAGCGGAGTTAGGCTTACGGGGGGTCTTGGTGGTCACCTTGGTGCACACGCCACGCTTGAACGGCGCCGGATAGAAGGTCGGGCGGTTCTTAAGTGTGTTAAAGCCGCGACCCAGGGCGACTACCTTGGTCTTGCGGGCCTTGCTTGAGCGAGGCTTCTTGGATAGCTGGTTGATTGTGGCCATTTCGTAAATGAAAACTCCCCCGTGGGAGTCCTCAGCAATATATAGGAGCTAGTAAATAAATGCAAATCTTTAGTTAGGACCGACCTATATCAGATATACGTACAGTGCGTACGCAGCGAGTGCCACCCACATCACATTCACAACAGCAGGCTGCCATGCCTTCTTATAGATTGAGACTACGATAATTCCAGTTGCGCCCGTGAGGTTGAGTAGGTGGTACCAGATGTTATCCGCTTCCCATACGCCAAATGCATAGAGCCCATAGGCAGTAACTATCGCAATTGCGCCATACCAACCGAGATACTCTATGAATACATTAGTTCGAGGCTTCATAAGATCCATCATAGCCCGGAACTCAGCTATTGCCCCAAGAGAATCCCCGCCACTAACTGTACAAGCCAGTAGAAAGGCGTAGACAAGACATACATAAATAGGAATAGCACTAGAAAGAGCGACAGGATGCCCATGCGGTGTACTTTTTCCTCTATATCACGAAGCCACATGCCCATACGCACAGGAGCTAGGCCGCGGAGTACACCAAAGCCATCTAGAGGTGGTATCGGGATAAGGTTGAAAAGGCCGAGGAACAGGTTGACCATACAGACGAGTGCCGCAAGCATTCCGAACATATCTGCGCCCTGCGCGTCCGCAATGCGGAAGATAACAGCGAACAGGACTGCAATGAACAAGTTCGTGAGAACGCCAGCGGCAGCGACGAATGCCTCTCCCCAGCGTTGGTTACGCAGATTGTATGGATTGTAAGGTACTGGTTTCGCCCAACCGAACATAAAACCAGCATTTGTAAGTACCAGAAGGGCTGGAATAAAGACGGATCCAATCGGGTCGATATGAGGAAGCGGGTTTAGGGTAAGGCGGCCAGCTAGCTTTGCGGTCTTGTCACCGAGCCAATTAGCGGCGTAACCGTGGGCCACCTCGTGGAGGATGACTGAGAAAATAAGGATGACGATGGTGAAAACCATCAAGGCGAGTTCAGGTTGCATAAGGATACGGCTATGGTAACATCCTGGAACTATGGCACGAAGCTGCGCAGTTACAGGAAAGACCACCCAGATTGGCGGACGGTACTCGAACCGGACGCGTGCTACCCAGTTTAATCCGACGGGTAAGGTACGCCGCCAGGCCAATCTTCAAAAGCGCCGCATTTTCGTCCCCGAGCTCGCCAAGACCGTTCTTGTAGATGTCTCCACCAAGGGACTTCGCACCATCAAGAAGAACGGTGCATTCGCTACCCTCAAGAAAGTAGGCATCCTAAAATAAGTAAAGGCCCCGGAAACGGGGCTTTTTGCTTTATGTAGTTAATTTTCATAATTTATGCGGCCATATTAGCGTCCGCGAGCCGCACTACTTGCACATTCCTTACATTGTGTCATACTGCAGTTCGCCTGAACAAAAAGTGGTGGTGGAAAGATGGCGCTGAAACGAGGACTGAACCGCAAGAAGGTCCCGGGGGCGACATCGCCCCGTCGACACAAGGCCGATGCTAAACGGCAACTGAAAGAGCTCGACGATGGGTTCTTTCCGGGCCAAGACATCGAGGACGACATGACCAGAAGGATCGACCGCCCTGACAAGGTCGCTGCCTACCGGCGGGTGATGCTTGGGTTCGCTCTCGCAGAAGCCGAACGATCTAGGCCAGTCGTCGCGCGCCTCGCCTAAGTACGGCAGGGCGCAAAAAGGGGCGCTTGCGATTGCTCGCAAGCGCCCCTTCTTCTTATCTATACAATTTCTAGTGCGCGCGTTCTTCTTCTGCCATCCTTCCGATATCGCTCTTGTGATCAGTCTGTCCAGCGACAAACCCGTCCGGACCCACGACACGGTAGGCAGGTCCTGAGCCAGGCTTTGCTGCGGCACGATTTTGGATCGATGCAAGAACATTCTCATCGAATTCCGAGCCGGCCTCTTCTATCATCTGAACCGTGTATGGAGTACCTGTCTTCTCCTGTTGTATAGCAACGTAGTTCGCGATGCGGTGCATGTCGTAATCATCGAGAATACCTGCGAGCTCGGGCGTCTGCGAAACCATCGAGCGGACCTTACCCTCCAAGAGGGTGCGGGTAGCTTCATCAGTCACCTGCGGTTCCATCTCATTAGTCTCAGCTGCCGGCTTCTTTCCAAATCCAAAACTTTCAAAACCAAACTTCATATAGCTGTTCGATTACAGTAAGTATTTATATTCTCCCACTCGTGCAGAGCATTGCAACCCGACTTCTGGATAAGTGAAATGCTATGATTTTCCTATATGGAATACGTTGCCCGCCCGTTCACCATCCCACAGCTTGATGGTCTCTCGCAGAAGCAGATGGAGGTTCACCTCGGCCTGTACGAAGGATATGTGAAGCATGTGAACCTTATCCGCTCCCAAATTAAGGAATTAAAGGACTCAGAAACTAATGCGTACGTCATTAGCGAATTGAGACGGCGTTTTGCGTTTGAGTTCGATGGAATGCGCATGCACGAATACTATTTTGAACAATTCGAAGGCGGTGCCCAGGCGTATCCAAAAGATGGCGCACTAGCCAGCGCCATTACCGATAAGTACGGAGATTGGAGTGCGTTTATCTCGCACGTGAAAGAAGTAGCGGGTACCCGTGGCATTGGATGGGTCGTTGTCTACTACGACCCGGCAGGTCGAACACTCCACACGGTTTTTGTTGGCGATCATGAGCTTGGCCAGCTTGCAGGCCTTCCCATCGTTCTTGCCGTCGACCTATGGGAGCATGCATACATGGTCGACTATGTTCCTGCAGAAAAAATGTCGTATGTAGATGCCTTTTTACAGAATGTTAACTGGAACGTTGTCGAGAAGCGAATGCTCGAAGAAATTGCGTGAAGTTAGATGCATACAACTATTCGCACGCTTCACCATCTCTATCTGCATCTAATTTGTGCACATCAGCTTGCAAGCCGCCACACGCTAGATAAATATTCTGAGCTTGTGCTTTGTTCTCAAAGTCTGAGCAGTTGTAAGAATTTACCGCGCAAGTATAACTAAGACCGTCTGTTTCGATAGGCTCTGTCCTTTTGCCTGTGTTTTGCGTTTCTACGAACTCCTTACACGCTTCAGGTGCCCATAAACCTTTTTTATTTTCGCGAGCATATTCCTCTGCCTCATCAAATTCCTCTTGAAACTTATATGGCGTGTTGTATGTGTATTCGTGTCCATACCCGTTTTCGATTAGATACTTGTTGATGAACAGACCATCCTCGCGGTACACATATGTAAGCAGGCGATTATATTTATCCCAATTGCCTTGAGAACTATCGAATCCTAGTAGAACATTCTGACCTGCGAGCAACGAAGTAGTTTGTGCAGATGCTTCCTTTCCAAAACACTCCACTGGCTTCCTAGGATCGACTGTTTCGGGTGTATTCACACCAATCAACCGCAACGTTATTTCGGAGCCGCTTATATCAACTACAAGAGTATCGCCATCCACAACTCTTTGAACGCGATATGTCTCTTTGGAATTTCCGTCAGCAGATATTTCTATTTGTGATTTAAGACCGGCTTTTGCATTTAAATCGACAATTAAATCATGTGCCTTCTGTTCGGGGGATGGAAAGGATTCAATTATCCAACTAAATATGAGTGCAATACCTATTAAGATTGCGGCGCTTGCGGTAAGGTAGTGAAATTTCCTCATAAAAGCGCGCCTTACGCTCATCTGCCAGCGTCCATCGCTTTATTGGCAAGCGCATCTGCATCCGCGTTCTGCGCTCTAGGCACATGTACGAACTCCACTGTTGAGAAGTATCGGGCAATAAGATTCTTAATCTCCAGGTGCCGCGGAATGAGGTTTGGATGCTTCACGCGATATGCGCCTTTCATCTGCTCAATGACAAGCTTACTATCCATCTTCACGGTGACCGTTGCATGCATAAAGAAACCCTCAGGGTACGCATCCTTAAGTGCGACAAGCCCACGCAAGACCGCCTCGTACTCAGCTATGTTATTCGTCGCAACTCCGAGAAAATCCGCTACCTCGACGACGCGTTTGCCACCCTGATCAAACACAACCGCGCCGGCCCCTGCAGGTCCTGGGTTTCCACGCGATCCGCCATCGGCATAGAGTGTGAAATGCATAGAGGGAGTATAGCAAGCCAAAGGCCGACGCTTAGCGTCGGCCCGGTGTTTGCTTCGATTTGAGGACTGACGCGTTTTGCGGCAGTTAGCGAGTGAGACGTCCCCTCGCGACGATGATCGGCTCGCCATTGGGATGGACGATCCGGAACTCACATCGTGCGTATTTGGGACTCACAACTTGGCGTATCGCGATTGCAAGGAACTCCTGCATGATCACAATCGCACTCTCGTTGTTCACGACCTTGCGCGCATCAACGAGCTGCTTACGCCGCTGTTCACGCCGGCGAATCTCGCCGAGCAAAAGCAGCATGCGCGGTGTTGCCACCTCACCGGTTGGTTTAAATCCAGATGCCCGGTCAGGAAGCAGAGAAAAGTCGATCGGCTTAGCACGTCGCAACTTCACCTCCACCCAACGGCACGGATCAAACTCGAGCCTGAGCTGAATGTCGTCCTCGTCCTCGGAAGAACTAGTTTCTATTTCCAATTTCTTTCCTCCCGTTTCTATTGGAAGACTCTACCCTACCACTACTCTACCGTATGGCAACTATCCTCAGACGCACCGGCATACCGCGTGTGAACTGCTCGCGTTCCAAGTTCGCTAATAAATCCGCCCGCCCGCCCGGTGTAACCCGTTCGACTTCCTTCCCTAGTTCGCGCTTTGCAAAGAAAGAGATTGCTTCTACCTGGCCTGACTCATGCGCAATTTTGACGCGCAGGTGCTCTTCAGACTTTCCGAACCATGACACCTCGCGCACCAAGACATCCTTCAGGAGAAACACGGGCTTTGGGTTTCCCATGCCAAAGGGTGCGAACTTCTCCAACGACGAGAGAAGTCTGATGTTAGCCTCATGCGGTGCGACGGATGCATCCGCCTCGTGGAGCGTTACTGTCTCTCCCATTTCCTCAAGCGAGGATAGAGCCTCATTTAATTTCTCTTCAAGAAAAAACACCTGGTCATCATGGACAGTGAAACCGCCAGATGCTGCGTGTCCGCCGTACTCCTTGAACACGTCCTTCGCGGCTTCCATGATGCGGACGACGTGCATGCCTTTCTTCCCTGCGCGACAGGATCCCTTCGCGCGCATACTTGCCTCGCGTCCCCAGAGGAACACGGGCCGTTCGTACTCCTCTGCAACTGAGTTCGCTACAAGCCCCAAGAGCCCCGGGCGCCACTCAGGGTCACCCATCGCGATAACTGCAGGCACATCAGTTCGCGCAGCAAGTCGCTCATGCACTGAGCGTGTGATTGCAGCTGCGGCAGCTCTTCTACTTCTATTGATGCGTTCGAGTTCTTTAGCAAGAGTATCTGCTTCGATCTCATCGCTAGTTGTAAGAAGATGGAATGCATCGGTTGGGTTTCCCATGCGGCTTGCGGCATTGATCCTAGGTGCGAGCATGAAACCTACATCATCCTCCGTAATACTCCTCTGGTTTACGCGTGCGACTTTGCACAACTTCTGTAGCCCAAGTCTGCGCGACTTGCGCATCACCAGCAGCCCGTAGCGGGCAATAACACGGTTCTCGCCAGTAAGGGGAACCATATCGGCAATCGTCGCCATACCTGCCATATCGAGAAGCCACTTCTCCCACCCTTCCGGTATCTTCTCCCTCCCCGCAAAACCGTGCTGAAGAACGGCGCAAACCAGTTTCCACGCGAGCCCTGCTCCGCAGAAGTCTGTGTACGCATTTGTTTCACCGTCTTGCTTTGGATCCACAATCGCATATGCGTCAGGAAGCACACCTGGGAGGTGGTGGTCAGTAATGATGACATCAATACCAAGTGAAGACGCATAGGCGACAGCGTCCACATCTGCTATGCCGCAATCGATAGTGATGAGGAGTGTGACACCATCTGCATGAAGCTTATCGATGCCATTCTCATTCAGTCCAAAACCCTCCTTGTGCCGGTGCGGTATGTAGTTAACAAAGTTCGCTCCCGTCTTTTTCAGAAAGTCATGAAACAGCACACCTCCCGGTATGCCATCACAGTCGTAATCGCTCCAGACGCCAATGCGCTCGTGCGCGTCTATCGCGCGCGCCACACGCGCTGCTGCTTTTGGCATATTAAGTATTCGCATCGGATTCCCAATATGCTCGTCATAGGAGGGCGACAGGAACGCTTCTGCCTCAGGAGCGGTTGTTATGCCTCTACGCGCAAGAAGCCCTGCAGTGAAGTCGTCGTATCCAGAAAGTGCCTCTCGTACGGACTCGGGAATAGCTTCTGGGAAGGACGTCATGTGGGTGGATTGTATCAGAACAGGTCTGCGGTATCCTTTACGTATATGTCCGACAGTATTTTCACTCAGATCATCAAAGACAAGATTCCTTCATCCAAGGTCTATGAGGATGATGATGTCGTCGCGTTTCTCGATATCCACCCTATCAATAAGGGCCATGTGCTTGTGGTACCGAAGAAGCAGTACCGAACCATCTACGATACGCCGGAAGACACATTGGCAAAGATGATGATTGTCGCGAAGAAGCTCGCGACCGCTATTAAAAAAGCCGTCAAAGCCGACGGTATAAACATCATTATGAACAACGACCCGGCTGCAGGGCAGATGGTCACCGACCACGTACACCTTCATGTCATCCCGCGCCACATCGGCGATGGGTTCAGGGAGTGGTTCGGCGTCGGCACTTACAACGCGACCGAGATGGACGATTACGCGGAGAAGATCCGCAAGGCCTGCTAAGAGAGCGCGTCAATACCAGGCAGCGTGCCGGTAGCGATGAAATCGAGCATCGCGCCGCCGCCGGTCGAGATGAATGAGAACCTGCCGGAAAGTCCGAGCTTCTCTACCGCGGCAATCGTATCACCGCCCCCAAGTATCGAGTACGCGCCACTCTTTGCGATTGCCTTGGCGAGCCGTTCGGTCCCTGCTACATATCCTCTCTCATAGTTTCCCAACGGACCGTTCCAGAGAATGGTCTTTGCGCTCTGTACCATCGATTCAAGCTGCGCTAAAGTTCGCGGCCCATTATCTAAGACGGCCTCGAACGGTGCCTTGCCGTCGAGCATACCCTCCTTACTTTCAGACACTGGCGCGCCAGGAACGGCGTATATCTCATCCGAAGGAATCACCAGACGTGGATGCGTAAGAAGTTTTTTGATTGCATCGTGATCAGTCTCAGAGACCAGAGACGCTTCAAGCGGATATCCTTTAGCGCGCAAGAAATCGTTTGAGAGCGCGCCGCCGACAAACACGCGATCGTACCGCTCGAGGAGCGTCTTAATGACTGGTTCCTTGGTGCTGAACTTTGCGCCGCCGATCACCGCGAGCGATGGACGCTTAGGTGTTAGCGCCTTCTTCAGCTCCTTCACCTCTGTCTCTAGCAAAAGGCCCGCGTAGCTCGGGAGGAGCTCCGGCACACCAATAACGGATGCGTGCTTTCTATGACACACATCAAATGAGTCCTGCACGAAAACGTCCGCGAGCTCTGCAAGGTCTGCGACAAATTCTGGGTCATTCGCCTTCTCACCCGCGTGTCTGCGCAAATTCTCAAGCATCAGAACTTCGCCCGGCACAAGTGCACGGACTGCGGCGCGAGCCTGTGCCCCTGTGGTGTACGGGCAGAACGAAAGGCGTGGTATGAACTCACGCAATGCCTGAGCTACCGGCAGCAGAGTCTCCGTGCCTTTATCGCCAATATGGCCGATGAGTATCACTCGCGCGTGCTTCTTTTGAAGATACTCAATCGTAGGCAATGCTTGACGTAGTCGAAATGTATTAGCGACCTTGCCGTCCGCGATCGGTACATTAAGTGCGGCGCGCACTAGTACTGGTGCGTTTTCAAGGTGCGGAATGTTGCGGACGCTCCGCATGAGTTATGAGACCGCTCTTACGAGCGCTGAGAAAGTAGGTACATCGACACTCGCATGCCCTACGAGGAAGCCGTCGATTCCGCTCCCGCCAGCAAGCGCTCGTGCGTTTCCTGGCTCAGCGGAACCTCCATAAATAACGCGCACCTTCAAAGGACTCTTCCCAGGAAGGTATTCGCCGAGCACCTTACGAATGTACAGAACCATCTCCTCAAGATCGACTGGCTGGATGGATTCTGCTGCGGTCTTACCGATAGCCCAAATAGGCTCATAGGCGACAACCACCGCCAAGCGCTCCTTCTGTGAAAGCTGGGAGAAGACCGCTGAGAGTTGCGCGCGTACCGTGTTCAGGTACTTAGCATCCGGGTCACGCTCCTGCTCCCCTACGCACAGAATTGGTGTGATGTTATGTGCGAGCGCACGCTTCACTTTCTCGAGGACCATTTCATCTGTCTCTCCCTTTGCGCGACGCTCCGAATGGCCGACGATCGCATACGAAACCCCGAGAGACGCGAGCGTACCTGCTGTCACCTCTCCCGTGTCCGCCCCGCCCGTACTTATAGAAACGTCCTGGGCAGCAAGTGCGACCTTAGACTTAGCGCTACCTCCACACATACCTATATATGGATGCGGCATTGCGAGCACGATATCCGCATACTGTGTAAGGCGCTTCGCAGAAGTGAAGAGCTTCTTCGCCTTTTCCGTTGTATCGACGTATGCCTTCCAATTAGCGACGATGATCATACGTCCATGCTAGCACGGACGCCTATTCTTCTCGCCAGTCGACGAAGGTGTAGTCGGAAGAGACAGTGGGTGTAAACGGTGGCGGGTCGGTCGCGAGCTTTCTGTCATACGCATCCACGCGCGTCTGGTATCCAGCGTCTCCTCTCCAACCACACCCGTTCTCCCATTTAGTACCGGTGCGCTTGTTCGACACTGTCGTACCAAGAATTGTGAGAGTGCCACGCGGTTCGTACGAACTCGGGCATCCGTAGAGGTTTCTTCCAAACGCTCCGCCCTGTGCGATGAAGATGCCGTTGAGAGTCATGTTGTGTGGCGAGTCGGGCACTATAAGCACATTCTTCTCAGCAATGAGCGCAAGGCCGGCCGTGCCGTTGGTGGTGGAGTAAGTGATGTTTCCTTTGAGGTATGCGCTCGGCTCAACACCCGTATTGATTACATTAGCCGCGACCACAGTTACCTTGTCCGATATCGTTCCCTCTACCCAGACATTGTCTTCGACATAGATGAGTCCGCAGTCCTCTGGTATGGAGTACGTCGCGTAGTTGGTTTCGTTCTGTATCCGTGCACGATCCCAGTCCGGGTCCGCGGAGTTGACCGGCACGACATCCATAGAGACGGTCGAAGAGACACGACGCACCGTTACCGTATTGTTCGCGTTAAAGATGAGGTGATAACCCCTCCAGTACGCTGCTCCATTACTATTACCCGAACTGTAGCGCGGA
Source organism: Minisyncoccota bacterium (assembly GCA_035627595.1). Taxonomy (GTDB): domain Bacteria; phylum Patescibacteriota; class Minisyncoccia; order Phycocordibacterales; family Phycocordibacteraceae; genus C7867-001. The sequence continues at coordinate 119,767 of DASPLK010000001.1, read as the reverse complement.
AGGTATATGCCGTCGGCCTGCGCGTACGTCTTTAGAGTTGAGAAGTCTGCAGCGATGCCGCTGAAGTCAACCTGCGGCACCGGGTAGCTCCAGAGCTCCTGATTGGAACCATTTCCCCACACACCATTTTTCGTCTGGTTCGGTGAACAGCCGAATGATGACGTACACAGCCATGTAGAGAGTGAGCTTGTGACCGGCGCATTCGCGGTGCCGTCCATGCGAATGCCTCCATTGCTATGGTAGGGACCATTGATGACACGGTCCTCACCTGCCCAGACACTGTCGTTAAGCACATACGAGAATTGTGCGACTGTCGGCTGCGCGTAGCGGCCGACAACAGTCTTTTCTGCACCTGATCCATCACTTGGTATACCGGTCGAGCGTATATCAATCGAAGTGGTCTGCCCGCATGAAAGATTGCCGGTCACCTCAAGCGCTATCTCTCCAGCCTCTCCGCCTTCCGGGTCGTTGTATGGAATGACATAGGGCCCGGGCTGCCCGGTGCCGTGCGTAATGTCGCCCGGGTTGTGCGCGAGGTACCAGTGGTAGTACTCGAGTCCGGCTTCCGCCATGGAGAACGCTTTGGCATCCCCTGTTGCGCGCACCTGCGCTTCGTTTTGCGAGAGTACGTACCCTGAAAGCGAACCGAGAACGCCGAGGAAGATCGCGCCGAAGACGATTGTAAGGAGCATGAGGTAGCCGCGCGGCTGAGGGGTCATAGGTTTCATATTACTCGTTCCGCAAGTTACGGAGTGTCGCGCTCTGGGTTAGGGTGTAGATGTCTGGCGCGCGATGCGGGTTGATGTCGACCATAAGAGTCGTAAGTATGGATGCGACTTCTGTCGTATCGACCGAGCCGGTTAGCTCTGTACCACTTGCGTTGAAGTATCTAAAGAGCGGCGTTGAGGTACCGTTTGCGACATAGGTCGCAATTGTCGTCGTCGCGGGTGCCTGGCCCATGTAGGTTGGCGGGCTACCTGCTGCGTTTGTAACGACGCGATAAAAGGTGCCCTCGATGAGGTACATGCGCACACGTTCCACGCCACCATCCTTGTCGACGTCTGCATAAAACGTGACCGAGGAGGTCGCTGCCTGGCTCAGCGGGTATGCTCCATCGTCACTATAGGTCACCTCACGAATATTTGAGGATAGGGTCGTGACACCGTTACGCGCACTATTGACCGCAGCCGTTCCCTGTAACACATACGTGTTCGCTTGATAGAAACGAAGGATGATCGCATGCAGCGCGAGTCCAACGATTGCCACAACAGCGACAACGACCAGGGTCTCAATGAGCGTAAAAGCGCGGTGGGTCATATAGCTACTCAAGTGTTGCGGCATAGAACGTCTTCCCCGATACCGAGACCGGCGTATGCGTCGACAAGGCGTATCCGCTTTTGACAACCTCAACGGTATACGCCGTGGAACTGATGAGGTCCCCGAAGTACGCAGTGCCGCATGCTCCGGTCACCTTTGTCGAGGCATAACCGCTTTGCGAGAGCGTGACTGATGCTCCTTCAATAGCCGCGCCCGATGTGTCACGCACAGATATGAGAATCATGTGCGCGCTTTCGTCACCAAGCATGAGCCGATTGTCGCTCGTGGTGCCCGGCGGAAGGGTGAACGGCGGCGCGCCGCACGCATCAACCACGTCGTATCCTTCGATTGAAAGCGTGTACACGTCCCATTCAAGCTCTCCATTCCAAGTACCATCCGCACCGGTTACGTCTGATACTTCGCTCTTATGAAGCGGCTCACCCGCTCCCGTGGAACCGATAGTCTTAGTGCCCACAAGAGAGAAGCCAACGTCTGGAAGCGGGAGCGGCCCTTCGTCGTACGATAGCGACCAAGCTAATACCGCAGGTGTCGTACTTGCGTCGCTTGAAGTAAGCGACGCAAGTAGCGCGAGTGTCGGGTACGTGGTCGTGGAAACATTCGAGAGCGATACCGGAAAGTTGGTGAAACCGGTTCCGTTCCCAGGGAGAACTGCATCCGGAAGGGGTGTTCCTGCACTATCGGTAACTTGCACGCGCGCAGTCGTGTTCGTAGGCACAGAGATTTGCGCAGAGATGTCTCCCCATGCTGCCAAGTGCTCGGGTGAAACCGCCGTACCTCGCGCACTTCCTGTGCTTGGATAGGTGCCTACCGTTCCTGATAGCTCGAGCGCGCCGGAACCAACGGAAACATTTGTACTCTGCGCAATCCCAGATGCATCATCGAACGCATCGGTAGTGGTTGCACGCTCGATAGGTGAGAACGTACGGAGGACGAGCGTTGCAAGTGTATCGATTGCGAATGTGCCGGTCGTCGTCTGATCCTTGGCAACAGTGAGGTAGCCTGGCGTCGGATTCTGGTTGATCGCATCGCGTGCATATGTCTGCGCGCTCGAGTAACCGGTCTTGAGAACCGATACGCGGTACGCAGTGGAAGTTGCTGCTCCCGGAAGATACACGACACCAAGCGCATTGGAGAATGTGGTCACGTCGACCGCGGGCGATACGTCATCGTTCTCAATACGGACTGACGCACCTGCGACTGGCATGCCGGTCGCGCTCACGACATCAATCTTTAGTGTTCCACCGCCGGTTGAGGTCTCAAGTCCTGGTGGCACGACATTTGTAATGAGCGCCACCTCCCGACTCCGATAGTTCACAGTGTACGTAACAGCAACGCGCACCCGCTTGTAGTCGGTGGTGATGCCGGTCACATCAGAGGCGTCCGTGCCATCTGCAGGGTCATCGACATACTGAATAGTCGTGCGCGTAACGAAGTCGATGCCATTATGCGTCGTGGTCGCATACTGTGGCACCACGCCCGGCGGGATGCCGCCAACAGTGCCGACGGAATCATAAGAGAGCGAGTGCACATACTCGATCTGACTGCTCGCAATAGAGGTTGCGGTCGCGCGTGACTTAGCGACCGATGATACAAGTATGGAAGCACGCAAGAGACCAAAGAGCGCGAGGAACACGACGAGTACAAGGAAGGTGCCGACGACCACGTCGACGAGTGAGACTCCGCGCATCGGACGGTGCATACCTTCCTATGATAGCGCACGCGCGTTTTAGATTTGAGACGAGAGCGAGTAGATCGGCGCCATCATGGAGACTGCGAAGATGCCGACGAAGAGACCGATCAAGAGCATCAGGATTGGCTCGATAATTGTTGAGAGATCCTTGGTGCGGTCTTCAACGTCCACTTCATAGTAGGTCGCAACCTGCGCGAGCATGTCGGAGACTTTTCCCGTCTCCTCACCCACCGCGATCATATCGGCGACGAACACCGGGTAGAGCTTCGGATGGTCCGCAAACGCGGCAGAAAGCTGTTCTCCCTTTTTCACACGCGCCTCTGCCTCTACAAGTACGTCCGCAAACATCTTAGTGCCCACAACTTCACGTGCGATAGAGATAGCGGTAAGCATCTCAACACCAGAAGAGAGGAGCGAGGAAAGCGCGCGTGCAGCGCGGGCGCTCATCGTCTCCTTGACCAGTTCGCCAATGACCGGCGTACGGAGCGCTCCCCAGAGGATAAGTGCACTTCCAAGCTTCGAGCGCATAAAAAGGAAGAGCCCGACAAATGATGCGACGAGCAGGACAAGCGTTACGACCATGTGCTCTTTCATAAAGTCCGAGACCGCGATGATGATCTTGGTCGAGGTTGGAAGCTCCACATTCATCGAGGTAAAGGTGGCAGATAGGGTCGGCACAACGAACATCATCATGAGGACACCAATGACGACGATCGCGACTAGAATGACTGCGGGATAGATCATCGCGCCCTGGATCTTCTTCTGTAGCGTGTATGAGCGGTCCATCTGACGCGCAACGTTCGTCAATGATTCAGACAAGGTGCCCGACTCTTCACCTGCCTTGGTCATGGCAATAAAAAGTTTAGAGAAAACCTTTGGATGTGCGGCAAGCGCCTCATGGAATCCACTACCCTCTTTTACCTTTCCCTCAAGGTCGATGACTATTTTCTTTAAGGAAGGATTGGTGGACTGACGGTTAATGACAGAGAGCGCACGCGAGAGCGTAAGCCCCGCAGAAAGCATTGCAGCGAGGTTCTTTGTGAACGTAATGCGCTGCATCGTATTTATGCCAACCCCAAAGGACACGCTCGAGAGCTTCTCAAAAATACTTCCACTTGCATCCTCCTCTATAGAGATTACGGTCGCACGCTCTCTTTCCGCAGTTTCGTACACCACGAACTTCGAAGCAGCATCCATGACACGCTTTTCTTCACTGCCGTCTTCTCTCTTAAGGATTACGCGGAACTTCATTACGAAAATCTTAGCACGCAGACAAAGCGAAAGGCCGGATCCCAATGAGACCCGGCCTTGAGCGCAGTGACGAGAAGTCAGGCCGCAATGGCTTCCTTTCGGCCAAACCAGTGGTTGGCCACGAGGACGCCGGCGCAAACCGCGAAGGTCATGACGATCGTGATCAAGACGCCTGACGGCACAGCAATGCCGTTGATCACGGCGACGGCCGCCGTAACGGGCGGAACGATGATGATCGCCCACCAGGCCAAGAGCTTGTCGAAAACTCTCGGGCCGCCCAAAGCAACGACGGACGCCAGCAGACTCGCGATGAATGCGTTGTCCCAAACATCCGGCAACAGGTGCCAGATGTTGGTCAGGCCCACGATGTCAGAAGCGACCCAGCCCAGAAGCCCAGCGGCGACCATTGCAGTCACCACACTTTCAAGAGTTACACCTTTCATGCTTAATTCCCCTTATACGCGCATAGAACAGCCTACACACGGGATACAACCCAAAATGACTATACAACGCAAACCGCGCAAATCAAATTATTCAGAAACAGCGCGCAATACCTCCTCTAGTGAGGTGATGCCTCTCGATGCCTTATAAATGCCATCTTCGAGCATGGTAAGCATTCCTTCTTTTCTTGCTTGCGCTTCAATCTGATCACCAGACGCTCCGTGAAGGATGAGTTCGCGAATAGAAGGAGAAACGGCGAGCACCTCATGGATACCCATACGGCCCTTGTATCCCTCTTCGCAATCACCCCCCTCCTTTGGCTTATAGAACGGCAGTGCATCAATCTTAGTTCCTGCCTTTACAAGCTTCTCGTCGGTAAGGGCTTTCAATGCTGCATCAAAATGCTCTGGGGATGCGACCTTCTCTCGTTCAATCTTATCGAGCGCATACTCCTCCTTATCATCGCAAAGACGGCGAACAAGTCGCTGGCCCACAACCGCGCGAAGCGTGGAAACTAGAAGAAACGGCTCAACGCCCATATCCATGAGACGCGGAATTGCGCCGGTCGCTGAGTTCGTGTGAATAGTTGAGAGCACGATGTGTCCGGTGAGTGCCGCGTTAATCGCAAGCGCTGCCGTCTCGCTATCACGAATCTCGCCGACCATGATGATGTTCGGGTCCTGTCTAAGAAGCGCACGGAGTCCATTGGCGAACGAGAAGCCGATCGCCGGATTCACCTGCGTTTGGTTCACCCGCTTCATCTGGTACTCGATCGGATCCTCAATGGTGGAGATGTTTACGTCAGGCGTATTGAGAATATCGAGAATCGTATAGAGGGTTGTCGTCTTTCCGGAGCCGGTTGGGCCTGATACAAGAATGATGCCGGTTGTCTGCTTGGTTGCATGATGTATGCGCTCTAGATTCTCGCCATGGAAGCCAAGACCCTCGAGTGTAAACCCTTCGCCGCTCTCCCTAAGGAGGCGCATGACAACTTTCTCGCCAAAATATACCGGCAGCAGGGATACGCGGAACGACACCTTGTCGCGCTCGGTCTCCATCTTGAAGCGTCCGTCTTGCGGAAGTCGCTTCTCATCCAACTTCAAGTTGGAGAGCACTTTGATACGCGCGACGATACCGGACGCAGCATTTTTAGGGAGTGTCATCGCATCATGCAATATGCCGTCAATGCGGTACCGCACAATGACTTCGTGCTCAGCTGGCTCAATATGAATGTCAGATGCGTTTTGGATAATTGCGTGCCGCAAGAGCGTATCGATAATGCGGACGATCGGCAGATCCTCCGCCAGCTTCTTAAGATCTTTCTCTGATACCTCGTCGGTTGCCCCGTCTTTTACCAAGGAGAGCTTCCCTGCTTCAGTAGAAATAAGATCGCCGAACTCTTCCTTTAGGGACTTCTGATACTGCAGAAGCACGTTTCTGAGCGAATCGTCGTCAGTTAGGCGCGGCATAATCTTGAGCCGTGTCTTCTTCTTTACCGAATCGATTGATACAAGGTCCTCAGTATCAAGCATCGCGACCTCAAGCGTGTCGCCATCTTTTCTGAACGCGACAATGTTGTGCGTGCGTGCAATCGGCTCAGGAATAAGAGAGAGCACTTCGAAGGGTATCTTTTTATCCTTCAGGTTCACAAATGGGATGCCGAGTACGTACGCTTTGATGCGGCGGAGCGCATCTTCAGAAAGGGAGCCCTGAGAAACAAGTACGTCGCCCACGGATTGCTTCCGCGCCTTTGCTTCCTGCTCTGCAGCATCGACGTCCTTTCGGGCAACAAGTCCCGAATCGATGATGAACTCCTTCAGCTCTCGCTCTGAAACTTGCATGCTCAACAAAGTATAACGCAGCGCATGAACTTCGTTCGTACCTATATATGTGTATGAAACAGAAAACACGCTCCGCTGCCGAAGCATTGGGGCGCGTTTCCTTGGAGTCTTGATCTATCGTTCACCCGAGAAAAGGCTGCGGATGTTGGTGACCCGCGAGGATCATCACGGTCATTGCGATGACGCCGAGAAAAACGATGCCGAGGATCGGAAAGAAGCTCGAGGTCTTTCCTTCAGCCTGCACCTCGCCGTTGATGGCCCGATGATCATCAGCCTCAGCCGACGCGCGGTCATTGGAACGTTGCATGATGATATTTCCCCCAAGGATGGCAAAGAGCTATGCTTCGCCATCGTTTCGATGACTGGGTGTTATCCCATAAGCAGTGTCTATATAATGACTTACATCCTATATATGTCAATATTTCTTCATTGACACTATATATAGGAATGGTATCCTTCCAATATCTGAAATGTCCGCTCCCGCGGGCCTTTCTTTTTAAGAAACCCGGGCGATACAACTAAATATCGGAAGTATGTTGGACCTAAAGACAATCAATCTGGTTCTGGGCGAGTTCGAAGAGCGGGGCATCTCCAAAGAGACGATGATCGAAGCGATCGAGTCTGCGATGGCGACTGCGTACAAGAAGGAATACGGAAAGCGCGGCCAAGTCGTGCATGCCAAGCTTGATATGAACACCGGTACGGTGTCCTTTGAGCAGGTAAAGACCATCGTTGATGAAACTATGGTCCGTTTCCCCGAGCCTGATGAGGTCATCGAGGAGGCGCACCCACACCAGGAGCACGAGGAAGTGCTTGAGGGTGAGCTTCCCCGCTACGATAGCGAGAAGCACATGCTCCTTGAGGACGCGAAGCGCATCAAGCGCGACGCGGTTCTTGGTAGTGAAATTGTCTTCCCGCTTGAGCCCCAGGACGATTTCGGCCGCATCGCAGCCCAGACCGCAAAGCAGGTCGTTATCCAGAAAATCAGGGAGGCTGAGAAGCTTTCTATTCTCGACGAATTCGGCCACAAAAAGGGTGAGATCGTTTCTGGTATCGTGCAGCGCGTTGAGCGCGGCGCTATCTTTATCGACCTCGGCCGTGCAACCGGCATCATTCCGTACGAGGAGCAGATTCCGGGCGAGCGCTATCGTAATGGTGAGCGCATCCAGGCGTACCTCTACGCGGTAGACGAAGGATTCCGCGGCGTATACCTTCGCCTTTCCCGTTCCCACCCGAAGTTCCTCGTGAAGCTGTTTGAAATGGAGGCACCTGAGCTCGCGTCAGGCGCTATTGAAGTGAAGGGACTCGCGCGTGAACCAGGTTCCCGCACAAAGATCGCAATTGCATCCCTTGATCCGCATGTCGACCCGGTCGGTTCCCTTGTGGGACAGAGGGGTGTCCGCGTTTCAACCGTCATGGGTGCACTAGGTGGCGAGCGCATCGACATCATCGAGTGGTCTGAAGATCAGTCCGCATTCATTAAGGAGGCGCTCTCCCCTGCTACCGTCATCGACGTAGAACTCGACGAGGCTGATCACCGCGCAACTGTCACCGTCTCTGAGGATCAGCAGTCCCTTGCTATTGGTCGCGGAGGACAGAACGTACGCTTAGCAGCAAAGCTCACTGGTTGGAACATCGACATCAAGTCGGTAGCCGGCGAGAATGTCGCGGAAAGTAACGGAGAGGAGGTGTCTGTGAATCAGGATGCGCCACGCCCGGGCGAAGTGCGCGTCGCTGACGCTGAGATTGCACTTGAAGAGGCTGAGGAAGATGCAGAGAATGACCCTGCAAAGGAGGCGGGTGTCGACTCTGGTGAAACTGAGTCGGTCATCACCTCTGAGGAGAATGAGTCTCAGACTACACTTACTATGGAAGAGGAGACTACGCTCTCTGACGATGGTACGCCGGTCAACATGGAAGACCGCGACGTCACCACCGAGAGCCAGGCAGAGAATCAGGCATAGTATTATTGTCGTATGAACCTACTTCACGACATCGCTCCCGGTTCTTCAGGCGAGATGAACGTCATCGTCGAGATCAACCGCGGCTCGAAGAACAAGTACGAAATCGACAAAAAGACCGGCATCATCGCACTAGATCGTGTGATGCACAGCGCACAGGATTATCCCTTTGACTACGGCTTTGTGCCGCAGACCCTATGGGACGATGGCGATGCGCTCGATGTGGTGCTGCTCACCACATACCCGCTGCTCCCCGGCATCCTTGTGCGTGCGCGCCCGGTCGCGATCATGCACATGATCGATGGCGGCGAAGCTGATGAGAAGGTCATTGCAGTTCCAGTAGATGACCCACGCTTCAGTGATGTACAGGATCTCCAGGACATCAACAAGCACACGGTAAAGGAAATTGCCCACTTCTTCGCAACCTACAAGCAGATCCAGAAGAAGGAGGTAGAGGTTGGTGAGTTTGAGGGAAAGAACGCTGCGGAAGCAGCATTCATCCGTGCGGTACAGATGTACCAGGACAAGAAGTAACACTTACTCTTAGCAAAGCGCCCCGAGCAATCGGGGCGCTTTGCGTTATGGAACTTCCAACACGGTTGTATACTACTCACCATGGAACAAAGTCCCGAACTACAGGAACATGTACGCCAGGTCCAGGAAGCAGCGAGCAAGAACGCGTCCTGGGGCACCGTCTTCGTCATCATCGTGCTCTTGGCGATGATCGTCACTGGTGCCTTCTATGCCTGGGGCAAGCGTATCGCGGAGGAGAGAGCGTACCTGGAGCTTATCGAGAGCCAACGATACTAGGAGAGGCCGCGGAAAACCGCGGTTTTTTCCTATCCCTCTCAATTTTGGTACTATGCGTATCTATGAGAAACACCGCTATCCCCTCCGCAAATATGCTCGTGCCTATGGTCATCGAGAAGTCGCAGTTTGGTGAACGGGCATACGACATCTATTCCCGCCTCCTCCGAGAGCGCATCGTGTTCCTTGGCGGCGGCATCAATGATGAAGTGGCGAACCTCATCATCTCACAGCTTCTATTCCTTGAAGCTGAGGATCCCAAGAAGGACATCTTCCTTTATGTGAACTCTCCGGGCGGACACGTACACTCGGGACTCGCTATCGTGGATGCGATGAACCATGTAAAGCCTGACGTCGCGACTGTTGCAGTCGGTATGGCGGCATCAATGGGCTCTATCATCCTCGCCAGCGGCGCAAAGGGCAAACGCTTTGCGCTCCCGAACGCCGACATCATGATCCATCAGCCTCATGGCGGCGCTGAGGGTCAGGCATCCGATATCGAGATCAGCGCTAAGCGCATCCTTTCCCTTCGCGACCGTTTGAACAAGATTCTGGCCAAGCAGAGCGGTCAGCCTTTGGAGAAGATCGAACGCGATGTGGACCGTGACTTCTTCCTGACCGCAGACGAAGCCAAGAAGTACGGCATCATCGATCAGGTATACAAGAGCAAGTAGTTAATGTTCCTAAGAAACGAGCCGCTCCTATGCGGCTCGTTTCTTATTTACCCGCAAGATATACGTCCGCGACATCGCTTCCGACTTTGGTTGCAAGTACTCGCGCGGCATTAATCTTTCCTTGTATATAGGGGACGTCGTCTCGGTGGATTTCGTAGTCTGTGAGACGCGTCGAGGTCGAGGAACCATGTTCCTTTGCGACTCCCTGCAACAAACGCAGGTTTCTGTCTCCATATAAGCTCGGAAGATTCTCGGTACCTATAATAAGCCGAGCACCATGTAACTTTGCCTTAACTTGCTCAAGGTCCTCAATTCCATTCTCAACATGCTTACCAATGAAACCGAGTGCAGCAATATCCGTCTTAATACGCTCATTCTGCAAGGCACCAGTCACCATTTGCATGGCAGCACCTGTCGCCACCGCCTCAGTTACCAATAGCGCACGAGGATTATCCTCCTTCTGCAATAGTTCACCACTGAATCCTCGCACGCGCTCCTTCATATCGTTCGATCTATCTCTACTATCCAATCCATGCTCGCCAGGGCGGCGCCCTCCTGCAACGAATCGGAGCATGGGCGCAGGGTGCCCATATGCTTTATATATCTTCGCGACCGCCTCGTTCATAATTATCGCTGGGATGCGGCCAGACACGTCGTCACCGATAATAACGCGGTACGCTCCTTCCTCGAGCTCTGGCTCGATCTGGCTTAGGATGCGCTGGATAGGAAACGCGAGCTCACTAATGGCAGCTTTCTCCGCCTGACTGAGCGTCGCTTCCATAGACTCGACCTTTGCAGCTGATTGCGGCATTTTCTCCCCCATATACCCGCATGGTACCAGGCAGCACACCTAAATCACATGAGGATTCTGCGAAACTTGGCTCTGCCATCCTTTTGGCGTATGGTGAATTTGTGCTGGGCTTATTACTTTGATTTTATCGAGCCTTTCTCGAGCCCGCGCCCGGGAAAGGACTGAAACCGTGTTATGTCTATAAAACTAGTTCTCATCCTGCTTGCCGTATCTGGTATGGCAGGGATTGCACTCGGCTATGTCTTGCGACTCCTCATTGCGCTCGGCCAGCGCGGCTCTTTGGAGCTTGAGGTGAAGCGCAAACTTCTTGAGGCCAAGGAGCGGGCGGACCGCATCATCGACGAAGCGCGCAACGAGGCAGAAATGATTGAGGAGGAGCGCCTTGATCCTTTGCGCGAGCGCGAAGAGCGTCTCGCGAAGCGTGAAGCGTTCCTTGATGAGCGCGAGCGCAACATTACCGAAGAAGCGGATGACGTGAAGAATCGCGAGACTGAAGCAGCGAATCTTAGAAAGGAGGCGGAGAATCTCCTCAGAGATCGCCGTGCGGAGCTTGCGAACCTAGCCAACCTCACTGAAGAGGAGGCGCGTGCCATTCTTCTTCGCGAAGTAGAGAAAGCGCATGAGACCTCACTTCTTTCCCGTATGCAGAAGCTCGACACGCATGGCAAGAAGCAGCTTGAGTCTAAAGCGCGCTCTATTCTTCTTTCGGTCATTCACCGCATGGCTAATCCGGTGAATGCAGAAGTCATGACGCTCACCGTAAACATTCCTTCGGAGGAATTGAAAGGTAAAATCATCGGCAAGGAAGGTCGCAATATTAAGACTTTCGAGAAGGCTACGGGCGTCGATGTCATTATCGATGATGCACCGGACCGTATAACACTCTCATCCTTTGACCCTTTGAGGCGGCACATCGCAAAACTTGCACTTGAAACGCTTATTGAGGATGGACGCATCCAGCCAGCAAAGATAGAGGAGACCGTCGAGAAGACCCGTCAGGACGTGAACGATATAATCAAGCAAAAGGGAGAGGAAGCAGCATATGAGGTCGGCATTGTTGGTCTTGATCCGCGACTTATTCCCCTTATCGGCCGCCTCCACTTCCGTACCAGCTACGGTCAGAGCGTACTCCAGCATTCAATCGAGATGGCACACATTGCTGGCATGCTTGCTGAGGAACTAGGCGCAGATCCTGAAATCGCAAAGGCGGGTGCGCTCCTCCATGATATCGGCAAAGCCGTCGACCATGAGGTACAGGGTACGCATGTAGAGATCGGTCGCCGTATCCTTGAGAAATACGCTGTAGATACACGTATTATCCAGGCAATGCAGTCACATCACGAAGAGCATCCGTATGAAACGCCTGAGTCTGTCATTGTGCAGGTCGCGGATGCTATCTCCGCGGGGCGCCCAGGCGCGCGCCGCGACACCGTCGAGCGTTATCTTGAGCGCCTAAACGATTTGGAGCGCATTGCATCCGGATTCCCAGGCGTTGAAAAGAGCTACGCCATCTCCGCGGGGCGCGAGATTCGCATATTTGTGAACCCGGGCAAGGTCACCGACCTGCAGATGCACAAAATGGCTAAGGAAATAGCTTCCCGCGTGCAGGAAGAGCTTAAGTACCCAGGAGAGATCAAAGTGAACATCATTAGGGAGAACCGCGTGGTGGAGTACGCGCGATAGTACGAAACGAAAATAGGCCCCTGGCAAGTGTCAGGGGCCTATTTTCTTGCTATCCCCACCCATTTTTCTAGGTATTGCGTAAAATGGCGCATTTCCTATACTTTTTAGCATACCCTCAAGAAGGGTGACTCTTTAACCCTAAACGCTCCCTATGAACAAAGCAGATATCGTAGCAAAGGTGCAGGAGGTCCTCGGCGGCACTCGCGCTGACGCAGACCGTGCAGTCGAGACCGTTATCGACGCCATCACTTCCGGCCTTAGCTCTGGTGATGAGGTTTCTATCGCAGGTCTTGGTATTTTCAGTGCAAAGGCACGTCCGGCTCGCACTGGCCGCAACCCGCGCACTGGTGAAACCATCAAGATCGCTGCAACTCGCACCCCGAAGTTCCGCGCAGCAAAGGCGCTCAAGGACGCAGTTAAGTAGTATTCAATTCTTAGAAAACACGTCGCAGTACTGCGACGTGTTTTCTATTTGTTCTTAAAGTATTTCTTATTTTTTAGCTTCTCTGGAAGGTAACTCTCCTCGTCGTACTTCTCGTATCCCTTGCCGTACTCAAGTTCTTTCATTAACTTCGTCGGCGCATTGCGTATCTTCTTCGGAATAGGCAGATTACCGTGCTTCATGATGTCAGCCTGGGCCGCACGTAGCGCATCATATGAGGACTTCGTCTTTGGCGCGTTTGCTAGATACGCTACGCCATGTGCGAGATTTATTGCACATTCAGGGTATCCAATGGTTTCGCACGCCCTAAAGACCGCATTTGCGACCACGAGCGCAGTTGGCTGTGCGAGCCCAATATCTTCCGAGGCAAATATGACCATGCGGCGAGCAATGAAGAGGGGATCCTCTCCTGCCTCCACCATGCGGGCTAGGTAGTACACAGCGGCATCAGGTTGCGAGGCACGCATGCTCTTAATGAACGCGCTAATGGTGTCGTAGTGTTCGTCGCCCTTTTTGTCGTACCGCAAGTGTGGCGATTCAAGCGCTTTGTTGAGGTTCTCAACAGTTACTTTCCCGTAGAGACTCTCCACACCCTCAAGGAGGGTAAGTGCCTTCCTTGCGTCACCGTTTGCATATCCCATTAGCCACTCAAAGGCATCCCTATTTAGCTTTAGCTTCGTACGCTTTACGATTGCTTTGAGGGACTCCTCTGATATAGGCTCCAGCACGAACACTCGGGCGCGAGAGAGGAGCGCTGGGATTACCTCGAAGGACGGGTTCTCAGTGGTGGCGCCGATAAGGGTGAGCGCGCCGCTTTCTACGTACGGCAGGAGGAAGTCCTGCTGACTCTTGTTGAACCTATGTATCTCATCGAGGAAAAGCACCTGGGGTCGTCCAAAGAGCCCATCTCTCTTGGAGATGATCTTTCGTATATCTTCCTTCCCCGCTGACACTGCGGATAGTTCATGTAGCTCTGCATCAAGTGCGTTCGCGTAGATACGCGCGAGCGTTGTCTTCCCAGTTCCAGGCGGTCCCCACAAGATGAAGGAAAAGCGATGCTTCTTCTCGATAGCAACCCGCAAGGGCTTTCCCTCCCCTACCAAATGCTCTTGCCCAACGAACTCATCAAGTGTCTTTGGACGTATACGAGATGCGAGCGGTTCCATGTAAAAAGCGTACGCTTCTCAGTGTGAAAAGCAATCGAACAGCAAAAGGCCCCATGCGGGGCCTTTTGCTGTTCGTATATGTCCTTCTTAATCGATACTGTCGAGTGCCTCTTCTACCAAGTCATCGATATCGTTCGCTAGTTCAACCACATCGTCGTAGTCTTCGTCATCGAGTGCCTCTTCGGCCTCTTCGAGGAGATCTTCCGCTTCCTCAAGGAGGTCCTCTGCCTCATCGACATCTTTATCGTCGTTCTCTGCCTCGATTACATCGTCCCATGCGTCCTCAATGGCCTCCTCAGCGTTCTCAAGCGCATCTTCAGCGTTCTCGCTGTCATTGCCCGTAGTAAGCGAATCGAGCGCCTTACGGGCGAAATCTCGGGCGCTTTGGCCGCTCACGAGCGCATCGCTATAGTCCTCATCAATAAACGCGTACAGTGCGTTTAGGAGGTCTCCATCTGCATCTCGAAGAAAGTCTTCAGCCTCGTCGATATCCCATCCAGCATCGTCTGCCTGTTCAACCTTGTCCTCAACATCTTCGATGGAGCTAATGGCGGACTGTATTGCAGTACGTGCCTTTGCCTGCGCGCTTGAAGAGGTCGTCGGAACAGGGGTAGGTGTGGTTGGAGTGGTGGGTGCGGTTGTACCTACCAATGAGAGGTACTTAGCCTGAGAAAGTGGGCCAAACGTGCCTGTTGCTGGTGAGACCCCATATGCAGTCTGCCAGCGACGCACAGCGTCCACTGTCTTCTCGCGGTACAAGCTCGTCTCTTGGCCTGAGGAGCCAACGCCCTCTGTCGCGACTACGAAGCCGGTCGAGTTCAAGTACCGCTGAAGGCAGCGCACCTCTTCACCCTGGTATCCAAGTTCGAGATTTCCTGTAAAGGAGCAAGTCTCTGCATGCGCGCTCTCCGGGGCGCTAATAAGAATGCCTGCAAGAAGCACAATGGGTATGAGGTACAGTGTTCGATTCATAGGAATGAAACTAGAGGACAATAACGGCGCCGCGCGAGCAGCTTATGTCTTTACGATAGCATGCGCATCTTGATGAAGATGCTAGATGTTGTTGTGCGGGATAGGAGAATCGAACTCCTGCTCACAGTTTGGAAAACTGTTGTTCTACCATTAAACTAATCCCGCGATAGGGCGAGAATACCACACCCCCTTCCCTCCTGCACTCACTTCCCGATCTCCACTCCGACCGGATAGTGGTCCGAGCCATGGAGATCTGGTAGGACCCATGCGCTCTTTGCGACAAGATCATTTGAGAGCAGTATGTGATCAAGTTGTGATTTTGAGAACCCATGCGTCACCTTCCTGCGGTGCGGATTCTTGAATCCGTAGCGGAGGAAGCGCTCCTCAAACAATGCGCGCTCCGGATACCATGGCAGCGCTTCCTGGATCGGTGCGCCGAGGAGCCAGTTGATGATCTTCATGGGCGGGTGCTCAATCACGTTGAAGTCTCCCGCAATGATAGTCGGCATGTCTTTCTTTACGTGCTTCATGAGCTCAAGGAACTCCTCGCTTCGGTTGCTTGGTCCCCAAAGCGTGAGGTGCGCCGAGAAGATGCGTATCGTCTTCCCTGCTATCTCAATATCCGCATACACCGAGCCGCGCTCCGTTATGAGTGTCCACCCGAGTCCGGTCATGAGCGCGATGAAATACCGCGTATGCTTCGGGAACGGGAAGTCCGGAAACTGGAGCGTGCCCCTATAGGACATGGGGTGGCGGGAAAGAATAACTACGTAGTTCAGCTCCTCTCTACGTGGTGAGTAAAGACGAATGACGTCCGTATGGTATGCCATCTCGTATGGCATCGCCTTAAGGCATTCGAGAAGTTCTGGCGTCACCTCCTGCAGACACAAGACATCGAACTCAAGTCGCTCTATGAAATCACATACCGCTTGTAGCTTGCGGTTATAGCAATACACATTCCAGGAGTAGACCTTCATACTTCGGGTATACACAACCAACGCTAAAGCCTGGGTGACGTGGTACTTGTCGGGGCGCCGAGATTCGAACTCGAGCTAAATCCTCCCAAAGGACTCGTGCTACCACTACACTACGCCCCGAGTCCGCTCATCCTATCAGGTTTATGGCCGAAACGGGAGTGCATGACGCTCGTCCAATACGGTCGTGCTTTTGAAATGTAGCAGAACTGCGCCCTATCTTTGAGACTATCCACAAAATCCACAGGGTTGTCCTATGTCCTTTATCCCCAGTATTAACAGACTTGTCCCCAAGCGTCTTTAAGCATAAAAAGGCTTATCTAGGCCATATTTTGCTATTTTAGGTGAAGCTAACCTGAATTCTATGTGCTAATTACTGCATAACGCAAAAGCGCCCGTAGGGGCGCTTTTGCTACCGGTGCGGATAGGGAGAATCGAACTCCCGACTGGTCCTTGGCAAGGACCCGTTTTACCACTAAACCATATCCGCTTCGAGAGGCATCATAGCACACAGCCTGTAAAGAATTCCAGAGCTAGAGCCGGACCAGGAACGGGAATCGATCGAAGGTAATGTCCTTAACCTTACCGTTCTTGATAAGAATCTCCTGCGGCAGCGCACGGAGGTTGTAGGTTGAGGCCATGCTAATCCCGTATGCTCCTGCGTTTTTTATAGCGAGGATATCTCCAATCTTGGGAACAGGCATACCTCGATTCCATGCGAACACGTCGCCAGATTCGCAGATATTCCCTGCAATGGTCACGCTCTCCCTCCTATAACTCATTCGGCTCATGTTCTCTATCTCATGGTGCGCGCCATAGAGCGCGGGACGGATGAGGTGATTGAACCCGGAATCTACACCAATGAATGTATGTGCGGCAGTTTCCTTACGATCAGTCACGGATACGAGAAGGTATCCCGCTTCAGCAATCGGAAAGCGCCCAGGCTCAAGCGCATAGCTCGCAGATCGTCCCGTCTGCCTCTCAAAGTTCCGTACGAGCCGCAGCACTTCCCTGCCGATCCTCTTCAGGTTTAGTTGCTTCTCTCCGCTGCGGTATGGAACACCAAACCCACCGCCGAAATCTACATGCACGACATCGGGGAACTCTCGAGCAGCTTTGAGAAGCGCTGCCGCCCCCTCTATGTAGTCGCTGCCGTCCGGCACATGCGAGCCAATATGCTGCTGGAGGCCAGTTATCGCTAGACCGTGTCGCGCCGCCCTCTCCTTTGCATGTGGTATATCGCGCGGCACTATGCCGAACTTGCTACCGTCTCCTCCCGTCTTCACATGAGCATGGTGTCCGGCACCTATGCCGAGGTTGAGGCGCAGGGATACTGTGCTCCCTAACTTAAGCCTTCCCCAAGTCTCCAGCTGCGTAAGCGAATCCAAATGGACTCGCCCTGCGCGATTCGCGACGAAGCGCAATTCTGCCTCAGTAAGACTCGGGCCGGTAAAGCTGATGTCCTTCTTCTTGAATCCTGCATGTTCTGCGACAAGCAACTCTCCCGGACTTACCGCTTCTGCACCGAGTCCTTCCTCTTTGATAATCTTAAGGAGCGCAGGATTGGCGTTGGCTTTCACTGCATAGTGGACCAGCATGCCTGGAAACGCCTCTAGGAGCTCTCTGCTTCGCTTCGATACGACAGAAGCGTCATATACGTATAAAGGCGTACCGAACCGCTTCCGGAGCTCCTCCCCCACTACTCCGCCTATCGCACGCATCATAGTGCTCCCGCCAGGACTCGAACCTGGAACGACTGTTCCGAAGACAGTTGTGATATCCATTTCACCACAGGAGCAATACTCCCAATACTACGGGAGAGCTAGGAGAATAGCCACCTGCGTACTAGTATTTTTTGTAATGACCGTACAAGTCCCTGATGAGGTGCGTGATGTGACCGAGCGGCTGCGTACAGCCGGTTTTGAGGCATACCTTGTTGGCGGCTGCGTCCGTGACATCTTCCTCGGCAGGAAACCCAAGGACTGGGACGTCACCACGAATGCCACGCCTGAGCAGATACAGGAAGTATTTCCAGACTCTTTCTACACAAACGATTTCGGAACGGTGGGTGTTCTACATGAAACAGAAGAAGAAAGTCTGAAAGTCATAGAAGTTACCCCGTACCGTACTGAAACAGGTTATTCAGACAAGCGCCGTCCTGATTCAGTTAGTTTTGGTGACAATCTTGAGGATGATCTCGCTCGGCGTGATTTCACTATAAATGCCATAGCTTATGACGAAGCTAAAGGACAGATTATAGACCCGTATAAAGGACAAAAGGACATCGAGACGCAGGTATTACGGACCGTAGGAGACCCCCAGGAGCGCTTTGAGGAAGACGCTCTCCGCCTAATGCGTGCTGTGCGCCTGGTCGCAGAGCTTGGCTTTGCGTTGGATGCGGACACCGCAGCGGCCATACAGGGGAAAGCAGCAAATCTAGGCCATATATCCAAAGAGCGCATTAGGGATGAGTTTATACGCATACTTAACTCAAAGCAGCCCATGATGGCGCTTATTCTATGCCAGCAGCTCGGACTACTTGAGCACATAGCTCCGGATCTTTCACGTGGAATAGGTATTGATCAGAACCAGGCACATAGCTACGACGTGTTTGGACACCTCATGCGCGCCGTACAACATGCCGCTGACAAGGATTGGCCATTTGAAGTACGGCTCGCTGCCCTATTTCACGACGTATCCAAGCCAGAAACGCGACGTTGGTCAGATGAGAAGCGCGATTGGACCTTCTACGGGCATGAGGTAGTTGGTTCACGTGTAACAAAGAAGGTGCTTGAGGACCTTAAGTTTCCACGTGAAACCATAGATAAGGTAGTAAAACTGGTCCGTTGGCACATGTTCTTCTCAGACCCGGACCAAATTACCCTTTCAGCCGTTCGTCGCATGGTCCGCAATGTCGGTGAGGAGAATATATGGGATCTACTTAACCTTCGCATTTGCGATCGTATTGGCACAGGTAGGCCTAAGGAGCAGCCGTTCAGGTTCAGAAAGTACAAAGCTATGGTCGAGCAGGCGTTACGCGACCCCATTTCAGTCACCATGCTTAAGACTGACGGCTCAAGACTCATGCAGATGTTCCATGTGGAACCGGGTCCCCGCATCGGGTGGACCTTAAACGCTCTTCTTGAAGAAGTACTTGAGGACCCTAAGCATAATACTGAGGATTATCTTGACTCTAGAACAAAGGAACTTCTTGCACTTCCTGACACCGAACTTAAAGAGTTAGGGGACTCGGGAAAGCGTAAGCGCGAGCTGGCAGAAGAGGAAGAGGTGAGCAAGATCTTAGAAAAGCACCACGTATCCTAGTTTTCACGTGTAACAGAGCAGGAATCTTTCACGTGGAACATAGAAAACGGCCTAACTAGGCCGTTTTTCTCTTGTTTCATGTGAAAACCCTATATAACAAAAGCCGCCATAGGCATTTGTGCGTGAGATGACCAAAAGTTGGAGCGAGGGCAAATTGATTGGCGGTCATCCCGAGAGTGCATACCCGGGCGGCTTTGTATGAATTGTGCTGTTACACATGGAACGTAGCCAGAGCCTCTTTTGTTTTAGGGGATACGCCCCGAAGGTCGTGGTCGGCTGGTTACACATGAAACGTGCACCTGATAGGAAAGAGCTCTCAAAGATCAACACGCCCCGTAAGGCAGGTTGTTCTCTCGCGAGTCCTTCCTGCCGAACGGCCTATAGACCATACTAATCCTCTATCGGACATAGTAAAGGACATACATGGGGATAATGTCCTTTATGTCCTTAAAGAGTAATTGAGACGGGGCAGTGATCTGACCCGAGAATGTCATCGTGTATCTCTGCTTTCTTTACCTTTGTGGATAACTTTTTCGATACAAAAATATAATCGATACGCCAGCCGACATTGCGGGCTCGCGCCTGTGCAAAATGGCTCCACCACGTATAGTGGCCGTTTCCTTTAGTAAATAGGCGGTATGAGTCAACAAAGCCGGAATCGATAATAGTATTGATTCCTACTCGCTCTTCATCGGTAAATCCCTTCTTACCCTTGTTCTCCTTGGGTCGCGCGAGATCGTCCTCAGTATGTGCAACATTCAAATCACCGCAGAAAATAACGGGTTTTTCAGCCTCGAGCCTCTTCATGTACTCAAGGAAGGCCGGATCCCACTGCTTGTGGCGAAGTGATAGGCGAGAGAGGTCATCTTTGGCGTTAGGCGTGTACACGCTGACGACATAAAAATCGCCCATATCTGCGGCAATAACGCGGCCCTCCTCATTTGGATCTCCATAGCTATCGTCTGAAAGGGAATATTTTTCTGCTATGTCCACAGGCATGCCGAACAGCACGTCCTCCGGGACCTGTTTCGTGAAGATGGCTGTGCCGCTGTAGCCCTTTTTCTTGGCAGAGTGCCAGTATTCCTCATATCCCATGAGATCTACTTCCGATTGGTGCTGCTCGGCCTTTGTTTCCTGAAGGCAAATGATGTCAGGCTTTAATTCCTTAAGGAAAGGGAGGAACAGACCTTTGCGGTGTACGGCGCGGATGCCGTTAACATTCCAAGAGACGATGCGCATGTGTTTATTCTATCGCACGACTATTACTGCCGTACGCTATTGCTATAGTGGTTCAATGAGATCCAGAGGCTTTACTCTGATTGAGCTACTCGTTGTCATTGCGATCATCGGCATACTTTCAGCTACCGTACTCGTGTCCTTAAACTCTGCTCGCGCGAAGGCACGTGATGCAGCTCGAGTTCAAGAGATACAGCAGATGCAGAAAGCACTTGCGCTCTACTATAGTGACCATGGTGTGTACCCGGGCACCCCCGAGGTCTACTACTACGCGATGACTCCACACGAATCGTCAGGAACGTTCAACCATTGCGGCTACAGCAATGGTTGGTGCGATCTTGAAGAGGCGCTAAGCCCGTACATGTCATCATTGCCACGCGACACAGGAACACCTCCTGCTAATCGTAGATACCTATACAAGTCGGTTGGAACGAAGCAGATGTATGCGCTTGGCGTAACTCTTGAATCAAGTACAGGTCCTGGTGTTAATGACGGCGGATACTACGAAGGCATGTATGAGACTGGGGAATTGCCGGGGTATTGCAAGAACAAGTATTCAGGCACAAACGGGAGCTGGAACTACTGGAGTAGTGCGAGCGCGTGCGTGGGTGGCAACTAGTTACTTCTGCCGTGAATGGAACCGTTTATGCACTTCTCTGAGGTGCGCATCCGTCACGTGAGTGTAGATCTGCGTCGTATTGATTGAGGCATGACCCAAAAGAACCTGCACGCTCCTGATATCAGCGCCGTTTGAGAGAAGGTCCGTAGCGAACGCGTGGCGTATGGTATGCGGCGTTACTTTGCTCGTGATGCCGGCAAGGGCAGCGTAGCGCTTAATCAGCAACTGGATATCGCGTGGAATGATGCGATGGAGGCTCGCTGGTCTGCCATGCATGAATAGCGCCTCGTCCATATCCTTACGCTCCTTTAGGTATGCGCGTACAGCATCTTTAGCAGCAGGGGAGAGGAATACCACACGCACTTTATCTCCCTTTCCGCGCACCGAAAGTTCGTCTCGTGAAAGATCGATGTCGGAGTTTAGGGCACAGAGCTCCGAAACACGAAGTCCGGTGGAGAAGAGAAGTTCGAAGATTGCCCGATCACGCAAGCAAGTAAGCCGTTTATACTCATCTTCCTCCTTTGCGAACGCCTCCATCGGCGCGCTCATGAGTCGTTCGAGCTCCTGGGAGGTGAGGATGTCGAGAGATCGTTCAGGAACCTTAGCAAGTTCAATACGCTCAGGAGACATGCCATCGATACCGCGCTTCCGGAGGAACTTCAAGAACGAGCGGAGTGCAATGAGATAGTAGTTTTGGGTTTTGCGCTTCATCGAGTCCTTTCCAGCGCCTGGCTGCCGGTTGAGCCAAAGCCGGAACTCGCGCACCTTCTCTTCCGTTATTTGGTTCGTATCCTTTATTTCTCCCCAGTGAAAGAAGCGGGTGAGGTATCGGTCGTAGTTTTCGATCGTTTTAACCGCGCGGCCGCGCTCGATCTCCGTGTGTTCGAGAAACTGGCGCTTTGCGCTCTCTATTTCCATACGTAAATCTTAGCATTTCGCACAATATTGCTTCACCCGTGTGACACGCTTCCCTGATAGTATGGAAGCATATGGAATTCCTATTCTCGCTTCCCATCCTAATACCAATAGCTATTGTTGTTCTTATCGCACTCATCAAGCAGATAAATCAGTACGAACGCGGCGTGCGATTCACTATGGGCCGGTTCTCAGGAATCATGGAGCCGGGTTGGCGCATTATCATCCCCGTCTTTCAGACCTTTCAGAAGGTGGATATTCGCACGAAAGCAGTTGATGTGCCGGATCAGAACGCAATTACTAAGGACAACGTTCCGGTACGAGTGAACGCGGTCATCTACTACAACGTTTCGGATGCTGAGAAAGCCATCGTCGTGGTGGAGGACTTCCGCTATGCAATCAGCCAATACGCACAGACCACCATGCGTAATATCGTTGGTGAGGTAACGCTCGATGAGCTCCTCTCCAGCCGCGACCGTATCGCTGACCGTATTCGGGAGATCGTCGATCTTGAGACCGATGCCTGGGGGCTCAAAGTGCAAAACGTGGAATTGAAGGATGTTTCCTTGCCCGAGAATATGGAACGCACCATCGCGAAACAGGCGGAAGCCGAGCGTGAGAAGCGCGCGGTCATCATTACCTCTGAAGGCGAGCTGGCAGCATCTCAGAATATGGCTCAAGCGGCACAGGTTCTATCGAATGTTCCGGGAGCATTGCACTTAAGAACCCTGCAATCCATTAACGATATATCCTCAGATCAGTCCAATACGGTTGTTTTTGCGGTACCTATGGAGATCTTGAAGGCTCTTGAGGGCTTTGGGCGTCGTTCCGGGGGAGGTGAGTAAGGCGGCGGCTCCTACGGGAACACACTTGCGCTTTTAATCAAGGTGTGGTAAGGTTACGTCAATGCTTACGAAACGAGTGAAGACAGCCGTTATTAAGAACGCGGCACGTCATGAGACCGATAACGGCTCTGCCGAGGTGCAGGTGGCTGTCCTTAGCCGTCAGATTGAGGATCTTACCAAACACCTCAAGAAGAATCCTAAGGATTTCCACTCACGTCGCGGCCTTCTCCAGATGGTCGCAGATCGTAGGGCGCATCTTCGTTACCTCGAGAGGAACGACAAGCGCCGCTACAACGCGGTTTTGAAGAAGACCGGTCTCAAGAAGTAATCGAAAAGCAGCCATGAGCTGCTTTTCGCCTTTTCCTCAGTAAGCAGGTGCTACCATATATACGTGCGCCTCTCGCACAGTTTTAATACACATTCATCACACCCATATGCCGGTAATCAAGCACCCGGCGCAGCGTGTTGGGGTTTTCATAGACACTCAGAACCTCTACCACAGCGCCAAGCATCTTTATAAGACGCGCGTTAACTTCGCCAACGTCCTCAACGAGGCCGTAGGGGGCCGCACTCTCGTGCGCGCCATCGCCTACGTCATCTCGACCGAGAGCGGGGAAGAGTCGAACTTTTTCGACGCCCTCACCAAGATTGGCATCGAGACCAAGGTTAAGGGCCTTCAGGTATTTTCTGATGGCGCAAAGAAAGCTGACTGGGATGTCGGTCTTGCGATCGACGCAGTGAAGCTCGCACCAAAACTGGACACCGTTATCCTTGCAACCGGTGACGGTGACTTCGTGCCTCTAATTGAGTACCTCGATATGAACGAAGGTTGTCAGGTTGAGGTAATTTCGTTCGGCCGCTCATCTTCTCAGAAATTGAAGGAGGCCGCACATGCTTTCACGGACATGTGCGAGGATCCGAAGCGATACCTCATCGGTGGTCGCGGATAGAAGTTAAGGTCAACGCACCGTTCATCTGCCTAGAGCAGGTATAATCCGTATACACGGATTGCATATTGCATGAGTACACCACCGGATCAGCCTGAAGAGACCATAGACGCATCGAAGTACATGCGTACGTATGCGAAAGATATGGCTGCGCTTTCACAAGCGCAGGGTACTCAACCGGCTCAACCAGCAGTATCATCTGCGCCGGTCTCGACGATGTCGATGACACCTGCAGCGCAGACTACTGACGGTGTCACTCTTCCAGAAGTCGACGAGTCACTCATAACTCAGGACCGTCTCATAAAGACCGGCGACGAGCCGCTCGATCTCTCTGACGACCAGAGCATGGGCTCGGTCTCTGTATTCGAACAAGAAAAGCAAGGACCAGTACCGGCGTCTGTACCCGTGCCAGCATCTGTCTCGACGATGTCTATGGCACCTGCTGCCGACGCCACACGCGAATCAATACTTGCACGCTTAAAGCAACAGGCGATGATGCGAGAGCAGGGTACAGCGCCTGTATCGATGCCCCCGGCAGCCAAGCCGACACCAGCACCGATCTCCACGATGTCTATGGCACCTGCTGCCGACGCCACACGCGAATCAATACTTGCACGCTTGAAAACGCGGGCACAGGAACGCGAGCAGGCTCCAGCTGTCACGCCTGTATTTGAGCCCGCCCCGCCACCGCCACCGCCTCCGCCACCGCCTCCACCACCAGCTCCAAAGAAGGCAGAGCCGTTTCATAGCTATACGACAGACTTTGCAGATCGCATTGATAGCAAGGGGGCATCCACGTTCTCCGTACTTGCGGCACAAGCTGATGCGCAGCCGCGCTCAGTCGTTCGCAGCACCAAAACATATCGACGTCAGGTGAAGCCGACGGCAATAATCGCTGTGCTGTTTGTGGTTGCTGGTGTTGGTACGCTTTCTTTCGGCGTCTTCTACTACCTCACACGCCCAGAAGCGGTTGTTGTGACTCAGGGTGTGCCGTCTCTGATCGAGGCGGATGAGACCGTAAAGCTTGAGGGGGTAACTGGCACGGAGCTTATACTTGCGCTTCGTTCTGTTGCTGAGGAGCCGCTCGTATCGGGCAATGTACTCGTCACTTACACCACCTCCGCGTCCTCAACCACAAAGGGTTTGCCAATTGAACTGCCGCAGCCGGGAGGTGCACTCGTGAAAGCGCTCGCACTCAACGCGCCTGATATTCTCATGCGTAACATACGCCCAGAGAGCACGGTAGGTGTCATTCACGCAGGAGCGGAAACGCGCCCGTTCTTTATACTTAAGGTTTCTTCGTTCGAGCGTACGTTCGCTGGCATGCTCGCCTGGGAGCCTGGAATGCGCTCGTCACTCTCACTTCTGTATCCGTCATACCCAAATGCGCCGGTTGAGGCGCCAATTGAGACTACGACCGCGACGACCACCACAGCTGTCGAACCGCCGCCAGTACGTAGAGCACCTGCCTCGTTCGCTGATGCAGTCGTCCGCAACTACGACGTACGCATTTTGAGAGATGCAGATGGCAGGAGCCTCATGCTTTACGGATACAAGGATAAGGAAACGCTAATTATTGCCCGTGACGAAGCGGCGTTCCTCGAACTGGTATCGCGCCTCAACACGAGCGGACAGTAGAAGGGAAGCGTCTCTGTGTGGTACAGTTCCGCTCATGGATACCACCGCATTTTCGACCCGCCTCACCGAAGAGAAGGAGAGGCTTGAGGCTGAGCTTCAAACGCTCGGCCGCAGGAACCCAAGTAACCCAGCTGACTGGGAAGCAGTCCCACCGGAAGGCGAGCATGCCGCAGACCCAAATGATGCTGCAGACCAGATGGAAGGATACAGTGAGAACGCAGCCATCCTTGCCGACCTAGAAAACCGCTATAACGATGTCCTTGCAGCACTAAAGCGCGTCGAGGACGACACGTATGGCACCTGTACAGTAGGAGGAGAGGAGATCGAGGAGGACCGTTTGAATGCGGACCCTGCAGCAAAAACCTGCAAGGCGCACATGGTGTAACTAGCTATCTCATGTGAAAAACGCAGGGACCGCCAGAAGTGGCGGTCCCTGCTCCGTTCATATCATACTCTCTTTACCTGAACCGGTAATGAGGAACTAAAAACGCCTCCTTTAAGGAGGCGTTTTTAGTTTGCGTACGGGTTCTTTGCGCCGCGGACCTCGAAGTGGAGATGGTTACCGGTTGATTTACCTGTGTTACCCACATAACCAATCAGGGCGCCCTTCTCGACAGCACCTCCGCCTGCAGCAACTGAGGACATGTGCGCATACAGGGTCTGGGTACCGTTGCCGTGACTGATGACCACATAGCTGCCGTAGCCGCCATTGTATCCACCGTTCTTCGCGACAATAACAGAGCCTGCTGCTGCTGCGTATATCGGTGTACCGGACGGGGCTGCGATATCAACACCGTTATAGCCATGGATGCCCTGGGAGAGCTTTCCGCCGGGGAGCGGATTACCAAAGTAGCCGGAGAGAGCTGGAAGGGCGCGTGCTGCCTTTGGAGATGCTTTCTTTGAGGATGAAGAGGACACAGCAGCCTTCTTAGCAGGTGCCTCCGCAAGCTCACCGCCCGGAATGATGAGTACCGTGCCCTCGGTAAGGGCAGCGCCTACTGAAAGGCCGTTATAGGAGGCGATATCGCCAGCCTCGCCCGAGTACTTCTTGGCGATGCTGCCCAAAGTATCGCCTGACTTCACCTTGTACTGAATACCTGAAACCGGAAGGATAATAAGCTCCATGCCCGGCTTTATGAGGGAGGCGTCACTGATATCGTTGGCCCAAAGGACAGTATTGGTAGATACGCCGTGGGATGAGGCAATCTCAGAGAGGGAATCGCCCTCCTTAACAGCATAGGTAGTAATTGCGCCCTTTGCCGGACGACTCTCAACATAGGAGACGCTTCCGCCAGGTCCGGTATTGGCCATAAGGGCCGAACCACCGGAAACGGCAATATCTGCGCCGCCCTGGGCATTCGAGAGGGTAGAGGAAAGAAGCTCCACCTGTCCCGGGTTGTGGATCATAGCGGTATCGCCAGCAGCGCGGCTTACAGAGAAAGGCCAGAACGCGCCGGCCGTAGGCGCAAGCGAGAGGTAAATGACGCCGGTTGCGGTAGTAACTACAGCAACGAGGCTCAGGGCCCAGTATGCGTTCCGATTACTGCGCACAAGGGTGGAATCGGAAGTTTTATTGAAAGACGTTATAAGTCGGGAGTAGGCACTTCAGCGTTTCTTCAGAATACAAAATGGCTTACCTAAGCCATTCTTTCAATCAACCGTATCAGACGACTAGGGAAGTATACCGTGCTCAAGTGTCGGGTCAACGGTTTGTATGAAGAGATGTTGAAAACGAGCTACGACCCACTTTCGGGGATATGTGAAGGGATGCCAGTATCAAAACTAGGGGGATAACGGGGTCAGCGAGTATAGTGTGCTGGTGACGTACCTCGAAGGATTGAACGATCGACAGAAGGAAGCTGTCCTCGCTACCCACGGCCCGGTTTCCGTGCTCGCCGGCGCTGGATCTGGCAAAACAAAGGTGCTGACCACTCGCATCTACCATCTTATCCGTGAGGGCGTGCTTCCGGAAAACATCCTTGCGGTTACTTTCACTAATAAGGCCGCTCGCGAGATGAAAGAGCGCCTCTCCCATAGACTTGAAGGTGCATCTCTTCCATTTGTCGCCACTTTTCACGGGCTTGGCCGCGAGATCCTTGAGAAGTACGGTCGCCCCTTGGATGTGCCTCGTTATTTCACCATCTTCGACCGCGATGATTCGGAGCGTGCGATAAAGGAAGCCTTGAAGGCACTTGATGTGGATCCAAAGGAAGTGCCGCCGCGTTCCATCCTAAGCCGCATCTCTAAAGCGAAAAGCGAAGGGTACACGCTCTCATCGTTCCGCGAGAAGCATTCTCGAGAGAGTTTCAAGAGTCGTATCGCTGCGGAAGCATGGGCCAGATACGAGAGCACTCTGAAGAAGGAGAAAGCACTCGATTTTGATGATCTCATCTGCTTGCCTGTGCGACTCTTAGAAGAGCATGCAGATGTGCGCAAAGAGGTGCAAGAGCGATTCCATTTCATACATATCGATGAGTTTCAGGACACGAACGAACTGCAGGGAAGACTTGCGGCACTTTTGTGCGGTGAGCGAAAGAATCTGTTTGTCGTAGGTGATATCGACCAGACTATCTACACATGGCGCGGTGCGACTATCGACAACCTTCTCTCGTTTGATCACGCATACCCAAATGCGAAGACAATTATTCTCGAGCACAACTACCGCTCAACCAAAACAATTGTTGAAGCAGCAAATCAGATCATAGAGAAGAACCGCAACCGCAAGGAGAAGGTATCTGTAACCGGCAACGATTATGGTGATCGCATCATGCTCCACATGGCAGATACCTCGGAGCGCGAAGCACTGTGGATTGCAAAAGAAACGAAGCGCCGCATACGCGCTGGTGTCGCACCTGAAGAGGTCGCGGTGCTATTCCGCACAAACTTCCAGTCGCGCGCAATCGAAGAAGCATTCCTACATGAACAGGTACCATACCGCCTCCTAGGTACGCGCTTCTTTGATCGTAAGGAGGTGAAGGATGTGCTGAGCTGGGTTAGGCTCGCGCTCGATCCTGCACGTGAAGCAGACCGCATGCGTGCCGTGCAGTTTCCCTCGCGTGGCATTGGCAAAGTAACACTGGGCAAGCTTACGGCCGGAAAGCGCTCCGAACTACGAGCTGGGGAGAAAACGAAAGTTGAGGCGTTCGAGGAAATCGTATACGGATTGAACGCGTTTCTTCCAGGCGCGACGCCCTCCGTATTTGTGCGAACAGTCATTCAAAGAAGCGGCATCGAGGATACGCTTGCGAAGGGGAGCGAGGAGGACAAGGAGCGGCTTGAGAATGCAAAAGAACTTGCGACGCTCGCGGCACGTTACGACTACCTAACTGGCGAAGAGGGTATTGCCGCGTTTCTTGCAGATGCTGCGCTCGCGGGAGATCAGGACGAGATGGATCGGCCAGGTAAGTCGGGCGTTACATTAATGACGGTGCACGCTGCCAAGGGCCTTGAGTTCGATATCGTATTCGTTGCAGGACTTGAGGAAGGACTCTTTCCACACGAGGGTATGGGCGGGGATGAAGATCGAGACGAGGAAGAGGAGCGCCGACTGTTCTACGTTGCGGTTACACGCGCACGTAAGTGCCTCATACTCTCCATGGCACGCGTACGTCGCATCTACGGCACTGATTATCTGCAAGAGCCATCGCAATTCCTCCATGACATAGATGCGTCCCTTATGGAACATACCAATGCATACGGTGATGATGATGGCTTTATCATAGAGGCATGATGCATCTCTCTGCAAAGAAAGGGCTCGGTCAACATTTTCTAATGCACCGCCAGACGAGTGAGCGTATTGTGCTTGCGGCAAATGTAACTGAAAGAGATACCGTGCTCGAGATCGGACCAGGCACTGGCGTACTGACACGTGAGCTCCTAGCAAAGGCAGGGAAGGTATATGCGGTTGAGACCGATGCTGAACTCATCCCGCGGTTAGAAGCTACCTTTGCGGAAGAGATAGCTAGCGGAAAGCTGGTCCTTATACATATAGACGTACGGAAGTTTGACCCAAGTACTATAGACGGCCCCTATCTACTGGTCGCCAATATCCCGTACTACATCACTGGTGAGATCGTCCGCCAGTTCTTAACAACCACCCATAAACCCTCATCCATGACACTCCTCGTTCAGAAGGAGGTTGCCGAGCGGGTCGCGAGAAGCGAGAAAGAGAGCCTTTTATCTCTATCCGTGAAGGCATATGGCACGCCTAAGTATGAGTTCACCGTCCCGAAAGGCGCCTTTGTGCCTGCACCAAAGGTAGATTCTGCCGTACTTTCGGTACGAGATATCACTGCGACGTTTCAAAGCCCCAACCAGGAAGCACGCTTTTTTGCTATTCTCCGCGCTGGATTCGCACATAAAAGGAAGCGGCTTATGAAGAACCTCGAGGCAGTCGCGGAGAAAGGGGATATTCAGGAAGCCTTTGCCGCAGCCCTGCTTCACGAGGATATCCGTCCAGAAGATGTACCGCTTGCTGGATGGACCGCACTTGCGGAGTCGCTCAAGGATTGAGTAATACACATGTACAAGTAGTGAAGCGCACAACTTGTGCGTGATACCATATATATAGTGCCTACTCTTCCACTTTCTACGCGGACCCTGCGCATCATCGGCTCGCTCGTGATAACGGGAGCATTGATGACGCTCGCGTACGCGCTCTCGGGCCCTTCCATTTTTTCCTCAAAGCTCGCAGGCGCTGAGTCAACCGAGGAACTTCTCCGTGCGTTCTCTTCGCGCGACACAGATAGTGATGGCTTGCCGGATTGGCAGGAATCACTGTACGGAACCGATCCTGATAACGCGCACTCGTTCAGCCTTGAGATGACCGATGGGGAAGCTTCCTCTCAAGGGCTCCTTGAGCCGAAGTTCCGCACCGACCTTTCAGGTCTTGCTGGCGAAGTGACCGTCCCTGGCGTTGATGCAGATGCCAATACCGTTACCGGAGCATTTGCGCGTGACCTGTTCACAAACTACATGAACTCACGAAGCGGCGTCCCGCCGACCGCAGAGGAGATAGATGCGTTCATGCAGGATGCGCTCGCAGACCTTGCCGCGAAGCAGCGAGCAGTAAAGGCATACTCACTTGGAAGCGTGCGTGTCTCAGGTTCAGGACAGGAGGCACTCCGCGCATATGCTATCGCTGCGGAAGAAGCATTTACACAAAACACGGTCGACACTGACCAGAATGAACTTTTCTACTTCACCGAAGCAGTTCAGAAGGGAGACGAGGGTGCGATGAATCAAGTGCGTGCTATTTCTCGTGCGTACACAAATATTGCAGCTGCACTCATTCAAATATCTGTACCAAACGAAGCGCAGTCGGCACACCTCAATTTTGTAAATGCAATCGCATACATGGGCACTGTCGTCGAGAACATGACAAGCGTAGAAAATGATCCACTTCGTGGCATGCTCGGTATGAGCGAGTACAAAAGCGCAGCAGATCAGATGGTGCGCGCGTATGCAGAACTTAATACACTTTTCTCTGGCAACGGCATCTCTATCGGTCAGGGTGCGACCGGATACTTCTTCGTAAAGGGCGCTAAAGATGCGGCGGCTGCCGTACCAAGCCTATGATCCGCACACCACTTGCACTTCTTCTTGTAGCAGCGCTTCTCTTTACGAGCGTACCGCGCACGACGCATGCGCAGTTTATCGTTCAAGACCCGATAAACCTCATCCAGAACACCATAACAGCGGCATCTCAGGGCTGGGACATGCTAAAGGAAGGTGGTCTCGATGCGATCGCGTGGACCATGGCACGGTCTGCGCTCCAATCCGTCACCAAGAGCACTGTTAACTGGATCAATTCAGGCTTTGACGGCTCTCCTGCATATGTAACTGACCTCAACCGTAACTTGCTTAGGGTAGGGGACCGTGTTGCCGACGATTTCTTTGAGGAGTTGCGCGACCGGAACGAGATAGATTCACCATTCAGGGACGATATTGTGCAGGCAGTGCGTGATGATTACTTCCGCTCGACCGGCTCAGGCTCTTATTTCAACACAAACCGCTTCACTCTTAATGAGGTGTCAGAAGATCCGAACGCATTTCTTGCGGGTGATTTCTCTAAGGGCGGATGGGACGCTTGGATTGAGGCATGGAGAAATCCACAGAACAATCCTATTGGTGCGCTCCATGAAGCACAGCATGAGCTTGGCAGCCGTGTCTCAAGTGCAGAGGATCAACGTCGCACCGAGCTTGAATGGGGTAGGGGATTCCTTTCCTGGCGCGGTGAGTGTACTACCAGTTCATCAGCAGGCGATGAAACTGTAGATCTCTCTGGCGCAGAAAGTGAGTGTGCGGGCGGAGAGATTCAGACCCCGGGCGCCGTCATTGAGGGCCAACTCGAGAAGACCCTCGGATCCCAGCTTGACCAGCTCGGTCTTGCTGATGAGTTCAATGAGATCGTCGGCGCACTTCTTGCACAGCTTACTTCGAACATTCTTGGCGGCAGCGGACTTGGCGGACTTACGCAGCCTAGTTCCGGCGGCGGCTCTTCATACATTGATCGCGCATCAAGTTCTGACCAGACAAACGCGCAGGGGGCGAACGCAACCTTCACGCAGACCCTACGCAACCAGCGCGGCCAAGTGGAGACGCATAAGTCTAATTGGCAGAAGATTCAGGGCGCAGCGCAGGCCGCGGCAAGTTGTACCAACGACTCCGAAGTTCAAGCTGTACTTACCGAGTCGGCCGCAGCGATTGCACGCGCCGACGCAGCGGTTGCAGGCATCGACTCTCTCACCACCAAGCTTGCTGCGGCAAATAATGCCGCAGGCGGCAACCAGATCGCAGCACTTGAGGAGGTCTCAACTGAGTACCAGCAACTCATGGCTAATACGATGCCGACTGCGAGCGACCTTGCACGCTCACAAACTGAAAGCCGCACAAGCGGTGAGGGAGGAGACTCTCTATATATGCAGATGACGGAAAAGGCAAAACTGTGCGGTAGGACATAGCGCTATGCGGGTATCGCGCTTCAAAGGTTGGCTAGGAAAAGCAGGGGTCGCGTTCGCGACCGCTGCGGTTCTCGTTAGTGGGTTTGCGTTCCTTCCAAGCGCGTCTCAGGCGCAGACTGCGCTACCCACGTGGCCCTCTTTCCCTAAAGAACAGGCAAGACCCAATGCTGTAGGTTTTACCCAGCAGCAGTTTGAAGCTGTCCTTTGTAACACCCCGAACGATGAGCCTAATTGTACTCATCAAGGCTTAGAGCTAGGGACTAATCCGGCGGTCACCATTACCTCTATCTGTACCTATCGAGTCACGAATCGAGACTCGCTAGAGAATTGTAGGGTCACATTTAGTGATAATCGATATACGCTTTGGTTTGAGGATGATCTCGCTTCCCAGAAAATTGTTGCAGAGGTTGTACTACCCGATGGCACTGAGATTGGTCGGCAGTCTGATATTGCAAATGTAACCGTCACGGAAGTTCCAGATGGGAATGGTGGCACTCAATCTGTTCAACAGGTAGATGGCGCTGCGGGAACTGACAGTTGTAGTTTAATCGGGGGAAACTTGTCTGATTGTCTCGGCAGCATCATAGGTAAGCTTGGCGCATCTGTACTTTGGATTCTTGTCTCAGTACTTGGCGCACTCCTTGGTGTGTTTGGCATGCTGTTCAACTGGATTGTGCTTGTCACAGTCTTCCAATACAGCACTTACTTCGGTAACTCTCCTGGTCTTCTCGTCGCATGGAGCGTGCTTCGAGATCTTGGCAACATACTTCTTCTCTTTGGATTTATATTCATCGGTATTCAGACCATTCTTAACGTTGGACACTTCAGTGTCGGAAAGGCACTGCCACGCCTCCTTATCTTTGCCATTCTTATCAACTTCAGCCTTCTTGTGTCGTCTGCAATTGTGGATGTTGCAAACGTTTTTAGCGCAGCGTTCTATACAGAAGCTGGAAATGTGAACTGCGGTGGGGATGCAGGAACTATTGCAAGCGGCGGCACGCCGGCAGAGTGCGTTGGTGATGGTATCTCAGGAAAGATTCTTGCGGCTGCTGGGATGGGCAGCATATTCTCATTTGAAGGGTTCAGAAGCCTGGGCGCCATTTGGACTGCTACCGACGGACTTGGGATGCTCCTAACCTACACAGGCCTTCTCATACTCATCATTGTCATGATGGTGGTATTTATTGCCGCCTCCATCATGCTCATTATCCGTGCAGTAACCCTTATGTTCCTTTTGGTGATATCTCCTCTTGGGTTCGCCGCAACAGCAATCCCGCAGTTCGAAGAGTATTCCAAGATGTGGTGGAACAAGCTCATCTCCCAAGCGTTCTTTGCTCCATTATTCCTTCTTATGCTTTTTGTTGGACTGAAGATAATGGAGGGGGCTCAAAGTACATTTAATACTACAGGCGCATCCCTTGTTCAGGCGTTTGCTGCTGGAGGTGCTGGTACGGGCGGCATATTCATTCTCTTCTTCCTCATAATCGGGTTTATGGTTGGTTCTTTAATGATCGCAAGTAGCCTTGGAGCTATGGGCGCGAGCTTCGCGACCAGTAAAGCGAGTGGCGTGGTAATGGGCGGTATGGGGTTTGTAGGTAGGAGAACAGCCGGGCGTGCCATGTACAAACAGGCTGACAAACTCAGGCATACCGAATTCGGCCGTAGCGGTCTTGGCAAGATGGTTGTTGGCGGTCTTGATTCAGGTGCTAAATCAAGCTTTGATCCTCGCGCCTCTAAGATTGTGAGTGGCGCTGCTGGTGCTGCGCACCTAAAACTTGGCGACGCGAAGAAGGGTGGATACGCAGGAATCGTTCATCATGCTGAAGAGGAACGCGAAAAGTACTCTAAGGACCTAAAGAACACGGCGGAGGAGACTACAATAATAAAGGAAATTGACACGCAGATAGCTACAAAGAAGCAAAAGGACGCCGAGGTTCTTAATGATATGGATGTACGCCATCGGAGCGAGCGCACACCAATACGGGATGAAATTAAGGAGCGCGAGAAGGAAGCTGCGGATGCGCGAGCGCGTGGCAATCAAGCTGCGGTGAGCGCCGCTGAGACTGCTATCAGCAATCTAAACGAGAAGTATAAGCGCCTGACTGAAGAGCAGAATAAGGAGCGCGCTGCAGAGGAAGCACGCCAGAAGCAGTGGATCGCAGGTCAGGAGGCTGCGAAGAAAGATCTCAAGTCAGCGCCGCAGCGCGTATACGCTGAGCGAATGGGTGAAATGCCGGGCAAAGAGGGCGGGCTCGTTAATGCGACAGCGAAATTTGCCTACGGTCAGACCATAGGCCCGGACGCCGACCATCATGCGAAGGAGAAGATTATTAAGAATATTAATAAGGGGGAGATAGAGAAACTTGCGGACGCACTCAAGGCTCAGCAGAAGAACGGGGCGTCGGGTGACAGTCATGGTGCCGCAAAGAAGGACGATGGGCACGGTGGTGGTCACTAGTGATCACACATCGTATACAATAGAGGTATGGATGAACCTCAGCAGCTTAGCAATGTCGATGACGCAGTTGCCACGGCGCTGCTGCGGATACCTGAACCGATCCGGGAATTCGTTATGAGCCCTGAGCGCGACCGTGTTGCGCTCGAACTCATGCAGAAATACGGTCTTCATGCTGACCAGGCTGGGGATTTCGAACGCGCGTATCTTCAAATGCTGCTTGGAGTAAAGACACCAGATGAGTTTAGAGATTCTCTACGTGAAGCCGGTATCCCTGAGCCTTCAATCAATGGACTCACTACTGATGTGAATGAGATGGTATTCAAGCCCTTGCGTCGAAAAGAGCAGGAGCAATCGGAGAGACGCCCCGAACCACCACGTCCTGTTTCTCCACCTTCCCAAATAGAGGCACCACCTCAGTATCAGGTCCCGCAACAGCCGCAGCCTGTATATACGCCACCAATTCCAGGCGCTCAGCAACAGACATACTGGGTTCCGGTATCAATTACCGCTGTGCCGCAGCCATACATGACCACCCAGCCACCGCTGCAGTACCAAGCTCCACAACAGCCTCCCGCGCCACCGCCACCGCCACCGCCTGTTCCGGAGCCGGTGATCGAACGTCCAGCGCCTCCTCCAGTCACCGCGTGGGAACCGCCACCGCCACCGCCAAACCTACCGACTGAAGAAGGGCAGCGCACACCGCTCACGAAAGACTACGCGGCAGATCCGTATCGCGAACCATTTTAAACGCACACCCCGCTTTCTTGCGGGGTGTTGCTATACTATGTAGGCAATGGAGTACCAAGTACCACAGTTCATTGAGGTCGAAGAGAAAGTATTCGGCCCGCTTTCTATCAAGCAGTTTGTTTACGTTGCTGGCGGTTTTGGTCTCTGCGCCGTGCTCGTACTCTATCTCCCACGTATCATTGGCATCGCGCTTGCTATTCCGCTCGCGATTTTCACGCTTGCGCTCGCGTTTTACAAGGTAAACAATCGACCGTTCCTCGACGTGCTCGAGTCGGGTTTTAATTATTACCTTGGAAGCCGCCTATACCTCTGGAAAAGGGTAGAGAAGAAGACTCAGGTGCAGACTATGCCTGTCCCGCCTACGCCTGCGGTCGAAACGAGACAGAAGCTTGGGCTTTCGCAGAACAAGCTCCATGAGCTCGCATGGTCCTTGGATATTAAGGATAGTAACGCCTCTTAATCATGCCCGCAGCACGCGCAGCTCAAGAGTTCGTACCGGTTAAGGAAATACGTAACGGCGTAGTAATCCTTAAGGATGGAGGATACCGCGGTATTCTCATGTGCTCATCAGTGAACTTCGCACTTAAGTCTGAGGATGAGCAGCGCGCTATCATAGGCGGTTTCCAAAACTTCCTCAACACGCTCGATTTCTCGGTCGAAATAGTCGTACAGTCTAGAAAGATAGATATCCGTCCTTACCTCGCACTTCTTGAGGAACGCGCAGACAAGCAGTCCTCCGAGCTTATGCGCATCCAGCTTCGAGAGTACATGCAGTTCATTAGTTCATTCATAGAAGGAACAGACATTATGACGAAGCTCTTCTATGTCGTCGTACCCTACAGCCCAGCTGCTGTTACTGCCGTCTCTGGCGCACTGCCGTTCATAAAGAAGGAGGCCGGTGCAGCGCCTACTGGCGAAGGAACGGATGAGTTCGTGCAATTTCGTGTGCAGCTTGAGCAGCGCATGGCGCTCGTAGGAAGCGCGCTTCAGGGAAGCGGCGTCCGTGCCGTGCCGCTTGGTACCGAGGAGATCATCGAGCTTCTATACCGCTCTTTCAATCCGAGCGAGCATGAAAACCCTATCCGTTTCGCATAACATATGGCCCTACTCGACTTCTTTAGCAAGAAAAATCAAGATGGACCGGAAATAACACCGGTCCTGCCAGCTGATATCTATGCCGCAGGCGAGCTCGACCTCGCAGACACCATCGCACCTGCAGCGCTTAAGGTCGGCTCACGGGAACTTGAGATAGGAGAGAAGTTCTCGCGTACCTTTTATACGATTTCGTATCCGCGCTTCCTGTCCGATAGCTGGTTTACCCCCATCATCAATCTCTCCAAGCAACTTGATGTATCCATCCATATACATCCACTTGATACGAGTCTTGTAATGCGAAACTTTCAAAAGAAGGTTGCGGAAGTGCAGAGCCAGATTGCTGAAAGGGAAGAGAAGGGCTTTGTGCGCGACCCTATGCTTGATACCGCATACCGAGATCTCGAAGAGTTGCGCGACCAGCTCCAGCAAGCACAGGAGCGTCTCTTTGAGGTGGGTCTTTATATAACTGTGTACGGAAGTACGAAGGAAGATCTCGATAAGGTGGAGGCAGAGATACGCGGCATTCTTGATGCGAAGCTCGTCTATACAAAGCCGGCTCTGTTCCAGCAGGAGCAGGGTTACCGCTCTACGCTTCCGCTCGCTGTTGATGAATTGAATTCGCACTCGAAGCTCAATTCCTCGCCTCTATCCTCGCTCTTCCCATTCGTCTCATTCGACCTTACCTCAGATAGGGGAATTCTCTACGGCATCAACCGCCACAATGCCTCCCTGGTGCTCTTCGATCGATTCTCGCTTGAGAACTACAACTCGGTCGTGTTCGCAAAGTCCGGCTCTGGAAAGAGCTACGCCGTGAAGCTCGAAGTATTGCGCTCACTCATGTTTGAGACGGACGTCATAGTCATCGATCCGGAGCGAGAATACGAGTACCTCGCGCAGGCGACAGGTGGCCGCACATTTAATATCTCGCTCTCTTCCGAGCACCATATCAATCCGTTTGATCTGCCAGCAGTCAAGGACGACGAGGAGCCCTCTGACATACTTCGCTCGAACATCATTAACCTCGTTGGTCTTTTCCGCATCATGCTTGGCGGCCTTAGCCCTGAAGAGGATGCCATCGTCGACCGCGCGATAACAGAGACATACGCACTCAAGGATATAACCGGTGACGCGGACTTCACTGGCATGGAGCCGCCCCTGCTGTCTGATTTTGAAAGTGTGCTGTCTGGTATGGAAGGAAGCGAGTCATTGGTACAGCGCCTTTCAAAGTACACGAGGGGCACTTGGTCAGGATTCCTCAACCGCCCGACGAACGTCGATATCAACAAACAGCTCATCGTTTTTTCTGTGCGTGATATGGAGGACGACCTGAAGCCGGTCGCAATGTATATCATTACGCACTACATCTGGAACGCAGTCCGCCAAGAGTTGAAGAGGCGCCTCCTCGTTATCGACGAGGCTTGGTGGATGATGAAATCGGATGATACCGCATCCTTCCTCTACTCTATGGCTAAGCGTGGGCGTAAGTACTATTTGGGACTCGCCACAATTACCCAAGATGTAGAGGACTTCCTCCGCTCTCCGTATGGCCGGCCAATACTTACAAACTCATCCATACAGCTCCTCCTAAAGCAGTCGCCAACAACGATCGACATTCTCAAAGAGACTTTCAATCTTACCGATGAAGAGAAGTACCTCCTCCTCGAGTCTGGTGTCGGAGAAGGACTCTTCTTTGCGGGTATGAAGCACGTCGCCATAAAGATTGTTGCCTCCTATACCGAGGATCAGATCATTACCTCGGATCCGTCGCAGCTTCTTGCGATTCGAAAGGAGAAGGAACGAATGGAAGGAGTATAGTAGGGGAGTATGCACGAGCGCATTAGTCGCGGGACCGCGTTCTTCCTTATAGCCACTTCAGCCACGTTCCAGGGCATAGGCTTCTTTGCTGGCATGGTGCCGATACTGGGCACCATTTGGGAATGGTTCGGCATATTTGTTATGTGGCTATGGCTTGCCATACTCGGAGTGCGGTTCATGTCAGGGAAAAATGCGCTCAAGAAATTTGGGGCGATGGGAGGCGCAGGTATTATCGAGTCGTTTCCCTTAATAAATATGTTTCCTACGCAACTTCTGGCGGTGATATGGGTAGTCTACCTAACCCGCAAAGAGGACAAAGAGAAGGCGCAGAAGCTTGCAGCTAAGAACAAAGCAGCGCGACAGGCAGCGAATGACAACCGTTTGAGAGCAGCTAATGATAATTACACTACCCGCAGGCAAGAGGAAGCTGCGTAGATACCCACGCCCACTCTCTGCAGTGGCTCACATGCAAGCTATACTAGGCATATGTTCCGCGTGCTTCTCAGTGTCCTTTTCCTCTCCGCATTAGCGGGTGCCATTCCCGCGCACGCTCAAGTGGGAGCGGCTCCTATAACTATTTCTATCTCGCCGCAGTACCCGCGGCCGTACCAGACGATTGCAATCACCCCGAGAAGCACCCAACTCAATCTGGCAGCGAGCACAGTGACTGTTTCGGTCAATGGGACCGTTATAGAAGAGGGCACAGGCGTCCTCACCGCATACACGCAGGTTGGAGCGGCAGGGGAGCGTTCAACTATACGTGTATCAGTAACCTCTAACGGTCAGACCTATACTGCGGAGACCGCTGTTCGGCCTGCCGACGTATCGCTCATCGTCGAGCCCATCTCGACCGCGCATCCATTTTATAAGGGCGGCAGTCTCGTAGCGTCTGAGGGCAGGGTCAGGCTCATCGCTATCCCCGATATCCGCACTGCAAATGGCGCGGTCGCAGCAGAGAATCTTGTCTACACGTGGCGGCTCGGAAATCAGATCCTTGAGAGCGCCTCCGGCATTGGACGCTCAACACTCACTGCGACTGCGCCGGTCAGATACCGCGACGCAAATGTCTCGGTGACCGTATCCACGCAAGATAGTGCAGTCGTGGCACAGGCGACTGCAGCTATTGCGCCCGTAGACCCGCTGGTACGTATATATAGGAACGACCCACTCCTAGGACCGATATTTGATAGAGCGTTCAGTGGGACGTTTGCTATGAATGGTGAGGAGGATTCCTTCCGTATGGTTCCATACTACTTCGCAGCGCGTCCTATACTCTCCTGGACTGTAAACGCAGTTGCGAGTGGGGGAGACGACGATATAACAGTCCGCGCGACTGGCTCCGGCCGGGGTTCTGCACTCCTATCAGCAACGGCGCGGCATGAGGAGAATTTTCAGTCAGCCGATACGTCGCTCAGTGTTCGTTTCGGTGAAGACCGCGCTCTTGGTATATTCGGACTATAGCTATGACACTCCTCATCCATTTCTTCGCACTCGCACTCATCTTGATTCCTGCTACTGCGTTTGGCCAGACGGACAACTCATTCGCACCACTTACCAGCATCCCTGGCCTCGAGACTGCAGGGGAGGCGCCGAATATCACATCATTTCTCAACCAGTTGTATAAGATTTGTATTGGCGTTGCAGCCGCTATCGCAGTCCTCCAGATTATCCGTGCCGGCATTCTATTTATGACCAACAAGGGAAGCGTTTCTGAGAATGAACAGGCACGTTCACTCCTTCAGGGCGCCGTCTTCGGTCTCATCCTTGTACTCTCGCCCGTAATCGTTTTCGGTATTATCAATCCGAAGATTCTAGAGCTTAATTTCAGTGCAGACCTTCTTGAGACTGCGCCGGCGCCATCAGGAGGAACAGGAAATAGCGACCCCTCGCAAAACCCTATCTGCACCAACGATACGCATGATCAGTACCAATACGCGACTGTTCCACAAGGAGGGCAGTGCAACGACGTACTTGGCGGCGGATGGGTCACGCTTGGTGATGCGACTGCAGTCTGTTGCTCCGGGACGCGTGGAGAGGGCCAGGTATGTTGTGGGCATGGCAAGTACTACACACCACCTACACCGCCCCCAAGTGGCGCAGAGTTCAATATCAGCACCCAGAAGCTCGACCTGAACTTAGCAAGCGAAGAGAGCGGGGACCAATGCCGACTTACAAGTTACCAATCTTTCGACACGCTTCAGCAGTGTGAGGCGCAGGAAGCACGCGTTTTGGCCGGAACGTATAGCGGCACCGTTCTCACGAAGCGTTGTAACGGTAGTTCTGTAACGCCACCCGAGCCATCTGCTACATGGGCGCAGATGAGTGATAAGCCAGTGTGCCCCAGAGAATAACGTATGAAGCGCGCACTAATTATCGTCGCAAGTATCATCTTCCTGGCTGGTATCGGGTTTGGTGTCTACATGATCTTTGGCCCTAAGGAGCCTTCTCTTTCAACTTCAGATGGGGTCTCATTCGATGAAGCAGATGATGTTCCGCTTCCGTCAGACCCTACCGAGGGCGCTACCGGTCCTGTTCCAGCAGGGGAGGAAGTCGCACCGCGTCTCATTCGCATTACGGAGAGCCCGGTCGCACTTGGCATGGCTATATATGACCTACCGTCTCAGGTAGTGCCAGCCGAAACAGCTAGTGGCACACCTGAAACGTTGCCAGGGGATGTTGAGATCCGTTACATCGACCGTGCAAGTGGAAACATCTATGCATACCGCTTCTACGACCGAACCCTAGAGCGTATCGCCAACCGTACTCTGCCAGGCATACAGGAAGCATCTTGGCTTTCAGATGGCTCGCTCGCGTACGCACGGTTCCTTTCTGGTAGTGATGGGGAGGACCGCGTAGAGACGTATGCACTTCCTGCTGCTGGGGAAGGAGGATATTTCCTCGAACGCGGCCTTTCCCAGGCGAGTGTTATTGGAACGACGACCCTCTTCACTCTGATGCCATCGACTTCAGGATCTGTAGGGACTGTATCAAATGCAGATGGCACAAACTCTCGCACACTCTTCTCCTCACCGCTTGCGAGCCTCACCGTACATCTTTCCGATGGCCCGTACATGGCACATACGAAAGCGTCCGCCTCATTAGATGGATATGCGTTTACAGTGGGTGCGAACGGTGCATTCACAAGAATACTCGGTCCGTTGCGCGGTCTTTCCATACTCCCGAGTCCATCGGGTAGCCTTGTACTTTATACCCACATGGATGGGCGCACATTGCGTATGTCAGTGCTTGATAGAGCGACAGGGGACAGTACAGCGCTCCCGATCGCGACTCTTGCAGAGAAGTGTACTTGGTCCTCAGACAGCCGCGCCATCTTCTGCGGCATACCACGTGGTATTACAGGATCTCTCCCGGATGAATGGTACCAGGGAGTTGTGGCGTTCTCTGATCGCCTCTGGCGTATTGATATGGATGGACGTGTAGCAACGCTCCTCATCGATCCGACGTCCTCAGGAGAAGCGACGATAGATATGACCGGCCTCAAGACAGACGGCAGGAATGATGTGCTCACTTTCAGAAACCGCCTCGACGGCTCTCTGTGGGCATACGATCTATAACAAAACGGCCCCGTTTGGGGCCGTTTTGTTATACAGTCTTTGTTTTGAGTCCTGACGTTCTAACGATGAACTCTTGCAGTAGCGCTACCAAGTTACTCGTTATCAAGTAGAGAGCGACTGCGCCTGAGGTGAAGGCCACGAA
Source organism: Minisyncoccota bacterium (assembly GCA_035627595.1). Lineage (GTDB taxonomy): Bacteria > Patescibacteriota > Minisyncoccia > Phycocordibacterales > Phycocordibacteraceae > C7867-001. The sequence continues at coordinate 77,398 of DASPLK010000001.1, read as the reverse complement.
TCCAACCACAATAGGGAGCACAAAGCGGGCTTGTATAGCCATTGCGCGTCCAAACTCAGCACCCATCTCCTCCTTTGTAGGCCCCTTGCTGTAATCACGAACCTTCTTCTCTGGGAGAGGAATAGCATAGCGGGCTTGAATGAATTGCGTGATGGCAGCAAGGCCGGCAAGAATAAGGTTGTGGCCTGCAATTACGAAGAATCCGAGGAAGAGCGCGGAGAACACTCCTGGGTCAGAAACGAATGGATAGAGGATCTCAGGATTAACTGCATCCATCGATTCACGCTGGAATACGAGGAAGAGGGTGATCAAGACAGGAATTTGAATGAGCATAAGAAGAATGCTCGAAAATGGGCGTATACCGTACTTCTTATAGAGCGCGAACATTTCCTCTGCCTGCTTCTGTTTGTCGTCTTTATGGGCCTCACGGAGCGCTTTAAGCTCTGGCTCTATCTTTCGCATTGCTGCCTGGGTCTTAACCGCAGAGAGAGAAAGGGGAAAGGTTACGGCTTTCACGATGAGCGTCACAATAACGACCGCAAGACCGACATCGGCGCCTGGTAGGACGCCAACAAGGTAGATAAGGAGGTTATAGATCGGTACGTATAGAATCTGGTGGAAGAAGTCGAGCATAGTGCTCAAAAGAGTACCAGATTATGCGCGTATGCGCTCTAACTCAGCGGAGAGCTCTGCTGAAAGGTCAGCAAACGAGAGGGTCTCGGCACCTGGGCGCGCATAAACAATGAAGATGTGGTCTGTGGAGCAGTACTCCCTCAACACTTCACGGATGCGACGCTTCAATAAATGCCGCTTTACGGAGCTGCGCTCCACCTTCTTGGATACTACGACCCCACACCCGCCTTTGGCAGGGGAGGAGCCATAGGAAATGGAGAAATGCGGGCTCACAGCCCGCATCAGCTCCTTTCCGCTTACGACACTCTCGAAATCCTTCCTGGAGAGACGCAGACGGCGTGGGATCATGTTATACCGCGAGCTCTGCGCGGCCCTTTCGGCGGCGGCGCAGCAAGACCGCGCGGCCGGATGGCGTAGCGGAGCGTGCGCGGAACCCGTGGGTCTTCGCGCGCTTGCGTTTCTTTGGTTGATAGGTGCGCTTAGGCATGTTGTCCACAGGATAGTACCAGGGTGACCTGCCAAACGCAAGATTTTAGGCGCTTCCGCCTTTTCCCTGGGCGCGTATAATACGGCAACGATGAATAAGTCAGATCCGCATGAACTTTGGGAATATGTTCTATCGCAGGTCGAGCTTTCCATTTCTCCCGCTAACTTCAATACCTGGTTCCGCGACAGCTCGATCGTAAAGATAGAGGACAATGTCGTGCATATTGGTGTTCCGAGCCAATTCTATCGCGATTGGTACCTTAAGAAGTTCCATACACTCCTTTTGAAGATAGTCCGCGGTGTTTCTTATGAGTACCGCAACGTTGAGTACGACATCGTTAAGGATATCGCCCGGAAGCCTAAGGAGGTGAAGCGTCCGCAGCCTACCGTGGAGCTCCCTTTGAACGATTTCTATAAGAATAAGAGTGACAATCTCAATCCTCGCTACACCTTCGACACGTTTGTGGTGGGATCCTTCAATGAGCTTGCGCACGCAGCGGCACAAGCAGCTATAAAGAATCCTGGCATTCTCTACAATCCACTCTTTATCTACGGCGAGACCGGACGCGGTAAAACACACCTCATCCAGGCGATAGGGAACCAGTTTAAGAAGATGTACCCGACCCGTAAGGTCTACTATCTCTCCTCAGAGCAGTTTGGTAATGAGTACACGGACGCTATTCAAAACGGCACCGCAAACAGATTCAAAGAGAAGTATAGGCACTACGACCTTTTGATCATGGATGATGTGCAGTTCTTCGCTAAGCGGGAGAAGACCCAAGAGGAGGTATTCCACCTATTCAACACACTCCACGACAACAATAAGCAGATCATCTTCTCCTCTGACCGCGCGCCCGCATCTATTCCAGATATCGCTGAACGTCTCAAAGGCCGATTCTTGGCCGGCATGACGGTTGATATTAGTGAGCCAGATACTGAAAGCCGTATGGCCATAGTGCGTAAAAAGGCTGCGGCTAACGGAGTGACGCTCTCTGACGAGGTGGTGGAGTTCGTGGCGACTTCTATTTCAGGCAACATCCGTGAGCTCGAGGGAGTTATCAACTCCATTGTCTGTCACACGCAGGTAAAGGGAGTGCCACCGGATATTGCGGAGGTGAAGCAGTCCTTACGCTCATTCTCACGCCCAACGAAGACTGTTTCGGTAAAACATGTGGTGTCTAAAGTCGCAGAGTTCTACGGCATTGATGAGGAAAGTATCTATGAGAAGACTCGCAGAAGGGAAGTGGTCAGGCCGCGGCAGGTGATTATGTATATTCTCCGCGAGGATTTCTCTGTCTCTTATCCAACAATCGGCACGAAGCTTGGTGGCCGCGACCACACAACCGTCATTCACTCTTGTGAGAAGGTGAAGCGTGAGATAGTGAGCGACGCGGAGCTTGCAAAAGAGATCCAAGATATCCGTAGCTTGTTGGTATAGCTGTGGATAGGTGTGGGAAACCAGGTATAGGAACATGGGGAGAACTATCTAAGTTCTCCCCATCTCCATATACGGCCTTAAAGCTATCCCCGTTTCAAGGGTATTTCCACCGCCAGTACCCCACACCTTCTACTTTCAGGCAGACTTCCAAAAAGGGCGTATACTGTAGGTATACGGGACTTATCCCCCTATCCACACGGCTAATAATAATGAGCGGCATATGATCATAACTGTAGATAAGAAAGAACTAGCCCAAGCCGTGGGCGCAGTCGCCAGGTTCGCAGAACGGCGTTCAGCAACACTCCCAGTTCTCTCCGGCATCGCCATAGTCGCAGGCGACGACGGTATAAAGCTACGTGCAACTAACCTTGAGACTGGTATCGACTATAAAGTCGCAGGCGATATCAAAGCGCCTGGTGTCGTTGTGCTTCCAGCCGCCACGCTTCGGGAGATGACCTCCTCGTTTACTGGGGGAGGCACTGTGTCTCTTGAGTATGGGGGAGAGACAGTCGTCATTACCTCCCAGATGGGCCGTAGCCAAATGAAGACCCTTCCATTCGAGGATTTTCCCACCCTCCCGTTTCCTGAGTCTCCTAAGGCCAAATTCTCGCTTCCAGGAGCATCTCTGGTATCTCTCGTAACCTCAGTCGCGTCCTGCGCATCTCCATCAACTGTTCGACCTGAGCTCGCGAGTATTCTGCTCTCATTTGAAGGGGGTACGCTTAAGGCGGTCGCGACCGACTCCTTCCGCCTCGCGGAGAAAAAGTTGTCCGTTTCCGGCAAGATGGATCCGTTCTCCATACTCATTCCAGCAAAGAACGCTATAGACATCATTCAGACGCTTCCAGATGATGCGGTAGAAGTGCTTGTTGATGAGCACCAATGTGCGTTTTCTTGGGCTTCTGGCATGGTGACAACCCGTCTTGTTACGCTCTCATACCCTGATTACGCACAAATCATCCCTAAAGCATTCGTTTCAGAGGCAACACTTCTCCGTAAGGATCTTGAATCAGCACTCCGCCGTACTGCCATCTTCTCCGATACTTTTCAAAAAGTGCGCCTCTCAGTTTCTTCTAAAGAGAAGCAGGTAGCACTTACTGCACGCAACAATGATATTGGTGAGACTTCAGAATCTATCCCCGCGTCAGTTGTCGGAGACACTATCGAGCTCTCCTTTAACCATCGATACCTCTCAGCTCCTCTCCCGCTGATTACTGCCGAGAGTCTTACTCTCTCAGCGTCAGGTATCGGCCGCCCTTTGGTCATGCGCGGATCTGGAGACGCGTCCTTCCTATATCTTGTGATGCCAATGAATCAGTAGCGCATGAAATCTCTCAGCGAACTACTCAAAACACATCGAATACCAGGCGTTAAAGAGGCGGAGGTGCGTAGGGCATGTGCGGAGGCTCTCACACGCGTACTCGGAGTGCCAATAACCTCTAAGCAGGTTCGCTATACAGATGGAGCGATATCGCTCGCTGTGCCGCCAGTAATGAAATCAGCTCTCGTAATAAAGTTTGAGGAAGCAAAAACCCTCCTGGAAAGGGAGGGTATTACTCTTCGCGAGATTCGTTAGTGTTCTCTTCGGAATCGTCCTCAGAGGGAGGGGTCTGGAATCCGTCTTCGTATCCAGGAAGGGTGCGTAGAATCTCTGGTGGAATGATTTCGTAGATGAGACCTGGAGTAGTAGTTGCTGTTGGTTGTGGCGCGCCCCAGGAGCGTACGGAGTACTCCCAATATGGATACTGTCCATCACCCTGCGAGGTGCCGCCTCCAAGTGGATTGTCTTTATTTACGTAGTGGAGGATGTCATGAGCACCGCTCGCGTCATAATGCTGCCCGCGAAGGGCAGGGGGAGCATTCTCCGGGATGCCGCGCGGCTCTCCGAAGAATTCCTGTGGGTATGTGGCAAGCGCTTGCTGCATGATCGCGTTCCACATTGGGGCGACCACGTACCCGGCAGTCTCGCGGACCATTGCACTGTTGTCGTTATTGCCGGCCCAGACGCCAATTGCGATTGAGGGCGTGTACCCTACAGTCCACACATCGCGGTACTCATTGGTAGTACCCGTCTTAGCAGCAACATCATAACCAGGGAAGTAGAACGGGTTATTAGGGGGGTACTGCGGCTGACGTGCCTCATTATTGGAAAGCATCCAGGAAACATCACGAGCAACGCCAGCATCAAGCGCCTGTTGAGGGTCAGCCTCATACTCCTCAAGCACCTTACCCTTCACATCCTCGACGCGAAGGATACCGGTCGCTTTGTTATATACACCATCGTTTGCGAATGTCGCGAACGCGTTCGTAAGATCAAGAAGGCGCACCTCGCCTGCACCAAGCGCTAGTGCTAAGGATTTCTCATCCTCACGCAAGTTAAGTGTAGTAATACCAGCACGCTGCGCGAGATTGAGCACATTATCGATACCCGCGAGGTACATCGTCTTCACTGCGGGGACGTTGATCGACTGCGCGAGCGCGGTCGTGAACGTCATCGGACCACGGAACCTATCGTCGTAGTTACCTGGTGCGTAGCACGGCGTGGAGTGATTAAAGACGTCCGATGGTGCACACGCGGTAGAGAACTGGGTCGGTGTATCAAAGATGATGGTCTGCGGCGTAAAGCCCTTCTCAAGCGCAGCTGCGTATACGAACGGCTTAAACGCTGAGCCAGGCTGACGAGCGGCAACCGCAACATTGAAGTTGCCTTGTATGTTTGGGTCAAAATAATTACGTGAGCCCACCATGGCGCGGATGTATCCGGTCTTCGGGTCTATCGCAACCAGAGCAGCGTTCGATGCATTGAAGCGCCTCTCATTCTCAAGCGCGTACTGATACACAATAGATTCCGCAGTGTGCTGCAGCTCTGCATCAAGAGTGGTCACAACTTTAAGTCCTTGTGTGACCACATCCGCACCATACTTTTCCTCAAGCTGCTGGCGGATATAGAACACGAAGTGTGGCGCGATAATAGAGCCGTTTTGCATTGGATTGAAAGCAACCACTTCATTCTTCGCCTCCTCATACTGCTCGTTCGTAATGTAGCCAAGCGCGAGCATGCGATCGAGAACAAGGTTTTTGCGCGCATCAAGATCCTCGCGATTGTTGCCGTATGGAGAGAAGTACGTTGGGCGCTGGGGAATAGCTGCAAGGTACGCGGCTTCTGCCAAAGTAAGTTCGCTTGCAGAGGTGCCGAAGAAGGCACGGGAAGCCGCTTCAGCGCCATAAAGTGTGCCGCCGTACGGTGCGTCGTTGAGGTACATCTCCAAAATCTGATCCTTGGTGTACTTACTCTCAAGTTTCCACGCGAGGAACCACTCGTGCACCTTTCTTACGATGCTCTTCTCGCCGGTGAGCACGGTCAACTTCACTACCTGTTGGGTGATGGTTGAGCCGCCTTGCGCGAATTCGCCAGCCTGTATGTTTGCAAGCATCGCGCGAATAAGGGAGATTGGACGCACTCCGCTGTGCTCGTAGAACTTATCATCCTCAATAGCTATCGCCGCCTTCTGAATATAGGGAGAGATGCTGGAAAGGGGAACGGTCGTGCGACGAATGTCAGTATTGAGGTCGTATAGGACAACTTCTCCGGTACTATCGTAAATCTTTGTCGAAAGTGCGATCTTTCGATTTAGGAAGGATTCAAAATCGGGTGCCGGTGCGAACGCGATCCACAGGATGGTGAGGCCAACGAAGAGAAGGCCGATGCCGCCGAGAATGTAGCCCGCACGCATGAGCGGATGCGGGTCGTTCAGAAACACCGAAAGGTCCTTAAATAGCTTCTTCTTACGAGGCATAGGGTGCTTTATAGACATCGTATCACGAAAGCGGCCCGCAGATGCGGGCCGCTTCATTATCTAGAGGGTCTCTTCCTCGTCGTCCTCAACAGGGAAGAGAACATCTTCTGCCTCAGTCTCGTCATCTGCAGTGTCCTCCTCGTCCATCTCATCATCGGCGGAAACGCCCACCTCTTCATCACGAATATCCATGTCGTCGTAGATCATGAACCAAGAAAATAAGCTTATTCATACTCGCGGCCGCAGGCTCTGAGCTCCTCTATTTGAGCAGATGGCATCCTCTTTGCAATAGTGGATAGCTAACCTTGGGGATAGCGTCCGGCAAGTGCGGCTATCCCAAGCGCAATGGCATCAAGCTCGTCATCAAGTCTGGGGCCTGGTGGGAGAGTGAGGAGTCGCGGAACCATTTGCATAACCGCGCTCTTATCCGCCGCGCCATACCCAGTGACTGCTAACTTCACTTGCTGCGGGGAATACTCTCGCACAAGAAGTGATGCCTTTCCCGCTGCGGCAAGGACCGCGCCGCGAGCTTCTGCAACGCCAAGCGCTGACTTCTTATTCACGCTAAAGAATAGAGATTCAATTGCGAGCGCATCAGGGGCGTATTCTACGATCGCTGCTTCAACCGCACTTTGCACAACTGCGAGACGCTCAGACGGTTCGCCTTTTGGCGGCGTCACACATGTGCTCCATACATATGTCGGTCTACTCGGATCACCCTCAAGTACCGCGACGCCCATGCGATCAAACCCTGGGTCAATCGCGAGAATCCTCATAACCGCGCACGTTTGTATACGTGTCTTGTACATCGTCGTGCTCGTCAAACAGGTCAAGGAGCTCGAATAGCTTTTGCTCATCCTCGCTGGTAAGGTCGACTAGAGGTTCGTTGGGAGAGAAAGAGCCGTCTGGTGACTTTGTGAACGCCCACATCGCGGAACCAGGAGCTGCGAGCTCATACCCGTTCTTAGAAAGAAGGTGCTTTATCTCCTGGGTAGTGCGGTTCCGGTTGTCGGTCACTGCAGTCGCAATTAAGGCGCTGCCGCCCGGGCCGTAGCATTCGTACGTAACCGTCTCAAGATCACTGGCTTCTTTGGATGTGCCCTTGGCGATCGCGCGTTCGATATTGTCCTTAGGCATATTTGCCTCCTTTGCGCGCTGGATTGCCGACTGGAGGGAGGGGGAGGAGAGGTTGCCCGCCGCTTTCTTGGATTCAAGGGTGATAACACGCGCGAGGCGGCCGAACGTCTTAGAGCGTGCCTGGTCGGTTACCGCCTTTGCGCGCTTTATCTGAGCCCATTTACTGTGTCCTGCCATATCAAAATCAGAGTATCACAAACCTCAACGCGCCCAATTATCCTTTATCTCTTTCTGATGCTCACGCAAAAGGTGTGCTATTGAATCCCGAATTTCTGCAGGTGTTTCGAACGAGAACCCTGAGGACTTCCAGGAAGTTACCATTCCATACTCATCCACGTCAGCTGCCGCAAAGAGAGGGGCGCTACCGACTTCATCTCGTATCTCTTGTGCCAGGTGCGCATGGTATGTCGCGTTACCGAGGTACACCGTACCGATATCTTTACCCTCTCCAAACGCGAGCAGTTTCGCATGCGCTGGTTCAGGGTTAGGCATCGATATCCACCTGAAGACGAGGATGCCGGGCGCCATACTAATTTAGAAGATACTCCCTTCCTTTCTGCGTCAGCACACGACCTCGGCTCGTCCGCTCAATAAATCCGAGTCGCAACAGATATGGTTCGTATATATTTTCTACCGTATCCGGGTCTTCATGGAGTGCTGACGCGATTGCGCGGATACCTGCTGGCCCACCTTTAAACCCGTCACGAAGCGTTTCGAGATATCGGCGGTCGTCTTTTGTGAGACCGAGTGTGTCGATGCCAAACAGTTTGCATGCCTCATCACACACAGCAGGGGAGAGCGGACGCTCATGCACTTCCGAGAAGTCGCGAACGCGCTTCAAAAGCGCGTTCGCGACGCGCGGTGTCGCACGGCTTCTTGCCGCGATACGCTCTACAACATCGCCCGGCGCATCAAGTCCAAGCACATCGGCTGAGCGCGCGATGATCGCGCGAAGGTCACCGTCCGAATAGAAATCGAGCTGGTATACGCCGCCGCCGAAACGAGAGCGAAGCGGTGCGGATAGTTGAGATACGCGCGTCGTTGCGCCAACGAGCGTAAAAGGAGGAAGCGCAAGCTCCACTGTGCGTGCTGACGGACCCTTTCCGAGCACAATATCGAGCGTGCCGTTCTCAAGGGCGGGGTAGAGGAGCTCCTCGATCTTCGAAGAGAGCTGGTGTATCTCGTCGATGAAGAGCACCGACCCCGGCTCAAGGTTTGTGAGGATGGCCGCGAGGTCTCCTGCACGTTCAATCGCGACTCCGGAAGTGGTCTTAAGGGGTGCATCCAAGGATGCAGCTACGAGGTGCGCCAAGGTCGTCTTACCGACGCCCGGAGGACCGTAGAAGAGGAGATGCTCCGGCATGTCTCCACGCTTTTTAGCGGCCTGGAGGACAATCTGAACGTTCGCTTTTACGTGCCCTTGGCCCACGTAATCCTCCCAGGTATGCGGCCGTAGCGTCGCATCAAGCTGACGGTCCTTGTCTTTGACAACCTCAGAAGTACTTGACATAAAATGGGGGTGGTGCTACTATTCTAGCACATGAGGGACGGCCTCGTGGGGACCTTCTGAGAGGCCCTTTTTCATTTACATCCTACATAGAACCCTCTAGGCAAGGCTTGACGGCTTCGGGCACTTCCCCAAGGACCTTCTGGTACCACGCTTGTACGTGGAGCACTGGGATACTCCTCAGGCGATTTGTTCACCCGTCCTCTTTTGGACGGACTGCCTGGAGGGTTGTGTGCAGGATGGAAGCAAAAGCCCCGGATTATTCCGGGGCTTTTGCTTATTCTCGCGGCACATCAACAACCTTGAAAACTTCGTCTAGCGAGGTTTCACCTCTTAGCGCCTTGATGATGCCGTCTTGGGCCATGGTGAGGTAGCCTTGGCGTCGTGTCTCTTTTTCAATCTCCGCTGCAGACGGGCCCATCCGTAGGAGATCGGCGAGCTGCTGATCCATGAATATTGCTTCGTGTACGCCCGTGCGTCCCTTGTATCCAGTATCATCCTCGCCCGGCGCTGCGTCCCATACCTCATCGAAAGACGCGGGCATGAGAGAGGAGTCAGTAAGGGTTGAGAAGATGCGCTCCATGGTACGCCGTTCCTCATCCGTCGTAGCGCGCCTCACCTTCGTTTTCTGATTCAGTGTGCGCACAAGTCTTTGTCCTAATGCGACCGTAACTGCAGACGGGATAGTTTTTGGATCAACACCAAGGTCCATGAGGCGCGGAAACGCGCCGGCTGCGTTATTGGTGTGCAGGGTAGAGAACACGAAGTGTCCGGTAAGTGCCGCTTGGATGGCGGTTTCGGCGACTTCCATATCACGGATTTCACCAACCATGATGACGTCTGGGTCCTGGCGGAGGATAGAGCGGAGACCTGAGGCGAATGTGTAGTCGCGGCCATCTGCCTGCGTCTGCACTATTCCCGGGAGGTGGTACTCGATCGGATCCTCAATGGTGATTATCTTTACATCCGGCGTATGAATATCTTTAAGGAACGCATATAGAGAAGTCGTCTTTCCTGAGCCGGTCGGACCAGTCGTCAGCAACATGCCGTTGGGACGTCTGATCTCAATCGCGAGCCGGTTGTAGAGCTTTTCATTTATACCCATGTCCTTGAAGCTCCGTTCAATGCCTGAGGGATCGAGAAGGCGCATTACAATACTCTCGCCGTAGTTGCCGGGGATGAGCGATGTACGCACTTCGATCTCCTTGTCATTCACAACAATAGAGAAGCGGCCGTCCTGTGCCCGGTTTGCGACGTTCAGCTTCACCCCAGACAGAAGCTTCAGGCGGGAATTGAGGAGTTTGTATGCGTGCGCATCGAAATAGAAGATGTCGGTCAGCATACCATCGAGGCGGAAACGTAGGCGGATAGTCTCCGCTTCCGGCTCAACGTGTATGTCGGAGGCCTTCATGGCGAGTGCTGCGGCGATAACGCCTTCAAGAAGTCTCGAGGTCTGTGCGCGCTTTGCAGGATTAACCGCATCCGTGAGGAACATGCGGAGTGCGGGTAGGGAGTCGAGTCTTTTGGTGAGTTCCGTGAGTTCTTCGCCTGCGATATCAAACACACCTCGTTTGCTTTCAGCCGCGAGAGAGAGATCTTTGTAACGCTCGAATACTTTTGCAAGACCGCTTGCGCTCGCCATGTGGCGCTCGATAATATATCCGCGCACTTCTAAATCATGGAGGATTCGGTTTAAGTGCTCATTTTCTGGAGAACGAAGCGCAATAAGGACATGCTTGCCGTTCTTATCAAATATGAGCGCTTCCGCCTTACGCGCGTCCTCCTCAGGAAGGAGCCTGAGCGCGTCCATGTTCACAGGGTAGAGGGATATGTCGATGTAGGGAAGGCGGTACTTCTCGGAGATGACGCGCGCAAGGTCCTCCTCCTCAGCGGCATGCACAGCCGCCAGCTTCTCATCTTCCGCTTCAGTATCGAAATGTACGGGCATATCGCCATGATAACGCGCTCCAGATGCTAGGGCTACGCAGGAAGCGCGAATTGGTACAATAGGAGCATGGAAAAAGAACTCCACTCCCTTACTGAGGTCGAAGCCGCCGCCGCCGGGTTTACCCAAGTCCTTGCCCCTAAAGATGCAGGCGCTACGCTCGTGACGCTTTCTGGGGAGCTTGGGGCTGGTAAGACCACTTTCACTCAGAATGTGGCGAAAGCGCTCGGGGTCGATGGAGCGGTGACGAGCCCGACATTCGTTCTCATGAAGGTTTATCAGCTACCCAAGGAGGCTTCCTTTAAGCGGCTTGTACATATCGACGCGTACCGCCTTCAAGGCGGAAAGGAGCTCGCGCCACTAGGATTTGATGAAGTGCTTCACGACAAGGACAACCTCGTCCTTTTAGAGTGGCCAGAGCAGGTAGCTGACGGGCTTCCAGAAGCGGATTATAAACTGCGGCTCGAAGTCCTTTCCGAAAACTCACGAAAACTTATCTATGGCTAAAGCAAAGAAAAAGCGACTCGTTCTGCTTGATGCGCATGCGATCATTCACCGTGCGTATCACGCACTACCGGACTTCCAAGGTCCCGATGGTCAGCCAACGGGCGCGCTGTACGGGCTCTCCGCGATGATTCTCAAGATCATGCAGGAGCTATCGCCTGACTACATTGCTGCCTGCTACGATCTTCCAAAACCAACCGTGCGCCACGAAGCGTACGAGGGATACAAAGCAACGCGCCAGAAGTCGGACGACGCGCTATCTGCACAGATAACGACATCGAGGAAAGTATTCCAGGCTTTTTGCATACCTATATATGAGCGTGAAGGGTTCGAGGCCGACGATATCCTCGGCACCATCGCCTATGAGCTGGCAGGAGAAAAAGATATCGAGGTTGTTATCGCCTCCGGTGATATGGACACGCTCCAGTTGGTCGATGGAGAACGCGTAAAGGTGTACACCCTTAAGAAGGGAATCAACGACACGATCATGTATGACGAGAAGGCCGTTCGCGAGCGTTTTAATTTCGACCCTGTGCTCATTCCTGATTACAAAGGGCTACGCGGCGACCCCTCCGACAACATCATCGGCGTGCCGGGCATAGGAGAGAAGACTGCAACCGAGCTCATCACAACATTCGGTGCAATCGAAGATATATATAAAGCGCTCCACAAGGACGAGGAAGCGTTTCAAAAAAAGGGTGTTAAACCGCGCATCATGAATCTCCTCAAGGAGCATGAGGAGGATGCGCAGTTCTCGAAGATGCTCGCGACCATACGTACAGATGCGCCAATCGCATTCTCGCTCAAAGACACCGAGCGCAACGACAACATATCCTTGCCGAAGATTCTTGCGCTATTTGATGAGCTTGGATTCCGGTCGCTTCGTGGGCGTGTGAAGAGTGTTCTGTTCGCAATTGAAGGGGAGGAGCCGGAGGAAGAAGAGGGACCAAAAGAAGAGGTAGACCCTGATCGCCTTGAGGAAGCGAAGACGATGCTCTGGCTTCTCGTATCGGATTTCACCAACCCCTCCCTTGAGGACGTGCTCGCGTTTACAAAGAAGCACACATTCGCTGAAGCGTATGCTGAACTAGAACAAAAACTCGCCGAGATACCGAGCGTACAGAATGTTTACGACCGTATCGAGAAGCCGCTCATCCCCGTGCTCCGTAAGGCTGAGAAGTGCGGCGTCCTCATAGATACACTCATGCTTGAGGAATTGCGCGCACGGTATCGCGCGGAGCTTACCGCAATCGAGAAGCGCATATACGAAGCTGCAGGGCACGAGTTCAATATAAGCTCTCCAAAGCAGTTGGGTGATGTCCTCTTTGATGAGATGCAGTTAAAACCCAAAGGTCAGAAGAAAACCTCGACCGGACAGCGTTCAACTAAAGAATCGGAACTTGAGAAGATACGAGAACTTCACCCGATCGTGGATGACATCCTCGAGTATCGGCAGATACAGAAGCTACTCTCGACCTACGTCGAGAGTATTCCGCCAATGCTCGGCGAGGACGGGCGCCTGCATACCCAGTTCATCCAGACCGGCACCACGACCGGTCGTATGGCGAGCCTTAACCCGAACCTTCAGAACATTCCGATCCGTACCGAACGGGGAAGGCTAATTAGAAATGCATTCATCGCACCTAAGGGCACGACGCTAGTCGCACTTGATTACTCTCAAATTGAGCTCAGGATCGCGGCGATACTTTCAGGCGATGAAAAGCTTATCGATATCTTTAAATCAGGCCGCGATGTGCATCAAGAAGTAGCTGCGGCCGTCTTTGGTGTTTCAAGCGATAAGGTCGACAGGGAGATGCGCCGAAGGGCGAAGATCATCAACTTCGGCATCCTTTACGGTATGGGTGTGAATGCGCTCCGTACGCAGCTCGGCACCACAACCGCTGAAGCACACCGCTTCTATGAAGATTATTTTGAAACGTTTAAGACGCTTTCCGAGCATTTGGAGGAGACGAAGGGATTCGCGAGGAAGAATGGGTATACCGAGACCCTATTCGGGAGGCGGCGTCAGTTCCCAGAGATGAGGTCGCCTCTGCCATACGTTAGAGCGCAGGCTGAGCGCATGGCAATCAATGCGCCTATCCAAGGAACACAGGCGGATGTTATTAAGCTCGCGATGGTGGAGATCGACAAGACGGTGGATGGGGAAGCTCGTCTCATGCTCCAAGTGCATGACGAGCTTGTGTACGAGATACCAGATGCCAAAGTTGCTTCGCTCGTGTCGGAAATAAAACGTATCATGGAATCAATGCTCACTGCAGAAGAAACGAAGGGTGTCCCGATAATTGCAGAAGCCAAAGCTGGGAAGAGCTGGGGAGCGATGGAGCCGCTATGATCTACCTTTTCACCGGAACAGATGTAGAGAAGGCGCGCCAGAAAGCGTTCCAGTGGGTAGCGGCAGCCCGCGCCAAGGCACCAGACGTTGCATACGTCAGATTAAACGCGGACGAGATAACTACAGCTACGCTTGATGAGTCGGCAGGTACCCAAGGACTCTTCTTTCTAAAATCACTCGTACTTCTCGATGATCCGTTTGCGCGCGCGGAGACCGCAGAGCTTGTGCTTAAAGCGCTGCCTCAGCTTCAGGAGAGTGAGAACGCGATTGCGATACTCGCACCAAAGCTCCTTGCCGCACGCACAAAGAAGGTTGAGGCAGCAGCAGCAAAAGTATTTTCATTTGATGCGCCAAAGAAGGCGGAGCGAGGATTCAATAGTGCCTTGGTGAACGCGCTTGCCGCTCGTGACGGAAAGATGCTTTGGAAAGAGATACAGAAGTCGTACCGGATGGGTGATGCCCCGGAGATGGTGCACGGACTCCTTCACTGGAAAGCCCGCGACATGATGCAGAAGGGCGGAAGGGGGTGGTCAACGCAGGAAGCGCGCGTCCTTTCACGCGAACTGATCGAGCTTCTTTCGGACTCAAGGAAGAGCGGGCTGCCGTTAGGAGAATCGCTTGAACGCTGGGCGCTTTCGCTTAAGTAGGCTGTATGAAGGGAAAAGTACCCTTTATCTATAATGTATGGTATAGTTATCCTATCAATCGCAGAGCTGGTTAATAAGTAGACGTCGACTCCTCGTTCTCAGCCTCCTGCACTTGATAGTTATCAGGTGTATGAAAAGCAACCAGTATGCAGACAGGAACCATTGCCGGCCTTACGGACAAGGGCTTCGGATTCATCAAGGTCGAGGGTATGGGGAAGGATCTCTTCTTCCATTCCAACGAGCTCGTTGATGTACGATTCGATGACCTCCGCCAGGGCGACTCTGTTACGTTTGAAGTCGGTGAGGGCCCGAAGGGACCGAACGCGACCAACGTAAAGAGGGTCTAAGGTATTGAGCGCCGCTTGGCGCTCTTACCGTTTATTACATTCATAGCGAAACGACATGGTTAAGAAGAAGCAGGGCGTAAGCCCACTCAAAATCAGGAAGCGCCCACACAAGACGAAAAAGCGTCTTGCGGCAAAGGCTGCGCTCCTGGGCCGCTAATGCTTATGCGCGGTCCAGATCTCGATAGGGAGCGCAGCGAACGAAAGCTTAGCCAAGCTGAGTTCTTGCGCATGTACAACGATGGTCTCCCTGAGCAGTTTCCGCGTGCTTCGACGTCGCTTCTCAATACGTTCAGCAAGAAGTACCCACAACTCTTCGTTGGGGGAAATGAGTGGACGCTCGACATACACCGCAAGCGAGTAATGGACTGGCTGCCGGCGCATCTGCGCGCGAGCGAACAAGTTTCGTAAGAGAAATAGCAAAAGCCGGAAGCATGTCTTCCGGCTTTTGCGTTATACCTTGTCCGCCCACCTGGACTCGAACCAGGGACCGTCTCCTTAAAAGGGAGCTGCTCTACCAACTGAGCTATAGGCGGATACCGAGATACCGTACCATCGCTTTCCTAGTACGTCACGATGTCGACTGTATTGCCGGCCGCATCGAGAAGTTTGATGGTCTCGTTGCGGGTCGGCCAGAGGTCGTCGCGGCTCTCACCGAGATACAGACGCCAGGTACTCCCGAAGAAATTGCGGTCAGACGCATGGTAAGTAACACAGCCGTTATAACTATAGTGTTCGCGTATGAAATTGTCGCAGGCGTTCGAGGCGCCTCCCTGGCTTGGCCGCTCGCACCGGGTGCCGTTCTGTACTGCTGTCTTACACGCCTGGTAGTCGCTCGCGCTGCCACTATAGAAGCGCTCGAAGTCGTCCATAGGGGAAGGGCAGCTCTTAGCTAGTTCTGGTACGAAATCCTGGCGCGCGGAGAGATATCCAGAACAGCTGTTTTCTCTAAACGAGGCGCCGACAGGAGAACGACCAGTAGAGACGATCGCGCGCTCCCCTGGAGAAAGCGCAAGCGGCGTGGTCTGGTTTACGCTACCGGACCTAAAGACGGACACCGCAGAGGGGAGTGTGGCGGATTCTTTCGTGCGCACAGAAACGAGGCGCCACCCACTCATAGAGATCGGGCCCTCTGCGCGTCCGGAGACCGAAATGGTGAGGTACTCCTCGTCCGGATCATCCGCAGCAAGCGCGCCAGTGTTCGCCGAAAGCGTCACAATGTCCTTATATACAGACGCCGGGCCAAAGAGGCGCGCCTCCTGGAGCGCGCGCTGCGCATCGGCGAGGTCCTCTTGTGCTTGCCCGATGCTCGACTCACGGGGATTGTGATCCACAAACCCCGACCATGCTCCATTCCACCAATTATCTTCGCCTTCAAGCGCAGCGCGCCAGCTGCCGTACCCCTCTTGCTCCTGGCCAGTATTAGTGACCGGTGTGATGAAAGGGCCTGCAAAAGAGATCGGGCGCTTCGGGCCACCAGTAGATACCCAGGCGACGAATATGAATACGAATATCGCGAGGAAGAAGAGGGCGTCGGCCTTCATACCTCTATGATAGCAACTATTTACCTAAGAGCTTCGCTAGTTCCTCACGAACTACCTGTGCATCACTCCAAGGCTCCTTCTGGCCGTTTGCACGCATGATGTACGGATCAGTACCTTTGCCGGTGATGAGAACGGAGTCACCGGTGCTCGCTTCTGCTATCGCGGCGCGTATAGCCTCCCTGCGGTCCATGATTATCTTCGGCGTACGCTCCATGCCCTTTGCCATCTCATGCACGATCTTCATTGGGTCCTCGTCATATGGATCTTCGTCCGTAAGGATAACGATGTCGCATGCTTTGTCCGCGATCGCACCCATGGAAGGGCGCTTCCATGTGTCACGCCCACCGCCTGTGTTTCCGAGTACGCAGATTTTCCTATTTGGATACGCGCCATACAAGGCTTCCAAGGAGTCAGGCGTGTGCGCGTAATCGACGACGACTTGGAAGTCCTGTCCGACATCAATACGCTCGGTGCGTCCGGGTATGCGCTTTAAATCAGAAAGCGCCTCAGCAATTTTCGGAAGTGGTACGCCAAGGAATTCAGCGGCCTTGATGACTGCAAGCGCGTTCATGATGCTAAATCCGCCCGGGAGCTGGAGGGTGAAGCGCGCGTCTTTGTATGAGAACGTGGCGGTGCCGGGACCAAGCTCAACATCGTACGCATCTATGTATGAGAAGGGGAGCTTCTCCTCGACCGGAAGCTCAAGATACGGTTCGCTGTGCACTGTGTCGGCGTTGGCAATAATGGCGCGCGGACGCTTCACGGAGCGCGCGAGCGCGGTGCCGATTGAGAGTTTCGCGCGCGCGTAGTTCTCAAATGATCCATGCGACTCGATGTGCTCCTTCTGGAGGTTCGTAAATATAAGCGCGTCTAAGGAAAGGAAGTAGTGGCGAAACTGCAGTGTTGCTTCTGAGGTAACCTCAATGACTGCATACTTCGCTCCCTTATCAGACGCCTCGCGTAGAAAGCGTTGAATGAATCCGCGCCCCGGCATGGTCATTTTGAATAGGTTCGGCTTCTCCTCATTGAGAATCTTGAAGCTGATGGTTCCTGCGACCGCTGCGGGAAGGCCGGCATAGCTAAGTACATGGAAGAGCATCTCTGTAACGGAGGATTTGCCCTTTGTGCCGGTGACCGCAATGACGGTCATGTCCTTTGCTGGAAAGCCATAACGAAGGGCGGCAAGAAATGCAAAGAGAAGATGATATGGGCGAAGAAGCGCTCGGTACAAGGAGCGGGGAAGTATGCGCTGCAGAATTGAGCGAAGTGCCTGCATGGTTAGGAGGGTCCCTGTGAAAGCGCTGCTTTCAGCCGCGCATCGCGCCCGGTCACATGGAGCGGAACTGCGGCTAGCGCCTTTCTGGCCTCGCGATCTGTATACCCAAGCGCGACCAGAGTGTCGAACACCTCAGCATCGTCACCCTGGTGCTCTCCCTCACCAACACCCATCTTTTCTGAAAGCTCGACCATCAATTTTTCCGCAGCCTTCTTTCCAAGCCCAACAACCCTTGTAAGGTATGAGAGATCGCGGCGTCCGATCGCCGCTTCCAAGGCTTCGCGCGGCGAGCGTACAAGAAAAGAGAGCGCAGTCTTGGGTCCAACGCCAGGAACCGTAAGGCAAAGCTCAAAGAATGCGAGATCTTTAGGGTCAGAGAAGCCGTAGAGCTCGATGCCATCCTGCTTCACGGCCATATGGGTCTTCAGGGTCACCTGCTGTCCGGGGGTAAAGGACTCGGTACCTGGAACTCGAAGGGAGATGCCGAATCCGGCGACGTCGATGATGACGCATGCGCCCTCTACTTCGAGCACGGTACCGGTCACCTGGCGAATCATAGGGGTATCGTACCACTTTTAGCCCTAAAACTTGCGTATATGGGCGCTCTAGCGTAGGATTCTGCTACATATGGCAATCACCAAATCAGCTAAGAAGGCCCACCGCGCTTCCCTCAAGAAGCACGTCTTCAACCTGCGCCGCAAGCGCGTTCTCACCGCGACCACCAAGGTCGTGAAGAAGGCCGTAACTGCAGGCGATACCAAGACAGCTTCTACTTCGCTCTCCGCTGCCTACAAGGCTATTGATAAGGCAGCAAAGCGCGGCATCATCAAGAAGAACACTGCATCCAGGAAGAAGTCGCGCCTCGCGAGATCGATCGCTCGCGTCTCAGCCTAACGCTCCTAAACGAAAAGCGGCCCGGATATCCGGGCCGCTTTTCGTTTAGGAGAACAAGCTCTTCAAGAAGTTTACGAATCCGCTCCATAAGGAGCCGAGCGTTTGCATGAGCCAAGAGCCGCCTGGTGCGTCTGCGGTGCTTGCTGTTTGCGTAGGCGCAGCAACCTCATTGTCGGTTTCCTCCTCAACAAGAGATTCCTCTGTTGCTGGCACGGGAGCAGTAGCCGCCTTCGCTACAGTGCGCGCCGGCGCCTCTATAGGAGTCTCGAAGGTGAACGAAGGGGTAAGTGGCTCGGGAGTTATCTCATCCGTCGTGCCGAGCACCTCGCCTTCAGAATCTTCCTCATCTGAGGAGTTGCTGCCGCTATTATCGTCATCATCGCCTACCGTAGGCTCCTGTCTATTCACGTCGTCTAGAAGATCATGCCAAGTGTCGCCCTTAGCGGCTGCGATCGCGTATGCAGTAGCCCATGCGGCATCATTTACCGTGCCGGAGGCAGTCGTTACGCTTCCATCTCCATTCTGAATCGATGCCAGATAGCTAAGTGGCGTATTGCCGTTAACTTCCCAGGATTCTGGGGAGTCTCCAAGTGCCTCTATGGCCTGGATGACCCATGGGGTGGCAAATGGATCGCCAAACCCACCATCGCTCTCCTGGCTAGCTCTGAGATATGCCTCCGCACGCGTAAGCGCGTCGGGGACGCCTGGAAGCGAGGAGAGCGGTACGAGCGCTTGAATGGCAGCTGCAGTAAGGTCGATACCTTCCCATGAGCCGTTAGATCCCTGCTGGCTTATAAGGAATGCGACAGTCTTCTGGATGATTTCGTCGTCCTCATCGTACCCGGCGTGCGTAAGCGGAAAGAGCGCAAACACATCGTCGTTGATGTACCGATCCTCTCCGAGCTGTGTACCATCGAACGATTCAACGACCGGAGTGATGTAGTCCTCGGGACCTGCCGAATACGGATTCAGGTTGAGTGCGAGCATTGCCATCGCGTGGCGTATGTAATCGGAAGGTGTATCAAGGTCAGTCTCTTCCTCCTTCAAGTACTGCTTTAGGAGTGATTTGGCAGAAGCTGGTGCTCCTGAAACTGAGAAGGCAATTGCAGCCCAGTCAGTTACAAGGTCATTCTCGATAGAACCATCCTCTTCTTGTAGGCCTGCTAGGTATGAGAATGCTCGTGCCACATCAAATGCGCCATCCTCATTCTCTTCGCCGCTACCGCCCGTGCCTCCGGTGCCTGGATCTTCTTCATTGGCTTCCACATGTACTGAGCCGATAACGCGGAACTCAACGCGCTCGAGCTGCGTCTCAGCATACGTAACTGGATCGTACGCCGTACGAATGAGCGCCATGCGGTCACCCAAAGAAAGTGTTTGGCAGCTAACACCGCAATTCGCGTACCCATCATTGATCCAAAGGGACCAGTATTCGTTGGTGCCCGCGGCAATAGCGTTAACGCTGGTCACATATAGACCGAATGTTTCGTTCTTGAGCTCGTAGCCAGTGATGTGGCTTTCTGCGGTTGCGGCGACAAGTGCGCACACGCCAAGCAAATCGCTCACAACAGGGAAATCGTGAGTTACACCGACTGTGTCTATGACTGAGCAGCTATCAGGAACAAGTATGTTGTCATACGTCTCGACAAGCGCGTCGACATTAATTTCAAGTCGATCCAGCTGGGTCTCTACATATATGTTCGGGTCACTTTCATCGGGGACAGAGTGCGTACGGATGAGGATAATAGTGTCGCCTGCGGAAAGCGTCTGGCAGCTTATGCCGCAATTGCCGTACCCTCCGTTAACCCAGAGCGACCAGTACTCATTAGCACCCGCGGCAACACCATTGATGCTTGATACATAGAGGCCGAAGCTCGCGTCAGTGACGGAGACTTCAGATATGACTCCTTCCTCTACTGCCTCAACAAGCGCACACACCGCCAGGTATTCAGTTGTCGTCGCAGTAGGAAAGACGTGTTCTGTACCAGACTCATCCGTAATGACGCAGCCGTTGGAGAGTTCGATAGAGCCGGTCAGGTCAAAATGCACTGGCTCCGTCTCAAGTGGCTCTGCTGCAGCGGTCATCAACTGCATCTGCGGCATTACAACAATCGGCTCCTCGATTACAGGAACAGGGATCTCTACCGGTGCTTCAATCGGAGCGGTGGGTACCGGTTCTACCGGCATAGCCACCTCAGGCGCGGGTTCCTGAGGAACGGCGGTCGGCTCGACGATTTGTGCCGGCTCAACCGGAAGATCTTCCGCAAGCGCGTGAAGCGGCAGGGAACTTACTAAAAGTGAAAGGGTAACAAGAAGGGTAACGGGTACGCGCATAGCTCTAATACTTATGTTCATATTTCCATTCGACAACGTCACCAGAGCTAATGCGCGTCTGCGAGATGCCGGTTGCCGACTTCTTGCCATTTATATGGAGGATCCAATAGTACTCGTTCGTGTCGGACTTTCCATTTATCTCCGTGACGAAGGAGCCGAGGCCCGTGTATGAGCGCAGCTTGTACGTAAGCACACCCTCGGCCCTAAGTCCTGCCATCGCTTCCTCGATCGTCGCGCCTTCAGGCGCTCGGACCGGATGAGAGATGCCCTCAACAATCATTGTCGCCGTTGCTGGCGCAAGTGCTGCTGACATATCAGCTGCCGCTTCACGCTTCGCGACTGCGAACACCGGATCTTCAACCGGCGCCGGCTCTTCATTCTCAGAAGCTTCTACCGGCACTTCAGTATTTTCCTGCGCCTGTTCTGGTATCGCGGGTGCTTCAGCTTGTGGCTTAAGTGCATAGGCAGCGATAAGTACGAGCACGATCAGAAGAGGGGCGATGAGAAGAAGAGTTCGTCGGGTCATAGAGATAAATAAAAAGCTCCGCACGAGCAGAGTTGTGGAATCCATATTGAAGCGCACGCTCCTGCTCGGGAATAATAGGCTGTCTGATGACCGGACTCGTCCCAAGGGGCATTACCGTTGCGGCACAGTAGGGGAATTGAACCCCATTTCCTATTCGCTCAATGCGAATCCGAGACTACTCTCGGCAGACAGCCTGGGGCTATTGTACCTAGTAGTGGAAAGCACACAAGTTTAGTGCTCCCGGCAGGAATCGAACCTGCATTGCCTCCTTCGGAGGGAGATGTCCTATCCATTGAACGACGAGAGCGTTGGGCAGTTATACCACGGTTGGACCTTGGGCTCTCCTCGGCTACAATGGGATTCCTATGCAGACCATCTCTATTAAAACCGGCTGGCTCAAGCTCATTATCGGCTTCGCGGCGGTCTTCCTTATCCGCCTTCTTCCCATGCGCCCGGCGAACTTTGAGCCGATGCTTGCGACTATGATGCCGTTTGCGACTCGCTTCGGTTTCCTCACCTCCTTCCTTTTTGGCTTCCTCGGCATCGCGCTCTTTGATCTCGTGACCTCTGGTATTGGTATGTGGACGGTGGTCACCGGATTCATGTACGGCGCTTTGGGTGCTGGCGCGCACCTCTTCTTCCAGAACAGGAAGGCCTCCACGAAGAACTTCCTCGCGTTCGGTATCGTAGGAACGCTCGTCTATGACGCGGTGACGGGACTTATGACCGGCCCGATCTTCTTCGGGCAGTCATTGATGGTTGCAGTGATTGGCCAGATTCCGTTCACCCTCATGCATCTGTTGGGCACCGTCGTATTCACGCTCGCGCTTTCGCCAGCTCTGTATAAGTGGGTGGTGCGAAACGACACGCTGGAAATCCCTGTGCTCTCACGAAGGATCGCGCACGTGCTCCGCTAACGAAAAGGGACGGCCCGGCCGTCCCTTTTCATGTATATCTAGTGCTCTCGGTAGGAATCGAACCTACATTACAACTTCCGCAAAGTTGCGTCCTATCCATTGAACGACGAGAGCAGGAACGTTGCTGACTGTACCGTTTAAAGGGCGTATCTGCAAGCGTTAGAGACGGAGCATGTCGATGATGCTGTCGATGATCGACTCGTCATGACGCCCTTCCGGGAGGTGATTGAGTACGTACTCGTACACATCCTCCGGGTCAGGGCCAACAATTGGTATAAGGAGATGTGGTACTAGAAAACTCTTGGTCTTAATAGAAAGGGCAGGGGGCCAGGTGGGGTCTGGATATTCGAGAACTGAAAAATGCAGCATGTTGCTGTAAGGGTAGAGGTTCTGATCGACAACTATACCGTCGTCGGTGATTTGGAAACGATGGATGCGCGAATGCTTGGCCGCGTTAAGCGCGACCGCGACTGCCGCCGCCGCGATGACGAGTCCGAGGAGAATGTTATTGAATAGAACGCACGCAACGATCGCAGCGATAGCAATGATGCCGAGCGCCCAGTACCAGTCGGCGCTCTTCTCTTCGAATACATATTCTCTCCCTTGCCATTCAAAGACCGGCGGTCGCGGCATATGCGTAGATGATAGCACCAGCGCGGTGCGCTGTGTGCGTTACGCACCCGTTTCGTTCTGCGTATCTGGAAGCGAAACGATCTCAACAACATCTCCATTGAAAAACTTTGACTCGAATCCTTTCGAAAAACCGTCGTTCGCAATGAAAAGTATTTTCCCATCCTTGCGCACGATCTTGCCTGTACTTTCCGGCATGGCGACACCAACGACTAACGCAAAGCTCTTCGTTTTAATCTCCATGCCCTCAGGCAAGGTCTCTACTCTCCACCCGAACTGTGAGATGAAATACCCGCCGTCCTCAGCGTGGTAGGTAAGCACGTTTCCGGGGCGAAGCGCCTCCGGAGATTCTTCAAATCGCTTCTGCGGATCGTTTGTGGGCACTGATTCCATGTAGGAACACTAGCATGGGTGCACTAATGAGGCGGAGGGGGTGGGATTCGAACCCACGGGACCTTGCGGCCCGGCTGTTTTCAAGACAGCTCGTTTCGACCACTCACGCACCCCTCCAGGGTGTTATGCCTCTTCCTCCTCGTCTTTAAGACGGAAGAACAAGAGGTATGCGAGCTCAAGGATGCCAAACGTATTCACGACCAATAGGGCGATGTACCACGTGCGCTGACCCTCGCGCGCAGCGTGCCAGAGCGCGTATCCCTTGATCGCAAGCGACCATACGGACACGAGAAGGAAGATTGCGAGAAAGACGCCGGGAGTAAGTCCGAACCCTGCCGCGAGTGCTTCCACGCCCATCTGGCTCTCTAGCTGCTGCTGCATGCCGCGATACTAGCATGTTTTCTGGTACCATGCCTTCCATGAAGCATCTCGGCATCGACTACGGCACCAAGCGTGTGGGTATTGCGCTTTCGGACGATGCGGGAGTCATGGGATTTCCGCACGCGATACTTCCGAACGACCCGCTCCTTCTTGGAAGTGTTAAGAACCTCATCGAACGCGAGCGGGTGGGGGCGATTGTGATGGGGGAGTCGCTCGACTTCTCAGGCGCGGAGAATCCAGTCGCCAAAGAAGCGCGTGAGTTTGCGAAGGCTCTTGAGGAAGAGACCGGCCTTACAGTCTTTTATGAGCCAGAGATGCTCACGACGCAGGAAGCGCGCCGCGACTTCGAGGGAATACGCACCAAGGGAGCAGTGGACTCCTCAGCAGCAGCCCTCATACTTACCAGCTTTCTCGATAAGCAAAAGAACCATGATCAGCTACGATGAGTTTTCAAAGGTAGAAGTAAAGATAGGCACCATAATCTCCGCTGAGCGCGTGCCAGAAAGCGAGAAGCTCGTGCGGCTCATGGTTGATCTTGGTGAAGAAGAGCCGCGACAGATCGTTTCAGGCATCCAGGCGTACATCAGCGAACCGGAAGACCTTATCGGTAAGCAGCTGCCCTTTGTGACGAATCTCTCGCCTCGGAAACTCATGGGGCTAGAATCAAACGGCATGCTATTTGCGGTAGGGCAGGGGGAATCATTTGCATTTCTTATTCCAGAGCAGCCCGTACCACCCGGCACAAGTGCGAATTAGCACGACTTCATATACACGAGCACGCTATACTCTGTAGGTAATGTCACGCATCGACCTTAAACGTCTTGCGCGCGTCGAGTTTCCGCCGCCGTCATACCTCTCTCTGCCAACTGCTGGCATTGATATTTCTGCAAGCGGTATAAAGATGGTCCTTCTCAAGGAACGACTGCATGGGCTTGAGCTATCTCAGTTTGCAGAAGTGCGTCTTCCGGAGGGAATAGTGACAGGTGGCGAAATTGCGGATAAGCAGAAGGTCGTCGATACACTCTCAGCGCTCGCAAAGAAATACCATGTTCGCTTCGCGAACATCGCGCTCTCGGAGAGCCGCGGATATTTGTTCGAAGCGACAGTGCCAGGCATAACACCAAGCGAGATGCGCACTGCAGCCGAGCAGCGGATAGATGAGTATGTGCCGTTGCCGCCTGCAGAGACCATATTCGACATCGCGCCACTAGCGATGCAGGGTGCAGAGACACAGGTTGTTGGCGTTGGGTACGCGCGCCGCGTGGTGGATGAGCTTCTTGAAATCATGGACGCTGCCGGCATACGCGTGCGTGCCATGGAAGGCGAGACGTTCGCGCTTGCGCGCGCGCTCCTGCCGCATGGCGATAAGGAGACGGTGCTTATTATCGACATCGGCCGTACGACGACGAAGCTTATGGTGGTTAGCTGCCGCATGCCGCGCTTCACAACCACGCTGGATATTGGCGGTCATGCGCTCACGCTCGCGGTGCAGAAGTACTTCGGAGTGACCGAGGAGGAAGCAAAAAAAGTGAAAGCGGAGAAGGGGCTTATGGGTGGCGAGGGGAATGACGAGTACGTCGCAGCGATGCTCTCGACCGTTTCTGCCGTGCGCGAAGAGATCGCGCGACGTCTCCAGTATTGGCAGGATCGCGCAACCGATAAAGTAACGCGCGTGATATTGGTGGGCGGCAACGCGACCGTGCGCGGCCTTCCGGAATATCTTGAGGCATCCCTGAAGCTGCCGGTCGAACTCGGGGACGTATTTACAAACATGGCGTCGCGCGATGAGTGGCTGCCGCCAGTCGATTACATGGGGTCTTTGGCCTATGGCACAGCAATCGGCCTTGCGCTGAGAGAATATGTCCCGTGAACTAACCAATCTGCTCCCCCCTGAAAAGCGCCGCGCGTTCACGCGTGAGTACTTCATGCGCTTGGCGACCGTCACGCTCTCACTTTTTGGTGTGGCAATCTTGATGGGTGCTGCGATGCTCGTACCGCCATACCTTGCGTTCAGCCAGGAGCTCCGCGTGAAAGAAGCAGATCTTGCGCGCCTGAATGCGCTACTTGATAACGCACAGGAGAAAGAAGTAGGGGAGCGCCTGACGCGTCTTTCAGACGATGTAGAACATCTATCGCGGCTTAAGACGCAGTCCTCGGGGACAAGCGCTGTACGCGCCGTGCTCGCTGTGCCGCACGAGGATATACGAATCACGCACATCGCGTTCACACCTTCGCCAGACGGCACGCATACCATGAATATCTCGGGCACCGCGGGAACAAGAAGCGCACTTCAGAACTACGATCAGGCGCTCGCAGCTCTTCCATTCATCGAGGCAACCAATCTGCCGATCAGTACGTATGCGAAGGAGATCGACCTCGAGTTCATCATCACCCTCACAGGACCCTTTACGCCATGAAGAACGCCGTACTAACCCAGCTCTCCATAGCCGCTCTCTTCTTGATCGCATCAGTGGCTGCCTACGTATTTTCGTACCTCCATGTGGAGGGCATTGGGTCGCGCATCGTCTCTGCAGAGACGGAGGCGCAGCAGAAGAACGCGGAGCTCATGAACATACACGAGGCGCAGAGCGCGCTTTCAGTACTTACCGAAAGCGAGGCGCGTATAAAAGGTTACTTTGTTCCCGCGACTGCAGCCGTCTCATTTCTTGAAAGCGTGGGGACCGCAGGTGATGCATTTGGCGCGGATGTATCGGTGGTAAGTGTGAATGAGGATACGGCTGAGACTGGGCGCACGATGCTTTCGCTCGCGTTGCAGGTGCGCGGCTCATTCGAAGCAGTGATGCGCACCGTGGGAACGCTCGAGTTCGCGCCATATGACATCACTCTCACGAACATCTCACTCGACGCTACAGACGCGGAGGGCGCTGCGTGGACCGCAGCAGCAAACTTTACGGTAGGTACCGAACTAGCACCATGAACCTTTCCTCACTAAATCCCAAGCTCACCTCGCTCCCGCGCATCTCCTACGGATCACGGGTACGACCTGCGCGCGATTGGGTCGTACTTGTCGTCTCTACGATTGTCCTTCTCGCTGGACTTGCGGTCTTTGCGACCTGGGAGTATCTGGAAGGGGCTAAGGCTGATCCAATCTTGAACCTCCCAACGACTTCAAACACAATCTCGCCAGAGGCGCTAAAAGAGACGGAGGCGTTGTTTGCTGAGAGGGCCGCCGAAGCACAACGGTTCCAGAGTGAGTACCAGTTCGTTGACCCTTCGCTCTAGGCTAGCTAAGCTACCTAATGCCCCTATAGCTTAATGGATAAAGCAGGAGACTTCTAAGCTCTTGATCTAGGTTCGATTCCTGGTGGGGGCACAGCATTTCGTTCTGGTATATTCTCTGAAAGCTGCGCATGTGGCGGAATTGGTATACGCGTACGCCTCAGAAGCGTATGGAGCAATCCTTGGAGGTTCGAGTCCTCTCATGCGCACAAATGAAAAAGGACGCATAAATGCGTCCTTTTTCTATCGGTGCGCGCTGAGGGACTCGAACCCCCGACCATCCCGGTGTAAACGGGGTGCTCTACCAACTGAGCTAAGCGCGCATCGGGAATACCTTAACGCACTTCTTCACGTTTTTAAAGTAACCCAGTGCGCTATGCTCTGGTTCTATCTATCTATGGAGCGGATTGAGGCAATCGTATCAGGCAGGGTGCAGATGGTTATGTATCGGGATTTTGCCCAGCGGAAGGCGCGCGGCCTGAAACTCGTGGGTGAAGTTATGAATCTTCCAGACGGCACGGTGCGCGTCACAGCGGAAGGGGAGCACAAAAAATTGGAGCGTTATATCGAGAAACTGCATCGTGGTCCCTTGCTCGCGAACGTAGAGAATGTCGCTGTCAGCTGGTCTCCGGCGATCGGGCAGTACACAAAGTTTTCCATTACTTATGCCTGATGCGGTTGGCATCATCATGGACGGCAATCGTCGCTGGGCGAAAGCGCACGGCCTATTGAGTATGGATGGTCATAAGCATGGATTCGAAAAGCTGAAGGAAGTGGCTCGTTGGGCGCGAGAAGCGGGTGTGCGGGAGCTTACGGTCTATGCGTTCTCAACCGAGAACTGGAACAGGAGCGAGGCGGAGGTGTCGTACCTCATGCAACTGCTTGAGCACGTGCTTTCAGAGGGTCTACAGGAACTGGAGGAGGATGGGATTTGCATACGCTTCATTGGCGAGAGCGAGCGGTTTTCGCCTATGTTCAGAAGAAAGATGCAGGGAGTAGAAGCGCGCACGAAGGGTAATGGGCGCAGCACGCTTATTATCGCGCTCTCGTATGGCGGACGTGCCGAAATACTTGATGCGGCGAGGAAGCTGGCCGGAAAAGAAGTGACAGAAGACTCGCTTAAGGAAGCGATGTGGAGCAAAGGGCTTCTTGATCCGGACCTCATTATCCGGACAGGCGGAGAGATGCGACTCTCTAATTTTCTTACCTGGGGCAGCGCGTACAGCGAGCTTATGTTCACTGATACGCTCTGGCCGGATTTCGAAAAGGAAGAACTTCTCAGCATGCTCGCTGAGTTTCAAAAGCGCGAGCGGCGGATGGGAAAGTAGCGAAAAGGCACCGTTCGCGTTAGCGTAGTCCTATGGACCTCAAGATTCTATTTGAGAACGAAGAGATAGTTGCAGTCGATAAGCCCGCAGGCGTCATGACGCATCCGGATGCAACAACGACTGATGAGACCGCGAGCGATTGGTTCGCGCGCACATACCCTGCATCTGTAGAGGTGGGGGAGACGCAGTATTTGGTAAACGGCAAAGAGCTCCATCGTCCCGGCGTCGTGCATCGACTCGACCGTGAGACCTCGGGCGTTCTCGTATTTTGTAAGACTAAGGAGGCACACGCACACCTAAAGGAAGCGTTTAAGAGCCGCGATGTACAGAAGACCTATCTCGCATTTACATACGGCGTGCCTAAAGAGCGCGAGGGCGTCATCGACTTTGCTATTGGCCGCTCTCGAAAGGATTTCCGTTTGAGAAGCGCGCAGCCCAAAGCGCGCGGCACCATGCGCGACGCTATCACGCATTACCGCGTCGTTTCCGATATAGGTACCCACTCCCTCATCGAAGCCAAGCCGCGTACCGGCCGAACGCACCAGATCCGCGTGCATCTGAAAGCGATCCATCATCCGATCGTGTGCGATTCTCTGTACGCGCCAAAGCGTCCGTGCGACCTAGGGCTTCCTCGGCTCGGGCTCCATGCTTACGGACTCGAGATACCGCTTATAAGCGGGGAGCGGGTTTCGATAACTTCACCCATCCCGGCAGATATGGCGGAAGCGGTCAAAAAATTCCCGGAAACTGAGTATTTAAGGAGCGCCTAAGGCGCGGCGCCTTTTGCGTTTAAATAGGCCCTATGGTACAGTCTGGCCCATGCAAAACGTGATAACTCCTGTACGGACCGAGGAGCGTGTAAAGCTCGGCATCAAGCCGGGCGATACCGTTCGTGTCCACCAGAAAATCGTTGAGAAAGGCAAGACCCGCGTCCAGATGTTCGAGGGTCTCGTCATCGCCGTGAAGCACGGCACCGAGGCAGGCGCTACCTTCACGGTCCGCGCGACCATGTCGGGTGTTGGCGTCGAAAAGATCTTCCCCCTATACGCACCGTTCATCGAGAAGATCGAGATTGTTCGTCGCTCGAAGGTCCGCCGCGCGAAGCTCTACTTCATCCGCGAAAAGGTCGCACGTGAGGTACGCCGCCAGCTCCGCAACATGCGTCTCGTGAAGATGTCCACGGATGACTTCAAGGAGGAGGAGAAGCCGGAGGAGGTAACTCCTGAAGAGGTGATGGAGCAGGATCCTGCACAGGCACCAGACGGCACCGAGATGGCTCCTGAAGAGGAGAAGGCAGGTGAGCCGGAAGCACCAGCAGTCGAGGAGACAGCTCCTGAGACTGAAGAGAAGAAGGAGGCGTAAGCCTCCTTTCTCTTTTCCTATTGTCATAAGGAAGGGAAGCGGCTATAGTGCCAGACACACCTGCCCAGGTGGTGAAATTGGTATACACGCATCCTTGAGGTGGATGTCCTTTCGGGGGTGGAGGTTCGAGTCCTCTCCTGGGCACCGGCGCCAATGGCCCCGCATTTGCGGGGCCATTGGTTTATACTAAGAGCCATACCCTGTAATGGAATTTCTCATGGATGTCGCTATCAATTACCTCTCCGTCCTCCTCGCCGCAGTTCTCATCATGGGCACCGGCGCGCTATGGTACGGCCCGGCGTTCGGCAAGCACTGGATGAAGCTCAAGGGATATACGCCGGAGAGCGTAAAGAACATGAAGATAAGCGCGAAGAAAGCAATGGCGCTCGCGGCACTCGGCGCGCTTGTGACTGCATTCGTGCTCGCGCTTCTTGTGCGACTCCTCAGCCCTATCGGTATTGGCGGAGCATTCATGCTCGCGCTTCTCGTCTGGATCGGATTTACCGTTCCGCTTAAAGCAAACGATGTCCTGTTTGAGGATGGAGACTGGAAGCTTTTCCTCTTTCATATTGCGGAGAACTTTGTTGCGCTTCTTATTGCAGCGGTCATTCTTACGCTCTGGCAGTAGGGAGATCTTTGAAGTCCTATGCTCTATACCGGCAAAGGCGACAACGGCACCACTAAGACCTTCGGGTGTAACCAGAGCCGTATTTCTAAATCATCCGAAGTACCGGAGTGCCTTGGCACGTTGGATGAATTGAATGCGTTCTTGGGGTTCTGCAAAATACGCGCTCGTGATGGCATCGATCCAACGATCACGGTAGGGAAGAAGACGCACAAGACCTCTGTAATTCTTCACGACGTGCAAGAGACCCTTTTCATCATCCAGGCAGAGGTTGCCGGCGCGCCCAAGAAGGTTAGAAAGACGAAGGTGACCCAAGTCGAGACGTTGGTTAATACCATCGAGACGGCTATTCCACCGGTCGTATCATTCTCGATCGCTGGTGGCACCGAACTGTCCGCGATGCTCGATGTTGCACGCACGCTCTCCCGTCGCTCCGAACGCCGCTTGGTCGGGGTGCATGAGTTGGGACTTCGAAAGATTTCGGATCCGTCGAGGGCATACGCGAACCGGCTCTCGTCCCTCTTGTTTGCGCTCGCACGACTCGCAAACGCGTCCCAGGGCGTACCTGAAGAGAATCCGAGCTACCGTTAGAGCGCGTCGCGTGGTATAAGAAGCGAGTTCATGGCGGCTATGGTGTAACGGTTAACACTACAGGTTGTGGTCCTGTCGATTCGGGTTCGATTCCCGGTAGTCGCCCAAAGATAAAGAAATGGCCGTTCATGGGTGGACGGCCATTTCTTTTAGGGCTAGTATCACGTCATCTCTATTTTAGGTGAGGAGGCATAGAGAATGAATAGTACCTTTGCAATTGCGCTTGGGGTCCCGGCACGCCATATCGAGGTCATTTCGACCGCCCGCAGCAAGCTCATGGCAGAGCTGGGCAGTCAGAACTACGACCAACGCTGGTACTCGTGGATTCCGGTCTGCATTACGACGCGTCTGCAGCCGCACGACATCGAGAAGCTGTCAGACCAGTTCAAGAAGCTGCCGGCCTCGGCCATCATCCCGTCTGGGTTTTCCAATCGGGGCACGTTCCTGGCGGTAGAGTTCAGTGGCGCCGACTCGCTCATTGAACGTCTGCAGGGAATCGCGATGGAGTCCTGCCCGTCTGCTGACCTGATGGATACGCCCGCCTACGTGCCGCTCCTGACGTCGTGCGTGCCCGGGGCGATTGCTCAGGCGTACGCGATGGCGACCGAATCGCCGCATAATCTGGTGCTGCCTCAAACGGCACTTTCGCTTTCCGACCTCCTGTTCTACAGGCAGGACGGGGAGAGAGGGTGGCGCCAGCTGACCGGCACCCCGACGCAGAAGCTCGCTGCCTAGTTCGGCCGCGGCGTGCAGATGAGGGCGGGATCCTTTTGGTCCCGCCCTTTTGCTATACTCCCGGTATGAAATCCTTTTTCGATGAATTCAAGAAGTTCGCCCTCCGCGGCAATGCTATCGATCTGGCAGTCGGTGTTGTAATCGGCGCTGCGTTCAATGCGATAACCACTTCGCTCGTCACTAATGTCATCACGCCACCGCTCTCCTTGCTAACTCGAGGTATTAATTTCGCGGATCTTGCGATCGCGATACCGAACACGGACGCAACTATTCAGTACGGTCTTTTCATTCAAGCAATCATTACCTTCATCATCACCGCGTTCGCGCTCTTCCTCCTCGTGAAGGCGATAAATTCGCTTGTCGCGAAAGCAAAGAAGGACGAAGAAGAAGGGAAGATAGAGCCGGCACCAAAGAGCCCCGAGCTCACGGTGCTTGAAGAGATCCGAGACTCACTTAAGAAGGAATCAACTCAATAGCATATGAAGCAGATTATTGCAGGAGTCGTACTTATAATCGTCGTCGGACTCGGCGGCTTCCTCTACAGGAACATCCTTGAGCGTAATGCGATTCCTCAGCCGGGCGAGACCGCTTGCACTATGGAGGCAAAACTTTGTCCGGACGGACAGAGTGTTGGAAGGACTGGTCCGACCTGCGCGTTTGCGCCGTGCCCACTTCCGAACGTTGAACTCTCTTCAATCGGAATAGCATTCGCGATTCCGGAGGGATATGCACAGAATCATGCAGCACCTGGTGGTGATCCAACCTTGATTGCGGCATTTGAGAAGCCAGGTATGGAAGGATCGCCTGCACATGCGATTGTGGTGCGCCGTTATGAAATACCGGTAGGCGGAACCGCTGACGCGGTCATGCTCGAGAACACAATGCTCGAGCCTTCTGGAATGCAGCCGGAGTCCATAGAGGAGTTCGGATTCGCTACCGTTGCTGGGCGTTCATACCGCACTATCACGGTAGAGCGTTTCGAGGCGCAAGTGCATACTGTCTACTATCTTGCGCGTGCCGCCGATGTGCTCCGGTTCGAGGTGCTGGAGCGTGATGTCATGAGCTGGACGGACTCGTCGCTTGATATCATGACGCTTCCCGAACACGCAGCACTCCTTCGGATGCTCGAGACCCTACAGGGGAACTAAAAAAGGCCGGGATACCCGGCCTTTTTCTTAGTGTGCTTCCTCAAGATGTAGGTCGAGCTCGTGACCGTGCTCTTCTTCGTGGAGAGAGCCATCAATCTCATGCACCTCTTCCGTGTGCGACTCGTCGCCATGCGCATGTCCGTCTCCTTCGATGCCGATCAATAGGACCATAAGGAGTACGCCGATGATGATCCAGAAGAACTGGAGCAGAGCATGGCGCGCACTCTTATCCTCATTGTTGTGCAATTCCGGTATGAGGTCGGAGAGCGCAATGTAGATGAATCCTCCTGCGGCAATCGGCACCATGAATGTGACGATGCCTTCAACATTCGAACCTAGGAAGAATACAAGGACGGCTCCAGCGACTGCAGCAAGTGCAGAAATGAAGTTATACCAGAGCGCCTTTGCGCGCGAGAATCCCGCATGGATGAGTACCCCGAAATCGCCAATTTCTTGCGGGATCTCATGGAGAATAACTGCGATCGTTGTCGCGACGCCCACCTCAGGGGAGACGAGGTAGCTTGCGCCGATAATAATGCCGTCGATGAAGTTGTGGAAACCGTCTGAGATCAGGATGAGTTTGCCGACTGGCTTCGTGCCGTGTTCAACATCCTCGATGCCCTGATGATGGTGCCAGTGAAGCACCTTCTCAATAACAAAGAAGGAGAGCACACCCGCAACGATCGCAAGGGAAACTGACAGCGCATTCGTACTCTCCGCAAATGCTTCGGGAATTAAGTGGATAAAGGCGTCTCCAAGAAGCGCGCCCACCGCGAGGGAAACAAGCGCGAAGAGCGAAGTCTTCAACGTACGCTCCCGAAGCGAAAGGCCGAACAGACCGATGAGGGACACGAGGCTTATCGCAAGAACGCTTAGAAGTGCATATATGAATGGTAGTGACATAGGAGAGAGGATATCGTATGCCAATTCTAGTTGCAAGTCATTCGCATGTGGAAAAGAATGGTATGCTAGCGGCATGAATAAAAGGGAAGAAGCAGCTGCCGCGCACTTGCGTACGAAAGGCATCCGCGCGACCCCGCAGCGTATCGCGCTTCTTGCGCGGTTGCGCTCGCAGCGTGCACCCCAGAACGCCGAAGCGATTGTACGCGCGCTTCGTGGCGTGCTTGATCAGGCGACCGTGTACCGCGGACTTCAGGAGTTCGAACGAGCCCGCATTGTGCGGAGGGTACAGCTCCGCGGCAGCTCGCTCTATGAGGCGCCCGGTACACACCATCATCACCTCATCTGTCGCTCATGCGGTGCGATAGAGGATGTGGATGTATGTCTCCCAAACTCAGTCAGCGAGAAGCTCCTCGCAAAGTCAAAGCGCTTCGCCTCCATAGAGGATGATGCGCTCGAGTTCTTCGGCATCTGTAAGGTATGCAGCGCGCACTCCTAGCCTCCGTATTCACGCTCCTTTTGGTCCCGTTTGGTGCGGGAGCACAGGAGGAGTCATTTTCAGATACGACCTTCAAAGCAATCGTTGAATCCGTTGAGTCTTCGGGTTCGCGCGTGGTCGAGGGTACCGATATTACTGAGACCTACCAACTCATTACCGTGCGTATCCTCGAGGGCGTGCGAGAAGGGGAGCAGGTGTCGTTTGAGAACGCGACCCCAACGCAGCTTGAGGTAGGGGACCGCTTCTATCTTCATCGTGTATCGGACATGTTCGGCGGACCGGACACATGGTCGGTATGGGATCCCGACCGGTCGGGCGTGCTCCTGACGCTCCTCGGGCTCTTTGTGGTAGTGGCGGTGTTGGTTGCAGGCATGGCAGGCGTTCGCTCCCTTGTCGCGCTCGCGCTTAGCTTTGCGCTCATCATATTTGGTCTCGTACCGGCTCTGTCTTCAGGATTTCCGCCGGTCATAACCTCTGTTGGATTCGGCGTGGTCATACTTGCCCTCAGCATGTTCGTTACGCACGGCGTGAACCGCCCAACCGTGATTGCGCTCCTTGGCAGCTTCGCGGCGCTTGTCGTCGCAGCCGTGCTTGCTCAGGTATCGGTCATGGCAGCGAAACTCTCGGGACTTGCGACCGATGAGGCGGCATATCTCAACTTCGCTACCGCAGGCACTTTCGACCTCATCGGGCTTCTCCTTGGCGGCATCCTGGTCGGTATCATCGGCGTCCTGAACGACGTGAGCGTATCGCAGGTGCACACGGTCGCTGAGCTGCATGACGCGAACCCTGAGCTTTCTCGCGCCAGCGTGTGGAAGAAGTCCATGAAGGTGGGAAGGGAGCATATGGGCGCGGTCGTGAATACACTGCCCTTGGCATACGCGGGAGTTTCCCTGCCGCTCCTTCTCTTATTCTCTGAATCGACCGCACCGTTCTCCTTTATCGTGAATCGAGAGGTGTTCGCGGCTGAGATTATTCGCGCGCTCGCAGGATCTATCGGCCTCATGCTTTCGGGTGCGATTGCAACAGTACTCGCAGTGTGGCTCCTGGTGCCTCGCGCTCGCGTGCTATCATCCAAGGACATCAGTAAATAAAGGATTTTATGCAGGAACTCATGAACAACAAGCTGACCCGCTACGCACTCATCGGCGTGCTGGTCCTTCTTTCAATCTTCCTCCTAGTGAAGACGATCGATATATTTGATGAGCTTGGCCGTACAAACGCACCGATGATGAACACCATCACGGTTCAGGGTGAGGGCAGGGCAGCAGCTGTGCCGGACATCGCACGCGTGACCTACACCGTGACAGAGACTAACCAGAATGTTGAAGCCGCGCAGGAAGCAGCAACTGCAAAGAATGACGCTGCGCTCGCAGCACTCGAGGAGCTTGAGATCGATGAGGATGATATCCGCACCGTTTCCTACAACGTCTCCCCGCAGTACGACTATCCGCGTACCTGCCCGATGGGTCGCACCTGCGCACCAACCATCTCGGGATACCAGGTATCTCAAACGGTCGAGGTGAAGATCCGCGCGACCGACATGGCGAGCGAAGTCCTTGGAAAACTTGGTGAGATCGGCGTGCAGAACATCAACGGTCCGGAGTTTACGCTCGATAATCCGGATGAGGTTCGCGGTGAAGCGCGTGAGGAGGCTATCGAGAAAGCTCGCGCTGAAGCTGACCGTCTCGCGGATCAGCTCGGCGTCAGGCTCGGTAAGGTTGTCTCCTTCTATGACAATAGCCAGCAGCCGATACCTTACGGCTATGGCGAATCCATGGAAATGGACATGAAGGCAGCAAATGCACCGACCCTTCCTGTGGGGCAGAATGAGTACACGGCAAACATCTCGATTACGTACGAGATCCGTTAGCACTCTTGCTTTAAGAGAAAAAGCCCGCAATTGCGGGCTTTTTCTCTTTATTGACGCTATGGAAGGGGAGTAGTATCATTTAATACATAAAGGCCCGCGGGGCTTTTTTATTTAGAACCACTATGCAGGGACTTACCACCTACCTGAAGAACGTACGCGCGGAGTTGAAGCATGTTGTCTGGCCAACCCAGAAGCAGGCGACGACCCACGTCATCCTTATCCTTCTGATCTGCGCATTCGGCGTGGCGCTTATCGCCGCGCTCGATTACGTGTTCACACAGGGTATCGCGTACCTCATTAGCCGCTAGTATCCAATTCTATGGACAAGATGCGATCTGCACCGGAATTCTCTGATGACGCAATAAGCAGCGAACCACGCTGGTATACGATCCATACCTACGCAGGGTATGAGAACGCGGTCGAGAGGAACTTGAAGCAGCGCATCGAGTCGCTCGGCATGGAGAATAAGATCTTCGAAGTGGTCGTTCCGACCGAAAAGAAGATCCGTGTGAAGGGCGGTAAGCGCATCGTCGAGGAAGAGAAGATCTATCCGGGCTACATCTTGGTCCGCATGATTGTCGACGAGGACTCTTGGTTTGTCGTTCGCAACACGCCGCGCGTCACCGGCTTCGTCGGCTCCGGCACAACCCCGGTTCCCATGGAGCAGAAGGAGGTGGACACCCTCATGAAGCGTATGGGCGCCGAAGCACCAAAGCACCGTATCGACCTTATGAAGGACGATCCGGTTGTCATCGCTGACGGTCCGTTCAAGGATCTTGAGGGCAAGGTGGGGGAGATCGACGAGGAGCGCGGCAAGGTCAAGGTCCTTGTGGCCATGTTCGGCCGCGAAACCCCGGTCGAGCTCGACTTCTTGCAGGTAAGGAAGCTCTAAGGTACAGTCACCTAACAATTTCGTATGGCTAAAGCAGTAAAAGTTATCAAGCTCCAGATTCCGGCAGGAAAGGCTACGCCTGCTCCGCCGGTTGGTACCGTCCTTGGTCCCGCAGGCGTCAACATCGGCGACTTCGTGAACAAGTTCAACGAGGCTACCAAGGATCGTATGGGCCAGATCGTTCCGGTGGATCTCACCGTATACGATGACCGTACGTTCTCCTTCATCCTCAAGGTTTCCCCGATGTCCCGCCTTATCCTTAAGGCCGTCGGCGCCGAGAAGGGTTCAGGCAAGACCCCACTCAAGAAGGCAGGTACGCTCACCCGCGAGCAGGTTCGTGAGATCGCTGAGACCAAGATGCCGGATCTCAATGCAGGTTCCATCGAGGCTGCAGAGCGCATCGTCGAGGGCACCGCGCGCTCCATGGGCGTCGAGGTGAAGTAAGGACGCACTCCCTTAAACAAGCCGCACCAAATTGGTGCGGCTTGTTGCGTTTATGAAGCAATAGGATAGACTCGACCGTTATGGCGTTCATGCGCCATAACGTACCTTTCTGCAACATAGTGTGAAGGAAAAGAAATGGCGAAAATCGGGATCAGCGTCACCGGCCTTATCCAGGTCGACCGTGCACTCCATGCATATGCGTGCGAGCGCGGCGGCATGCTGATCCCCCCGGGGCAATTCGGGGGGAAGGCGTCCATCGGACACACGTATCCGGGCGCCAACGGGGGGCGAGGAAGGGAGTATACCGCCGAGCTCTACGAGGAGTCGAAGTGCGAGCTTTTCGAGAACGGCAAGCTGTTCCAGTACGCACGACAGCCCGTTCCGGGCGCCGTGAACATGGTCCAGATGCTGAAGGCGAACGGACACGACGTCGTCCCGGTGGTAAATTTCCGGGCCACTTCGGAGCCGTACGTGCTTTCCTGGTGGCGGCAGAACAACTTCCCGAAGGACATCAGGCTGGAGTTCGTCCGCAACAGCGGCAGGACGGTCCTGAGCCATCTCGAAGAATGCGACGTAGTCGTCGACACCAAGGTCTCGCATCTGTACCAGCTGCGCGGCCGCAAGGGTGTTCTGCTCGTGTTCCTGCTTCCGGAACCTGGCGGCATCGGCTGCGACGTAATCAAGCCCGCTCCGGCGCGCAAGATCGAGATCGTCCGCGGCTGGCCTCAGGCGCGTCCCGTCATCATGGGACACCTCGCGGCCGCTGCGATCGCTGCCTGATCCACTTCACCAGTATCGTTGCGAACCCCTGCCGGAAACGGCGGGGGTTTTGCATTTTAGGTAGAATACGCAGATGGAAATTACCCCCATACATATTGATACGCTCGTCCCACCAAAGGACGACCTATACGCGAAGATCAAAGCTTCCTCGCTTACTCTCGAAGAGCATGACGTCATTGTTATCTCCTCAAAGGTAGTCGCTATAGGCGAGGGGAGATGTGTCTTAAAAGAGGGTACTGATGTTGATGCGCTTGTCGCCGCGGAGGCGGGTGCCTATCTTGCTCGCGAACACACTCCCGGTGGGTTTGTAATGCATACCATTACAAACGGCACGCTCATACCAAACGCGGGTATCGACCCGTTTGGTGATTACTACGTGCTCTGGCCCGAGGATCCGCAAAGGAGCGCCGACAGACTCCTTACCTGGTTTAAGGAGACGTACCAAAAAGAGCACCTCTATCTCGTCCTTACAGACTCCCGCAGTGTGTTTCTTAGACGCGGTGTTGTTGGCATGGCGGTCGCTTGGGCGGGGTTCGAACCTATCTATGACAACCGTATGCGACATGATCTAACTGGCGCCGCGACTTCCGGCAGTCAGACGAACCTGCCAGACTCATTAGCTGCCGCAGCGGTGTTAGTCATGGGTGAGGCGAATGAAGGCACGCCGCTTGTGCGTATCAAGAATGCGCCATACGTATCTACTACACAGATCGGAAAGAGGTCGGAAGGGAACTCATTCACATTCCCCGTAGAGGAAGATATATTCGCGCCTTTTATGAAGGATCTTCCGTGGCAGCAGGGCGGTCGAGATCAATCCAGCAGTACGTGATGTCATTCCACGTGCGCTGCTCCTCAAACAGCTTTTCAGTGAATACGTGCTCGTAGGGAGGGAAGAAAGTGTCGCCTTCCTTAGCATCGAAGATGCGAGTGAGATAGATGCGGTCGAGCTGATCGAATGCTTCTTTATATATTTGTCCGCCACCAATCACAAACACTTCCTCTTGATCAAGCGCGCTAGCTTTCTTGAGTGCTTCCTGTAGGGAATGGGCTACGATCGCGCCGTCATGCGACCACTCAGCGTCGCGCGTAATAACGATACTGGTACGCCCCGGCAACGGCTTGCCGAGGATGGCGAGGATGGAATCAAAAGTTTTGCGCCCCATCACGACCGGATGCCCGAGCGTGAGCTCTTTGAAGCGCTTTAGGTCGTCTGGAATATGCCAGAGCAACCCGTTGCCTTTTCCGATTACGAGATCGTCGCCGATGGCGACGATAGCTGAGACGCGAGGCTTCATGCGACCAGTCTACCAGAGGCGTATATCTTCATACCTCCTGATTTCCGATCTATGACGCATATGTAGTCCACAGGCTGGTCCCACGCGTTCCGTACAAGCGGGACTAGGGAGAACTGATCGTCAAAGCAGAATCCTACCCGCAGCCACTCGCTCGGCACCCGAGCAAGGAACCGGTCGTACCAGCCGCCGCCCTGGCCGTGCCGCGTGCCGGAAGCATCGAATCTGCGTCCCGGCACGAGTATCGCAGTGGGTAGATCTCCCGCAGTCTTCATAGCCGCAAGCGCCTCTTCCTTAGGATCAAGAGAAGCGCGCGGCTCTATAAGGTACATAACCGCACCATCCGTATCAAAAAGCGCATGCGCATAAACCTCGGTGCGCAGCGGCGTGTACGTTATGAATGCACGGTAGGGGGCGAGGAGTTTCTGAAGCTCCTCCATGGGTGTCAGGAAGCAGGATGGTCCTGCTTCAGTTTGCGGATGTCGCCCTCAAAGACGAGTTTCATTTCTACCGACTTCTCCTTCGGGCCCTTCTCGACGACATCTTTCTGATGCCAGCGACTCTTGCGCGGATCTTCGATGGGAGCGGTGAGTTCTTCGAACACGACCTGGCAGAAGCGCTCGCCCGGGTGGATGCGGACGGTGGAGCGAGTGTTATTCCTGACGGGGAGGGTCAAGGGACCTTCGTATCCTGAATCAATAATGCCCGTGAGGTCGACCGAGAGACCTTTGCGGTTAATCGAGGAGCGGGGATAGAGCACTGCCATGATGTCATTTGGCACTTTCAGGGACTCAAGTGAAGAAACGAGCACATATTCTCCTGGAAGGAGTTCAAAATACTGGCCCTGCTCAAGTTCGATGATATCGAAGTATTCTGGGCCGTGATCCTTCAGTGGATCGATATCAACCGCCTCGCGGCCGTTGTCGGTCAAGCGCCACGCTTTGGGCATGAGAAAGGTAAATCCAAGCCGCAAGTCCACCGCGTGGCTCTGGAGCTGGAACGCGTCTAGATTCGGCGTGAACGCTAGTTCGCCGGATGCGACGCGTTCCAAGATGTCGGTCTTCGTGAGGATTGCCATAGCTACAGAATAACCTTTACGCCAGAAATTGCAGGCTGCGGGGAATACTTGCTCGTTATGTCGGCAACCATCTCTTCAACCAAGGTGCGATCCTTCTTCTCCGCACGGTCGTACGCATTTTTAGGAAGCGTGAGATGTATCGCCGGGTGCTCGTCCTTGCGAGAGATCAGTTCTTTTACTGCGTCATACTGATTGTCATATAGGTGCGCGTTGGAGATTGAATGCGAGTACACACCAGGCGTGACGCCGAGCTTCTGCGCGAGGATGCACTGCAGGAGAGCGAACCCGGCAACATCTGCAGGGAAGCCGAGGTACATGTCATTCGAACGCACGATGTTGTGTAGGTGTAGCCGGCCGCCGATGATGTTCACAGTGAAAGAGTAGGGGCAGGGAACGTTCTTCTTCTTGAAGAGTGAAAGACCGTCGCTTGCCGGATCCCAGGTAACGATGACCCCGTGTCGGGAGGACGGCTCCTTCTTCAAAAGCTCAATGAGGAGTTTTAGCTGATCACGGCCGAAGTGCCGTCTCCAGCGGTATCCATACGCGACCGTGACGACGTCGTTAGGGTTTGTGAACCCGTCCCAGATTTTGGTGTAGTCGCGCAAGAAATCCGCGGGCTTCCGAAGGCCTGCGATGAACCAGATCTGCTCGGCGACGAACATTGGAATCGGTATCTTTCGGAGGGTAAGGAGCGGGAAGCCTTCCTTTTCAATATCAATGGAGAAGTGGAGGCCGGGGATGGCGGTAGTCTCGTGCCCAGTGCGCTCTGAAAGCTCCCTGGTGCCTTCGGTAAGGATCTTCTGAAGCATTTCCTGATAGAGGGTGTCGAAGCGGGCCATGAGAGCCATTATACGCGCCTGGTAAAAGGGGTCTTATACACACCTTCAGATGCGCTACACTAGTGAGCAATGGGACCCATCTCATACCCCTATCTGCCGGAAGGGCGCAGCTTCCTCTATGTAGAGGAAGGGAACCCATTCATGGCAGCGGCTCGAAACTATGCGCTCGCACACTCTATGGATGATGCGGTGAAGACGGGATCGGTAGTTGTCGTTGATGGTGTTGTTGTCGGAGAGGGGGCAAATGGAAGCGATTTTCATAAGAAGCAGGAGTGCGAGCGCGTGAAGCGCAATGTTCCGACAGGGGAAGGGTATGAGCTCTGCGAAGGCTGCCATCCTAAGAACCATAGCGAAGTGCGCGCTATCAGAGCCGCACTTTCTAAGTTGGATTCAGTTGATGGTGCTGATTTATACCTCTGGGGACACTGGTGGGCGTGCGAACCCTGTTGGAGCGCAATATTAGATGCTGGTATAGCGCGCGTATATCTCATGGAGGGAAGTGAGCGCCTCTTTAATAAGTCGCATCCGGATAATATCCTCGGCACATATGCATAACGGACGATTCATCGTGCTCGACGGGAACGACGGGTCCGGGAAGGCAACCCAGGCAAAGATGCTGGCAGAACGTCTTGGCAATGAAGGCATCGCATCCGAGAAGATAGACTTCCCGCGATACCAGGACCAATTTTTCGGAAAACTTCTTGCCGAGTGCCTTGCCGGAGAACACGGCGACTTCGTGAACCTCGACCCAAAGCTTGCGTCGCTCCCGTATGCACTCGACCGCCAGGAGGCGTCGCCGCAGATACGGCAGTGGCTATTGGAAGGGAAGATCGTTATCTCCGACCGCTTCACGAGCGCCAACATGATCCATCAGGCAGGGAAGATAGAGGATGAGGAGGACCGCATACTCTTCCTGTC
Organism: Minisyncoccota bacterium; assembly: GCA_035627595.1. Lineage (GTDB taxonomy): Bacteria > Patescibacteriota > Minisyncoccia > Phycocordibacterales > Phycocordibacteraceae > C7867-001. The sequence continues at coordinate 35,168 of DASPLK010000001.1, read as the reverse complement.
TTGGCTTAAGGAGATGGAGCACGGCGTCCTCGGGGTGCCGGTACCGGATGCAGTCATCTATCTTGATGTGCCGGTCGAGATATCGCTTAGGCTTTTGCAGGAGAAGCGTTCGGTCAAGAACCACACGCTTACGGGCGATCGAGATACAGTCGAAGAGGATAGGCGGTACCTCGAGCGTAGCCACGCATCCGCCCGCGCGCTTGCCGCAAGCGAGGAGCACTGGCACCTCATCGAATGCATGGAGGGGGATTCCATGCGCGCGCCGGAAGATATACACGAGGAGGTGTACGAGCTCGTCAGGAAGCTTGCTGCGTAGGTATGGATATAGAGATCCGGCGCATCGATAAGGATCTGCCAATGCCGTCGTATGGAACGGAAGGGGCGACCGCGCTTGATTGCTACGTGCGCGAGGACGTTACCATCGCACCAAAGAGCATAGGCTACGCATTTCTTAACTTCGCACTTAAGTTACCGAAGGGGCATTTCGTACTCCTTGCCGCTCGAAGTTCGCTGCATAAGCGTGGCCTCATGTTCGCAAACGGTGTCGGAATTATGGACGAGGATTATGCCGGTGATGCGGACGAGTACCGCGCTATTCTCTACAACTTTACCGACGAGCCGGTGCTTGTCTCGCGCGGCGACCGTGTCGCGCAGATGGTCGTCATGCCGTACGACCGGTTCACTCTGAAGGAGGTTGATACGCTCGGCACACCGGAGCGGGGCGGATTAGGCACCACTGGCCTCTAGCGCCTCATCTCGCTTTTCTGCTTGCTCGCGGGCGGTGCGTATGTCTTCAAGCGAGTAGACGGCAATCCCATATCGCCAATTGTTGTCGTGCGGATTAGGTTCGTCCTTGGAGCGCGCTTGGTAGAAGAGATACAAACATCCATGCTCAACCCAAAGGCTTGCGTGTCCGTTCTCGCCAGATTCCCACCCGGTATCAGGAGGTAGGAGCACCGGTCCTATACTCGTGTAGGGACCTTTAACATCATCCGCGTGCGCGAAGAATACGCGCTGCCGGGTACCGCGTCGTCCCTCTTCGAGGAAGCAGGTCGCGTTCAGAAGGATTTTCCCATCAGGAAGTTCTACGATCTGCGGGCCTTCGATGCCCCATTCGTAGTCAGGGTGACCGAGACGGTTGTGGTGCCAAGCGATGTCATCATGCGCAAGTACACGCTTCATGCGCTTCCAATACCCGACCCAACGGTCAGTGACCGAGCGCGCGAGATACACATCAGGCTGAGGAATGAATGGATGGTCGTACGAAAGTAGAGCAGGTATGCCCGAGTACACGAGATACTTCTTACCTTTAATCTGCGCAAACTGCGGATCATAGAGCCCAGCCTCGCTCATGCCTTTAGGCTCAACGAGCGTACGCATTTTGGTAAATATGTGTCCATCCGCAGAGACTAGATAGGCGATACCACCACCAATAGACATGAAGTCCTTCTGCACTGCCATGTGAAAGAGCTTGTCATCAAAGTCATAGATGACGGAAGGAGCCGCAACATGCGGCCCTTCAACGCCGCGCAGAACCGCTGGCTCCTGTTCAGTCCAAGGACCTTCAATCGTGGGTGCGGTCGCATGGAGTATTTGCCATTCCTCGCTTCGCACATCTCCGCCCGAGCCATATATGTGCCAAGTCGTTCCATCAAATGCGATGCACGGGTCTTTGGTGTCTTTAAAACGCGTTGATTCGAAGAGTGGCCCGATTGTGCGGACCGGGAACAGGGGGGTAGCCGCCATATTTGTGAAAGGGTATGGCTTCAGCTCTGTAGCGGTCATGAAGGGCATAAATAAATGCTATCGAAGACTGGTACATGAAGACAGGGCGGGGCTGTATACTACTCCCAATGCTTACGAACCGTACCACCCACACCTGGTCGAGCTTTGCCTAAGGCCAGCCACATTTCCTTATTTACGTAACGAGTATGGCTATGTACGACCACATCAAAAGGGAAGACGTTGAGGTCTTCAAGACAATAGAGGGAGAAGAGAATCGTGAGGCAGAAGGGCTCGAGCTCATTCCAAGCGAGAACTATGTATCACTTGCGGTGCGCGAGGCGATGTCCTCAGTGCTTACCAATAAGTATTCGGAAGGATATCCCGGCAAGCGCTACTACGGCGGTCAGGAATACACCGACCAAGTGGAGCGGATAGCAATCGCGCGTGCAAAGGAGTTGTTCGGTGCAGGATTTGCGAACGTGCAGCCTCTGGGAGGTGCTAACGCGAACATTGCCGCGTACATGGCCTTGCTTGAGCCGGGCGATACCGTGCTCGGCATGGATCTCTCTCATGGCGGACACCTAACGCACGGACATCCGGTCACTTACATCTCCAAGGTGTTCCGCTTCGTCCGCTACAAGATGAAGGACATAGAGACCGGAGAGATCGACTACGAGCAGCTGCGCGAAACCGCGCTAGCCGAGAAGCCCAAGATCATTCTTGCTGGTTTCTCCGCATACCCGCGTGAGCTTAACTGGGAGAAAATTGCCGCTATCGCAAAGGAAGTTGGCGCATATGCGGTTGCGGACGTGGCACATATCGCAGGCCTTATCGCCGGCGGCGCAGCGAAGAACCCATTCGATTATGGATTCGATGTCATGACCACGACGACGCATAAGACGTTGCGCGGTCCCCGCGGCGGCATGATCCTCACGAGGGAGAACGAGGAGATTGCGCAGAAGATAGACAAGGCAGTGTTCCCTGGCTTCCAGGGTGGTCCGCACATGCACCAGATCGCAGCCAAGGCTATCGCGTTTGGCGAAGCGCTCCGTCCAACGTTTAAGACCTATGCGGCAAATGTCGTCGAGAACGCGGCCGCTATGGCAGAAGTGTTTGCCGCAAACAACGCACGGCTCATAACCGGCGGCACGGATAACCACCTCATTCTTGCGGACGTATGGAGTTCGTTCAATATTTCCGGCGGCGATGCGGAGAAGCTCCTAGACGAAGCAGGCATAACGCTCAATAAGAACTCGATTGCGGACGATACCCGTAAGCCCATGGACCCCTCCGGCATCCGGTTTGGTACGCCGGCACTCACGACTCGCGGTTTCACCAAAGAAGAGTGCGCGCGCGTCGCAGAGCTTATGATCGAAGTCCTCACAAATCGTGACGCTGGGAAGGTGCGTGAAGACATACGCACAATGGCGCTTAGCCACGCGGTCCCAGAATCGTTCGTGTAATTCATAGTCAGTTCAGCAGGGTGAGAAAGCAGTGAGGTAAGCGGCATGTATCGCATACGTCTTTAGTAGTTGGTAGCGCTTATACGCACTAACCGAACTGAACATATGAAGACTCACTACAAGAACTTAGGTACCGTCGCTGTGGTCGCGGCACTCATTGTGGCGCCGGTATATGCGCTTGCCCAGAGCGGCAATGCAAATAAAGCGTTCGCACCGCGATCAGTAGGTTCGACCCTCGAGATTATGATTGCCGATAACGGCAAAACCACCGTTAGAGGCGCAAGGGTGACCGATGTCTCCGGCAGTACCATCACCGCACAGACCATGTGGGACGCGAGCTCTATCACGTGGACCGTGCGAACAGATGGCGACACAGACTTCATCCAAAAGAACGGCAGTTCATCGGAGATGGGGGATATACAAGACGGCGACTATATCAGCTTTAGCGGAACCCTATCCTCAGGGAGCTCGTTCTCCGTTGCGGCCGACGTCGTGAAGAATTGGTCGCTCGCAGAAAATCGCATTGCATTCACTGGTACCGTAACCGATGTGGACGATGACCGGTTCACACTTTCAACAACCGGTCGCGGCAATGTGACGGTACGGGTGACCGGCGATACCGAGTACGCGAGCGCGCTTGATGCGCTTGGCGATATAGATGTCGACTCAAAGGTTGTGGCATATGGTGCATACAATTCTGATACCAACGTGCTCACTGCATCCTCCATATCGCTAACCGCTAAAGCTGCGGTGGAGAAGGACAATAAGTTCCCGAAAGGGAACGCATGGGGATTCTGGAAGAAAATTGGCGCGATCTTTGGAAACGACCGCTAGTACATCCCCTTGAAGAGACCGCCTACACCATGTAGGCGGTCTCTTCATATCAGCTTCACATTTTTAAAACTCGTGGTGTAGTAAGAAAAGAGGAACAAGGTCGTCAGCCTAAGTAAGGACTTGAGTCCGCAGTAACGCATACACGCATGAACCGAATCACGACAACCCTCCTTACGCTCGCGATAGCACTCGTCACGCTTCCAGCCGTGGCGTCAGCCAGTAGCGATTATGATCCAGGCTCGGTAGGCGTAACACTCGAAGTAGTCATGCAGGAGAGCGGAAAGGTGAACGTGAAAGGGGCTCGCGTCCGTGAGGTGACTGCCGATGGCTTTCGCGCGGAGACATTATGGGGTTCGGGAAAACTCACTTGGAATGTCCAGACCGGAGAGGGAACGCCAATAGCTCGCAAAGACGGCGGCAAGATCACTCTCACGCAAGTGACGCCTGGTGACTATGTGAGCTTTACAGGCACCATTCAGTCCAATATGGCACCGTTTACGGTTAATGCAGATTCCGTACGTGACTGGTCGATTTCCAGCAATCACATTGTCCACTCAGGTACGGTGCAGTCAATCGATCCAGAGGCACGCACGCTCACTATTGTTACTGGAGACGGAAAGACCATCACAGTGCGCACCGATGAGAAGACCATATATGCCCAGAGCGGTGCCCGTGTCTTCTCGGATATAAGCGAGGGTGATTCCGTACTCGCTTTTGGAAGTGGAAAGGGGACATCGCTCACCGCGACCAAGGTGAACCTAACCGAGCGAGTTGCGGTAGCCGGCGGAGTACGTCCGCGAATTGCGACCGGTCTTGGTTCATGGGTAGATAGCTTCTTGCCAAAGTTTTTCGTCGGACGAATGAACTAGAAAGGAAAGGTGCCCTGGTGCGGCGGCCAGCTACCACGGCCGCCGCACCAGGGCATTTTCTGTTATAGTCCCAACATGGAAGACCGCATACGTACAATTATTGCTGATGCGCTGAAGGCGAGAGGTGCCCCCAACGTTTCCTTTGCGGTGGAGTGGCCTGGCGACTTGAGGCATGGCGATTACGCGGTCAATGCAGCACTTGCTGCAGCCAAAGAGCTCAATGTGAATCCGCGCACCCTTGCGGAGGATCTTGCCGCAATCCTTAAGGATGCACTTAAAGACGACGCGACGTCGGTGGATGTTGCTGGTCCTGGATTTATCAACGTAACAAGCTCACGGACGTACCTCGCGCAGACACTCGCGGATATAGACGAAGACTGGGGAAAAGGCTCCTCACGTGCTGGAGAGCGGGTTGTGGTCGAGTACTCATGCCCGAACCCATTCAAGGAGATGCATATTGGCCATCTTATGAGCACAGTTATCGGCGAATCATTTTCGCGTCTCGTAGAGAATACCGGCGCACACGTTATACGCGATTCGTATGGCGGCGATGTAGGACCACATGTCGCAAAGGGTATTTGGGGCCTGCGTAAGAAGGGCATCACGGAGCCAGCTACAGCTAAGGAGGTAGGAAGCGCGTACGAAGCGGGCGGGCGGGCGTACGAAGAGAGCGAGGTAGCAAAGGCTGAAATTGATGAGCTCAATGTCGCGCTGTACACAGCACTCGCAAAGGACGAGTCCGAGCACACAGAGGAAGATCGCGCGCTTCTTGAGCTTTGGCGGAAGGGGCGCGACGCTGCGTTTAGTGCATTTAAAGAGATATACCGCGTACTCAATTCGGATTTCGACTATTTCATATTTGAGAGTGAGACCACACCTATAGGCATGGAGGTAGTAGGGGACGCCCTAGAGAAGGGCATCTTTACGAGAAGTGAAGGCGCGGTCGTGTACCAAGGAGAGGCAAAGGGTCTTCATACACTCGTTTTCATCACGAGTCGCGGCACGCCAACCTATGAGACGAAAGAGATTGGACTCGCATTCCTAAAGGAGCAGCGTATTCCAAACGATCATTCCTACATACTTACTGGCCTGGAGCAGGTAGGGCATTTCAAAGTGTTCCTAGCCGCGATCGAGGAGATAGCACCATTGATTGCACAAAAGACGCATCACGTGCCTCACGGCCTTTTACAGCTTACAACCGGCAAGATGTCCTCTCGAAAGGGAAATGTTCTAACCGCAGCTGGCATCATCGAAGAAGTGATGGAGAAGGCGCTTGGTAAGAACGACGACCCGCTTGTTGCAGAGAAAGTTGCAGTCGGTGCGCTCAAGTACATGATCCTTCGCGCGTCTCCTGGCACGAATGTTGTATTTGATCCAGAGAAGTCGCTCTCGCTAGACGGCGACTCGGGACCGTACCTGCAGTACGCGCTCGTACGTGCGAAATCCATCCTCGCGCAATCAAGCGTGCGGCCGAGCATCCAGAACGCTCCCGATGAGCCGTACACCATCGAGCGACTCATCGCGCGTTTTCCAAAAGTTGCCGAACGCGCAGAAGCAGAAAAAGCGCCGCAGCATATTGCCACCTACCTTACGCAGTTGGCAGGAGAGTGGAATGCGTTTTATGCGAAGGAGCGAATTAGAGACGGTGAGTACGAGGCGTACAAACTTATGGTGGCTCAAGGATTCGTGCGCACCATGGAGCGCGGCCTCTGGCTTCTAGGGATACCGGCACCTGAACGTATGTAACCGTTTCCTTTTTAGCGCCTAAACGCTAGGATAAGGAAACTATGGCAGATGAGCGGGGAAAATCGGATATAGCAAAGCGCGAGGAGGAGGTACTCGCGTTTTGGAAGGAACAGCAGATATTCGAGAAGTCACTCGAAAAGCCTGCCCCGAAGGGCGAGTTCACGTTCTATGATGGACCGCCATTTGCGACTGGTCTCCCGCACCCTGGCCACTTCCTCGCTTCAACATCTAAGGATGTCATTCCGCGATATAAGACCATGCGGGGATACCGTGTGCGCCGTCGCTGGGGCTGGGACACGCACGGACTTCCGATCGAATCACTTGTAGAGACGGAGCTAGGTCTCAAAAGCAAGAAGGACATTCTCGAGCTCGGCATTGAGAACTTTAACGAGAAGGCACGCTCCATGGTGCTTGCATACGTGCATGAGTGGAAGCGGTACATTGAGCGGCTCGGGCGCTTTGTTGATTTCGATAATTCGTACAAGACGATGGACAACTCGTTCATCGAGAGTGTGTGGTGGGCGCTTTCAGAAATACATAAGAAGGGGCGCCTTTATGAAGGACGCAAGGTCCTCATGTACTGCCCACACTGCGAGACTCCGCTCGCAAAGGCCGAGATTGCGATGGACAATACCTATAAGGACATCACCGAGGAAGCGGTAACGGTAAAGTTCAAGATAATCGATCCTGAATCAAAGGGTCTTCCAAAAGGCACGCACATACTCGCGTGGACCACGACGCCATGGACACTGCCGGGCAATGTCGGCCTCGCGGTCGGTCCAGACATCGATTACGTCATTGTGCGTATAAATAACGTGCCAGTCGTACTCGCTAAGGAGCGAATGGAGACGTATGGCGTAACGGAGTTCGAGAAGGAGCTGAAGGGCCGCGACCTTACAGGAATCTCGTACGAACCGCTGTATGACGTTGCAAAAGCACGCGCGCATGTGGGGAAGAAGTGGGAAGTTCTATCTGCAGACTTCGTGACTACCACCGATGGTACTGGTGTCGTGCACACAGCTGTCATCTATGGCGAAGACGACTACCAGCTTGGGCTTAAAGAAGGACTCCCGATGGTGCCGCTCCTCAACCCAAACGCGACTTATAACGTAGATGCGCCTGAGTTCCTCCAGGGTCAATATATAAAAAAGGCGGAACCGCTGATCAAGGACGACCTCGAGACGCGCGGACTTCTCTTTGCAAAAGCACCTAACACGCACTCGTATCCGCACTGCTACCGCTGTGGTACGCCGCTCATCTATAACGCAGTCTCGAGCTGGTTCATCGACATCCAGGCAGTGAAGGATCGCATGCTTGCGGAGAACGAGAAGATCAACTGGTCGCCGGAGCACCTAAAGCACGGCAGGTTTAAGAAGAACATAGAGTCAGCTCCTGACTGGACGATCTCCCGCAACCGTTTCTGGGCGAGTCCGCTTCCGATATGGAAAGACAAAACGGGCGCCGTCACGGTCGTTGGTTCCTTGGAGGAGCTGAAAATGCGCACGAAGAAGAGCGGCAACCGCTACTACATCATGCGTCACGGACAGGCGGAGAACACCGCGTCCAAGACCCTCAGCAGCGCGCTTGATACGTTTGGCCTTACCGAAGAGGGGAAGGAAGATGTAAAGAAAGGCGTCGAGTTCCTAAAGACCTGTGCGCCGACGCGCATCTATGCGTCGCCCGTACGCCGTACGAAGGAAACCGCAGAAATGGCCGCCGAAGGTCTTGGCATCGATAAGGCGGACATCGTCTTTGACGATCGGCTTCGCGAGTTTTCGTTCGGGAAGCTGGAGGGCCGTCCGCTTGAAGAATTCATCGCTTGGAGGAATGACCACGCGTACGACGTGCAGGTAGAAGGCGGCGAAAGCTATCAGGACGTAAAGCGCCGCTTTGGCGAGTTTCTCTATGAGATAGAAAAGACGCACCAGAATGAGTGCGTGCTTATCGTTACACATGGCTGCGGTCTTGAAACACTCACCGCAGTCGCCGAGGGGCTTGATAAGGAGAAATCACGCCAGCACGCATCGACCCTGTCGCATAAGCCAGGTGCGGTAATGGAACTCCCGTTTACGCCACTTCCACACAATCGCAACTACGAGCTTGATTTCCATCTCCCATACATCGACCGCGTCGAGCTCATCGACGAAGAGGGCGCTGCGCTTACGCGTATTCCAGAGGTTGTAGATTGTTGGGTCGAGTCAGGCTCCATGCCATTTGCGGAGTACCACTATCCCTTCGAGCACAAGGGCGACTTCGAGAAGCGCTCGCCTGGTGATTTCATATCCGAGTACATCGGTCAGACCCGCGCATGGTTCTACTACATGCACGCAATCTCGGTATCGATCTTTGATAGGGCACCATTTAGGAACGTAGTTACAACCGGCACGATTCTCGCCGCAAACGGTGAGAAGCTTTCGAAGTCCAAGAAGAATTACACCGATCCGTACCAACTCTTCGATCTGTATGGTGCCGACGCGTTCCGCTACTACCTTATGGGCAGTGTAGTAATGCAGGCTGAAGATCTTACATTCCGCGACGAAGATGTGAAAGAAGCGCAGAATCGCGTAGTAAACATGCTCCGGAACGTTTACGCGTTTTATGCGCTGTATAAGGACGATCTCGATCCATCGCTCCGCGGGAAGGAGAGTACGCACGTACTCGACCGCTGGATACTGGCGCGTCTCGCCGAGGTTATCGAGGGCACGACCGATGCTTTTGACCGCTATGACCTGGTGCGTGCCGCTCGCCCGCTACGCGACTTCGTCGAGGATCTTTCCACCTGGTACGTACGCCGCTCGCGCGATCGCATTAAAGCGAACGACGAGGCTGACCGTCAGGCAGCGCTCCGTACCCTTGAGCATGTGCTCAAGGAATTCTCTAAGGTCATTGCCCCAGTGATGCCGTTTGTGGCTGATGAGATATTCCGTGCAATCCGTACGGAAAGTGAGCCGATCAGTGTGCATTTGGCAAAGTGGCCGGTAATGAAGAAGCAGTTCTTTACCGCACTCTTTGGGAACAGGGACGCCGCACTTCTTACTGATATGAAGCGTGTGCGCGCACTCACCTCGACTGCGCTTATGGAGCGTCAGAGGGCAAATGTGAAAGTCCGCCAACCGCTTGGCAAGCTCACACTTGGTGGCTCGGCACTCTCTATGGAACTCCTCGCGCTCATCAAAGAAGAACTCAACGTTGAAGAGGTAGTTATGGACGCCTCCAAGGAAGAGGGAAGCGTGGCGCTTGATACGGAACTTACACCCGAGCTTATTCGCAGGGGAGATCAGCGCGAGTTCGCGCGCGCGGTCGCGGATGCCAGAAAGAGCATGGACCTCTCTCCACGCGACAAGGTCGTGATCACCATTGAGGAATCTGCACGGGAGACTCTTTCTGACGCGCAGGTACCAGGCACAGCGTATATAGAGTTCGCTCCGCTTCCGGAAGTGCCACATACCGCTGAGTTATCGACGGGCTCCGTCGGCTTTACCATCACAAATGCGTCATAAGTACGCGACAGAGGCAATTGTGCTCGGGAGATCTCCCCTTGGAGAAGCAAGTTCGCTCGTCTCTCTTTTAACAAGCGAGCTCGGGCTTGTGCGCGCACGCGCGCAGGGGGTGCGGAAGCCTGGCGCTAAATTGTCCGCCGCGCTCACGACGCTCGCTCAATCTGATGTGATCTTGCTTAGGGGAAAGGAGGGATGGCGACTCTCAGGCGCCATTCTTGCGCACGATTACTTTACTGATTTAGCACCAGACGCACGCGAGCGCGCCGGCCGCGTCGCGAACCTCATGCTACGCCTGGTGACTGATAGTGGCGGAGGAGAAATATACGAGCTCTTCAAGGAGTATCTCGAAATACTACCGACGCTGGCGGACGAAGAGCAGGATGCCGCCGAGACCCTGGCTGCGCTGTACCTGCTGCAGGATGCAGGACTCGATGCGGGAGAGCAGGTGCCGCAGACGGATGGTCATTTTGGGAATGCCGCACGGGAATATGCGCTTGCTAAGCGCAAAGACCTGATTACGCGTGTGAATCGTGGCATAGAGGCGTCAGGACTGTAATCATCATATCTCCGCGTGCGCTATACTTTGGGAAATGCCCGAAGACGAGAACCTGCACGGCCTTGAAGACCTTCAGCATAAGCTCTACGCCAAGGATGCGGATCTGCCGCGGATGGAAACTCCCATGCCAGTTGCGGCACCTCCGCCTCCGCCAGTTGAGCGGCATTGGGAGCCTGAGCCTACGCCTGAGAAAAAGCGCATCTCACCGTCCGCGTACTTCTTGATCGGCGCGATAGCATTTTTCGCAATCGCATCTATCATCGCGGTCCTATTTCTTTTCTTCGGTACTCGATCGGTATCGACCGATCGAGTCGATGTAGCGATAAAAGGCCCTACCTCCATCGCAAGCGGGGATGCGGTGCAGCTTGTAATCACAATAGACAACCGGAATCCTGCGCCCATTGAGAGCACGCTTCTTACGGTCGAATACCCAGAGGGCACGCGATCCGCAGACAATACATCTGAAGAAATGGTTCGCTATACGGATACCGTAGGCAGCGTCATGCCCGGGGAGCGAGCGACCCGCACCGCGCGCGCGGTAATCTCAGGCGCGGCCAATCAGGTGGTCACCATTCCGGTAACCTTCGAATACCGTATAGAGGGGTCGAACGCCGTGTTTGTTAAGCGTGAAGAATACTCCTTTACCATCACAAGTTCGCCTGTCTCGCTCTCGGTTGCGGCTTTAAGCGAAAGCGCATCCGGTCAGCCCGTGACCGTTACAGTCATCGCCCGTGCGAATGGCACTGATCCAGTTGAAAGCGTCGCAGTAATGGGGGAGTATCCATTTGGATTCCAAGTTCAAAGTACAGAACCAGCCGCAGCGCAGGGCAATCTCTTCGAGCTCGGCGGTCTTGCCCCGGGAGAATCAAAGACCATCCGCGTTACCGGCATACTTACGGGCCAACAAGGCGACGAGCGGGTGTTCCGCTTCACTGCGGGTACGCCGCGTGGTGGGGGTAGCCAGGCACTTGCAGTCACCTATACGACCCAAGAAGCACTCGTCACAATCACGCGTCCGTTCCTTGGAGTGGCACTTTCCCTTAATCGCGACGAGAGCGACACCGTCATCGTACGGGCAGGGGAGCAGGTACAGGGTACGCTCAGCTGGGCGAACTCGCTTCCAACAACTGTACTCGATGGGCAAATTAACGTTCGCGTCTCAGGCGACGCTGCGGACACGCGCAATGTAAAGGCTTCTAGCGGGTTCTATCGTTCGAGCGATCAGACCATCGTCTTTAACCGCGAGACAAGTGCGGGACTTCGCGAACTTCAGCCGGGCGACTCCGGAGGAGGATCGTTCACGGTCCCCATGCGCTCCAAAGCAGAGCTCGCCGCGCTTCGGAACCCAACCATGACATTTACCGTATCGGTCGCGGGAAGGCGCGTCGGGGAGTCGGGTGTTCCAGAAACTATTAACTCGACCGTAACAAAGACCGTTAAGGTGTCGACCGACCTCACGCTCACTTCCCGTGCGGTGCGCTCCACAGGTCCATTTACAAACACGGGCCCGTGGCCGCCAGTCGCCGACCAGGAGACGACGTACACTATATTGCTGTCGGCATCGAATACCGTAAATTCAGTTGGTGGCGCTAAAGTAACCGCAACACTGCCGTCGTACGTGACCTTTACCGGCATGGTGCAGCCTGCAGACGGCTCTGTAACCTATAACGCCTCTACCCGTGAGGTTTCCTGGGTGGTAGGGGACATGCCTGCGGGAACTTCCGGACGTACGGCAGCGTTCCAGGTCTCACTCTTGCCAAGCACTTCCCAGCGAGGTACAAGTCCCGTACTCGTGTTCCCACAGACGATATCAGGCTACGACCGTTTCGTAGAGAAGCAGGTCACCAGCACTGCGTCTGATCTCACGACCGAGACGACGAGCGATCCAGGGTACAATAACTCCCTCGGTACCGTCACCCGCTAACCTTTTCTATGAAGAATGTATCCCTCGACACCATCGTCTCCCTGGCTAAACGCCGCGGGTTCGTGTTTCCCGGCTCTGAGATATATGGCGGCATGGCCGGTACCTTCGACTATGGACCACATGGCGTGGCTCTTCGGAACAACCTGAAACAGCTCTGGTGGCGTATGTTTGTTGAGGAGCGGGATGACATGTACGGCGTGGATGCTTCCATTGTTATGAACCCGAAAGCATGGGTCGCGTCAGGTCATGTCGCTGGGTTCTCCGACCCGCTGGTCGAGTGCAGTAACTGCAAGAAACGCTTCCGTGCAGACCATCTCGAAGACCTTTCAACGTGCCCTGAGTGTAAGAAAGAGGGGACATTAAGTGAACCGCGCCAGTTCAACATGATGTTTAAAACATCAGTCGGCGCTACAGAGGATGAATCATCCACTGCCTACCTTCGTCCTGAGACTGCGGGCGGCATGTTTGTTAATTTCAAGAATATTATTGACACGTACCATCCGAAGCTACCATTCGGCATGGCGCAGATTGGTAAGGCATTTCGTAATGAGATCGCACCGCGCGAGTTCGTCTTCCGTCTGCGTGAGTTTGAACAAATGGAGATTGAGTACTTTATACGCCCAGATGCATGGGAGGAATCATTTGCGAAGTGGGAAGCTGATGTAACGGCATACGCTAAGACCATCGGTCTCTCTATGGATCGTTTCTACCCGACTGAGATTGCAGCAGAAGATCTCGCACATTACTCCAAGCGCACAATTGACCTTGAGTACGAGTATCCATTCGGTCGTCGTGAGTTGTGGGGCCTTGCGTACCGCACCGATTTTGATTTGCGCGCACATATGGAGACGTCAGGCGTTTCACTTGAGTATCTTGATGAGGAGAGCAAGGAGAAGTTGATCCCACATGTCATCGAGCCGTCGTTTGGCCTAGACCGCACTTTCCTCGCGGTTCTTGCATCAGCATACGATGAGGATGAGCTTGGCGGTGAAACCCGTACTGTGCTCCGCTTCATGCCAAAGGTTGCTCCTGTAAAGGCGATGGTGTCACCACTTTTGAAGAACAAGCCGGAGCTCGTCGAGAAGGCGAGGGAAGTACGCAAAGCTCTCCAGAAGGTACATCCAGCGATTGCCTGGGACGATAACGGCAATATCGGTAAACGCTACCGACGTCAGGACGAGATTGGCACGCCGTGGTGTATTACCATCGACTTCGATACTCTCGGAGAGACACCGGAGCTTAAAGATACGGTTACTGTGCGTGATCGTGATACGGGCGAGCAGAAGCGCATGACTATTGAGGAGGTCGCAGACCACCTACGTAACGCGCTCGCTTGACCTACTGGGCCGTGAGGGCCATGCTACGGCGGGGCTCGTTTAAATAGAAAGGATATGTCATGCGAACTCTGCTTGCGTCTATGTGCGCATTCGCTGCCGTATTCTCTGCCGGCAGCACCCAGGAGCTTCCATACCGCCTGATTGATGCGCCGAAGGATGAACCGCTCGTCCGGGATATGGTCTTCGTGATTCCGCATCATGACCCCGTGACTGAACAGGTCGCGTTCCGCGTGTCGAGCAAATTCTTCGACGCTTCGGACATTCCGTTTTTCATCGGACGGGAAGGCCGGGTCGTGAGTCGAGAAAGCGCTCGCTCGTTGGTTGAGGACTGGCTTGTCGTGGGTGATATCGCACTTATATGCGATGTTCCGATGGGGGATGGCGAGAGCCTAAACCTGAGCGATTCGTCCAGTCGCAACGAACACTGCCATGCGGAGCGGTAACAAACGCGACAGCCCTAGGCTGTCGCGTTTTCGTTTTGGTGCTAGTATTTTCAATATGGAAACGCCGCGAGCTATCTCTGTCACAACCGGCACGTTCATTCGCCTTATCGCTGTGGGCGCTGCCGCGTACGCGCTCTGGATTCTCAAGGATCTGGCGCTTCTCGTCATCACCGCGGTCGTAATCGCATCTGCGCTCGAGCCGGGCATCGAATTCTTCATGCGATACAAGCTTCCGCGCATCCTCTCGGTGCTCGTCATGTACTTGGCGGTATTTGGCACCTTGTTCAGCATCGTGTATTTCATGCTTCCGCCAATTCTTAACGATACACAGAACTTCCTCACATCCGTGCCTGCATATCTGGAGACCATGGAGCTTCCCGCAGGGCTGTCCGGCATGACGCAGACCCCGTTTTTCTCTGCGGATACAGGCGGTACCGCGGCCTCCATCATCGAGACACTGTTCACATACCGCAGCGCGGTTGCAGAAGGTTCCGAAGGTGCGATACAGCTCGTCTCCGCATTCTTCGGCGGCGTGTTCGCCCTTTTGCTCGTCATTGTTCTCTCGTTCTACTTCGCCATTCAGGAGACAGGCGTGGAGCAGTTCCTTCGCTTCATCACCCCGCAGAAGCATGAAGACTATGTCGTAGGTCTCTGGGGGAGGGCAAAGAAGAAGATAGGTCTCTGGATGCAGGGCCAGCTCGTCCTTTCGCTCATCGTAGGTGTCATCGTATATCTTGGACTCGTCCTGCTTGGTGTGCCGTACGCACTTTTGCTTGCGGTGGTCGCAGCCCTGTTTGATCTCATTCCGATATTCGGCTCTCTTATCGCCGGTATCCTAGGCGTCATTATCTCGTTCTCTTTTGGAGGATTACCGCTTGCGTTCATGGTTGCCGGCCTTTACCTGATCGTAAATCAGCTCGAGGCGCACCTCATCTATCCGCTGGTTGTTAATAAGGTCGTCGGTATTCCGCCGCTCATGGTCATCATCGCCCTTATTGCGGGTGGCGCTTTGGCCGGATTCCTCGGCGTCCTACTCGCGGTCCCGCTTGCGGCTGCACTGCGCGAGTTCCTGGACGATGTCGACCGTGGCAAGCGTTCGCGTGCAGCATAATGGCCCGGTACCTTACTACCACGCTCCCATACGTGAATGCGGATCCACATATAGGGTTCGCCCTTGAGATCATCCAAGCAGATGCGCTCGCTCGTATGTGGCGCCTTAATGGCGAAGATGTATTTTTCACTACGGGCACCGACGAGCACGGACAGAAGATATACGAAGCTGCTGAGAAGAAAGGCCAGGGCGTGAAGGAGTATGTTGATCATTACGCGAATGAGGTCTACAAGCTCCGTGATGTGCTCGGACTGACAACCGATGCTTTTATTCGCACTACGGATGAGAAGCACATACGAGCCGCACAAGAAATGTGGAAGCGATGTGAGGCTAAGGGCGATATCTATAAGAAGAGCTACACTGGCCTCTACTGTGTCGGCTGCGAAGCGTACAAGACCGAGCGTGAGATAGAGGAGAGAAGGTGCGCGCTCCACCCTTCACTTGAATTGCGTGAGCTCACAGAGGAGAACTACTTCTTCCGCTTGAGTGCATACCAGGAGAAGCTTCTTTCGTACTTGGCACAGTCCGGCAGCATCGTGCCTGAATGGAGGAGGGAGGAAGCGATCAATTTCGTTTCAGGAGGGCTAGAGGATTTCAGCATCTCGCGACAAAAGGAGAAACTCACCTGGGGCGTTCCCGTACCAGGCGATGACTCACAGGTCATGTATGTGTGGTTCGATGCGCTCACGAGCTACATCTCCACGCTCGGGTGGCCGGAGTCAGGCAATTTTGAGAAATACTGGGTCGAAGGCACGACTGTGCAAATGGCAGGCAAGGATCAGGTGCGTTTCCAGTCACTCATGTGGCAGGCGATGCTCATGTCCGCCGATATCAAGAACACCGACCATGTCTTCTATCATGGCTTCATTAACTCGGGCGGACAAAGAATGAGCAAGTCTTTAGGCAATGTCATCAGCCCGTATGAGTTGGTGGAGAAATACGGTACCGATGCCACCCGATACCTGTTCTTGCGTCATGTGCATCCAGTCGAGGATTCGGACGTCACCTGGGAACGCTTAGACGAGTGGTATACCGCAAACCTCGTGAACGGACTCGGGAACCTGGTCGCGCGCGTGATGAAACTTGCTGAGGAGCATCTTACACCGGTCGCGCTTTCAAAAGAGGATGTCACCATCGAGCCAGCATTTACGAAGATGATCGAGGGCTTTGCATTCAATGAGGCGATGGACCTCATCTTTGAGCACGTAGGGAAGGGGGACGAGTACATGACTGAGCGAGAGCCATATAAGAAGATAAAAACCGACGAAAAGGACATCGCGCTGGCTGATATTGAGAAACTCGTCCGTCACCTCGCGAAGATAGCAGCGCACCTGACGCCCATCATGCCAGATACAGCAGAGAAGATATTGAATGCGGTGCGGGAGAACAAGAAACCAGAAAATCTTTTCCCGCGGCTCACATAAACGCAAAGCGGCCACACCTTGTGCGCCACCTTGCTGACGTCTTCATCGAGATACTCGATATTCTCTCGGAGACGTGCGTGTACTATACGTCTCCCTGCCTGAAGCAATTATGAGGTGCCGTGGTATCGTCTTCCCATGAAGTATTTCGATGCGCATGCGCATGTACAGTTCCCGCCGTATGACGCGGATAAGGAAGAGATCCTGCAAAAGATGCAGGAACAGGATGTGGGTGCAATTATGGTCGGTGTTGACTACGCCTCAAGCGAGCGCGCCATTGCGCTTGTCGAAGGATGCGACGACCTCTACGCGTCGGTGGGCCTCCATCCAAACGACAATACGACCGAGGTGTTTGATATAGAGAAGTACCGCGCGCTTGCTGCGCACTCAAAGGTAATCGCAATAGGGGAGTGTGGCCTCGACTACTACCGACAAGAGGAATCCGATAAGGGTCGCCAAAAAGAGCTCTTCCTAAAACATGTCGATATCGCGACCTCGCTCGATAAGCCGCTCATCATCCATGCGCGCCCTACCAAAGGGACGCAGAATGCATATCAGGACCTTATTGAAATTCTGACTGAGAAGAAGGCTGAGCACGGCGACCGCTTGTTCGGCGACGTACATTTCTTTGTAGGCGGAGTAGAAGAGGCACAGGCGCTCGTTGCGCTCGGGTTTACGCTTTCCTTTACCGCAGTCCTCACCTTCACCAAGGACTACGACGAGGTCATTCGCTCTATACCGCTTACAGCGATTATTTCTGAGACCGATGCGCCCTATGTAGCACCGGAAGGGAGGCGTGGCACCCGGAACGACCCTTTGGCAGTTATTGATGTTGTAGGCGCCATCGCTCGCATACGCGGTGAGGAGCAGGACACGGTCAGGGCCGCCATCCTTGAGAACGCACGACGGGTCTTCAGGCTCTAAAACGGCTTCATTGCGGGGTCAGAATCCGCGTGGTACAGTTCGCCCGTTATGAATGAAAAGGAAATCGAACACGGTGTTGATAGCACCGAGCTAGAGATCGAGGAGGGTAATAACGAAACCCGTACCTACGAGCTTGGCTTCCACATCGATCCTGAACTACCCCAGGAAGAGGTGAAGAAAACCTATCAGGCTATCCGCGAGAAGATCGCGGCAGCAGGCGACATCGTCGCGGAAGGTGAGCCGGAGAAGATCCAGCTCGCATACACCATCTCCCGCCAGGAGACAACAGGCCGCAGGGATTTCGTATCCGCATACTTCGCATGGATCGCGTATGACGCGACCACTGAAGGACACGGTACCGTCCTTGAGATGGCACAGAGCGAGCCCCGTTTCGTGCGCTTCATCGACTTGAAGACTACGAAGGAGGCAGCAACCCATGCGGCTGAGATGCACGAGATCATGTTCCGCTCCCCAGAGAAGCTAGAAGGCGAGGAGGGATTTGCGGATGCTGATCTCGATCAGGCATTGAAGGACGCAGGGGTATAATAGACCTATGTATCTCAACAAAGTCCTTCTGTACGGCAACCTTACGCGCGATCCGGAACTCCGCGCATTGCCGTCGGGACAGCAGGTAGCAACCTTTGGCCTCGCAACCAACCGCTCCTTCCGTAACAAGGAGGGCCAGCAGCAGGAGCAGACCGAGTTCCACAATATCGTCGCATTCGGTCGCACCGCAGAGGTGATGGGCCAGTACCTAAAGAAGGGACGCCCGGTATTTGTCGAAGGCCGCATGCAAACCCGCTCATGGGAGGCAGAAGGCCAAAAGAAGTACCGCACGGAGATCGTCGTCGACAATTTCCAGTTCGGTCCTGCAGGTGGCGAGCGCGCCGATGGTGGCCGTCAGGCTCCCGCTGCGGACGACCAGTCCCAGGATACCGGAGGCGACTCCATCCAGTACCCGGATGACGAGATCAATCCAGAGGACATTCCGTTCTAGATTACTAACCCATAACACGTACTAACATGGCACATCAGTCAGAGCGCGAAGAGCTCGAACACAAGAAGTTTGTCGACTACAAAGATGTCGCGTACCTCCGCCAGTTCATGAACACGCACGCTAAGATCGTAGGTAGGAAGCGTACGGGCATGACGGCAGAGAAGCAGCGCCAGATCGCACTTGCGGTCAAGCGCGCCCGCTATATGGGACTTCTCCCATACCTCTCCGCGTAAGCAGATCTCAATAGGGTAAATTTAAGAGCCCCTCGCGCCTAGCGCGAGGGGCTCAACCCTTGATCACTCCACAGTTGCTTAGGCCATGGTTCCTGCGGCATAACGCCACTCAGATGGATCAAGGCACCGCAGCCCAAAGGGTGGCGACCGCAACCCCAACCGGAAACCCCTCGGGGCCTCAATTCAGGGATCGGTGTGCCCTGCCTCTGCCGTCCCGGTGGGGTGACTCAAACTATCTATACGGTAGCAGGGAGTAGGTGCATTGTCATCTTTGCCATTTTTCATGCGACATGGTTTCATCTCCTGGGAGCGCACCGCTCAGGAGGAGGAATGCATGGCTTCGTGTGGCGAAGAATATGACCGACGCGATCGAAGCGTCAAGGACGGGATGCACATGCATATCGGGGTGATCGTCCTTCTGATGATCCTGGTGATGACGGCTCCGCTGGTCTGGCCTTTGATCGTGAGTTTTTTCGACGGAGTGTGGGACCGTGCGTTGCAGCTGGTTGCTGACATGGAGCGGCAGGCGCGGCAGGGCTTACATTCCAACTAGGGCATATGAGGCTCGCGCACCGCGCGGGCCTCGCTCATTTGGTACAGATTTGCCAAACATGAGCTCTTCATGTTTATATATGAAGGCGACGCAATCCGGCGTCGCATTTGTTGTTCATTCCAACCAAAAAGTGGAAAATGCAAAAGAATAAGAAACCGAGCCTTTGTCGCGTTGTCTTCCTCGCGTTCGTCGCCACGTTAACTGTCGTGTGCGGCAGTGTCGCAATCGCAAATTCCATGGAGAGCGCTCCCACTGAAAGAGTGGTTGTAGCGATCCCCGACCCGATGTCGTAGAACACGGCATCAAAAAGCGCATAACGCGCGAAGCCCCGTCCGTAAGGATGGGGCTTCTTTCATTAGAGAAGGATTATGCTTTCTCGACGCGCTCAACGTACTCGCCGGTGTCGGTATTGATCTTGAGGATGTCGCCTACATTAATAAAGAGGGGAGTAGAGACCACGGCGCCGGTCTCCATGACCACCTTCTTATCGCCACCAGTCGCGGTATCGCCTCTAACTGCTGGCGGCGCCTCCTTTACGGCGAGGTCCACCTTAACCGGGATACGAACGGTGATGGGATTGTCCTTAAAGAGGAGTATTTCGACTGTTGCATTCTGCTTGAGCCACTTCACCTTGTCCGCGATCGCATCCTCAGGAAACGCGAAGCGGTTCTTCGCATTACCTTCCTCTGCGAACCAGGACTCGCCGCGGTTCGTGTAGAGGTAGTTCGCGTTCATGCGAGAGATATCCGCTTCCGGAACGGACTCGCTTTGGTGAAAAGAGATCTCAATAACTTTACCGGAGACAAGGTTACGGAGCTTGGTTTGATTCACAGGCTTACGCTGCTGCATGCGGAAGACATGCGATGAGAGGACTTCGTACGGCTCGCCGTTGTAGTCGATGACGGTCTTCTGGACGATTTCGTTATAGGAAAGGATAGCCATAGGTAACTAAAAGGGAGGCCAAGCGGTTATAGAGATTGCCCGGCCACGTGCAGACGGTATGATACAAGACAATATGCGGAAGGCCAACCGAGAGCCGGGCGCCTGGGACCAGATGCCTGACGCGGAGGTGCTCATGATTTCGCGTTCAAATCCGGAGGCGTTCGGGGTCCTGGTTGACCGATATGAAGATGCGTTTCTCCGAAAAGCCCAGTCTATCCTCTATAGCCGTGAGGATGCCGAAGAGATCGTGCAGGATACCTTCACTCGCGTATACCTCTACGCCGACCGCTACAGCCCTCAGGAGGGTGCCTCATTCAGCTCATGGAGCTATCTCATCCTGACCCGGCTTGCGTTCACCCGGTACCAGAAGCGAAAGAAGGAGCGGGGAAGGACACTTCAGATGGAGCCGGAGGCATTCGAGCGGCTCCCCGATACTGAGAGCTTCCTTGAAGACATGACCGTGCGCGACGAGGTCTTGTCCGCACTTGCGCGCCTCCCAGAGGCAGCCGCCCGTGTTCTCCGACTTCAGTTCTTTGAAGGGAAGAGCCAAGAGGAGATAGCACAGATAGAGGGAAGTACGGTGTCTGCGGTGAAGACCAGAGTACACAGGGCCAAGAAGCAATTTAAAGACTCACTTGAATATGGAAAGCAAGATTAAACAAAACGTCATGCGTAGGGTGCATACGATACATACGGTACGGCCGTATACGAGTGGAATAGCACTTGCGGTGGTCCTTCTGGGCATCTCCCTCTACGCAATAGGGAGGTTCGTATTTGTCGCACAAATATTCCGCAATATGCCGGCGGTGGGGGATGTGTCTGCGGTACTCAGGTTCTTCCTCTCGGCGTTTCTTCATACCGAACTTCTGGTGCAGGTGCTCACGTTGGTCGTATGCACAGCAGCACTCTGGATGCTGCGGGATATCATTCGCCTTATGGCTGGAAATCAACGAATGCAGCTGTCCTAGCAAAAGACCCGCCACATGGCGGGTCTTTTGGTGTCTTATTCTGCCGCAAGGCGCTCGCGGATCTTCTTAAGGATCTCGTTCGCAATTGGCTTGTTCTCCCTTAGGAAGGTGCGTGTCGCATCATACCCGCGTCCCATTTTCACCTCGCCGAAAGAGTAGCTCGAGCCCGACTTCTCGACGATATCGAACTTCTCACCGAGTGCGATAAGTTCGCCCTCACGGCTAATGCCTTCGTTATAGAGTAGGTCGAACTCAGTCGTCTTAAACGGGGCAGCGACCTTGTTCTTGACAACCTTCACGCGTACGCGGCCGCCCACAACCTCTTCGCCCTTTTTGATTTGCGCGATACGGCGGATATCAAGACGGACGGAAGTATAGAACTTAAGTGCCTTACCGCCGGGTGTTGTCTCCGGGTTGCCGAACATGACGCCGATCTGCATACGGATCTGGTTGATGAAAATGACAATGGTGTTGGACTTTGCTGTAATAGCGGTCAACTTTCTGAGCGCTTGGGACATGAGGCGTGCCTGCTTGCCCACGTGGTGCGCACCCATATCACCCTCGATCTCATCCTTTGGGGTGAGTGCGGCCACTGAGTCCACCACAATGATGTCCACGGAGTTAGCGCGTACGAGTGACTCGACAATTTCGAGTGCCTGTTCGCCGGTGTCCGGCTGGGAGATGAGGAGCTCCTGGAGCTTTACGCCGATCTTGCGAGCGTATTCAGGGTCAAGTGCGTGCTCCGCGTCGACGAACGCACAAACACCACCATTCTTCTGCGCTTCAGCGATCGCGTGGAGGGCGAGCGTAGTCTTTCCAGATGATTCTGGACCGAATATCTCGATGATACGTCCGCGGGGAAGGCCGCCTACACCAAGCGCCGCATCAAGTCCGATGGAGCCGGTTGAAATAGCCGGGATGGCAGCAGGCTTACCAGCGCCAAACGTCATGATGGCTTCGTCGCCGAACTTGGTCTTGATCTCCTTGATAGCGAGCTCTATAGACTTCGCTTTGGCGTCGCCGCCGCTAGCCTCCAGCTCTTCAGGGGAAGGGGAGATTTTCTTCGGGGTCTTCTTAGCAGCGGTTTTCTTTGCAGGCATAGGCTATATGGATTAGGGCACGTATACGCTCCGTTCGACACTTACGTGTCTCCCGAACCGATCCGTTGCCATTAGGGTAAGTATAGCGCCTCCCTGGGGAAGCAAGAGAGTAGTCTGGAATCGTCCTTTTTCATCAATTAGGAACGGCGCTCCGTTGAGCGTCAACTCCTGAGTATGAACGGCGGTTCCTGAGATAGTGATGAACCCATCAGGGATACTTTGATGGGCAAGGGGAGCATCTATCCGTATCTCCGGACCAATGAGAAGGGGAACGGCCTTTACGACTCCGTAGCCGGCAAGAAGTGTGAGGGTGACGGCGGCTAGGGTGCGGAACATAGATTAGAAATCCCGAGGCTCCTCGGCGTCCTCAGCGGGCACGCTGCCTGAACGAGAGAGGACGTCACGTGGTCGGGAGCCATCAGCCGGACCAATTACACCCTTCTCCTCAAGGAGATCCATGAGGCGCGCAGCACGTGAGTAGCCAATGCGGAGCTTGCGCTGGAGATAGGAGGTAGAGGCACGTCCTGCCTCTTCTACAGCCGCCTTGGCCTCTGTGTAGAGGTCGTCGTCCACGTCGTCGTCCGCAAGAGACATCATGACCGCATCATTGGGGGCGACCTGTACACCATCGCCTCCGCCAAGATCAAGAGAGCCGAGCGTACCCGCGTTGTGCTGCTTGATGTAGGAAACAACCTTTTTCACTTCGGCCTCTGCGATGTAGGCAGTCTGGATGCGGACCGGCTTCTGCATATCTGCGGAAAGGTAGAGCATATCGCCGGCGCCAAGGAGCATTTCTGCGCCTCCTGCGTCAAGGATGGTGCGCGAGTCTATCTGGGAAGCGACTTGGAGCGCCATACGGGTAGGCACGTTTGCCTTGATGAGGCCGGTGATGACATTAACTGACGGACGCTGGGTAGAAAGGACGAGGTGTATACCAACTGCACGAGACATCTGCGCGAGGCGAACGATTGCTGCCTCAAGCTCTCGAGGATAGGTCTGCATGATATCGGCCAACTCATCGATAACGATAACGATGTATGGCATCGCCTCGGGAAGGTCGTCGCCACCCTTTTTCTTTGCGGGCTCGAATACAGTCTTGTGGTAGCTCTCGATGTCGCGGACCTGCTCGCCCTCAAGAATGTTGTAGCGGCGATCCATCTCCTTAGCTGCCCACTTCAAAGACATAATGGCTTTCTTCGGATCAGTAATGACCGGGGTCAGAAGATGGGGGATGCCGTTGTAGAGAGTGAGCTCGACGCGCTTTGGATCGATCATAATAAAGCGCATCTGGTTCGGTCCATTCCTATATAGGAGGGAAGTGATGACTGCATGGATGGCAACTGACTTACCCGAGCCGGTAGCGCCGGCGATAAGACCATGCGGCATCTTCGCAATGTTCACGTAGTGCGGCGTGCCAGTGATATCGCGGCCAAGGGCAGACAATAGCGGCTTCTGGCTTGCTGACCATTCAGGCGCGCTCATGACCCCTCCAAGACCCACCGTTGCTTTCGCTGAGTTTGGAACCTCGATACCTACCAAAGACTTGCCCGGAATAGGAGCTTCAATACGGACCGGGTGCGCAGCTAGCGCGAGCTCAAGGTTGTTCTGTAGGGAAAGGATTTTGGAGAGGCGGACGCCCTCGGCTGGCTTCATGGCGTAGCGGGTGACGGTAGGACCCACCGAGACCTCGTCCATCTCGACAGGGATGCCGAAGTTCTGGAAAGTGCGCTTGATGATGTTGGCGTTCGCCTTGATATCACCGACGCCAGGCTTGCCCCTGTCCTCGCCGAGGATAGAGAGAGGAGGTGCTTTGTACTCGGCATCGAAGTTCGGGATAGCGACTTCGCCGGTTTGTGGGCGCGCGTCATTGAACATGGTTACGGTCGGTTCGCGGTCCTCATCAATCACTTTGGATACCGGCTCTTCCTCCTCATCGGCCTCCTCTGATTCCCCCTCCTCTTCGAGATCCTCCTCCTTCTTTCTAGGAAGGGCAGGGAGCTTCACTGCGCCCATTGCGCTGCCAGCCTTGCCGAGGTGCGTACCTACCGCTTCGGCAATCGCGACGATATCAGTCGAGATGGCAAGACCAACTCCGACGAGTCCGAGCAAGATTAAGGGGGCAACGAATGGACCGAAGAACTCGACAGCCGCCTGTCCGGCAAACGCGCCAGTTGCTCCTCCCAGAGTGGCAGAGAAGATGCCGATCAAAGAGAGTGCTGCGGCGAGGATGACAAAGATGCCGACGCTCGTCAGCGGAGTTACCAAAGTCCTCTTAAGTAGGACCGAAGCGCCGAGCGCAACGATGAGGAAGGGAAGGACGAGCGCACCAATTCCAACGATGCCATAGACGCCCTGGAAGACTGCGTGGCCCACAATACCTGCCATGTTGAAGGCGCCAAGTCCGAGCACAAGGCCGAACACGATAAGGAAAACTGCCATGGTCCATCGGGCCACAGCTTTATATCCGCCTTCGCTCTTACGCCTTCTTTTACGCGCCATTTATATACATTCTAGCACCACGCAGTACCTGCAAAAGCTACGTAAGAACGCGACAAAGCGGCTCGTCTTAATGAAGTCTTCCCAAAAGGACACACGGGGGTATAATTGTCTTTAACGTTCAAGGACAAGGACAAAATACCCATGACCGATAAAGGACACATCAAAGACAACCGCACGGTAAAGATGCAAAGTAACGCGTCCGGATTTGATAGTTTCGTCCTAGAAAAAACAATATTCTCCAATGTATTCGAAAAGGACATAAAGCGCGTGTATATCTATAAGAAGGCGGAGCGTCTCGCAAAAGCGATTCATTTAATCACCCCCGCGTTCCGTCATTCACCCTCGCTTTACGACCGTGTGAATCGTGTCTCGGTCGCGCTTGTTGACGCGGCAATTCTCCCTCCGGCATCTGCCAAGGATGCACTCTCTCGCGAGCTCCTCGCCCTCTCGAGTGTCCTCTCGATCGCTCGCTCAAGCGGGGTCCTCTCTCCGATGAATGCTGACCTAATCGGCAGGGAAGCACATCTTCTCCTTGAGGAGGTTGCCGGGTATGAAGAGCCGCGCGTGTCTCTCCCCGAGAGCGTGTCGCTCGCGGAGCTGGCGCGCGCAGCAAGTCCGTCCATGAGTACGTCGCGTACGTCCTACATGACTGACACCGATACGCCACGCCCAATACCTACCCCTGTCTCTAAAGGACATGTTAAAGGACAGATAAAGGACAACGAACAGAAACCTGAGGTTTCTCGGGAACCGAGGCGCAATGATCGCAAGGAAGCGATACTTTCGACGCTCCGTGCAAAGGGCCCTTCCTATATAAAGGATATCTCTACTGCCATTCGCGACGTAAGCGAGAAGACCATTCAGCGTGAGCTCCAGACGCTCGTTTCAGAAGGGGTCGTGACCCGTACCGGTGAACGCCGGTGGACCACCTACGCTCTTGCGGGCTCCTAGTAGTTGGCAAGCTCAGCAATTGACTTTTCTTCATTTTCGACCTATTCTTCCTGTGTGGTAGCAATGTAGAAAGAGGGGAGTACTACAGACCGGGAACGGTCTTTTTGTGCTTCCCTTGTACGTGTTATCCACATTCCTTTTCCCATATAACTGCCCAAAGACTCTGTATACTTAGTCTTGTGCGGATAGATGGGGATTCGCCATGCGGCGAACTGTACTTTGACAAGCGCATAGGCCCGAAAGGGTCCTTAAACATGAACGGTTCATAAACCGTTCGCTTGTCCGTCTCCATATCCGGAGACACGACCAGTACGGAAGCACAGGAAAGATTACGGATGGACTCAGTACGAATTCTGAACATTTGCCAACTAGCCGATGGGGCGCAGGTCGATACTTCGCCTCGTCGGATAGTGTGAAAACTGGTTGGAAAGTCGCAGAGGAAACTCTGCATTACAAAGATTGAAACGAGCGTTGCGATGCTCCATTAGAAATAATCGCATCGTGGCGTTTCGATGATTACTTAAAAACAAATCAGTTTATGACTATTGCAAACAACGTTGTAGCGAAGTCTGCAGCAGTAGTTGCTGGTCTCGCGCTCGTCTTCTCGTCGTTCGCCGTTGCAGTTCCTGCAAAGGCAGCTACGACCGCCGAGCTTGAGGCACAGGTTGCTGCTCTTCTCGCACAGCTCCAGGCTCTCCAGGGTGGTTCTTCAACCTCCACTGGTGCTGCCTTCACGACCGACATGACCCTCGGCGCTTCTGGCGCAGAGGTTACTCGCCTTCAGAACTGGCTCATCAGCAAGGGTCACACGATCGCTGCTGGTGCAACCGGTTACTTCGGTGCACAGACTGCAGCTGCAGTCGCTGCGTACCAGACTTCCAAGGGTATTACCCCGGCAGCTGGCTACTTCGGCCCGATGACCCGCGCTGCGGTTAACGCAGAGCTCGGCACCGGTTCTACCGGTGGCGACGACGATGATTCTGACAACGACTCGGGTGACCTCGAGGGCGGTGCAGGTGCTATCGAAGCAACCGATCTTCTTTCTGACTTCAACGGCGAGGACGTCGGTGAGGACGAGGAGGATGTTGAGGTCGCTGGCCTCGAGATCGAGGTTGACGATGGTTCTGACATCGAACTCACTGCAGTTCGCCTCGTCTTCGCAAACGTAGACGGTGCCGCAACTAGCGATGACCTCGAGGACGTAGCTACCGAGATCTCCATCATGCTTGATGGTGAGGAGGTTGCTCGCGTTGATGCAGATGACTTCAACGAGGACAATGATTACGAGAAGACTGTTTCCCTTGATGGCGGTGCAATCATCCGCGCAGGTGAGGCTGGTGAGCTCGTAGTTGCAGTTTCGGGTGTTTCTAACCTCGACTCTGCTGACATCGATGCAACTTGGTCCGTGGACTTCGATGAGGTTCGCTTCCGCGATGCGGATGGCGCAACCATCACCGAGACCATCACTGAGGCTGCTCGTCAGTTCGACTTCACGACCTTCGCTGCTGCTGCTGACATCAGCCTTGAGCTCGCGCTCACGGATGATGCAGATGACATCAACGATGCACGTGTGATCGACACCGATGACTCCGATGAGACCGAGGGTGTGGAGGTTCTTGCCTTCTCTCTCGAGCTCGAGGGTGATTCTGAGGTTACGATTGACGACCTTACCTTCACTGCAACTTCTACGACGGATGACCTCGAGGACATGATCTCCGAAATCCGCCTCATGCAGGACGGTGAGGAGGTTGCCTCTGAGAACGTTGCAGATGGCGCAGGTACCACCGAGAACATCACCTTCGATGATCTTGAGCTCGTACTTGACGGTGAGGACACCTACGACTTCACCATTGAGGTTGACCTCCTTGAGGACATCACCAATGGTTCTACTCTCGTAGTCAGCATGTCTGAGGCACAGCTTGAGGCTGCTGATATTGAGGATGAGTCTGGTGAGGATCTCGCTAACGGCGACATCACCGGTGACGCAGACGGTGAGGCACACGGCCTCTACCAGAGCGGCATCATGGTTGAGTTCGTCTCTGCAGAGGAGGATGTTACCTCCCCTGAGACTGGCGCAGACCGTGGAACCTTCGAGATCACCTTCGACGTAACTGCATTCGATTCGGATGTATACGTTGACGGCACCGCACCGGATGCATCTGGTACGACCGAGTCTGATCTTGAGGTAAGTGGTTCAGGTACTCTCTCAGCTGTCATTACATCGCCAACTGGCGCAACCCTCTCGGGTACCCAGAACGCAGATGCACGCTTCCTCGTTGAGGAGGGTGACACTGAGCGCTTCACCATCACCGCGAACATCACGGCAACGACCGATGGATTCTTCTCGGTAGCAGTCGGCGATATCCGCTACGCCCTCTCGGATGTAACGGGTAACCTAACGTACGACTTCAACCTTGACGACTTCAAGACTGACAGCATCTACCTCGACACCAACTCCTAATTAACTTAGGGGGCTGGTATCAGGTAACCTGATCTAGTCAAAGCAAAAGACCACCTTCGGGTGGTCTTTTGCTTTTGTATACGGTGTACTATTACCTCATGAGACATCAATTGGTAACTCTCCTTACAGCTGCCACCTTTTGTGTTCTTCCATTTCTGCCATGGTTCGCACTCCCTAATAGCGTCAGTGGTAAGTACTTTCTTTTGATTGCTGTAGTGGATACGCTACTACTCTTGTATGCCTGGCATATGGTGAGAGTAGGGAGGACAATTTCTGCAAGACGTCCTATTTTGATCTCAGTAGCATTACTAACCGTCTCGCTACTTATCTCAATGTTTGCAGGCGTCTCAGCATCACACTCGTTCTGGGGAGATACTGAGCGCCTCGTCGGAGTGTACTTTTTGCTTCACATGATCGCTTGGTCTCTGGTCCTCGGGACTATGTTGCATATACGTGAATGGGGAATGATCCGAAAGGGCATTGCGCTGGGTGCCGGTGCAGGCGCACTTCTTACGATCATAGGTACAGCAGGGCTTGGATACCAAGGACCGCTGCTCTGGCTGGATCTAGCTAAGAGCGATCCTCTGTTTGGTAATGCGACCTACGCAGGTATGTATCTCATGCTCGCGTTACTGCTTGGCCTCATTGAATACATGAAGACGGAAGGGAAGAAGTGGAGGATCTTGCTTGGAAGCAGTCTTGGAGCGATCGTTCTGTCGCCCGTACTTCTAAATATCATTCCGCTCGTGCTGGGAAGAATAGAGCTCTCAACTGTCATTGTTAATCCAAGTCAGATGCTTGGACTTACACGTGCATCGGGCACGGTCCTAATCGCAACCATTCTATTTCTACTTGGCTGGTGGGCAGCGTCAAAACTATCGAATATACAAATACGTAAAGGTGCCAAATATCTCATGGCAGGTGGAGCGGCCACTGCCTGTCTCATAGGCTCATTACTATTCATCACGCCTGGCAGCGTCGTTCAACAACTCTATCTTGATGAGACCACCATTGGTCGTTTTATTGTGTGGGAGTCGGCAAAAGATGCAATAGCAGAACGGCCACTACTCGGATGGGGAGAGGGAAACTTTGAACGAGCCTTCGAAACGCACTATGACCCGCAGCTCTACGTGGAGCTCGGGCGCGTAGCATGGTTCGATCGGGCACATAACGTCGTACTTGATACCCTGGTCTCAGGAGGTGTCATCGGATCAGTTGTTATGGTTCTGGTCACGGGTGCGTATCTGATGGTCATCTACCGTGCTCGAAAGAGAGGCGACATCGGCGAAGCAGAGGCCGTCATTCTCGGAGTGCTACCGTTCGCGCACTTCGTGCAGCTCCAGACGGCGTTCGATGTAATTCCGACATATGCGCTCCTGGCGGCAGCCGGCGGCTACGCGCTCACGCTTGAACGCGGAGCGACTGCAGGCAAAGCGTTGAGCAAACCGAAACGCCGATACATAGCTGTCGTTATTGTGCTTGCAGCGTCTGCTAGTCTTTATGCAAGTTTGTTCTATGACCTGCCGCGACAACTAAGCATGCTACGCAGCCTTGGTGAGAGGAACGGTGAAGTGCGCAGCGCTCTCATCAAAGATTCGCTGTCGCGCCCTTCTGATTTTGAGGGACTACACTATGCAACATCACAATTCATAATGAGCGTATTCGAGACACTCGAAAGGACGAATAACAAAGAGAGTGTTCTCGCGCATGCGCATCGATTCATAGAACTGTATCTTGCGGCTCACGAGCGTCACCTTGGACTTGAGCCAGACCATTACCGCGCGAGGATAAATTATGCGTATCTTCTTCTTGTGCGTCAGGCATGGGGAGGGGAAGTTGCGTCCGCTAAGGCATTACAAATTCTGGAAGATGCCCGCCCGCTCTCACCTGGGAACCCACTTACTGAAGTCCTGGTCATGATGGCACATGCGTATGCGGGTGATCGAGCGAGTGCAGAAGCGGCGCTTGATTCTGTTCGCACCCTCGCACCTGAAAGCGCTTTGACAGAGGACGCGGAGGCGTGGCTTACAAAGCAGGGAAGCGAACTCCCCCCAAAGACATTCCACCTTATTGCTAATATATAGGCATGTCCCAGCACTTCCTCCAGTTCCTCAAGTTCGCCACCGGCTTTGCGGCGATCATCGTGTTCGCTCTCTTCGCGCTCAAATTGACCGGAACTGCCTAGTAGGGTATAGTCTCTCTTGTACGGACCGAAGACAGCAGGCATTCATAAGCCCTGCCGAGGGACGAAACGAGAGGGAAACCTCTCGGGTCGACTGTCTCCTTGAAGGTCCCTTATGGGACCTTCGTCCGTTTCGTACAGAAACCAAACAACTATGGCAATTACCAAAGAAAAGAAAGTGGATATCGTCGGGAAGGTAGCAGACGCTATCCAGGACGCAGCATCGGTAGTCTTCGTGCACTTCAAGGGTCTCTCTGTTAAGGATACGTCCGAGATGAGGAAGAGCCTGAAGGGTGAGGGCATCGGCTACTACGTCGCAAAGAAGACCTTGCTCAAGCGTGCACTCGCAGATAGGGGATATGCCGGTTCTATACCGGACATGCCGGGCGAGATTGCAATCGCATGGAGCATGGACGATGCGACGGCAGCAGCGCGCGGTGTCTACGAGCACGGAAAGAAGCACAAGGGTGCGCTCTCCATCGTAGGTGGCGTGTTCGAGAATGCGTACATGGACGCGGCTGGCATGAACGCCATCGCAACCATTCCGCCGGTTCCGGTACTACGCGGTATGTTCGTCAACGTGATCAACAGTCCTATCCAGGGCCTCGTCATCGCGCTTGACCAGATCCGTGAGAAGAAAGCAGCTTAAATAACAATCGTATGTCTGATGAAGTAAAGAACGACGCAGTCGAGGAGACCGCCCCAGAGGCAGCTCCTGAGGCAGCACCCGCACCGGCGGAAGAGGCTCCGGCCGCAGCTGAGGCTGAGGTCGAAGTTCCGGCACAGTTCAAGTCGATCGTTGAGGCGATCGAGAAGATGACTGTCCTCGAGCTCTCCGAGCTCGTGAAGGTCTTCGAGAAGAAGTTCGGCGTGTCTGCAGCAGCAGTCGCAGTTGCAGGTCCTGCAGCAGCGGGAGCAGCTGAGGAGGGTAGCTCTACGGTTTCCGTCGAGCTCTCTGATGCAGGCGGCAACAAGATCGCTGTCATTAAGGCAGTGAAGGAGATCTTGGGCCTTGGTCTCAAGGAGGCTAAGGATCTCGTCGACGGCGTTCCGTCCATGCTCAAGGAGAACCTTGGCAAGGAGGACGCAGACGCTCTCAAGGCGAAGATCGAGGAGGCAGGCGGAAAGGTTACATACAAGTAACACTCCACCCGCTAGTAAAAGACCCGCACGAGTATGCGGGTCTTTTACTTTGTATAGAAAAGGGAAGAGGGTCCGCTCCGTAAAGAAGCGAACCCCCAGAGCCGAAGCTCTTTGTCAGCCGGCCTTCTGCGCGGGCGAGGCGACGGGCGACGGCACCAGCACGGACTCGGTACGGATGAGCAGGTCGCCCTTCCGATGGACCATGCAGGCGCGAAGGGCAGGCCCCGCCCAGTAGCGCAGCAGGCGCGACGGCGCGGTCTGCGGCTCGTCCTCACGACGGACCCGCAGGAAGCAATCTTCGTCACGCGTGAACGGCGCATCGGTCACGATGTAGCGGACGTCGACCTGCTCGTACTTGGGCCCGTTCGGATTGACGCAGGCGCCGGCGGTCAGGGCGATGGCCGAGACGATGGCGATGGAAACGAACATACGCATGAGGCAATCTCCTGTTGCCGGTTGAACACTATTTGTATTTATACACCATAATTATGTATTTGTCAAATACCTTGCCTTTACCATTCTCAAATGGAACAATCGTCTGACATGGACCCACTCTCGAAACTCTTCGGCTCAGCAGCCCGCCTGAAACTTCTTCGCCTCTTCCTCTTTAATGACGATGCCGCCTTTACAGCGGCAGACGCCGCGTTCCGAGCAAAAATTTCCAAGGACGCTGCACGCAAGGAAATCTCCGTGCTAAATGCTGCAGGTGTCATCCGCAAGAAGACAGCAGGAAAGACGGCATATTGTGCGAGCCGCAAGTTTCCGCACTACGATGCACTTCAGCAGTTTTTGCGCACAACCACAAACCTCTCTGATGCGGACCTCGTAAATACACTTAAGAAAGCGGGCTCGCTCCGCCTCGTCGTTCTCTCCGGTCTTTTCACTGGTGCGATTGAGACGAAGGTAGATCTATTGGTGGTAGGGGACAAGCTCGAGGACAAGCCACTTGAAGCGGCAGTCCGCACCCTTGAAGCTGAGCTTGGTCGCGAGCTTTGCTTCGCTTCTTTCTCTACTGAAGAGTTCCGGTACCGCCAGGGAGTATATGACCGTCTCATTCGTGACGTGATGGACTACCCCAAGCGCATCATTCTCGATCGCATAGGCATTAAATAGGGAATCCGGCCCTCATGAAGCCTATCCACAGAGCCCCCTTGTAGGGGGCTTTTGGTTGCTACACTTATAAATAAGCAGGTATTTCCTGCGTAAGTATTACCAAGCAATACGTTAACCACTAACGCTCACGCAACTATGTTCCTCACTCGCTGGGCAGATGTCCTCAACCTTTCGTTCCAGAACCTCTTCTACGGTTTGGTTGAGTATCTCCCGAACTTACTTATCGCAGTCATCATCTTCGTAGTCGGTTGGCTCATCGGCGCAGGCCTCGGCCGTGTCGTCGCACAGGTGGTGAACTCGCTCCGCGTCGACCAGGCGCTTCGTGCTGCCGGTGTTGAGCGCGTTCTTGAGCGCGCAGGATTTTCACTTAACTCGGGCGCCTTCCTTGGCATGCTCGTGAAGTGGTTCTTCATCCTCGTGTTCCTCGTCGCATCGCTCGAGGTGCTTGGCCTTACGCAGGTGACCATGTTCCTCACGGCGGTAGTCCTTGGCTACCTCCCGCGCGTTATCGTTGCTGTCCTCATTCTTCTCGTGGCAGCCGTTATCGCAGAGGCAGCGCAGCGCCTCGTCGCAGGTTCTGCTCGCGCAGCGAATCTTCGCTCCGCGAACTTCCTCGGTTCAATGACTCGCTGGGCTATCTGGATCTTTGCGGTCCTCGCAGCTCTCGATCAGCTCGGCGTCACGCCGTTCGTCCAGACCCTCTTCACGGGTGTGGTCGTCGCGCTCGCGCTCGCGTTCGGTCTCTCATTCGGTCTTGGCGGACAGCAGGCTGCTTCCCGCTTCATCGATCGCATGCAGAGCGAGATGAAGTAGTCTTCGGACACTTTGTTACAGAGCACCTCCCGGAAGGGAGGTGTTTTGTTTTACCTATATAAAGAAGAAACCCCGGAAGAAGCGGTGCTTCTTCCGGGGCCGTGAAGGTCCCTAGTCCCTGCGCGTCATGCGGGTCCCGATGGGGACGCCGAACAGGCATGGTTCTCCATTGTCTGTCGGGCGTCCGTAGAAAACGAGCGTAGTGCCGCCCTCCCGATTGCCTGAGCGAAACGTGCCGGAAGCGAAGACGCCGTCGGCACCGCTTTCGCAGCGGCACTTCAGAGGCTTCTCGAAGTCGTATACCTTGCCCACAACAAGATTGCTGGGACGTTCTTGGACACTGGTCTGCATGGATAGCCCTCCTGGTTAGATCTCAACTTGGGTTATTAAACTAGTTTTTAGGCTGTATGTCAACCAGCCCAGAGGGGTACTGGCGCGCAATGGTTGACACTGATTTCTGGTACCTATATACTCCTCCTACGTGTTTACGACGAAGAAATTCACTACCAAACGGAGCGGATAGGTCGCAAGACCCACGCATGTAAATGCGCCGCCCCGGAAGGGGCTTTTTTCTTCTCGAAGAGACACGCGAACCTTTACAACTGAATACGCATAGGTAATCACACCACTCTTTGTAAGGGAGTGGTGGGAAAATTGCATTAAAATCACTGAAAGTTAAGTGGTGTTCAGGTTTCCGCACAGGAAACACTGAAGGGTGCACGGTGGATGCCTAGGCATGTAACAGCGATGAAGGACGCGACTAATCAGCGAAATGCTTCGGGGAGGCGATATGTAGCCTGTGATCCGGAGGTCTCCGAATGGGGAAACCCAGTCCGTACGGACTACCACATCAATATAGGTGTGGAGCGAACCAGGGGAAGTGAAACATCTCAGTACCCTGAGGAATAGAAAACAATAGCGAGTTGTTTTCCGTCTGCTTGATGCTTCGAGTAGATGGAAAGCAACTCTCGCGATTCCCCAAGTAGCGGCGAGCGAAACGGGAACAGCCCAAACCGGGTTCTTCGGAATCCGGGGTTGTAAGGTAGAAGCTCCGAACTTTGTTCGGCAGGAGTTACAAAAGTTCTCTATAGCGGAAGTTGCTGGGAAGCAACGCCCCAGAGGGTAATGGCCCCGTACGCGAAATAGAAAACTCTCTTGTGCTTCTATTCTTGAGTAGCTCGAGACACGAATAGCTCGAGTGAATCTGCCGGAACTAACCGGTAAGGCTAAATATGTTACATGACCGATAGTGAACTAGTACCGTGAGGGAAAGGTGAAAAGAACCCCGAGAGGGGAGTGAAATAGAACTGAAACCGTGTACTTACAAAGGGTTGCGGTGGCTTTCGAGCCATCGCAGCGT